>DASVRD010000096.1:0-7404 GCA_036388775.1 Pyrinomonadaceae bacterium | reverse complement strand
CGCCCATTTCGTTGGCTTTTTCCATCGAAGTCAAAACCAGCGCCGTCGCACCGTCGTTGATTGACGAAGCGTTTCCGGCTGTCACGGTTCCGCCTTCTTTTTTAAACGCGGCTTTGAGTTTTGCGAGCGATTCGGCAGTCGTGTCGGCGCGAATTGTTTCGTCTTCCGAAAACAAAACGGGTTCGCCTTTTTTCTGCGGAATCGAAACGGGAACGATTTCGTCTTTAAATTTTCCGGCTTTTTGCGCTTCGGCAGCTTTTAAATGCGAGTTCATCGCGTATTCGTCCTGCTTGTCGCGCCCGATTGAATAAGTTTCGGCAACGACTTCGCCCGTGTTGCCCATATGCCAATTTTCAAATGCGCACCAGAGACCGTCGTGAACGAGCAAATCAACGATTTTGCCGTCGCCCATTCGCATCCCATCACGCGCGCCGGGCATCGCGTAAGGAATATTCGACATTGATTCCATTCCGCCCGCAATAACGATTTCCGCGTCGCCAAGCTGAATGTTTTGCGCTCCCAAAGCCACGGCGCGTAATCCCGAACCGCAAACCATATTCACCGTCAGAGCCGAAACCGTATGCGGCAAACCGGCTTTCAAAGCCGCCTGTCGCGCCGGAGCCTGTCCCAAACCGGCTTGCACAACGCAGCCCATAATTACTTCATCAACGTCTTCGGGTTTGACGCCCGCTCGCTTGACAGCTTCTTTAACGACAATCGAACCCAAATCCGTCGTCGAAAAAGGTTTCAAAGAGCCGCCGAATTTTCCGGTCGGCGTTCGCGCCGCGCCGATAATCACTGCTTCTCGAATGTTTGCCATTATTAAAAATACCTTTCTGTTATTTGCTTAAAATTAGATGATAGTTTAACGCTTTCAGGTTTTACAATAAACCTACGACTTAGCTTGCCGCTTCCGAGTTTTTGCAGACAACTTTTCAATTGTATTGGAAAAGGCTCGTATTCTATTTCGGTTTTCCACTAACATCAAAATTTTCTTGCCGCTTCAAAACAAATCGCGTTTTTTCGCATCAGAACAATCTTTGGAAAAAATCGTTATTTTTATTGAGGTTTTGCATTTATGTCATTTAATAAATTTATCGAAGACCAGATTCAAAAAGGAATGAGCGAAGGTTTGTTCGACAACCTCAAAGGCGCGGGCAAACCGCTCAATTTGGATGAGTATTTTAGTACGCCGGAAGATTTAAGGCTGGGTTATTCGGTTCTTAAAAGCGGCAACATTTTGCCGCCGGAAGTTGAAATGCTGCGCGAGATTAATGATTTGAAAGAACAGCTTGCGGGTTGCAAAGATGAAGCGGAACGAAAAAAACTCAACAAATTGATTCAGGAAAAAACGCTCGGATTTAATATGACGATGGAAAGATATAAGCGAAAACGCTGAACGATTTCGGGCGTTTTCATTAAGTTTCCGGCTTACATTTTATTTGAGCAATTGTGACAAACTAGCTTGAATCGCTCTATTAGTTACCAAAAGGTTATGTTCTTCGCATTGAAACCCGGCGGGCGTTTCGCCGAGCGGCGCAGCCTGGTCGTTTAAAAGCGAGCGCTTGGAAACAATTCCGTCGCCCGGCGCAAACAATATCTTTTTCAATTCCGCCTCAGACGCCTTTTTGCCGTCGCCGCGCACAAATTCTTTGGCTTTGAAGAGCGTTTTCCAGCTTTTGTTTTTTTGGTCTCGGTAAACAATTATCGAATCGAGCGTCGTTTTGCAGTCAGCGCCGATGAGAAAAATTGAAATCGGCTGTCCGCCGCCGGAATCGTTGTTCAAAGCAGTTTGAAAGCGTCTCGCGCGTTCAAGGACTTTGAGAAAATACGGGCGCGCTCTGCTGCGGTCAGCGGCGTCAAACTGTTTGGCGAACCGGGCGTCGTTTAAAGCGCCCCAGCCGTATTTTTCCCAATTTTGCGCGTCGTAAATATCAATTTTGAGCGGGCGCAGATTTTCATCGAAAACTTTGAAAGCGTCGTTGTTCGGAAGCAGTTGAAAAACCGCAGGCATCGTAAACAAATCGAATTTCGTTATTTTTTGGACGAACGGCAAATTCTGATTAAACGGAAAAATAGCAAATGCGTCCGCCAGCGATTTGAGCGCAAGCAGCGAGCCTTGATTCGGCGCTCCGATTAAAACGATTCGGTCGAAATGCTTTGCTCCCGCCCAATCAAGCTGCGGCGTCTCATCCGAATTGGGTAAATCCGCCGCGCCGTACATCGCCGCATAACGCGCGATGAGTCCGCCCATTGAATACGCGACTACATTAAATTTTAAATTCGGCTGGTTGAGTAGGCGTTTTAAATTTTCGATTTTTTCGATTAAAAGCCGGGCGTTTTCGACGTTATCGCGCCGCCAATCGTAGGCGAAAACGAAAAGCGTGTCAGACGCTTTCGGATTTTCCCAGCTACCTTCTTCGTAACCTTGCTTTTCGAGCGCTTCAATCAAGCTGCCGTAAATCTGCTTGCGCGGCAGAAATCCGATTTTGACACCGCGCAGAGCGTCGCGCGGAGCGAGATTGTCGCGCATTGATTCCAGATTTTCCGAAAGCGGAAGCCGCAAATCGTCTTTTTTCGAGCGACCGAGCCGAAACCAGACGCTTTTGCCGGTTTGTTTATTGAATAATTCCGAACCGACAAGACCGGGAATGACGATAACCGGCGTTTTTCCTTGCGCGGAGTTTTGCGCAAAAACGGCTTGCCCGAAATTTGTCGCCAAAAGCAGAACAAACAAAAACGCCGAAGAATAGAATCCGGCGTTTTGAGTTTTAATTGTTTCCTCATTTAACATCGCAATTTCAGATAAATTATTGCGGTTATGGCAACGCCTTTCTCGGAAATCCTCGCCGCGCATTGCCGTATGAAAGGCAAGCGCAGCATTAATGTACCGCATTGATTTACAAATCGGTTGTTAATATTGACGGATTTGCTTTAAATTTCGTTTGCGTGAAAATCCATCGTATCCGCGTCAAGATCAACCGCAGTTGGTTGTCCAAGCATTTTAAGCCACAAAAATCCGATTGTCCCCGCAATCAGCGAAGCCAGCAAAATAGCCGTTTTCGAGGCATTAATTGTTTCCGCGCTGCCGACAAAAGCTAGATTCGTAATAAAGATTGACATCGTAAAGCCGATTCCGCCAAGAATCCCTGCGCCGAAGATGTGCCGCCAACTCAAATCGAGCGGAAGTCTGCAAATGCCGATTGATACGGCGATAAAGCAGATCAGCGTAATTCCTAAAGGTTTGCCCAGCACAAGCCCGCCGATTATTCCCAAACTGTTTGCCGACAATAAATTCTGATACCAATCTGCGCCGATGATAATTCCCGTATTCGCCAGCGCGAAAATCGGCAAAATGACAAACGCGACGGGTTTATGCAAAAAATGTTCGAGCCGATGCGACGGCGATTCCGCGTCGTCTTCTTTCGCCGAAAACGGAATCGTAAACGCCAGCAGAACTCCGGCAATCGTCGCGTGAACGCCGGATTTTAACATCAAAAACCACATCAACGCTCCGCATATCAGATAAGGCGCGAGCGACGTTACTTTAAAAAAACGACTCAAAACAAAGAGCAATCCCCAAACTGCAAGCGCGCCCACAAGGTATAAGAATGAAAGCTCCGCCGTGTAAAAAACCGCAATTACGATAATCGCGCACAAATCATCAATCACTGCGAGAGCCGCCAGGAAAACTTTCAAAGAAGCCGGAACGCGATTTCCGAGAATCGCCAGAACGCCGAGCGCAAAAGCAATATCGGTCGCCATCGGAATCCCGATTCCCGCCTGCGTTTCGGTTCCGGCGTTAAGCGAAAAATGAATCAGCGCCGGAACGATGACTCCGCCGAGCGCGGCGATAATCGGCAAAAGCGCGTTTTTGAAATTGGATAATTCGCCGTTGTAAAGCTCGCGTTGGAGTTCCAGACCGATGAGCAAAAAGAAAATCGCCATCAACCCGTCATTGACCCAATGCTCAACGCTCAAGCCGCCGACGTAAAAATGCCAGATGCTCAAATAATTTTCGCCGAGAAACGAATTTGCCAGAACGAGCGAAACAACGGTGCAAACGATCAGCAGAATGCCGCCGGTTTTTTCCGAATCGAAAAACGCCTTAAAAGATTTAGATAATTTTCTTTGAACAGCTCTCATTTTTGATAATCCGAACTCTGTTCTCTAATAGCGTATTCTTTATTTGCTTTGAGGTGTCGGAAGAGATTTGCGCGGCAATTTTTCATCACGCATCGCCGTGTGATAAGCGAGCGAAGCAATAATCACGGCGTTGATTTTCAAATCCTGTTCGATTGCGGCTTCAAAAACATCCAGATTCGTGTGATGAACTCGCGTGTCGTAATCGAGCGGGTCCTGGACAAATTGAAAACCGGGAAGTCCTACTGCATCAAACGCCATATGGTCGGTTCCGCCTGTATTTAAAATCGTCACGGTCGAAGCGCCGAGATAATCGAACGGTTTTAAATACGCTTCAAAAACCGGGCGCGCAGCTTCGTTTCCCTGCAAAAAAATGCCGCGAATTTGTCCCGAACCGTTGTCTAAATTGTAATAAGCGGCAAGTCGGGAATGTTCCGGCAGCAATTTCATTGTCACCGGATCGCCGAAATGCTTTTTGACGTAGCCCATCGAACCGTAATAATCCTGTTCCTCACCCGACCAGAGCGCAACGCGAATTGTCCGGCGCGGTCGCACGCCGATTGCTTTTAAAATTCTGGCGGCTTCCATCATCACGACGCAGCCAGCCGCGTTATCAATCGCCCCGGTCGCCGAATGCCACGAATCGAAATGACCGCCGAGCATCACGACTTCATCTTTTAATTTATTATCCGCGCCCGGAATTTCGCCGATAACGTTATAACCCGTCGCGTCGTCGGTAAATGCGGCTTGCAAATTCAATTCGAGCTTGACCGGAATGTTTCTGTCTAACAGCCGGACAATTCGGGCGTATTGCTCGCGCGCAACGACAAAAGCAGGCAAATTATTGTTTGCTTCGGTGTCGTAAAAACCCTGTACGCCGATAACGGCATTCGGGCGACGGCTCGGCGTAATCAACGCGGCAATGCCTTCGTCGCGGAAAAATTTGTAGATTTCCTTTGCCTTTGCCAGAGATTCGAGCCAGTCTTTTTCTTCGTCCCAATAAGATTTTACGGGATCGCCCAATACGCCCTGCTGCGTCGGCTCGACGGCTTTAGCGGCTTTCGTCAATTCTTCATCGGTCAATCGTTTGAAAAAATTCTCCGAACGAGCTTCGGGTTTGTTGAAATCAAAACGCCCGTTTAAAACAATCGCATTTTTTAATTTGCCGCGATATTTGGCGAAATCGGCGGGCGATTTGATTGAAACCAAAACCGGATTGCCCGTCATCGCGCCTTTCGTCGAGGGCGACCAGGCAAGCGGATAAGCTATTAAACGGTCGTAAGTGGGCGCGGTCATTTCAACCGAAAACCGCTGGACGCTCCAGCCTTTGCCCCAATTTCCCCAGGGTTCGAGCTGCACGTTTTGCAATCCAAACTGAGTCATTTTGTCGCGCGCCCATTTCTGCGCCGCGCGCTCATTCGGCGAGTTGGTCAAACGCGGTCCGAAAACGTCCGTCAAATAGCCGAGCGTTTCCATTATCTGGGAATTTTGAAACCCTTCGGTTTTAATCCGCGCTATAACGTTCTGATTTACCGTTTCCTGCCCGAAAGAAACGTGGACAAAGACAAAAATTAAAAGCAAATAACCGGCAATCTTATTTTTCATAAACCGAAATTACTATAACTTGAAAAATAATTCTTCAAAAAAAAGGAGCGTGATAAAACACGCTCCGATAAAATTAAATTAGATTGTAATCTTGAGATTTACTGCTGCGAAGCGGGAACCGGGAGATCGGAATCAAGCCCGAATCCAGCCGCTTTGTAACCTTCCGCAGATTGCAGAATATGCCACGTCCCGCCGCGATAAACAGCCGGATCGGCTTTGCCGTCGCCGTCGTAATCGGCTGGAACCGGTTTGTCTGCGGCAATTCCCCAATTAACGCCTCCGAATTGCCCGTTTGAGCTGTTCAAAAAATACCAGTCGCCTTGTCGGAAAACAGCAACGTCGGCTTTGCGGTCGCCGTCATAATCAGCCGCGACGGGCGTATCGTCCGCCGCTCCGAAACGGACAGCCGTAAAGCCGAGCTGCGAGCGCTGCAAATACCAGGTGCCGTCGGAAGGACGATAAACCGCGATGTCCGCTTTTCCGTCGCCGTCAAAATCCGCGGCTGTCGGTTTGTCGCCGTACATTCCGAACTGCTCTGCGCTGAACGCATTGTTTGCCAAATTATAGAAATACCATGTTCCGTTTGACGGGCGGAAAACTGCGATTTCGGCACGTCCGTCGCCGTCATAATCCGCGGGCGCGGGAATGTCGGTCGGTAAACCGAAATTGATTCCTGCAAAGCCATACGACGTGCGCTGTAAATACCAATTTCCGTCTCGATAAACGGCGGCGTCTGTTTTGCCGTCGCCGTCATAATCAGCCGCGACCGGTTTATCGGTCGGCAATCCGAAAGCGATTCCAGCAAATCCTTCACGGCTATTGGATAAATACCAGGTTCCGTCGGTCGGGCGATAAACCGAAACGTCCGCTCGCCCGTCGCCGTCAAAATCATATAAAACCGAGCGCGGCGCAGTAGAGATATTAGCTCCGTATTGAGTGACGGTAAACGCTTGTCCGGCGATTGTTATTGTCGCCGTGCGTGCGCTGCCGCTCGCGTTTTGTCCGACATAATAACTGATTGTCCCGGTTCCCGATCCGCTCGATCCCGATGTTACCGAGACAAAGCTTTGATTGCTCGCCGCCGTCCAGCCGCAGTTTGCCGGAGCTGTAACATTGAGGCTGCCCGTGCCGCCGCTCGCTTGAATACTTGCGCCCGCCGCTGAAAGCGAATATGAGCATTCGCTCGATTGATTATTCAATTCGACTCTGAGATCGAGACTTTCCGGCGAAGTGTTTCCTTTACCGAGAACCGTGATTCTGATTTGACTTGCCGCGTCATAAAAACTTTGTCCGACGAGAAGCGGCGCGTCTCCGGTTGTTGAGGTCGAAGGAGTCATATCCAATAACTGAGTTTCGCGGAAATTTTGGTTGGCGTAATCCCAGCGAACAAGTGCGCCGTTGAGAGCGTTTCCAGCCGTTAACTGACGAAATTCCACCCAATAACTCTTAGTCGAATCTTTGTTGATTTTCAGCGCGCGTATTCCGCCGCCAGCCGAATCATGCGCGTAAATTCGATAATTTCCCGTGCCTGTAACGGTTTGGACATCAGCTTCGGTCAGCCAATCCAATTGTCTTTTGTATCGAGCGTTGAAGTGACGATTGCTGTTTCCGCCGCCGCAGGCGCCCATCGTATCGTAACAATCTCCGTATTCTACG
>DASVRD010000095.1:0-12946 GCA_036388775.1 Pyrinomonadaceae bacterium | reverse complement strand
AAGACGATAAAATTCTTTTTTCTTTTTAGCTTGAAGTCTTGATAAATCGTGGATGCTATATTTTGATGACTTAATCAATTCACAGATTTTATCAATTCTTTGCTCACCGGAATCTGAACGTTCGGTGGCTATTCTAGGATTGAAATTGAAATAAATTATCGTGAATAAAAGTGGTTGAAGCAGTATCCGGTATTCATCATCAAAAGGGCAGTTAATAAATATGTTTTTCTCAAAATCCGAATCGGATGAGTTTGGCATATCATCAGTGAATACTATTTAGCTGTCTTTTCCCGTACTTGATAACTTTGAATAAGAGACTTTACTTGCAAGCCTACCGTCTTTACGATGTATGACCAGATCGGCAGCGTGAGCTTTACTTATACTTTTACCATATTTGATAGCATCTTCCTGAGTAGGGAAATTTCTCGCAGCACGTTCAGCGCCAGACCTTTTAACACTCCATCCACCATCAACTTTAGCAATAACGTGATACGACTTTTTTGACATAAAAACCTCAAACTTCCAACCTAATCAATTGAAAATTATACTTCTTTTTTTGAAGCTCTGCCAAAGTAAAATCAATCTAATCAAAATAGGCGGACAAAGAGCCTTTGCCGAGAACGGCTTTCAAACCCGTGACGAGCGTGATTGATTGCGTTGTCTGGACGCCGTTTTCGTTTTGTAAAATCTGCTCGTAACAACTTTCGGCGTGCCTGTCCCAAGTCCACGTATCAACAAAAGCCTGCGCCTGCGCGCGGTCTTCGCCTCCGATGTTGTTATAAATCTGGTTGTAGTTGCGTTTGGAATTAAACGGCGGATCAATGTAGCAAAGATCAACCGTTTCGTCGCGGACGTATTTTCTCAAAACGTCCAAATTATCGCCGTAAAAAAGTTTGTTCATAGCAGGTAAGGAAATTTGACGAATTGTGAGAGAATCTAGCCTAATTTTAAAAATATGGCAAACGAAAATTTACAACTCGGTTACACGATTTTATGCGACGACGTGCGGCTGGAAATGGGAAACAAGCTGTCGCTGATGGGCATTTTTCAAAACATTATGGTCGAGCGCGTTCCCGTTACGCTGATTAAATTCGCCGTAGTCCAGCATTGGACGGGCGCGGGAAATTATATGGCGGAAGTGCGGATTTTGTCTCCCGACAAAATGAATGTGGTCGTCAGCTCTCAGCCGACGCAAATTGCTTTGCAGGAAGGCGGTTTCGCCGATAACGTCAGCTTTTTCGTCAATCCCAGCTTTCCCGAAGTCGGAACTTACTCGGTGCAAACGCTCGTCAATTCAAATCTTTTCAACGAGTTTCCGCTCGTAGTTACCCAAATGCAGCAAGATCAAAACAACGTTTCGGGCGGCAACGAGGACGACGAATATCCCGAAATTGTTAGTTAAAGAAAAAATTAGGATATAGATAAAACGGAAAACGTCGGATTAAACAGATTAGAAAAAATCTGAGTTAATCCGACGTTTTGCCTCTAACTCTTTGTTTTATTCGGTTTTAGGTTTGAGCGAAACCGCGACGCGGTAAACTTGCGCGCCGTTGATTTCGACCTGCTCGCTGCCGCGCTCAGCGCCGTCAATTGTGACTGCGACGCGGTAACGCGCATCGGCGGGCGGCAATCTGAAGGTGAATTCGCCGCTTTGGCTGCTGAAAATCTGCGATACTTTTTTCTCGCCGCCGGAGATTTTAAATATTTCGACTTTCGCGCCGTAAACGCTGCGACCGTTGGCGTCGAAAACGCTCCCGCGCACAATTGCCAGCGTTCCCTGATCGGTCGCCATCACGAGCTTGGTTAATCTGGACACTTCTCCGGCTTTTACTTCGACACGCGGCAGAGTGCCTTGCGCCAAACCGTCTTTGGTGAAAACGAGATCGTAAACGCCGGGTTTTAAACCGTCGAGTTGAAATTCGCCTTTGCGGTCGGTTCTGGTCGAAGCGATTGATTTTTCATCCTGTTGCGCCTCGACGCGCGCGCCTGAAATCGAGCTGCCGTTGGTCAAACGCACTTTTCCGCGCACGCCACCGGTCGTTTTATTTTGAGCCGAAGCGGAAAAAGAAAACGCGGCTATCAAAAGAAATAAAAACAGATTCTTCATTCAATTACGAATTTCAAATTACGAATTACGAATTGTGGAACTAAAGAATTAAATTTCCTTAATTCGTAATTTGAAATTCGTAACTCGTAATTGATTTCAGTTTGCGCCGGCTTTGTTTGCTTCGGGCTGATGTTCGCGGCGAAACTCGTCGGCTACGTCGTTGATGATGTCGGCGAGCGTTCGGGTTGGCTGATAACCGATTAAACCTTTGGCTTTATCCAGAGACGGCACGCGGCGCTGCATATCTTCAAAGCCTTCGCCGTAAGCCTCGTTGTAAGGAATATAGCGCAATTCGCTCCGGCTGCCGGTCATTTTAATCGCGGTTTCGGCAAGCTCTTTAATCGAAGTTTCCTGATCGTTTCCGATGTTAATGACCTGACCGAAACAGCTTGGCGTTTCGAGCAGTGTCAGCAAACCTTCGACGACATCGGCGACGTGACCGAAGCAGCGCGATTGATTGCCGTCGCCATGAACCGGAATCGGCTCGTTTTTCAAAGCCGCGTGAACGAAACGCGGGACGACCATTCCGTATTGCCCGGTCTGGCGAGGTCCGACCGTGTTGAAAAGACGAACAACGACGACCGGCAGGCGCGATTCTTTCCAATGCGCGAGCGCCAAAAATTCGTCCAAAGATTTGGCGCAGGCATAAGCCCAGCGATGCTTGCTTGTTGCGCCTGTTAGAACGTCGTCTTCTTCGCGGAACGGAACCGACGTGCCTTTGCCGTAAACTTCGGACGTTGACGGAATCAAAATGCGTTTGCGATAACGCGAGCAAAAACCTAGAACGATGTCAGTGCCGCGGAAAATCGTTTCGATGGTTTTGACCGGATGCTCCATAATCAGCTTGACGCCGACGGCGCTCGCCATATGCAAAACACGGTCGGCGTCGCGCACAAGCTCTTCCATTAATTTGGCGTTTAAAACCGTGTCAATCAAAACCTGAACGCCCGGCTCGCCTTCGAGATGAGCGATGTTTGAATAGCGCCCGGTCGAAAGATCGTCAATAATCGTGATTTCGTGTCCGTCTTTGTGCAGGCGATCAGCCAAATGACTACCGATAAAGCCCGCTCCGCCCGTGATTAAATACTTCATAATAAAAATTGAATCAAAAACTTAAATTCTAAACTATTTTTACTCGTTTGATTTGTTAACTCTGGCAGCGAAATAAGCCACAGTCTTTTTGAGACCTTCACGCAGGGGAACGTGCGGCTGCCAGCCTAAAAGCTCTTTGGCGCGCGTAATATTTGGCTGACGCTGTTTCGGGTCGTCCTGCGGCAAGGGAAGATGTTTGATCTTTATTTCTTTTCCGCACGCTTCAGCCACTTCGCGCGCCAGCTCGTTCATCGTAAATTCGCCCGGATTACCGATGTTGACCGGATCGTTAATCGTTTCCGCCTCGGTGTTCATCAAGCGAATTAAACCGTCAACCAAATCGTCAACATAACAAAACGACCGCGTTTGCTCGCCCGTGCCGTAAATCGTCAAATCTTCGCCGCGCAAAGCCTGAACAATAAAATTTGAAACCACGCGCCCGTCGTTTTCGAGCATTCGCGGTCCGTAAGTGTTAAAAATCCTGACAATTCGTGTATCAACGCCGTTTTGGCGATGATAATCCATCATCAAAGTTTCGGCGATACGCTTTCCTTCGTCGTAACAACTGCGAAATCCAATTGGATTTACGTTTCCCCAGTAATCTTCGGTTTGCGGATGAATCAGCGGATCGCCGTAAACTTCTGAAGTTGAAGCCTGCAAAATTCTTGCTTTGACGCGCTTTGCCATTCCGAGCATATTAATCATTCCCATCACGCTCGTTTTTACAGTTTTGACGGGATTATATTGATAATGCACAGGCGAAGCGGGACACGCCAGATTATAAATTTGGTCAACTTCGAGCAGAATCGGTTCGATTACGTCGTGTCGAATCAGCTCAAAACGGTGATCGTCGAGGAGATGAGAAATGTTTTCGCGTCTGCCGGTAAAAAAATTATCCAGACAGAGAACTTCGTTGCCTTCGCTTAAAAGGCGCTCGCAGAGATGAGAGCCGATAAATCCGGCTCCGCCGGTGACTAAAATACGCATTTGTTTTTAACTGCATCCGTGACCCGAAAATTCGGGAATTCAACCGATAATCTAAAGGTATTAGAAAAAAGAGTCAATTTACGCGCCTTTTGAAGATAAATGAACAATCGTTTCAACGTGATGAGTTTGCGGAAAAAAATCGAACGCGCGAACTTTTTCGATTTCGTAACCGCCCGCCGCCAACGCCCGTAAATCGCGCGCCAGCGTCGCTGGATTACAGGAAACATAAACGATTTTTTCAGGCTGCAAGCGAATCAAAATCTCAATCGTCCCGGTTTCCGCCCCGCTGCGCGGCGGATCGAGCAAAACAAAATCAATCACGGCAAGTTTCGCGGCATTTTGCTCAAGCCAATTACCGACTGCCGAAACTTCAAAATCAACATTTTCCAAATCGGCAGTTTGGGCATTCGATTTTGCAAATTGAATGCTCAAACGATTGCCTTCGATTCCGACAACTTTCTTAAATTTAGCCGCCAACGGCAATGTGAAAAGCCCGACGCCGCAATACAAATCGAGCGCCAGATTTCCCTCGGCTTTTCCGATTGCGGTTTCAACAAATTCGGGCAAAAGCCCGTGATTGACTTGAAAAAAAACGTCCGCGCTAAAGCTGTAATCGAAATCGCCGATTTTTAAATTGATTTCTTCGGCTTTTGATTTTCGGGACGAAGCGTCGGTTCGGTCGTTTTCTTCCTGAATTTTGTTTGCGGCATAAAAATTTTCGTCCGGTTCGGCGTCGGTTTTTGTGTTCGCAAAATTGAGAGAAACGGTTTCGCCGCTCGCTGTCGCGCGGAGTTCTGCAAAATTCCAATGGGAATTTTCTCTCGCCGACTGCAAAGTTTTTTGCAAAGTTTCGGTTAAAATCGGACAAACCCGCACGTCGCAAACGCGATGCGATTTGCGCTCGAAATAACCGAGCCTATTGCCGTCGCGTTTCCATTGCGCTCTGGTTCTGTAATTCCAGGCATTCGGCGACGACACGATTTCAATTTCTTTTTGCCAGTCAATTTTACCGATTCTACGCAGACAATCCCGGATGATTTCGATTTTTGCCCGAAGCTGCGCTGTGTAATTCAATTGCTGGAAATCACAGCCGCCGCAAACTCCGAAATGCGGGCACGGCGGCTCAACTCGGTCGGCGGAAGGCTCTAAAATCTCAACAAGCTCGGCAAAAGCGACTTTGCCTTTTTTTCTTTCGATGCGAACTCGCGCGCGATCTCCGGCGGCGACGAGCGGGACGAAAATCGTCAAATTTTCCGCGTGCGCCAGACCGAAACCGTCAGGCACGATTTTCTCGATTAAAACTTCGACGATTTCCGGCTGCTTCATTAAAAAGTTACAAATAAAAAAGGCTTAGGCGCGGAATTTCGGCTTGTTCGCGCAGCGATTTCAAGAGCAGCGTGCGGAGCGTTTGATGGTAAACCGCTTCGGTCATTCGATTTTTGTAAGGTCGAAGTCCGGTGATGTTTTCCCTTTCAAGCTCCGCTTTTTTCTCTGCCGGAAAACTTTCGAGCAAAGCATTGTCAATCCGGCGGTCAAGCTCGCTCAAAAATGCTTCCAGCTTTTCCAGATCAGCGGTTTTGTGAAATTCTTTTCGCGCGGAATCGAGCGCTGCCAAAACTTCCGCAGAAATCCGCTGCCAGTTGTGATTTAAATTTAAAGCCGGTTGTCGCAGCCTTTTTGCCGCAAGCTGTAAATGTGTAAAAATTTCTCCCTGCGAAGCCGGCAAATCTTCAACTTTTTCAGGCGTTTCTACTTCTTCGTTTTTAATTTCTTTGTTTTTATTTTCCGCCCCGGTTTGCCCTGCCAACCAGTTTTCATATTCGCGTTCAACTGAATCGCGGCAATAAAGCAGCGATTTGATCGAACGTTTTCGAGTTGGTTCAAGCTCGGCTTTCTCAAAAACCGTTTCAATCGCCCGCAAAACAAGCGCGAGCGGCACGCCGCGCTCTTTCCACGCCTCGATCAAAGCCCAATCGAGCGGCGACAGCAATAGATTTTTGCCGCGCCTGCGAACAAACAATTCTTCGATTTCCGAGAAATAATTAAAATAGTTCAACTGAGAACTGAGAACTGAGAACTGAGAACCGACGAAAGGAGGCGAATTTTTCGTTCTCCGTTCTCCGTTCTCCGTTCTCCGTTTATTCGTTTTCTTCCGGGTCTAAGCGAATTTTCATCCGGCGCAAAGTGCGTAAATCTTCGTCGGTGAGTTCGAGATTAAAATCTTCTTCGGACGCAAAATCCGTCGCTTCTTCGGCGTCAATTTCGCGCAAACCGATTTCGAGCCGCAAAGTTAATTGCAATTCATAGCCGGATTCGCGCAGCCGCTCGATTGCTTCGGCAACGCGCGGGCTGCGTTCGATTGCCGCATTTATCGCCGCGCCGACTTCGCGCACCGCTTGTTGAGCTTCGTCGTTTAATTCCATAATGCCTCGCCGCTCGAAAAAGCGAAATTTGTCTCGATGCTAAGTCAGAAAACCGTTCAGGTCAAATCGAATTTTTCAAGCGCGTTGAACCTGCGGCTCGGCGTGTGTTTTAATTTTTGAACAAGCAAATTTTTCTTAAAAATATGAGCGAAAAAGCCAAAACAGAACGCCGTGAACGATTTCAAACGTCTTCCGGCATTGAGCTGCCGAACGATTTTAATCCGACTAACACTGCGCTAATTGATTATGAAACAGATTTGGGTGCGCCCGGCGCGTTTCCGTACACGCGCGGCGTTCGGCGAAATATGTATCGCGGCAGGTTTTGGACGATGCGCCAATACGCCGGTTTTGCGACCGCCGAAGAATCAAACGCGCGTTACAAATATTTATTGTCGCAAGGCACGACCGGACTTTCGGTAGCTTTTGATTTGCCGACGCAAATCGGGCTTGATTCGGACGATTCACTGGCGGCGGGCGAAGTTGGTAAAGTCGGCGTGGCGATTGATTCTCTGGAAGATATGCTGCGGCTTTTCGACGAAATTCCGCTCGACACTGTTTCGACTTCGATGACCATCAACGCGACGGCTTCGACGCTGCTTTGTTTATATCTCGCCGTTGCTAAAAAACAAGGCGTTGACTTTTCAAAAGTCAACGGCACAATTCAAAACGACATTTTAAAAGAATATATCGCTCGCGGAACTTATATTTATCCGCCGAAGCCTTCACTTCGCTTAATCACCGACATATTTTCGTACTGCGCCGAAAACGTCCCGAACTGGAACACGATTTCAATTTCCGGTTATCACATCCGCGAAGCCGGTTCAACCGCCGCACAGGAAATCGCTTTCACTTTGGCTGACGGAATCGCTTATGTTGAAGCAGCGATCTCAGTTGGCTTGGAAGTTGATAAATTCGCGCCGCGTATCTCGTTTTTCTTTAATTCGCACAACAATCTTTTGGAAGAAATCAGTAAATTCCGCGCGGCTCGCCGTTTGTGGGCAAAAATAATGCGCGACCGTTTCGGCGCGAATGATCCGAAATCAATGATGCTCCGTTTTCACACGCAGACCGCAGGCTCGACATTGACTGCGCAACAGCCCGAAGTAAACGTCGTCCGCACGACGATTCAGGCGCTCGCCGCTGTTTTGGGCGGAACGCAAAGTCTGCACACAAATTCGATGGACGAAGCCTTAGCTTTGCCGTCGGAAAACGCCGCGCGAATCGCACTCCGCACGCAGCAAGTCGTCGCCTACGAATCGGGTGTCGCCGATACGGTTGATCCGTTTGCCGGTTCGTTTGCAATCGAGCATTTGACGAGCGAGCTTGAGCGAAAAGCCGTCGAATACATCGAAAAAATTGACGCGATGGGCGGAATGTTAAAGGCAATCGAAAACGGTTATCCGCAACGTGAGATTCAGGAAGCCGCTTACGAATACCAGCGCGCCGTCGAAAAACAGGAAGAAATTGTCGTCGGCGTCAATCGTTTTCGGAGCGATGAAGGCGAATCAATACCGATTTTGCGTGTTGATGAAGCAATCGGGCGCAATCAGATTGAAAGAGTCCGAGCCGTGCGCGAAAGACGCGACAAACAAGCAGCCGAAAACGCTTTGGCAAAACTCGAAGAAGCAGCGCGCGGAACTGAAAATATGCTGCCGCGAATTTTGGATTGCGTCGAAAATTATGTGACCGTCGGCGAAATCTCGCATCGTTTAAGAAAAGTCTGGGGCGAATATCGCGAAGCCGTGACAGTTTGATTGCTATTAAAAGGAATCTATTCGCCGCACTGGAATAATATCTTTCTGGTTTGTTTTGCCGCCGTTGTTTGCCCGGTTATGCGGGCGTTGATTGCCACCTCACCGCACATTGGCGCGTAAAGCCAAATCGGAACGTAAAATTTTCCGGCTTCGTTTAAAATGCCGATCATTGTTGTTTGTTTGAGTTTGGATTTTTTGCCTTCGGTAATAATCACTTCAAGATTACGGTTGGCGTAATCGCCGGATTTTCCCGAAACTTCGACGACGACCATTAAAGATTTCGACAATTCGTTGAAAAAGGATTTGTCCGAATTGGATTTGATTTCGTCTTCAAATTTTCCGGTGACGCCTTCAAACGGGACGATTTTCACGTTTGTCAGTTTATAAGCCGCCGGATTTGCTTGTTGCGCTTGAGCTTCGGTCGAAAGACACAAAAACAGCATGCAGGAAAAGAGAAAAAGCAGTTTTTTCATGTTTTAGTTTTTCCTCGCGTTAAACGTGTAAAAGTTACAGACGAGCATCGGGCATTAATTTCCCGAACTTGCTCGTGTAGCACATTGTTCGCCAGCGCACTTCATTTTTTTGAGTTGAAAAAACCAGACACTTGTCAATCGGGCGCGAATAAATATGGACGCTGACGGCTTGCTCGTTAAATTCCGGGAGATTCAAAACCTGATGCACGGGTTCTTCCAATTGTACTTCGGCGGAGCAATGGGGTTTTAAATCGAATTCGTCGGATTCTTCTAATCGGCAAAAGTTGGTTTCGAGGTTTTGTTCGAGGACGCGGAAATTTTTGATGCGGAGCTTTCCAATCGGCATTGTCATCCAACAGCTTTGGTCTGCGTGGTCGTGAATCAGCGACGATTGCCCGACGTTCCAGCAAATCGCCATTAGCTCGAAAAGGTCGTTGCGGTAAATCAAATTGCGCGTATAGCAATTGCGGCTGAAAAAAAGATATGGTGAGAGCGAATCTTTGCAGACCGGATTTTCGCGCAGAAAATCGTAAACGTTTCCGACGCAGAATTTTTCTTCGGGAATTTCGGTTAATCGTTCGACAAATTTATCAATCTTGACGGTTTGCATTTCCCAAAAACCTCCTTTTTCAATCTATTGTTTCTTAATAGCATTTTGCAGAAACGCTGTCACGTCTCTTTTTAACTTTTCCAGCGATCTCTTTTCAATGTACATCATATGCCCGGCTTCGTAATAAGCTGTCGTGACGTTTCGCCGAAGCTGCGGGTCAAGATTCATCGTAGCCAGCGTGTGTTCGGCGGCGAAATACGGCGTCGCCATATCGTAATAGCCGGAAGCGACGAACAATTTCATAAACGGATTTTTCGCCATTGCAGTTTTTAAAGCGGTCGAGGTGTCGGCGTAATTATTATTCGTATTCCAATTCCACTGCCCGATTCCGCCGCCCAAAATGTAATATTCGAGGTCTGATTTGAAACCTAGCTCGCGCCGCACGTAATCGTTAAAAGCGGCGGTGTAAGGCGGTCGAATCGCGGTCATCGAAGGATCGAAATCAGGATTATTTCCGCCCGCGCTGCGGTCAATTCCGGTAAAACGGCTGTCGAGCCTGCCGGTCGTGCGTTTGCGGTCGCGCAACAGTTCTTTGTTGAAATTGCCTAGCTCGACTCGAAAATTGTTGTTGTCAATGAAAGTTTTATTCAAGCCGGTCAAAGCTGCAAAACGGTCGAGCGTTTTTTGCTTTTCCGCTTCGCTCATCCGGTCGCCTCCGGCTAGCGCAACGGTTAAATCGCGCGAGGCGAAATCTTCGGCTTCGCGCAAAACTTCGGCGAGCGGTTTGCGCTGCATTTCGGCGGGCAGCTTTTTGTGATACCAGGCGGTTGCCGCGTAAGACGGAAAAATCAAAATGTAAGGCACATCGTTGCCTTCGTTAAAGCGAATCGTCTGAAAATTCATCACGGTCGAGACGAGCGCAATTCCGTTTAAAGCGATTCCCTTTTCAAACAAATAATTCGACAAACCCGACGCTCGCGTCGTCCCATAACTTTCGCCGACCAGAAAAAGCGGCGACATCCAGCGTTCGTGCCGCGTCAAATAAAGCCGGATAAATTCGCCTACCGATTCAATGTCGCCGTTGAGACTAAAATATTTCGCCGTCTGATCTTGTCTAACGACGCGGCTGTAGCCTGTTCCGACAGGATCAATAAAAACCAGATCGGTTTCGGTCAGCCAGGTTTGTTCGTTATCAACCAAATCATACGGCGGCGCGGGCATCATCCCGTCGTCTTCCATTCTGACTCGCTTCGGTCCGAGCGCGCCCAAATGCAGCCAGACCGAAGCCGAACCGGGACCGCCGTTAAACGAAAACATCAACGGGCGCGTCGCCGGATTCGTTACGCCGTCAAGCGTGTAAGCCATAAAAAAGATGCGCGCTTCGGTGTCGCCGTCGCGGTTTTTCAAAGGCATAAATCCGGTTGTCACCGTATAATTCAACTGCCGCGCGCCCGCGCGAATCGAATGTTTCGTGACAATTGGCGACTCTTCCTGCGGCGTCGGTCTCGGCGTAGCGATGACAATCGGCGTCGCAGTCGGCGAAGGCGTTTGCGAATTGACAGGCGCGGTTTGAAGAAAAAGAAAAGACAGCAAAATTGAAGCAAAGGCGATTTTCGACATATTTCGGATTGATTTTGAATTTATTCAGTGCAAAAACTCGTTTGCAATTTTTACAACGTCTCGTCAGTATTTGTAAATCAAAAGAAAGCGATTTGAAAAAATATGTCGTTTAGCACAGTCGCCATCGGCGGAATGGACAAAACCGAAGTTTATCAAACTCTAAACGAGCAATTGCCGCTGTTGCTCGGCGAAGAGCGTGATTTCATCGCCAACGCCGCTAACACCGCCGCGCTGATTTTTCACACTTTGCCCGATTTAAACTGGGCTGGATTTTATTTTTTCAACGGTGAAGAACTCGTCGTCGGACCGTTTCAAGGCAAACCTGCTTGCGTGCGAATTGCTCTGGGGCGCGGCGTTTGCGGTACTGCGGCGGAAAAGCACGAAACGCTGGTCGTACCAAATGTTCACGAATTTGCCGACCACATCGCCTGCGATTCTGCTTCAAACTCGGAAATCGTCGTTCCGCTCGTCAAAAACGAACGGCTCATCGGCGTTTTGGATTTGGACAGTCCGAGCTTTAATCGTTTTGACGAACAGGACCGAATCGAACTCGAACGCGCCGCTCTGACTTTTCTTGAATTAACTGAATTAACATAAGTTGAACCGCCGAGACGCAGAGACGCCGAGTTAAGAAAAAAAAGAAAGGTTATCATTCTCTTTTGTCTTTCTCGGCGTCACTGCGTCTCGGCGGTTCAATTAATCTTTAGCGGACAATTTCGCTAACGACATTGCCGTTGATTATTGTTCCGACGCAATGCGTCGTAAATTCAAACGGGTCGCCGTCAAAAAGGGCTAAATCGGCGTCTTTTCCGGCAGCGAGCGAGCCGACGCGGGCTTGAATTCCGAGGATTTGCGCTGCATCAATCGTAATCGAAGCGAGCGCGTCTCTCTGGCTCAAGCCGTTTGCCGCAGCCATTCCCGCTTCGAGCAAAACCACGCGGGTTTTCGGCACATAGGCTTCAAAACCGCTTTGCAGAGCGAATTGAATTCCGGCTTGTTTTAATTTCGAAGCGGTTTCCATACTCATTTTTTCGGTCTCACCCGATGCGCGAAACATTGTCGGATGAACGAAAACCGGATAGCCCGACGCTTTAATTTCAGGCAGCACTCGCTGAGCTTCCGAAACGCCGTCCAAAACCAAACGTAAATTAAATTCTTTGCCGAGCCTGATTGCCGTCACGATGTCCTGATGACGATGAACGGTTATCAAAATCGGAATCTCGCGGCGCAAAACGCGCCCGAACATTTCCGTTCGCAGCTCACGCGTCGGCATCTTCGCGGCGTCGCCTTTGGCATCGTCAACGCGGCGGTTGTAATCCGTTGCTTTGAGCAGTTCGGCGCGGAGCATTGCAATTTGTTTGGCGCGCGTGCCGGGCGCGCGACCGCCGGAAAACAAAGAGCTGTCGCCGAGAGTCGCGGCAATCATCGCCATCGGTACAATCGCCGCTTCGTCGGCGGTTTTGCCTACGGTTTTGGCAACCATCGTTTGCCCGGAAACGGCGACGCCCGTTCCGTGTCCTGTGTGAATCGTCGTTACGCCAAACGAGCGGAGCCATTCAATTAATTTCTCCTCCGGGTTGTAAGCGTCAATCGCCCGTAGTTCGGGCTGCATCGGGGCTGATGTTTCAACCTGCATCTGGTCGTGCGGCTGGCTGAGATAACCGGAAATTCCGACAACCGTGCGGGCGTCAATCAAACCCGGCGTTACGACTTTAGCGTTTATGACTCGATAATTCGCCGGAATCTGAATCGAATTTGCCGCGCCAACGCGCTCGATTTTGCCGTTATTGATTAAAACAACACCGTCACGAATCGGTTCATTGGCGGTCATCGTCCAAACCTGTTCGCCGCGCACGGCAATCTGCGCTTTTACAGTGAGTAGTGAGTAGTGAGCAGTGAGCAGTAAAAACAAAAGGAAAATTCCGTAATTCGTAATTCGT
>DASVRD010000094.1:0-25206 GCA_036388775.1 Pyrinomonadaceae bacterium | reverse complement strand
GAAAAGTCTTTCGAAAATTCATATATGATCCTTTCTTCCTTCTTTTTATCCGCTGCACTTGAAAAATAGCAGCTAAGAGAAACCAAATCTTCCCGGCGCATTGATTACACTGTTGACTGTAAACTCTGCCGAACTTTCAATTGAGTTGTGACTCAATCGAAAGCGGGAACCGATGGTTAAGTGACAATGCTGAAAATATGAATAAATCATATTTTGGGCATAAATGATGTTCTTTAAAAGGTTATTTCATATTTTATCCCTAAATTGTTTTCACTCTTTTAAAGAGATCAGTTAGCGTCTCAATGACAGCATCTTCTCAAATGGAGAAGATGCTGTCAAGATAAAATTCTCATACTGAGAAGATTGTTTTAAAAATCAAAGGCTAGCAAAAAAGCTAGCCTTTTTATTTTCGATTTACTCTATTTTATTTTCGATTTACTCTATACGATAATTCGGCGCCTCTTTCGTGATAATCACGTCGTGAACGTGCGACTCGCGCAAGCCTGCCGATGTGATGCGAACGAATTTCGCGTTTTCCCGTAATTCTCTGATGCTTCGGCAGCCCGTATAACCCATTCCAGAACGCAAGCCACCGACGAGCTGCGTGACCATATCGGCGAGCGTTCCTTTGTACGGCACGCGTCCTTCAATTCCTTCCGGGACGAGCTTTTGTTCGGAAATCGTGCCTTCCTGCCCGTAACGGTCTTTCGAGCCTTTTCGCATCGCGCCGATTGAACCCATTCCGCGATACGATTTAAAAGTTCTGCCTTGATAAAGAATTGTTTCGCCCGGCGATTCTTCAACGCCCGCAAACAGCGAGCCGATCATCACCGAATCTGCGCCTGATGCAATTGCTTTGACAAAATCGCCCGAATATTTAATTCCGCCGTCGGCAATTATCGGAACTCCGCTGTCTTTCGCCGCTCGAACACATTCCGTAACTGCCGTAATCTGCGGAACGCCAGCGCCTGTGACAACGCGCGTGGTGCAAATCGAACCGGGACCGATTCCGACTTTAACCGCGTCAACTCCGGCTTCAATCAGCGCTTGTGTTCCTTCAAAAGTCCCGACATTTCCGGCAACGAGCTGCATTTCGGGGAAATCGCGTTTGATTGTTTTAATGGCTTCCAGAACGCGCGACGAATGACCGTGCGCCGTGTCAATCACGATGCAGTCAACGCGCGATTTGACGAGTTCGGCGGCGCGTTCTCGGAAATCTCCGGTTGCGCCGATTGCCGCCGCGACGCGCAATCTGCCCAGCTCGTCTTTTGCCGCGAGCGGATAACGAATCGCTTTTTGAATATCTTTGACGGTGATTAAGCCTTTTAAATGTTTTTCGCTGTCAACAACGAGCAGCTTTTCAATTCGATGGCGCTGCAAAACGGCTTTTGCTTCTTCGAGAGTCGTGCCGACCGGAACCGTCACGAGCGGCTGCGGCGTCATTACTTCGGAAACCGGAATTTCAAAACGGGTTTCAAAACGCAAATCGCGGTTGGTAATGATTCCGACGAGATGTCCTTCTGAATCAACGACCGGAACGCCGGAAATCTTGTAATGCTCCATAATTTGGAGAGCTTCGGCGACGGTTCTATCGGGGAAAATCGTCACCGGATCAACGATCATTCCCGATTCGGAGCGTTTTACTTTGTCAACTTCCTCGGCTTGCCGTTCGATTGGCATATTTTTATGGACAACGCCAATTCCGCCTTGCTGTGCGAGCGCAATGGCAAGCGCGGCTTCAGTCACGGTGTCCATTGCCGACGAGCAGAGCGGAATATTAAGGCGAATATTTCTGGTGAATTGCGTCGAAGTGTCGGCTTCGTGCGGCAGAATTTCCGAATAAGCCGGAACAAGCAAAACATCGTCGAAAGTCAAACCTTCCTGAATTTCATTTATTTGCATAACTCTTTATAGTCTAAAATCCAAAGCCCGAAGTCACACTTTCGCATTATGACTTCGGGCTTTGGATTTCGGATTTTGAAACTCACTCTACTGAAAATACTGCGCTAAGTTGTTCGCGTTAACCTCAAACTCGATATTATTTCTGAGCTTCGGATTGCTCGACGTTGTCGGAACTTTAGCCGGCTGTCCGTTAATTGTCATCTGCAATTCTCCGACGCGATATTTGGAGTATTGCAATTTAAAAGATTGAGCCGCGTCAAAAGTGCGCGATTCGCCCGGTTTTAAGCTGATTGGAGCTTGCGGCTTGCCGTCAATAATAGGCGTGATCGGAACATCCTGCTTGTCGGCTTTTATTTGCACTTTCAAACCATCTGTAGCGGAAATAGCCGGTGTCGGAGTCGGCGTTGCGGCGACGTTTGAATTTCCACCTGGCGTCGGAGTCGGCGACACTGCTGCTGCGGTTTGGTTTCCTCTGTTTTGATACCACTGCAAACCGGCATAGACGCCCCACGTCAGCAAACCTAAAATTATCAGCGCCAAAACTACGGTTAAAAACGGGCGGCGCGGTTCGTCGCCGACAAAAACTTCGTGTCGGCGCGTAATCGGTGCTTCATCATCAGCGGTACTTCCCTGCTGATTAACCTGCCGTATATAATCGCTCAAAGCCTCGTTTTCGTCAACGCCGACATAACGGGCAAAGGCTTTGATAAAACCTTTGTTAAAAACGCCGCCGGGCAGCGGTCTGTAATCGTCAGCTTCGATGGCTTCGAGATGACGGACGGAAATGCGCGTGTTATCGGCGACTTCCCGCAGAGTGTAGCCGTGCGCCTCGCGCGCTTCTCGCAATTTTTCGCCAAGTGTTGCCATTTTTCGGTTCGGCTGACGGGGAAAATTTTTCGAGCCTGTAAAGTTTGCCCCTTGTTTTTCAGCCCTTCAATTGTTGAATAGTCTAACATTATTTGAGGCTATTTGCCGCCGCCTCAATTTCTAATGTCAAATTCATCCGCATAAAAGGCTGAATTACTCGCAATATAACTTTCGCCAAAAGACTTGTCAATTATTTAACTGAGAACGGAAAACGGAAATTGTTCTCCGCTCTCAGTTTTCAGTTCTCAGTTCTGCGGGCTTGAACTTTAGTGTTTGCTGTTGTACGTTTCTGAAACTAACCTCTAGAATCGTATTCTTACATTTAGGGCGAAAGTTAAAAACGAGGATTAAACAAAAAGATGGCACTCGAAGCACTCGGAATGGTTGAAACAAAAGGATTTGTCGGAGCGGTCGAAGCGGCTGACGCAATGGTCAAAGCCGCTAACGTCCAGCTCCTCGGCAAAGAATACATCGGCGCAGGCTACGTGACGATTTTCGTGCGCGGCGATGTCGGCGCGGTCAAAGCGGCGACGGATGCGGGCGCGGCGGCGGCTCGCAGAGTCGGCGAATTGATTTCGGTTCACGTTATCCCGCGTCCGCACGGCGAAGTTGAGCGCGTACTGCCGAAAAACGGGCGAACGGGCTACAGCCCTGACGAGCGCGCCATTCAAGGTGGTTCTGCCGGACAACTTAGCGCGGGAAATCCGGGCGAAGAAGCCAACGTTCCGGCTAATCGCGACACTACCAAAAACAGGACGCGGTAACGCGGTGACGCGGGAAAAATCAAATTTAAAATCCCCGCGTCTCCCTTTCTCTGCGTCGCAAAAAGATGAGCGACAGCGAATCAATCTCCGTTCAGCAAGCCGAAGCGGCGGTCGTGGCGGCGCACGCCGCCGGGCTGGTTTTGGCGCGTTTTTCTCAAGAGCAGGTTGACCGCATTTGCGCGGCGATGTCGCGCGCTGCGCTCGGCGAAGCCGCGCGTTTGGGCGCGATGGCTTGCGAGGAAACCGGGTTCGGGAAACCGGACGACAAACGGGAAAAAAATCGTTTCGCGGCGGAAGACGTTTGGAATTATTTCAAAAACTTAAAAACGGTCGGCATAGTTTCGGAAACAAAAGACGTGGTTGAAATCGCCAGCCCGCGCGGCGTTGTTGCCGGAATCATTCCGTCGACAAATCCGACCTCGACCGCGATTTTTAAAGCCCTGATCGCAATCAAATCGCGCAATGCGATTGTGATGTCGCCGCATCCTTCGGCAAAACGCTGCATTGCCGAAACGGTTCGCGTGCTGCGCGAAACAGCAATCAAAGAAGGCTTGCCGCCCGACGCCCTCGCCTGTCTGACAGAAACAACGCTCGAAGCCACGAACGCTTTAATGCGCCATCGCAAAACGGCTGTGATTTTAGCGACCGGCGGACTCGGTTTGGTGCGCGCGGCTTATTCTTCCGGGAAACCCGCTTTCGGCGTCGGACCGGGAAACGTGCCTGTTTTCATTGAAAAAACCGCAGATGTCAACAAAGCCGTTGCCGACATTTTGACCGGAACTTGTTTTGACAACGGCACGATTTGCGCTTCGGAACAATCGGTCGTCGTTGAAGCCGCAATTGCCAATCAAGCGCGCGAACAATTCAAACAACAGGGCGGACATTTTCTTTCGGCGGACGAAGCCGACAAAGTTGCTCAAGTTCTGCTCACGCCAGAACGCACTTTAAATCCGCAAATTGTCGGCAAATCAGCCGAATTTATTGCAAATCTGGCGGGCGTTTCGATTCCTGCCGGAACGCGCTGTCTGCTTGCCGAAACGGGCGGCGTCGGGCGCGAGTTTCCGTGGTCAATCGAGAAGTTATCGCCGACGCTGGCGTTTTTCGTCGTTGATTCAATCGAGCAGGGAGCGCAGCGTTGTCTGGAGATTTTGCAGTTCGGCGGAATGGGACACACCGCCGGAGTTCACACGCGAAATCGTGACGCCGCAATCGCTTACGGCTCGGCAATGCCTGCGTCGCGCATCGTCGTTAATTCGCCTACGACGCACGGCGCAATCGGTTTTTCGACCGCTTTATCGCCTTCGATGACTTTGGGCTGCGGCTCTTGGGGCGGAAACGTTACTTCGGACAACGTTTCGCCGCTTCATCTTTTAGACATCAAGCGCGTCGCTTTTGAGACGAAGCCGGTTAATCGCCAATCTCCGGTCGTTGGTCATCAACCGCAAATTGTAAATGTTCCGCAACAACCGCAACAGCCCATCAAGCGTGAAGAAATCGCGGCGATTGTTGATAAATTTTTGCGGCAAAAAGAAATTCAAAACGTTCAGCAACCGACCGTAAAAACTCAACCGGAACAAAAAGCTGCAACGAACAACGAACAACGAACAACGAACGGCGGACAAAAAACAATTATTCATCAAATATCCAAACCGGAAACGAAAACAAACGGCGCGAAACCGCTGACGGTTGATTTCGTCAGCGAAACTGACGTGAAAAACGCTTTGGAGAAAAACGAGAAAATTTATATCACGCCAAAAACAATCATCACACCCGCCGCGCGAGATATTGGAGAACCGGCGGAAATATTTGTAAAAGTTTAGAGCTTGAAGAATGGAAGCGACCTCGACGGAAACAACCAGATTTTGCCCGATGTGCGCCGCCCCATTGCGCCCGCGTGCAGTGTTTTGCCATCGCTGCGGAAAGCCTTACCCGGAAGAATCTTCGGTGGTTTATAAAACGAAAGAGTCTTCCGCAGACGCGCCGACAACCGAAGAATTTGAAGCGCAGCGGAATACGATGGCAAACGACAATGGCGGCTCGCAAGTCGCAGCAATGGAAAATCCCCAACCCGCTTTGCCGGAACCCGTGACCGATGTTGGCGAAAATGCGAATGAGGAAAAACCGTCTGACAAGCAGAAAAGCGAGCAGGAAAAAAACGAAAAAAATCGGCGTGTCAGACGCCGCGTTGTGCAAACGACCGAATATGTCTGGGAAGAACATTCGACGGACCCAACCTGGCGGTTTGCTCTAGCCACAATTATCGTTCTCGTCTTCGCTTTTCTCATTCTCTGGTTCGGAAGCTTTATTCATTTCTAAAACGCCTTTTGCCAAAACGCCCGCCGATTTGTTATTGCTAAAATCATAAAAACATTCAGGAACAAGGGGAATTTTTACGATGGCAGAGCAAGACGTTTGGCGCGATTTGCAAAAAACTTTTGAGGATTTGATCAAACCGCTGGAAAAACCGGCGGCTGATTTTTTTGAAACCGTCGCGGACACTTTCACCGGCAAAGCCGAATCTTTGCGCGACGGCACGGAACACGATCCACTGGAATTGCCGCGCGACTTGTACGCGCACCACAACGCGCAAACCGAATGGTGGTATTACACCGGACATTTTGAAACCGACGCAGGCGATAAATTCGGTTTTGAACTCGTATTTTTTAAACGCCGCACGGATTTGGACAAATTCGGAGTCGTTCCGCTCCGGCTTTTCGGCAACCCGATTTATTTCGCGCATTTCGCTTTGACCGACATCAACCGCAAAAAATTTCGCTACGCGCACCGCAAATCGGCGAACGGTTTGTTTGAATCTCCTGCAACTGCCAGCGAAAAACATTATTACGTCCGGCTCGGCGATTGGTCAGTCCGCGAAGCCGGCGGCGCTCACATTTTGCGCGCGACGCTCGGCGAGGACACGGTTTTCGAGGCGACCTTGAAACCGGAGAAAAAGCCGATTTTAAACGGCAAAGGCGGCGTTTCGTTTAAAGACGAAGGCGAGGCTTCGCGTTATTTTTCCTTGACCAGAATCACGGTCGAAGGCGATTTGACCGTCAAAGACAAAACCGAGCATTTCACCGGATCGGCGTGGATGGATAGGGAATTCGGGACTTGGACGGCGACCGAACGGCAGAAAGGCTGGGATTGGTTTTCGATTCAACTCGACAATAACTGCGAATTGATGTGTTACCAACTGCGTGACAGCCAGCACCGTCCGTCTGAATTTTCGAGCGGCACTTTTATTGATGAAAACGGCGAAACGACCGCTTTGACGAGCGCTGATTTTAAAATCGAAGCGACCGGATTCTGGAAAAGTCCGGCGGGCGCAGCATATCCGTCGGGCTGGCAAATTAAGGTCGAAAAACTCGGACTTGATTTAACCGTTGCGCCCGTAATGGAAAATCAGGAACTCGATACGCGCGGCTCGACGATGATCGTTTATTGGGAAGGCGCTTGCGAAGTTTCGGGAAAAGCCGGCGACGCGGACGTTACAGGGCGCGCATACGCCGAACTTGTCGGCTATGATCGTTCGCACGACACGCCGAACGTCGCTTATTTTATCTTCGGCGGAAAGCTGGAAAGCGTTTTCGGTTAAGAATTTTAAAATCCGGCAACAGCTAAATTGTAAGAAACGCAGACTCACCGGTCTGCGTTTTTTTATTTTCGGAAATAGCTCTTTACGACGGTTGAAAAATCGTTTACCATTGTTTTGCATTTCACGGCGTCCATCTTCCGCCGTTTATATCCTCAAACTCACAAAATAAAAATACAAATGCTTGACCAATTAGTCTTTCCCACTACACTTGTCGCCACTGAAAAGCTGTACCGGACGCTCTACGAAGCCAGCCCGCTGATGTTTTTCGTGTTAGATGCCGAAGGCATTGTTCTGTCGGTCAATCAAAGCGGTGTCGAGCGGCTCGGTTACAGCGAAGACGAGCTAATCGGCAGCTCGATTTTCGACCTTTTTTACGCTGAAGACCGCCCGAAACTAAAACAGCAAATCGAGCTTTTGCCCTCAAGCAGCAGCAAAACGGCGCAATGCGAGTTGCGTAAAATTCGTAAAAACGGCGACATTATTTATGTTTCTGAAAACGTGCGGATGATCGCGGAAGAAACGGGCGAAAGCTTGTTTCTGGTTGTTTGCGAAGACGTGACCGAACGCCGGGCGGCGCTCGACGCGCTAGCCGAAAGCCAAATGCGGTATCAGTCGGTGATTGAAAAATCGCCGGTGGCTGTTTTTGCGTTAGACCGTTTCGGCAAATTTACCTTATCGGAAGGCGCGGCTCTGGAAAAATTGGGACGCAAAGACGGCGAATCTGTCGGCAAGTCGGTTTTTGACGTTTACTGCGGCAATCCGCAAGTTTTGCAGCAAGCCCGCCGCGCTTTAAACGGCGAGAGCTTTACCGCTCAACTGGAAGCCAATAAAGCCGTTTTTGAAGTTCATTTTAATCCTTTGTACGACGGCGAAGGAAGATTTGCGGGGGTCAGCGGGGTAGCGACTGACATTACCGAGCGTAAATTAGCCGAAAAAGCTCTACAGGAAAGCGAGCAGCGTTATCGAGCGTTTATTGACCAGAGCGGCGAAGGCATCTGGCGCATCGAATTTACCAAACCGGTTTCCGTATCTTTGCCAGCCGAAAAACAAATCGAGCTTTTTTACAAACACGGTTACTTCGCCGAATGCAACGACGGGATGGCGCGAATGTACGGTCGGGAAAAAGCGTCCGATTTAATCGGCTCAACCATTGAACAGCTTCTCGTGCGCTCCGATCCGGCAAATTATGAATTTCTAAAAAACTTTATCGAATCGGAATACCGCCTTGTCGAAGCCGTTTCCCACGAGCGCGACGCAAACGGCGATGAAAAATATTTCTTAAACAACTTCATCGGAATCGTCGAAAACTGCAAATTGGTTCGCGCCTGGGGAACGCAGCGCGATGTTACCGAGCGCGTTTTGACCGAGCGAAAACTGGTCGAAGCCGTCCGGCAGCTTGAAACCTTCGTCGAGCGCGAGGCTCTCGTGACGCGCATCAGCAACAAAGTGCGGCAATCGCTTCGCCTCGAAGAAGTTTTTCAAACGATTGTTGACGAGCTGGGCGAGCATCTCGCGGTTGACCGCTGTATTTTGTATTTGTTCGATCACGATCAAAATCTCGCCCGCACCGCAGCCGGTTTTGCCGCAACGCGGAACCCAATTTCGCCCGACGAGTTTCACGTTCCTTTGCCGCTGACCAGAACTACGGTCGAAGCGCTTTTCAATAATGATTATGCTGCGTTTGACGATGTCTCGAACGAGCCGTTAATTAAGGATTTATATGAAGGCGTTCTGCATGAGCGCGGCGTGAAATCGTTGATGTGCGTGGCAATTCGCGTGGCTAGCACAATTACGGGCGTTATTTCTTTTACGACGACCGAAGAAATCAGGCGTTGGAGCGAAACCGACACGGCGCTTGCCCGCGCGGTCGCCGACAAAGCGGCAATCGCCATTCGTCAAGCCGAGCTTTATCAGCGAGCCGAAGCGACGAGCCGGCGAGAAAAATTGATCAATCATCTCAGCACGGCGATTCGCGCTTCGCTGCAATTGCCCGAAGTTCTTTACGCAGCCACGCACGAGCTTGGCAAAACGCTCGCCGCCTCGCGCGCCTTTCTGTGCTTCTATGACGCGGCAAACCCGGCTCAGGAGGTTTCGGCGGAGTATGAATTTGTCTCGCCGAATATAATTTTAAATCCGCTTCCGCCGATTTCTTACGAGAATATTCTGGGGAAAAAACTGCTCGAAGAGCGGCAGACAATTGTCGTTCACGACGTTGAAAAATTCGTTTCGCCGAGTTCGGAATTGAGCGATTACATTCATAGTCTGGCGCGACAGAGCGAAGTCAAATCGGTAATTTATTGCCCGCTCGTCGTCAACGAAAGTTTTCGCGGAACTCTCTGTATTCAGCAAACCGATTACGTTCGGCGTTGGACGGAAGACGAAATCGCTCTGATTGAAAATGTAGCCGTTCAGCTTTCGCTCGGAATCACGCAAGCCGAATCGTTTGAAATCACGCGCCGCGCTAAACGCGAATGGGAATCTACGTTCGACGCGATGAGCGACGGCGTGTTTATTTTTAACCGCGAACGGCGGCTGATTCGCGTCAACCGCGCCGGCGCGGCAATCGAAGATGCCGCGCCCCGCCAGCTTCTCGGAAAAACCTGCTGCGAAATGCTGACCAACAAAAAGCACGATAATCATTGCGTAGTGCAGCAAGTTTTGTCGGAAAAACGCCGGATGACGGTCGAAAGAGTTTCAAAAGCGACGCGCCGTCCGCTGCTAATCACAGCCGAGCCGCTTGTTGGCGAAACCGGCGAGCTAATCGGCGTTGTCAGCACCGTGCGCGATCTGCACGAATTGCGTCAAGCCGAATCGGTTGCACGTCAACGGGAAAGATTGTTGACGCAGGTTTTGGAAGGAATTGTCGAGCCGATTTTCTCGGTTGACACCAAAGGACGCCTTTTGCGCTGCAATCAAGCGACAACGGCGGCTTACGGCTGTCCGGCTGAAAAACTGGTGATGCGGCATTTTCTCGAAATGGTGCATCCGGCGGATTTTGAAACGGCAAAGAACGCTCTGCGCGCGGCGCTCGAAAAAGGCTCGCCGCAGAATTTTGAAGCGCGTTTTCTAACCGAAGCCGGCGAAATCCGCGACGCGGTTTTCAACAGCGTCCCGCTCGTCGAAGCCGAAAAAACTATTGGCGCTTTGTGGTTTGTCCGCGACGTGACCGACCAAAAACACGCCTTTGAGAGAGCGGCGCAAGCCGACAAATTGCGCGCTCTGGGTAAGCTGGCGTCGGGCGTCGCGCACGATTTTAACAACGGATTAGCGGCGATTTTAGGTCGCGTACAGCTTTTACGCAAGCGCGTCGGCGACGAGGCGGTCAGCCGCGATTTGCGAGTTATTCAAACCGCCGCCGAAGACGCCGCGGCGACCGTCCGGCGAATTCAAACTTTTGCCCGCCAAACGCCGACCGATAACTTAGAGCCTGTTGACGCCGCTTTGCTCGTCCGCGATGCGGTGGAGATTATGCGAACGCGCTGGGAAAACGAGGCGCAGGCGCGCGGCGTCAGATACGATCTGGAAATTGATTGTTCGAGGGAGCTTTACGTTCTCTGCAATCCGTCGGAATTGCGCGAGGTTTTCGTCAATCTCATCGTCAACGCGCTCGACGCAATGCCTGAAGGCGGTCGTCTGAAAATCAACTGCAAACGCGAGGGCGGCAGCGCAACGATTTATTTTTCGGATTCGGGCGCGGGAATGAGCGAAGAAACCAGAAAGCGCGTGTTTGAACCGTTTTTTACGACCAAAGGTGTCAACGGAACCGGACTCGGATTATCGGTCAGCTACAGCATCATCGAAGCGCACAACGGCAAAATCTGCGTTAAATCGGAAATCGGCAAAGGCACGGATTTCAGAATCGAGCTGCCTACTATCGAGCCGGAAAAAGCGAACCGGGACGAAACCAAAATGGCTTCGCTTAATGACGTAAAACTTTCGATTCTGGTGGTTGACGACGAAGAATCGGTGCGGTCTGTTCTGGAAGAAATGCTCGTCGAGCTTGACCAAAAAGTCGTCGCCGTTTCAAGCGGTGCCGAAGCGCTCGAAAAACTGTCAAATGAAACTTTCGACGCCGTTTTCACCGATTTATCAATGCCCGAAATGGACGGCTGGCAGCTTGCGCGCGAAATACGCCGGAGAAACGAATCCGTCAAAATCGTTTTGGTCACAGGTCACGGCGAAGGAGCGCACCCGGATTTCGAGCCGGAAAACAAGCCCGTTAACCTGGTTATCGGAAAACCTTTCGATTTCGCGCAGCTTGCAGAAACACTGGGTAAACTGAGAATTGAGAACTGAGAATTGGGAACGGAGAACCGAAATCTGAAAATTTAATCGGTTCTACGTTCTCCGTTCTTAATTTACCTCTCGCCGCGCATTTGCTCGACTTCGGTTTCGAGATCAACGACAAGCTTTCTGACCGTCGGCTGGTCGAAAGATTCAATCATCCGCAGAGATTCATCCATAATGCGGCGCTGATGCTCGCTCCAATTAGGCTTGCCGGAAACCTGACCGTATTCGCCGTCGTAAAAACAGCAGCGCGGCGGGTGAACTTTATCAATCACCTCGCGCTCGACCGCCAGCATCATCGTCGAGATTCCGCTCGCTTCGATAGCGCGCGCTACCAGAGCGCACGATTGATGACACAGCCTCGAAGCGGGAACGATCAGCGCGACCTGCACTTCGTAACGATGTACGCGCTCGACGATTTTGGGAATCATTGTTTCCGTCATTCGCCCCGCGTTCGGAATCCAGCCGGAAAAGCTCCACCAAACCGAATTGAGCTGACCGATAACCGCATTTGCCTGATATTCAAGCAATCTTTGAATCGGAATTTGCGAGTTTAAATCTTCGCGGACGGCGGTTGTGTCGTAACCGCGCGCGGCAAATTGCAAATCTTCGCCCGTGACTTCAATCGGAATTTCACGGAAATTCAAGTCGCCGTCCCTCGCATTCAAGTCAAACGGCTCGGTGCCGTCAATATAAGCTCCGGCTGAAGAAATCAAAGCCAGATGAATCATCGGATGTGCCCGGCGCAACGACGTAAAAGGCGAGCGGCGGTTTTCGACAAACGGGTAACCGCCCAAATCATCGCCGCTGCGCCCGCGCCAACGCCCAAAACGCCCGCGCCAATCGTTCAAATTCTCAAAAATTTCCATCTCTGTTGACTCCAAAAAAATAACAACATTAATAACGCGGTATGTTTTTATCAACTTCCACCGAGTATAAATCAATGCCGCCAGCCAGATTGTATAAATTTTCAAATCCCTGCCGCGATAAATATTCGCAAACCTGCGCGCTGCGCCCGCCGTGGTGACAAAAGAAAACGATTTCTTCTTCCGGTTTAAGCTCGCCGATCCAATCGCCGGCGCGGCTCATCGGCAAAAGCTCCGCCATTTCAATACGCGCCATTTCGTGTTCGAGCGGCTCGCGCACGTCAATCAATCTGAATTTTTCGCTGCGCCGGATTTTTTCATCCAGCTCGCCGGGTGTTATTGTCTGGTACATTCTGCTTTTGATTGTTCAAGAAAATTTCGTTTTTGGCAAATTATAAAACCTGAATGAAATTTTAAAAGATTTAAGCCGGACGAAAGTTACGAATATAACTCAAAAAACTTGATTTTAGTGACTAACATCGTTTATAAAATTTAAAGCAGGATTTTGCAATCTTGTCTTACATTGCTCCCACAAATTTGAAAGTCTCACAAATTTTGTTTCGATAATTTTCTTCGATTTCCGCTATTTTATATGTATCGTGTTCAATCAAACGTCGCCGAGCTTTCGACTGCTCCGCCGCCAAAGGTTTTGCCTGAAAGAGCCGTCACAAAAACGCCGCGACAGAAAAATACAAACACCCGTTCCTGGATGAGCGGCGTTTTACCGATAACTTTCGGTTTATCGGCGGGAGCTGGTTTTTTGGCTTTTATCGCTTGGCTGCTCGAAGTCACGCTGCCGCTCGAAGCACTGTTATTTTTCCTGCCGTTTGATGAAGTCAGAAATCTGTCGCATCCGAATCCGATTCTCGCTTTCGCCGTTTTGCTGGGCATTTCAACGATTACCGGATATTTAACAGAACAATTCGGCGCTCGTAAAATTTTGCCGTATTTCGGCGGGATAATTTTCGTCTCGCTAATCGGCGGCGCTTTAGCGGCTCGTTTGGCAAACACGGACGTTTTAGCTGTTTCTGCGGTTTGCGCCGCTCTGCTGGCGTTCGGGTTTGTGCAGGTCGGAAAAATCTGGCGCGTTGAAAAACAACTCTCATTCGGAGTTCAACGACTGGCGCTGGCAAACCACGTTCTCGAAGGCAAAAAAGCCGACGCCAGACTGCAAAGCGCTCTTCAGGTTTTGCTCGCAGTTTTGCCCGTTGAAGAAGTGATAATTTTTCAATTCGACCGCTCCGGCAAATTGCAGCCGGTCGGTCGCACGCGCGGCGGAAATCACGGAGCCGAACGAATCAACGAAAGACAAGCCGTCTGGCGCGAAGGAATGGAATTATGCCAGGAAGCTGTCGAAGCTCAAGCGCCCGCAGTCAGAAAAAACAAAGATTCAAATTCGCTTGTCGCCGTTCCGCTCCTTCACGAAGAGATAACGACCGGCGCGATGCTCGCGCGCTTCCGCGAAGGTTTTGAAGCCGCCGACACAAACGTTTTAACCGCTTTCGCCGATCAATTGGCACGCAATTTTCAACGCCAGCAAACGCGCGATAAAAACTGGCGGAGCAATTTCTTTTCGTTTTTTTCGGTCGAATCCGCCGAACACCGGCTCGAAGCGTTTCGCCTGGTGAGCGGTCTGCTCGCCGAACAGCGTTTCGGCTCGCTCGCTTTTTCGCAAATGGACGACGGCTACGCGGTTTCATATCTTGACGGAACGCTCGCTTACGTCAATCGCCCGATGCTGCGCGCCGCGCAAGTCACGCAAGACCGCGCCCGCCAGCTCGACCTTTTCGGACTCTTGGAACGTTTTCAAGGCGGAGTTTTCGACGACCCGCGCATTGCGGTGCGCCGCGTTTTGCAGACGGGCGAAAAATATCAACACGAATTACAGTTCGTCGAGCGCAGCAAAACTTTCGATTTGCAAATCTCGCTCATCAAAGACGAACCCGACGGGCAATCTATTCACGACACTTCGCTCATCACAAAACCGCTCTGTTTTATGGTCACGGTGCGCGACATCACCGCGCAAAAGGAAAACGAAAAATTGCGCAGCGATATGGTCAGCTTGATGTCGCACGAATTGCGCACGCCGATTACATCAATCAACGGTTTCGCCGAATTGCTGATGATTGACGAAGCCATCCCGGAAGAATCGCGCGAGTTTTTAAAAATCATCTCAACCGAATCGCAGCGACTTTCCCGAATGCTTTCGACGTTTCTGGCTGTCTCAAAACTTGAACAATCCGACAAACGCGACGTGGTTAAAATTCCGATCCGGCTCGACAACATCGTTCACGAAGCCGTCGCCGGAATTCAGCCGCTGGCAAAAGCCAAGCGCATCCGGCTGGTCGAACAGGCAAATTCGCATCTCCCGCCGGTTGCAGGCGACAAAGGCTTAATCACCAAAGTCGTTACGCATCTTGTTGACAACGCCATCAAATACAGCCCCGAACGCACGACCATCACGGTTTCCTCGATTCTCGAATCCGACGCCGTGCGCGTGATTGTCGAAGATCGCGGTTATGGCGTACCTTCGGATTCGCTCGAAAAAGTGTGGGAAAAATTCTACCGAGTTCCGCGCGACGGACAGGACAAAAACGAAACTTCAACCGGACTCGGACTTTCATTCGTCAAAGAAGTCGTCGAACAGCACGGCGGCGCGGTTGCCGTCGAAAGCGAACCGGGACAAGGCTCGCGCTTCAGCTTTACGCTGCCGCGTTTGTAAACTCAAACTATGAACTGTCAACTATCAACTATTCACTGTTTTGCAATGCAAAACAGTGAATAGTTGATAGTTGACAGTTGACAGTTTTAATTTTTATTCGATTTGTACTCCAAAAGCGGCGGGTTTCAGCTCACCGTTTTATTTTAAGCGCGTTTCTGCTCCGAATTTCTTTAAACCCGCAAGCTGCAAAGCTGCCAGCGTCATAAAACGCGGATTGAGAATCAAATAACGCCGCCACAAACGGCGCGGTTCCTGCGTCAAACGATAAAGCCATTCCAAACCGAGATTGCCAAGCCAAGTGGGAGATTCGCTGACATTTCCGGCATAAAAATCAAACGACGCGCCGACGCCGAGCATTACGGCTTTGATCTTTCCTTTGTGCGCCGCCATCCAGCGTTCCTGTTTCGGACAGCCCAAACCGACAAACAAAATCTCCGCGCCAGCGCTGTTAATTTCATCGGTTATTTGCCTGTCTTCTTCCTCGGTCAAAGCTCGAAACGGCGGCGAAAAAGCGTAAACAATCTGCAAATTCGGAAAATCTTTTGCCGCCCGCGCACGAATCTCTTCGATAACTTCCGGCTTGCCGCCGTAAAAACCGATTTTCAGATTGTTTTTCTCAGCATAGTCGCAAAGACTTATCATCAAATCGTTAGCTCTGACGCGCGCCGCTTCCTGCGCTCCTTGCAGCTTTTGCATCCAGACCAGCGGCATTCCGTCCGTGACGATAAAATCCGCGCCGTTAACGATTTTCCCAAACTCCCCGTCGTCGTAAGATTCCATCGCCATATGAACCGTCGAAAAACAAACGTAATCGCCCGCGCCGCGCCGCGCCATCTCGGCAATTCGCTCGACAACTTTTTCGAGACTGCCGCACACATTCGCCCGCAAACCGACGACATTCACGCGCGGCAAAATCGAATTTTGGATTAAATCACGTTCTCCGACCATTAATCGTAGTAACAAGTAATAAGTAATCAGTAATTAGTCAACAAAGCTGATTACTTATTACTTGTTACTTATTACTTCTCGGTAAATGTTTTCAAGCCGTTTGATGTAAACATCGAGCGAAAATCTTTCTTCGGCTGTTTGCCGCGCCGCTTGCTGCAATTTTTCCCAGACGGATTTGTTTTCGAGCAAGTATTTTAATCGTTCGGCAAGCTGCGCCGCGTTTCCCGGTTCGATTAAAAAACCGTTTGCGCCGTTTTCGACTACGGCTCCGGTTGAAGCCATTTCAGAAACTATGACAACGCAACCGGACGCCATCGCTTCGAGCATCGCGACGGGCAAGCCTTCGCCGTAGCTTGAGGGCAAAATGAAAATGTCAGCTTCGGCGAGCGCTCGCCATTTCGCTTTACCGGAAACGATTCCGCCAAAATGAAAGTTCTCGCTTAAAACGGCGGTCATTTCACGAACAAAAAAATCTTCGAGCGGTCCCGCGCCGAAAGCGTGAAAATGAAACTCGAAATTTTCATTTTTCAACGCGCGGCAAGCCGCAATGGTTTCGCGCAAGCCTTTTGATTCGTGCAAACGACCGAGAAAAATCAAAACGGGAACATCTCGGTTTCTTTCAGCTTTTACCGTTTCTTCAATTGCCACCGCATTTTCCAAAATCCGGGTTTCGAGTCCGCGCCAGCGTTTTTCAATCGTTTCTTTTTCCAATTCGCTCAAAACCAAAACCGCCGCCGCGCTACGCGCCGTTTTTTCAGCAATTCGGCTTAAAACCGGGTTTTTGAATTCCTCGGCTAAAAAACGCCCGCCGTGCAAATGCAGCAAAACCGGAACTCCTGCCGCGCGCGCCGTCGCCGCGTAAACTGCATCGCGGTAAACCGAGAGTGGATTGTAATTTGTGTTCAGATGCACGAGATCAATTTGTTTGCGTTTTAATTCCGACCAAAACTGCCGAACCGAATTCGCTTGCCGTAAAATCCAGCGAGCATCGGCAGGTTCTCCGTCGCGCCGCCCGGCTTCAAAATGAACGTAATCTGCCTTTCCGCGCTCGATGATTTGCCGCACGACGGTGGAAATACCGCTGACGTTGATTCGTTCGTCGAGATTCGGAGCGGTGATTAAAACTCTCATCAAATTTTGTTTAGCCTGACTGTTTGCTAAGATAATCTCGCGCCGCCCGCGCTCGTCGCATTCAAGCAGAATAACCGAAAAAACAATGAAAGCCGAAACCGCAGTTCAGCCCGCCGCAGATTTGGTCAAAGTCGCCAATCGCGTGCCGGTCTGGATTTTGCCCGCCGTGAAAATCGCAATTTTCACGGCGGACGCGATGCTTGCCGCCTTTTGTTTTGCGGCGGCGTTTTGGTGGCGCGAAGCCAAACCGGTTTTTTCGGGAAACAATTGGGAATTCAGCAGCGATTTTGCGCCTTACGCCGCCGTTTTGATGTTTGCGATTCCGATCAAATCGGCAATGCTGCTTTACCAGCGTGTTTACCGTTTACAGGGCGCGTTTTCCTACACGCGCGAAGCGATCAAAATTTTTAAAGCCGTCGCGGTCGGTTCGCTGTTAACCATTGCCGTCGCGTTTCTGTTTCGAGGCGGTTTCGCCTATCGCGATTTTTCATATTCGCGCGGCGTCTTTTTGCTCGATTTCGCTCTCGCGCTTTTTGCGTTTGCCGCGTTTCATCTCGCTTTGCGCCGCGTTCAAACGCTTTTCCGCGAGCGCGACATTAATTTGATTCCGACTCTGATTTTAGGCGGCGGAGCGGAAGCCGAACAAACCGTTCGCGAGTTGCAATCACGCCCGGATTTGGGTTATCGCGTCGTTGGCATTGTCGCAACGGAAGATTTCACCACAGAAACACAGAGGCACAGAGAAAAAAATGCCGAGAAAAATTCTCTTTCGATAATCGGAAACATTTCGGATTTGCCTTTGCTGGTGCAACAATTGGCGATTCAGGAAGTGATTATCACCGACAACGGCTTATCCCACGAAGTTTTGTTTGAAGCGATGATGAAAATCGGGCGTCGCCAGCGCGTCGAATTCCGGCTAGCACCATCGGTTTTCAATCTTTTGCCCCAAAAAACCGAAGTCGAACAAATCGGCGTGCTTCCGATGGTGCGGCTTTTCCGCGAACCGCTTTCGGATGCCGAACGGTTCGTCAAACGCGCTTCCGACATCGTGATTTCGCTCGTTGCTTTGATTATTCTCGCGCCCGTTTGGATTTTGATTTCGATTCTGATTAGGCTCGATTCCCCGGGCGCGATTTTGTTTCGACAAGAGCGCGTCGGAATGGACGGACGCATTTTTCTCTGCTTCAAATTCCGCACAATGCGAGCCGACGCTGACGAAAGCATTCACCGCGAGGCTTACCGGAAAAACATCTCTGGTGAAATTGATTCGACTGCGGAACCCATTTTCGGCAAAGTGCGAAATGACCCGCGCATTACTCGCATCGGACGCTGGCTGCGCCGTTCGAGTCTCGACGAATTGCCTCAGCTTCTCAATGTTCTGCTCGGCGATATGAGCATCGTCGGCGCGCGCCCGCCGATTCCTTACGAAGTCGAAGAATACGAGCTTTGGCATCGCCGCCGCCTCGATATGAAACCGGGAATCACGGGCTTATGGCAAGTTTCTGGCAGAAACCGTTTGACCTTTGAAGAAATGGTCAAGCTCGATCTTTACTACATCGAAAACTGGTCGCTCTGGCTGGATTTAAAAATTATTCTGCTCACACTTCCAGCCGTTTTACGGGGTGACGGCGCAAGGTAAAAAAACTAGACAATTACAAAATTTGCGATTAGAATGCTCTCGTTTAACTTACAAACGATTAGAGGCTTCTAACTCAAGTCAAATTTTCGGCTGCATCAATTTTTATTGATTAACGCTGTATCAAACTCTGAAAGACCCGAAAGGAAACTTATCCAATGGAACCTATCACCTTAACCGCATTAGCAACATTATTGACACCATTTTTTAACGAAGCTGGCAAAACATTAGCAGTCGAAAGCGTTAAACTAGCTTTGGAAAAACGACAGGGCATCGCAAATTCATTTCTCAATTTGTTTAAGCCGGAAGAATTTATTTCGCTTGGACTAAGCGAGAACCAAGAACCTAAACAAGTTAAAGCCCTTCTTGAGGCAGACACCGAAGCGGCAAAATCGGTTAAGAGCAAAATTGAATCAAATCGTGAATTGCTTGACGAACTGGCAAGGGTTTTAAGCAAACACGAGGGAAGAACTATTAACGCAGATAACTATTTTGAAAATGTGAACACGATAAATATTGACCAACGAAGTATGTAAGATTTATGCAACGAGATATTGAATCAGATAACTATTTTGAAAATGTAGAAAAAGTTATCTTTAATCAAACAAGTTCATCAGGTTTGCCGAATTCTATTCCTTCGATAAGCGGATTTATCGGGCGTGAGGATTATTTGAATGAATTACGCCGAGAATATAATGGAGGTAAGCGCTATTTTGTATTGCACGGGGTTGGTGGAGTTGGAAAAACAGCAACAGCATTACAGTTTGCCAATGAAATTGCCGATAATTATAAGGCAAAGGTTTTTGTGGATATGCAAGGCATGAGCAACAAACCGCTTTCGGCAAAAGACGCGATGTTAGCTGTTATACGGCAATTTGAGAGCGAAATTCCTACCAATATATCCGATGCTCAGCTTAAAAATCTTTTCGTCCAATTTGTTCAGAATCAACCGACGTTGATTGTTATGGATAACGCAGAAGACAAAGAATCGGTCGAATCGTTAAAGCAAGCTAAAGCTTGTTTGATTACTACATCGAGACAAGTGTTCGTTCTAGCGGGCGGAAAGAGCTTGAGAATTGAGCAAATGTCGCCGGAAGATGCGAGAGAGCTGCTTTTTGAACTTGGTGGTGGTGAGGCGCGTTTTGACGGTCAAGCTGACAATATTGCTTATCTGGCTAGTTATCTTCCTATGGCTTTGAAGCCCTTAGCAGCGTTACTGTCGGAAGACGAATTAGAAACGGCAGCAGGTTTGATGGAAAGATACCGAGACAAACAAAATCTTTTCAAAGAGCATGTGCCTGATTACAACTTGACGCTTGAGGAAACACTGACAGTTGGCGCTTCGTTTGAGTTGAGCTATGAAAAACTATCGGAAGAAATGAAGGAACGTTGGCGACGGTTGTCAGTTTTTCCAGCTGATTTTGATCAGCGTGCTATAACCGCCGTTTTAAACATTTCCGAAGATGAAGCAAAAGAAACGCAAAGACAATTGCGCCGCTTCAGCTTGCTCGAAGTGAATGCTGAAACCAAACGCTTTAGCCTCCATGATTTGATTCGCGCCTTTACCCACGCAAAACTTTCCGCTGATGAATGCTTTCAAGCGCAATTTCTATTTGCAAGATATTATTCCTTAATTCTTTGGGCTGCTGACAAGATTAAATCAGATGACCCACAAAATGGATATATAACTGCTCTGAAACTGATTGATATTGAACTTAGCAATATCAAGTTCGGGCAGAAATGGACGGTGGAAAACACCAAAAAAGATAATGCAATTGCCGAATTATGCTGTCAATATTCAATTTTTGATCTTCTTACTTTGCGCCAACATCCGCGAGAAAATATTAACTGGCAACAAGCATCTCTTACGGCGGCAAAACAAATTAATGACAAGGTTTACGAAGGTAATAATTCACAAAATTTAGGAAATGCTTATTCTAGGTTGGGGGATAATCGAAAGGCAATTGAATATTACGAAAAAGCCTTGAAAATTGCACGTAAACTGCAACATAAATTAGGAGAAGCCTTCAGCTTAGGAAATTTGGGAACTGCTTATCACAGTTTAGGGGATTACAGAAAAGCTATTGAATATCACGAACAATCTTTACAGATTAAACGAGAAATTGGAAACAAACTTGGAGAAGGAAACAGTTTAGGAAGTTTGGGAACTGCTTATAAGAGTTTAGGCGAATACAGAAAAGCTATTGATTATCACGAGCAACATTTACAAATTTCAAGAGAAATTGGAGACAGACTTGGAGAAGGAAACAGTTTAGGAAATTTGGGAACTGCTTATCACAGTTTAGGGGATTACAGAAAAGCCATTGAATATCATGAGCAGTCTTTGCAGATTAAACGAGAAATTGGAGACAGACTTGGAGAAGGAAACAGTTTAGGAAGTTTGGGAAATGCTTATCGCAATTTAAGAGAATACAGAAAAGCTATTGATTATCACGAGCAACATTTACAAATTTCAAGAGAAATTGGAAACAGACTTGGAGAAGGACAAAGTTTAGGAAGTTTGGGAACTGCTTATCACAGTTTAGGGGATTACAGAAAAGCCATTGAATATCATGAGCAGTCTTTGCAGATTAAACGAGAAATTGGAGACAGACTTGGAGAAGGAAACAGTTTAGGAAATTTGGGAAATGCTTATCACAGTTTAGGTGAATCTAAAAAAGCGTGCAATTTATGGAACGAGGCATTGACAATTCTGGAAGCAATTGAATCGCCTAATGCTGACGTTATCCGTCAAAATATTGAAAGTTATTGTAAAGGCGAATAAAAGTTTGTTTACTGGTGGCACGGGCGTGTTTTGACAATCGAGAATTCGCTATTCCCGCCATTCTCCTGAAAATGAAAAACTTTCTGAATGCAGTTTAGTATTCACAAACAGAAAAAAGAATAGTAAGGAATCAAATTTTGAGAGCAACGTAAAGAAGCATAAGCGCTCTGTTTTGAACATTTCCTTATTTCTCAATTACTCTTGTTTCGTTCCTCAAGTTAAATCACATAATCCCAAACGGGTTCTGCCGCGCGTTCTTCCGGCGTAATGATTTTGAGATTCGGCGTGTCCTGCGCGACTTTTGAGAAAGGCGGGACTGAGCGCGTCAACCAGACGTTGCCGCCGATGGCGCTGCCGCGTCCGATTGTTGTTGTGCCGCCTAAAATCGTTGCTCCGGCGTAAATTACCACGTCGTCTTCGATTGTCGGGTGGCGTTTAGTGTCGCGGATGAGATTGCCTTCTTTGTCTTTCGGGAACGAAAACGCTCCCAATGTCACGCCTTGATAAAGCTTGACGCGGCTGCCGATGACGGCTGTGCCGCCGATGACGACGCCCGTGCCGTGGTCTATGAAAAACGCTTCGCCGATTGTCGTCGCCGGGTGAATGTCAATTCCGGTGCAGGCGTGAGCGTGTTCGGTCATAATGCGCGGGATGAGCGGTACGCCCTGTTTGTGCAGAGCGTTGGCGAGGCGATAAGCCATTACGGCGTAAACGCTCGGATAACTTGAAATCACTTCGTCTTTGCACGCCGCCGCCGGATCGCCGTCGAATGCCGCCTGTACGTCGGTTGCCAAAATGCGGCGGATTCGCGGCAGTTCGAGCAGAAATTCCGTCGTGATTTCTTCGGGTGTTTTGTCGGGCATCGGATGAAAATCATCGCCGTGATCAAAAGCACGGTAAATCTGCTCGGCGAGATTTTCTTCGAGCCACGCCATTTTTAAAACGACGTGTGCCCGCAGAGGTTCGCCTGAAAGTCCCTGCGCCCCGAAAAAGCCCGGAAACATTAGCTCTTGCAGCGTGCCGAGTATTTCGACGACTTTCGATGTTGAAGGCAGAGGCTTGCGGTTAAGGCTCTGAATGTGTTTTTCGGTCGCCGCGTAACCGGCGAGCAAATTTTCAACGGCTTTGTCGGATTGTTCGCTCATAACAGTTATCAGTTATCAGTTATCAGTTAGCAATGAGAGATTTCATAACTGATAACTGATAACTGTAAATCAGATTTTCGTCAAATTCGACGAACGCGGTTTTACCGTCGTAATCAACCGCCGCGTGACGAATGCCGTCGCGCTCTTCGAGAGTTTCTTTAATATCAATCGCGCACGAGCCGCAGTGCATTCCTTCGATTTTCATTTTCGCCTGCTGCATATTTTGGAAAAATCTCCCTTCGCAAATTTTGTTTGTTAAAATTTTAGCCAACCCGAAAAGCAAAAGGCAAAGTTTTTATGAAAATCGCCGATGCATTGCGACGCGCAGCCGAATTTTTAAAAGAAAACGCCGACGCCAGACGCGATGCGGCTTTGCTGCTCGGTTTCGTTTTAAACCGCGAGCGGGCTTTTTTGATTGCCAACGACGACCGCGATTTGAGCGATGAAGAAATTGAGCGTTTTTTTGAGTTGATCGAGCGACGCGCTTCGGGTGAGCCGATTCAATATATTACCGGGCGGCAGGAATTTTTCGGTTTGGAGTTTGAAGTCAACGAAAACGTTTTGATTCCGCGACCGGAAACAGAAATTCTCGTCGAAGCCGCAATCGAAGTTTTGCGGGAAAAAGAAAATCCTTATTTCTGTGATGTTGGAACGGGTTCGGGCTGCATTCCGATTTCAATTCTCGCAAATCTCGAAAACGCAAAAGCCGTTGCGGTTGATATTTCTTCTGACGCTCTTGTCGTCGCTAAAAAGAATGCCGAAAAACATCGAGTTGCCAAAAGTATCGAATTTTACGAATCCGACGTTTTTGCGGTTTTTAAAAATCAGAAATCAGAAATCAGAAATCAGAAATTCAATTTAATCGTTTCAAATCCGCCGTACATTCCAAACAAAGATTTGCCGGATTTATCACGCGAGGTGAGCGAACACGAACCGCACACTGCACTTTTCGGCGGCGAAGTTGGAACAGAAATTGTCGAGCGTCTTTTGAATGATGCGCCGCAATTTTTGATTGAAAAAGGTTATCTGATGTTTGAAATTGGTTTCGCGCAGAGCGATGAGGTGCGGGCAATGGTTGATCTAGATGTCTGGCATTTATGCGGAATTTTACCGGATTTGCAGGGAATTCCGCGTATTGTCGTTTTGCAAAGAGTTTGATAAAATTCGGGCGCGATAAGTTATTTTTGATTTTAGTATAAGAATTGGTTTTAGATTAAATGGATAAATTTCGGATTATCGGCGGCAAGCCTTTGAACGGAAGTATCAGCATCGGCGGCGCAAAAAACTCGGCTTTGCCGTGTATGGCGGCGGCGCTTTTATCGGCGGAAACCGTCACGTTGCATAATATTCCTTACGTCCGAGACATTATTACGCAGCGCCGTTTGCTGGAAGATTTGGGCGCGACGGTGCTAACGCCGGAATTAAGAACGCACAAAATCACGGCTGCACATATTGAAAACTTTGAAGCGCCATACGAATTGGTTAAAACGATGCGTGCCAGCGTGCTGGCTTTGGGACCGCTTTTGGGGCGTTTTGGAAAAGCAAAAGTTTCGATGCCCGGCGGATGCGCCATCGGGACGCGCCCGATTGATTTGCATTTGCGGGCGTTTGAAAAATTGGGCGCAAATGTTTCGCTCGAAAGCGGCGATGTCTTGGCGACTGCGCCTGCGGGCGGGCGTTTGATTGGTACAGACATTGAATTTGAGATTGTGACCGTGACGGGAACCGAAAATGTGATGATGGCGGCTGCTCTGGCGCGTGGAAAAACGACAATTCACAACGCCGCTCTCGAACCGGAAATCGAAGACTTAGCCCATCTTTTAAACAAAATGGGCGCGCGAATCAAAGGCGCGGGAACTGCGACGATTGAAATCGAAGGCGTCGAGGCTTTGGGCGCGGCGGAACATACGATTATTCCCGACCGCATCGAAACCGGCACTTTTATTGTGGCGGCGGCAATAACGGGCGGCGAGCTTGAAATTACGAATTGCAACCCGGAGCATTTTCCGGCTGTGACCGCCAAATTGCGCGAAGCCGGCGTTGAGATTGAAGAATTAAATCCGACTGCGCTCCGAGTTTCGTGTTGTGCAAAAGGTTTAACTGCAAAAGACGTGACAACCGAACCGCATCCGGCTTTCCCGACCGATATGCAGGCGCAATATATGGCTCTGATGACGCAAGCCGAAGGCGCATCGCGCATCACGGAAACGATTTTTGAAAACCGTTTTATGCACGTCGGCGAAATGAAAAGAATGGGCGCGAGAATTGACGTGCGCGGCAACACGGCAATTGTTCGCGGCGCTGCCAAACTGAAAGGTGCGAGAGTTTTAGCCTCTGATTTGCGCGCCTCGGCGTCGCTCGTGCTGGCGGCTCTCGCCGCGGAAGGCGAAACCGTTATTGACCGCGTTTATCATATTGACCGAGGTTACGAAAACATCGTCGCGAAGCTCGGCGCAGTCGGAGCGAAAATCGAAAGAATTACGGATAATCTGGCGATGACGGCAGAAGAAAACAAGTAATAAAATAAAATTATTAAAGTAAAAAGGCGAAAGGCAAAA
>DASVRD010000093.1:0-36268 GCA_036388775.1 Pyrinomonadaceae bacterium | reverse complement strand
CCCGGAGCTGATCGGCAAAGCCAAACATAAAGCGAGAAGGGCAAACATTACGGACAAAGCAACATTCATCGAAGGCGATTTGTTCAAAACCGATTTGCGCGAAGCCACGGTCGTTACGCTTTACTTGTATCCCACCGTTAATTTGCGATTGCTTCCGAAATTGCTTGACGAGCTAAAACCCAGAACCCGAATTGTGTCGCACGATTTTGATATGGGCGAATGGAAACCGGAAAAAACCGAAAAAGTCGGCGGCGCAACCATTTATTTCTGGACGATTCCGCAAGATAAAACAACCGTGCCGACGGTGCGCGTATTTCGCGGGCAGGCTCAGTAACAGTTAATTAAAGATCGGATTTGAGGTCAGAAAATCGAAACGCAGAGCCGCGAGGAATTAGAAAAATGATTGAGTCATCGAAGATGACCAACAATATAGCCCGGCTAGAATCGCTGGGTTTTTAGAAGATAAATGTATCCGACGCTGAAAGCGTCGAACATTCAATTATTCGCTTAAGGTAAGAAATTTCATCAAACATTACAGTTAAATTTATTAATTTCTCGGAATGGAACCTTTAAAAAAGCTGAAAACTACTGATAATCAAGTTAGACCAAAGAGTTATTTTGTCTAATTTGATTTTCCCCCAAACCTATATGAATGCCTAAACTTAGGAATTGGGGGGTAAAAAATTGCCCTTAAACTCCAACTCGATAGTTTTTACAACAGCGAGTTTCGGATTTTTATTAAATTCTGGACTCACATTCAAAGCCCAAACCGTAAAAGGGCTAATTTGAGCATATTTACCGTCTTTACTCCCTAAATTATTTGCGATAGATGTACATGCCGTAGATGGCGTCGCCGCCAGATCGCAAGGTTTCCCTGTGAGTACATTGTATGTTATTTGGGTTGCTCGAGGACGGTGACTAAATTCTATAATGTGTCTGTCAGGGTCTATAAATCGAGCCTGTCCACTGTGAGTTAAAGTAATACTTAGAACGTTATCGTCTGTTTTAGCTTTCGGAAGCCTAACCATAACTTCTTTTGCAGTTATGGCAAACCAGCCTTTGTTAAAATCCGGGTGTGTGACTGGAATTGTAAAGTTCATTTTCCCAGTTTTACGTAATTTTTTAAATTCCGCGGGAAAATCTGTATCTGAAATTATAATCTTTACACTCCATTGCTGCGTGTCACGATTTCTGTTTTCTGCCGCTTTTTTTTCTTCGATAATCAAGTTGCCGTGAATTCCTCTTAAATCTTCAAGAGTTTGATTAGTTACCTTAAAATCTGTAATCGTTAAAGCCCAATAGTCTAAAGCCTTGTATTCCTGATAAATTAATCTGGTAAGATTAATCAATGTTTCACTGTAAAGTTTTTCCATAAAGATTGACATTTCTACCAATCCCGGATCATAGTCAAGTGCCTTTGTAGACTCAACGCGTATAATTTCTGCCTGCCTGAGAGCGATTTCAGCGGCAATAGCCTCCCGTTTCAATTTAAGACTTGTGAAGTCAATAATAGTTTGATTTCGAGTGCGAGCAGTATCTACATACAATTCAAGAATTTTTTTATATTTTTGAGCTTCCGGCATATCCATAAAGGGCTTCAAAATTTTCTCGAAATCATCCAATGTCGCAACAAGTTTCGTATCATTTGAGTGATTAGCTAACTTATCCTTAACGCTTTGATAGGCATCACGAGCCTCGTTAAGATTTTTACCTACTTCTTTAAGATTCTTAACTATATCGGGCAGAGATGAGGTAGCAGAAGCGAGATTTTTAACGCTGTTTATGAGGCTAGCTGTCGCTCCGTAAGCGCCGTAAGCTACAGCGACTACTGATGCCACAAAGGTTATAGTGTCAATTAAATTACACCCGCCTGATTGTTTTTTTACAGCGTTTTGAAAAGTAGTATCGGCAAGGAATATATCTTGCTCTTGACTCAATAGTGATTGAGTAAGACCCTGAAATTTTCGGGATGCTTCTTCGGCGAATCTATCCGTATCGTTTACCTCATTTTGCAAATCCGCTATGACTTCTTGTGCTTTATTAATTGCCGCAGTGAGTGCGGTTCTTTGAGCATCTCTATTTTCCCCGGCAGTATAATAATTATCATAGGCTGTTTTTAGTTTGTCAGAAATATCGAGTAATTTTTCTACATCATTTTTGTAACTTTCCAGATCAACTAAAGGTACATAATTTTTAGGCTGTCCGTAATAATCTAAACCGACGCTCATTCGGTTAAGAAAGAGTAAAGTTCTGTTTCTGAGAGCAGACCATTCAGAATTAGAAACTTTAACAGGTGCGTTTGATGGAGATCCCCAAATACCGGGCTGCGGAACTGCACTACCGGGCGCGTTTCTGGTTATCTCCTCAATCCATCCGAAATATCCCGCACATAAATCAAATTGACCGTTTAAATAGGCAATTTCCGCCTTGTGAAAAAGCATTGACACTTGAGGATAAGACGCTGTTTTGCCTAGGAACTCTGTGTTAATTTGATTGAGGATGGGGTTTTTTGATGTCTTGGTTTCACCCATGTCGTTTCCGGTTACGGAACCTGGGTTTCCGGTAGGACCTTTTGGTCCATTTGGAGCGCGAGTCGTAAAATGGCAAGAGGTACAGTCGTTATCGCACTGACGACCACAACAATGAGTGTTACATTGAATATTTTGTCCTCCCATTCCTCCATTACCGCCTTCTCCACCTTGTCCTACTGAGCCTGGATCACCACCTTGTCCTCCAATGGAAAACATCTTTAAATTTCCAGCATTTGTTAATGAAATAAGATTTGCTTCAATGGAACCAGCATTGCTTCCATTCCCTCCCTTACCTCTTTTTCCGCCATTACCGCCATGAATGCCTGGACCTCCAGTTTGCCCATCTCTGTTATTGGTCCCAAATTGAAAGAACTTTTCAGCGTCAGCGCCGTTTGCGCCATTTCTGCCGACAGCGCCTTTACCACCATCTTGTCCCCTACCGCCTTTACCGCCATTACTTTTGAGATTCAATTGTCCAGTAAAATTATTAGCAATCACAAGGATATTGCCCGCATCACTACCATTTTCACCTGGGTTTCCGTCTCCACCGGCATCTCCTGCGTTCACACCTGGGGACGCCGGATTATTTTCGTAAATATTTCTTCCATCATTACCAGAGACATCAATCTCTCCGCTACCTTCAATTAACCTTGAATAGATTAAAACATTTCGTCCGGGAAGTTTTACCGTTCCTGATATTTTTATTTTATCTGCATAAACCACTAGGTTATGTAAAGAAGAAATATTTTCCTGCTTAATCTCGACTTCAACAGCATTAATAACCCATGTATCTTTTATTAAACGGGAGTTATAAAAAGGAGAGCGTAATGAGGCAGGTAATGGATTGTTATCAGTTTTTATATTCTCCGCAAAAAACTCAACAGGACTTCGTGGAGATTTTTTTGTAATTGGAGTTGGTCTTGATGCAGGTTGCTCCCGAATACTCTGACCAAATGTAAGAAATTTTGGATCTGCTTTAGTTAGAGCTGTTAATGTAACTGCTCCAACGCCTATTTGTTTAAGAAAATTGCGTCGAGATTTGTCTTTTTCCATAGTAATTTCTCTTACACAGTATTTTTATTTCAATACACCCTTGGAAAGGATAATGTCTAATATCAGATTTTTATCCAAAATACAAATTATTAAGTCGCCCAGAACCCAGCTCTTTGAATAGTATTTGTTTATTAGACATTTCATTTGTTAGTTTAATTAAGTTTCATTTCATTCCAAATTCTTGTGTTATAATTTCCCCGCTCGTGTTGCAACGCGAATCGCTTAAATTTCTTCAAAATCCTACAATTGTGAAAATTTACGGAGGATTTTTTTATTAGCAACGTTTTCGGAAACACTAACGGTCTTAAACAAAATCAATTGCGCCGCATTGAAAAGCTCTTTTCGCGTCGCGTCGCTCCGAGCCAAATCGTTTCGCCCGAATTAGCGCGCCAGCTTTCGGAGATTTCACACGAGATCAACCGGCAGGTCGGGGTTCTGCTCGACCGCAAAGGTCACGTCGAATACGTGATGGTCGGCGACGCGAAACAAATCGAAATGCCCGATTTTAAACGTACGCGTGCCGGAGAAGGCAGATTTCGCGGTCTGCGCTGCGTTCACACGCATTTGCGAGACGAAAAATTGACGCAGGACGATTTGACCGACTTAGCTTTGCTTCGTCTCGATTTGATGGCGGCGATTCAGGTTGACGACAAAACGGGATTGCCGAACGAAGTTTTCGCCGCGCACCTCGTCCCGGCGACCGCCGCGCAGCTTGAAGAAGCCGACGCGGCGCACGCTTTGCCGTACGCTTTTCTCGAACCGCAGATTCCGTCGCAACTTGACACGAATTTTCTTCAGCTTATTAATTCGCTCGAAGAAGAAATGGTGCGAAATCGCCAAACCGCGCGTCAACGCCAATCATCGCGCGACCGCGTGATTCTCGTCGGCGTTACAACCGGCAGCGTTTTCGACGCGCAGGAGTCAATGGCGGAGCTTGAAGAATTGGCGACTTCGGCTGATGTTATTGTTTTGGACAAAATCATCCAGCGCCGCCCGCAGATTGACTCGAAAACAGTTCTCGGAAAAGGCAAGCTCAACGAGCTTTTGGTTCGCGCGATGCAATTGGGCGCGGATTTGATTGTTTTCGACACGGAATTAAGCCCGGCGCAGATTCGCTCGATTTCCGAAGCTACGGATTTTAAAATCATTGACCGCGCACAGCTCATTCTCGACATTTTCGCGCAGCGCGCGCAGAGCCGCGAGGGTAAAATGCAGGTCGAGCTGGCGCAATTAAAATATATGCTTCCGCGTCTGATCGCCGGTCAGGATTCCGCGTTTTCGCGTCTGGCGGGCGGAATCGGCGGGCGCGGTCCCGGTGAAACGAAATTGGAAACCGACCGCCGCCGCGTGCGCGACAAAATCAATCATCTCGAAAAACAGATTGACGATTTGAGCCGCCAGCGCGCCGAACGACGACGCACACGCTTGCGCCGCGAAGCGCCGATTGTATCGCTTGTCGGTTACACCAACGCCGGAAAATCCACGCTTTTAAATACGCTCACAAACAGTAAGGTTTTCGCCGAACAGAAAATGTTTGCGACGCTTGATCCGACTTCGCGCCGTTTAAGATTGCCAATCGAGCGCGAAATTATCATCAACGATACGGTCGGATTTATCCGCGATTTGCCTCCAGCCTTGATCGCCGCTTTCCGCGCGACGCTCGAAGAAATCAATGAATCCGATTTGCTGCTGCATGTCGTTGATGCGGCAAATCCGCGCTGGGAACAGCAAATCGAATCGGTCGAAAATATTTTGACCGAATTAAAGCTCAACGAAATTCCGCGTCTCGTCGTTTTCAACAAAGCCGATCTTTTGGAAGATTTCGAGACAGAAGCCGTTTTGCGGCAGACGCAAAACGATAAAAAGCTCGATGCAGTTGCGATTTCCGCAATTAAGCCTGACACTCTGCGCTCGCTGCTCGAACAAATCGGCGAAAAATTAAATCGTGATTTTTCGGAAAATGAGGCTTCGGAGGTTGAAGAAACTTCACAGTTAGCTGTAACGTATCAAAGCCGCTAAATCTTCCTGAACACATCCGACAATTTTTTGCCTTTTGTGTTTTTGGCGGCTTCGTCTTAAATGAGCAAACGTCGTCCAAATCTTGCGCCGCCGTTCATCAGGACGCGCAATGCAATCTGGCGTTTTTTAAAGCGTCGGCTCGGCGTTTTTTCTCCGACCGCGCGCTCAGTCGCCATTTTCGCTCTTCTTTCTCTGGCGACGGCGATGCTCATCGTTAATCCTTACACGCGAACCGCAGGCGAAAACTATGAAGAAGGCGACGTTTTAAAAGAAACAATCGTTTCGCCAGCCGACATTATCGAAACCGACCAAAAAGAAACCGCCCGCTGGCGCGAGGCGGCGGCAGAAACTGTCAAACCGATTTTCCGTTTCGACTCAAACCGCGCCGTCCAAGCCGCGCGCTCGTTTCGCGCGGCGTGGGAAGATTTGGAGCGGCAGAATCGCGCTTCAGGCAACGCCAATACCGGTAGCTCAAACGCGCCTAAAATTGATCCGACCTGGACGGGACACGGCGGCGCGGAAGTCGGTAAAACGATTGCTGCGCGCGGTTTTCGTCAAGCGGATTTGGAGCTTTTGACCGACATTTTGCGGGACGCAGGCGACGGCTATATTTATGCCGACAGCGATGCGGAGCGAATTGATTCGGCGGAAATCACGCTCGTTGATCGAAGCAATCGGATGCAGCAGTTCAGCTTGCAAATGCCGGAAAGCAAAATGATTTCACTCTCGTCGGCGCGTGCGCGTTTGCGGGAGCGGATTTTTGAGTCGAACAATTTTACCAAGCCGGAAAAAGAAACGTTTTTTGAGGCTCTCGTGCCGCTCGTTCAGCCGACAGTCGTATATGACGAATCTGCCACCGCGCAGGAGAAAGTTGCCGCCGCAAACCGAGTCCCGGTTGAACAAATCGCGCTCAAACGCGGTCAGACAATCGCCCGCGAAGGCGACACCGTGACGCCGCAAATCTTAAAACAGCTCGGCGCGATTCGCGCTTACACTGCTTCGACGCGGCAATGGAATCGTTTTTTCGGGTTGCTTTTAATCATCGGCGCAATGTATTGGGTTGTGCGGCAATTCGTAATTTATCGCGCCCGGCAGACGAAATTGATTTTGTCGTCCGAACGCGCGTTTGCTTTCATCGGGCTGGTGCTTCTTCTGCAAACCGTTTTGCTCGCCGTCGGTTTTCGCCTCGCCGAATTTACCGCCGCGCAAAATCTGCGCGCGCCGTTTAGCGACCCGAATAATTGGGCTTTGGTTGTTCCGTTTGCCTCCGCCGCGCTGCTCGTCACGCTTTTGATTGACGGGCAAATCGGAATTATCGTCGGCGTTTTTACGGCGCTTGCCGCCGGATTGCTCGCGCCGACCGGAATCGAGTTTGCGGTTTACGCGGCGATTTCCTCCGGCGTGGCGGTTTACGGTTTTGAGCATTATCGCACCCGCCAAGCTGTGACATACGCCGGACTTTTGATTGGCGCGGCAAATGCTTTGATCGGCGTGGCTTTGCTTTTGTATTCGCAGCAGCCGTTGATTTTGAACACTTTTTTGCTCGTCGCAAGCTGCGGAATTCTGGGCGGAATTGTTGCGGCGGCGGTCGCTTCGGTTTTGCTGCCGGTTTTTGAATCCACGTTCGGAATCCTGACCGACGTTAAGCTGTTAGAGCTATCGAACGCCGATTTGCCGATTTTGGGCGAACTGGCTCTGCGCGCGCCCGGCACGAATCAGCATTCGCACGCCGTCGGACAAATCGCCGAAAACGCCGCCCGCGCCATCGGCGCAAATCCTCTGCTCGCCCGCATCGGCGCGCTGTATCACGACATCGGAAAGCTCGCCGCGCCGCAATATTTTGTCGAAAATCAAAACGGAACAAATCCGCACGATGGATTAAAACCAAAACACAGCGCGAGAATTATCGTGTCGCACATTACTTACGGCGAAAAACTCGCCAAAGAAATCGGGCTGCCCGAACGAATCATTGATTTTATCGTCCAGCATCACGGTACGCGGACGCTGCATTATTTCCTGAAAAAAGCGCAGGACGCGGCGAAAGAAGGCGAAACGGTGGACGAAAAAGATTTTCGCTATCACGGACCGAAACCGCAGACGAAAGAAGCCGCCGTTTTGATGATTGCCGATTCGTGCGAAGCGGCGGCGCGCTCGCTCTCGCACCCGACCGAGGAAAACATCCATTACATTGTCAACAAAATCGTTGACGCGATTGTCGCCGACGACCAACTCGCCGAATGCGATTTAACTCTGAGCGAGCTGACCGTCATCCGCGAATCAATGCTCAAATCGCTCGTCGCAATTTATCACTCGCGCGTTTCTTATCCGGGCTTTACGCCGCCCGCAGAACAAAATTCAAACGGCGCTTCGACAAACGGAACTTACCAATCTCCGAAAGAAATCCCCATCAGCAAAGGCGGCGAAGTCGAAGGCGAAATTGTCAGCAAAGCGGCTACTAAGTGAATTATTACTCGAACAAGCATGTTTTAGCGGGTAATAATAACGGTTGCAATATTTATGTTTATCTCAAATAAGGAAGGTTTTTGAGAAAACTATATGCTATTTTGACATTGGAGAAACAGTATGAAAAGGGTGGTCGTATTATTTACAGTTGTATTTTGTTTCACGGTCTCTACTTTTGCACAGAACAATTCTACTGCTGTAAAACAAACCGATTCAGACGAAAGTATTATTTACAAAACTGTATTAGATAAGTTGTTTATAACACGTAAAGCTAAACAGTTGATTGTTTATAAGTTCACTTCCGGTAAATCCGTAGGAAGTAAATTTGTAGAAGAACCAGAGAAAAAGATTTTACTTTCGCCCGGAAGACAAAACGCACCTGTTGAGCCAGAAACAATCGAAAATTATGATTCGCTCAATCGTGAATCAATCGAACTGACGAATACTCTTGGAATTGCTGAAAAAGTACATTTAGTGCCTGACGAAGAGCTTCAACCATTTCTGGATGCGTTGAAAGCATATCCGATGAGACCAGATGTAGCGGACAAATCTTATAGAGATGCTCTTCTAAAGAAATATGGAACAACAACGATTATTCGGTTCTCAAGAATTGGCTTTAACAAAAGCAGAAATCAAGCTTTGATTCACGTTGAGTATTTTTGTGGGTCGCTCTGCGCAGGCGGCGATTATTTAGTCTTATCGAAAAAGAATAAGCAGTGGACGATTGTTAAGGGATTAGATACGTGGGTTTCTTAAGTTTCCTGAAAACGCTCTTTTGGGAAATATTAAAATCACCTTTTCTTTTTGTGAAAATCAATTATTTATTATCAGCACAAGATTAAAACACTATCGTTTGGCGGATAAACTTGACCTGTAGCGGCGAAAAAGGGTTTAATATTTGTTTCGCCTGTCGGCAAATTTTTTATCTGTACAGAAAAATTTAAGGAGTTAGAAAAGTTTAAATGGCATTAGTTAATCTCAATCCCGGCGAGTCAATCGAAAGCGCGCTGCGCCGTTTCAAGCGCAAAGTGATGACCGAGGAAATCATCAAAGATTTAAAAAAACACCAGCATTTTATTCCGCCCGGTCAAAAAGCCAAGCTCAAATCAGCCAACGCCCGCAAACGCAATCGCCGCAAAGGGCGTCCGCGTATGATGAACAATCAGCAAGGCGGCTTTAATCAAAATAATCAGCAAGGCGGCTTTGGTCAGGGACAGCAGCAACAAGGCGGTTTCCAGCGCCCGCAAGGCGGCTTTAACAGAGAGTAGTTTCGCGGTCGAATAAAATGACCAGAATTCTGCTGACGAATGACGACGGGATTTTCTCCAACGGGTTAAAGCAGCTTGAAGAAGCTCTGAAATCTGTTGGAGATGTTTTTGTTGTTGCGCCGCTCTCGGAAATGAGCGGCGCTTCGCACAGTCTGACGCTTTCGCGTCCTCTGAGAATCAGACAATTTGACGAACGCCACTGGGCTGTTGACGGTACGCCGACCGATTGCGTTTCCATCGCTTTAAATAAAATTCTGCCGCCCGAATTGCGACCGGACATTTGTTGTTCGGGAATCAATTACGGCGGGAATTTGGGCGACGACGCATCGTATTCCGGCACGGTCGCGGGCGCGCTCGAAGCTACGATTTTGGGCGTATCCGGTTTAGCTTTTAGTCTCGTCGCAACCGAAAATTTCGATTTCACGCATTCGGCGCGTTTTGCCAACGAAGTCGTTCGCAAAGTTTTGGCGGAAGGATTGCCCGATGGAATTCTCCTGAATATCAACGTTCCGCCGGGCGAGATTCGAAGCGTGCGTGTCACAAAACAGGGCGTTAAAAACGCGCGTCCCGTCATTCACGAGCAAATTGACCCGCGCGGAAAGCCTTATTATTGGATTAGCGAAGAGCGTCTCGGTTATCATCCGGGCGAAAACACCGATTTCGAGGCGGTCGAAGAAGGTTTCGCTTCGATCACGCCGATGCGCTCGGATATGACCGATCACAGCGTTTTGGCTGAATTGAGCGATTGGAACGATTTTTCATCGAAGTTTTAGTCAGAAGTTGAACTCCCTACTACAACCCCAATTTGTCAACGACGGATACGCGATTCCGCGCAAGCGGATGGTCGAACGTCTGGGCGAGCATTACGCAATTAAAGACGAGCGAGTGCTGGCGGCGATGCTCGCCGCGCCGCGTCATCTTTTCGTTCCCGAAGCTCTGCGACCGAAGGCTTACGGCGACCACGCGCTGCCGATTGCCGCCGGACAAACCATTTCGCAGCCGTTTATTGTCGCCAAAATGACCGAGCTGCTCGAATTGACTCCGAAAAGTCGGGTGCTGGAAATCGGTTTTGGTTCGGGTTATCAAACCGTCGTTTTATCGCTTCTGGCGCGCGAAGTTTTTGCCGTCGAGCGGCAGCAGGAATTGGCTGACGAAACCGAGGAACGCCTGCGGCGGCTCGGAGTCCGCAACGTTTATCTGCGCTGTGCCGACGGAACACGCGGCTGGGAAGCGGGAGCGCCGTTTGACGCGATTTTGGTTGCTGCGGGCGGACCGGAAATTCCAGACCCTTTGCTTTACCAGCTTGCCATCGGCGGGCGTCTTGTGATTCCGGTCGGACATTCGCGCGAATCGCAAGTTTTAACCCGCGTTATCCGCAGCGATGAAGATAAATTTATTTACGAAGAACACGGCACATGCGCCTTCGTGCCTCTGATTGGAAAACACGGCTGGGAGAAATGAGTCCAAAGTCCAAAGTTCAAAGTCAATTTTTGACAGGCGGACTTTGGACTTTGGACTTTGGACTTTAAATGCAAGCTATCTGGGATATTTTGAAGTATTTAAACCCCAAGTTTTTGATTGAGACTTTGCTCAATGAATTTGGTGTTTATGTTTATGTCGCGCTTTTTTTGATTGTTTTTGCCGAAACCGGGTTGGCGGTCGGCTTTTTTCTGCCCGGTGACTCGCTGCTGGTTGTTGCCGGGCTGATGGCGGCGACTTACCCGGATAAGCTGAACATCTTCGTTCTTTTGATCTCGCTTTTTATTGCAGGCGTTTTGGGCGATGCGGTCGGTTATTTTACCGGCAAAAAAATGGGAAAAACCGTTTTTTCGCGCCCGAAATCCTGGTTCTTTCGTCCCGAATATTTACGAAAGGCTCACGATTTTTACGAGAAACACGGCGGAAAAACGATTATTATCGCGCGTTTCGTTCCGATTATTCGCACATTTGCGCCGATTGTCGCAGGCGCGGCTGATATGACTTATAGAAAGTTCGTCGTTTTCAACATTATCGGCGGTTTTTTGTGGGTTTTCAGTATGATTTTGTCGGGTTATTTTTTAGGCGGGCTGGTTGAAAGTACATTCGGGATTAAATTGGAAGATCATATTGAAAAGGTCGTCGTCGTCGTCGTCGTATTGAGCTTAATGCCGCCGCTTATCGAATGGCTCAAATCGCGGCGCGAAAAAAAGCGGGCGATTGAGAACAAACCGATTGAAAGCGGCGAAATTTAAACGGTCAAATCGCCCGAATTTGACTTTCTTCACGCGGCTTGCGTAGAATCTAGTTTCGTTTGTCGGGGCGTGGCTCAGCCTGGTAGAGCGCTCGGTTCGGGACCGAGAGGTCGGATGTTCAAATCATCTCGCCCCGATTTTTTAAACAAAGTTACGGCTGCTTTTACGAGCAGCCGTTTTCTATTTCCGCCTTTTTTAAAAGAAATTTTAATTTGCTAAAACCGATTGAATGACTTAAATTTATTTAACGTCAAAGAAGTCCGAGAACTAAACGGTTACACGCCTCATGGAACTAACGGAATATGGAATATAGCGCTAACGAGCGATTTGAGCGGTGGCTGGATTCTTAGTGTCTGATATTTTTACCTCGAATGCAGCGTTAAGTTTGGCAAAATAATTGTCGTATCGCTGTCTATGAATTGCTTAACACGTTTTACCGCCGCTTTTTATTTAATGAGAAAGAGGTAATGTAATGAGAAAAGCAAATTCGGCGCCTGTTAGTTTTCATAAAGGTATAAATAAAAATCAACTCCAGAGAGTTAATTTGCCCGGGAAAAACTCAAAACAGAGCTGTGCTGCGTTTCCTATTGGACGGCATTGCGCCTCTATAAGCGTCTTTTTAAGAGCTGCAACAGCACCTGCAATCGTCTGCTCGCCTGAGTAATTTTTTTTATCAAATGAGGATTCTAATGAAAGACAAAAATCTAGAGATTCAAAACCAGGATGTGAATGAGAGAAAGTTTGTTTGTCGTCTAAACCTGATAGTTCCGCTTCTCTGTCTCTTGATCGGTTTTACCGTCTCCGCTCTTCCGGTTAAAGCTCAAAGCAATGTCACGGCGGGGCTTCAGGGATATGTTTATACCGACAATCAGAAAACACCGGCTGTTAATGCCAGAGTTAGAATCACCAGTTTAGATACGCAGATTCCGCTTGGAACGGCTGTTACAAACGCCGCGGGTTATTTTGTCAGACCCGATATTCCGCCCGGCAGATACAGAATTGAAATTTCTCTGCCGAATTTTGTGACTAAAACCGTAATTTACGAAAAGCTTTCATTGGGAATACTTAACGATTTTGTCCCGCCGCAGGTTTTGGAAAAGGAATCCAATCTCGCTGTTAATACAACCCCGACTCCAAATCCTTCAGCCGGCTCCGCATCAGCTTCAGGCTCTCCGCAGGATGTCGGTATCGGCGTTGGTCTGGAAATCCAGCGAGGCGGCTCTTTTAGTAATAGAGAAATTAGAGCATTGCCTTTGGGCGGGCAAACATACATTCGTTCGTTCGACGAATTGGCGCTGCTCGTGCCCGGTGTCTTTTCTGCGCCGGAGCCTATCGGAAATAATGTCGGTCCCGGTATCGGACCCGGCGTTGGAACCACAGGGCAATTTTCGGTCAACGGGCTGCCGTCTCGAAGCAACAACTTTATGGTTGACGGCTCGGATAATAACGATGAAGACATTGGAGTCCGGCGTCAGGGATTCTTTTCGCTCGTTCCGCAGCCGATTGAATCGGTGCAGGAATTTCAAATTATTACTCTGCTCGCTCCCGCGCAATTCGGGCGCAATCTCGGCGCTCAGGTAAACGTTGTTTCCAAAGCCGGAACGAGCGGTTTTCACGGAACGCTTTATGCGTTTTTCAATTCCAGTCGGCTCAACGCCCGCAATTTTTTCGATTTTAAAGGCGACGCTACGCTAACGGCTTTAACGGGAACGCGGTTAAATTCAGCAGGCACGGCTCCGGTTTTACTCGACGGCAGTCCGGTGTTTGTTCAAAACCCAGCCGGAAGGAAAGATTCATTGACGCTTTTACACGGCGGCGGAGCTTTGGGCGGACCGATTGTGCCGGAGAAAACATTCTTCTTTGTTTCCGCCGAAGGTCAGCTTTTAAATGCCGTCAAAGAATCGCATTTTGCCGTGCCGACAATTGAGCAGCGCGGATTTTTGAACAGCGGCGCTTCGGGGTTAACGACTTTGGGGCAATCCCAATTGCAGCTTCGTCCGACAACCGAATCGGGAAATTTGATTTTCAGCCTTTTTCCGTTTCCAAACGATCCGACCGGAGTTTACGGGCGCAATACGCTGACGCAAGTGCTTCCGGCAAACGCGAGAGGAAAAGTTTTTTCCGGCAGAGTTGACCATTATTTTCTCGCTGGCGGGCGCTTACAGACACTTACCGGACGCTATAATTTAACCGACGATTCGCGCGATTTGCCGGTGACGGGCGGCGCGATTTTCTCAGGTTTGGAATCGCTCGTGCGAACGGATAATTTCTCTACTTATCTGACCGGAGATTTAACCAATAATTTATCGAATTTATTGCGCTTTTCGTGGGGACGGACGAGACTTAAGTTTAATGAAATCCGCGACAACAGCTTTTTGCTTCCGACATCATCGAGCTTTGGCAGCGCGGATCAATCCCGTTTTCTCTTAAACGCCCGTTATTTGGCTAACACCACAGCGCCGGGCAGCAACGCTGTTTCGTATTCGACGTTGGGATCAACGGAAGCGAGATTGGGTGCGGTCGGGCAGGTCGTCATCGGCGGTTTTAGCCCGGTTGGAGTTGACGTTTTCAATTTCCCGCAGAATCGCGTCAACAACACATTTCAAATTGCCGACACGCTGCGTTTGAGTCGAATAAAAAATCACAACCTGGCGTTTGGAACGGACATTCGGCGAACAGTTTTGGACAGCGATTTGCCGCGCAACTCGCGCCCTTTAATTACATTTTACGGCGCGCCGAATTTTGCCGGTAATTCAATTCCGGTGACTCAAACAACTTTCCTGCCTCCGGGCAGCACGGCTTGCGGTTCGCCGGGAACTGTCGGAAACGCTCTCGGTTGTTCGACGGTCTCATCAGCGGGCAGTTTGCAAGGTCTCGGCGGTTTTATCAGTCCGCTCGATCTCGCCGCCGTCGGTGCGCCGACCGGATTTTTCCAGAGCTTGGTTGAGCCGGGAAAAGACGCACTAATCAAATTGAACTATTACCAGCTCAACTTTTTCGCTCAGGACGATTGGAGAATTAAGTCTAATCTTTCTGTCTCTTACGGGCTGCGTTACGAATACAACACGCCGCCGAAGGAAGCTGACGAGAAAATCGAAAGCATTTTTCGACAGGCTTTGCCGAAAGTGCCGGTTCCGAATTTAACCGCCGTCGGAAATCCGATTATTGTGCCTGATGCAATCGCAGGGCTAAATGAATTTATTGACGGAAGAAGCGGAATTTACGAGTCCGACCGTGATAATTTCGCGCCGCGTTTCGGTGTGGCGTATTCACCGAATCAATCAACGGTTTTCCGGGGCGGTTACGGAATTTATTACGACCAGATTCTCGGTTCGGTCGTCAGCCAGTCGCGCAACGTTTTCCCGACCTTTACAACCGTCAACTTCGGCGGCGGTTTGCCGTGCTATTTATTTTCGGTAGCGCAAGGCGTTTGCCCGGTTACAATTAGTCCGAACAACAACGGATATGTGTTTAATTTGTTGACGCCGACGGCAAATCCAACCGCTAGAGGAGTTCAAGCCGGAACTTTAAACACTCTGGATTCGAGCGGCATCCGCGGGGCTTTCGCTTTCCTTCATCTGGCGAAAAACGGAAACGGCTCTCCGTTCGGCGCGACGCTTCCGGCGAGACAATTGGAGACGCCGATGTCTCACCAATATTACGCGGGAATCGAACATCAGCTTTTCGGCAGAGATATGTTTCTCTCCGTCTCTTATGTCGGAACTACCGGAAGAAATCTGCTCCGTTTCACGACTCCCAATTTGGGCGGCAATTTCATCGCTCGAATCAACGAGTTGAGCATTTTAAGCGCGCCGTCAACCGTTTCCGGCTATGTCAGCGGTGTGCCGACATTGCGCGGCTTTACTTATGATCCTTCGGCGAACGGTTTAGGCGGCGGGCGACCGGTTGCGAACGTCGGAGCGATCAATCAGTTTGAGACAACCGGGCGCTCGCAGTTTCATTCGATGCAGCTTCAACTAAGAGGTCGTCTCGTTCCGGCTTTTCAATATCAGGTGAATTACACACTTTCACAGGCAAAGGATGACGTTTCGGATGTGTTTGATCTCGCAGGCGCTTCGTCTCTTCCGCAAAACAGCATCAATTTTGCCGGAGAATACGCCGCTTCAAATTTTGACAGCCGTCATAAGGTTGCCTATTCTTTGGTTTACGATCTGCCGCAGCTTCGGAGTCAAAGTTCGTTTGTTCGCTACGTTTTCGGCGGCTGGCAAATCGCCAGCACGGGGAGATTTCAAACCGGGCAGCCGTTTACCGTGAACAGCATTTTTGACGTGAATTTGGACGGCAATTTAACTGATCGGTTGAATAACGCTCAGTTTATTACGGAAAACGGTGGAAACAATTCCGAAGTGTTGATCAATAGCGCGAGCAACAATGCGCAGTTTCAATCAATGCTTGCTCCGATAGGCGCTAACGGCGCTGTCGGGCGCAATAGTTTTCGCGGGCGCAGCTTGTTGAATCTGGATGCGTCTTTCAGCAAGCCGTTTTCAATAACCGAGCGGCAAACTCTTCAGTTCCGCATAGATGTTTTTAACTTTATCAATCGCGCTAACTTCGCAATTCCGGTGCGGTTTCTGGAAGCGCCCGGATTTGGACGAGCCGTTGATACGATAACGCCGGGAAGGCGCGTGCAGTTTGCTTTGAAATATTTATTCTAAGCATTTAACGCGCCGCATCTCCTTGGTTAAAAGATTGGGAGTTTCAGTTGGAGGTTTTTAAATCATAAGCTCTGACTGAAACTCCCAATCTTCTCGATTTACAAGTGAAACGGTTAATAAGTTTAGCAATTTGTCTTGTTTCGGTTATTGTCTTGAGCGCAATTTCGTCAAATGCGCAGTGCATCGAATGTCCGAAAGATTCGCCGCCCAAACGTCGCCCTAAACCTTCATTTATTACGCGCACGCAAACCGTCGTTGTCGTTAAGAAAGTGCCGGAGGTCAGATTTCAAAAAATTTCCGGAATTGCGATCACGACCGTTCAGCCTTTTGCGGCGGTAAATTTAAAATCCATAAGCTCGCAGAAACAATATCAGCAGCAAAAAAAAACCGACGAGATCGGCGTTTTGGAATTGCAAAACGTGCCGCCGGGAAAATATCTTTTAAACGTTTCGCTTAAAGGTTTTGTCACGGAAGAATCAGAGATCGAAGTTAAACCGCAGGAATTAGTCACAGTGCCGGTTAATTTAGCGCCGATTACGCACGACGTTTTTATCAAAACAAATCTTTCGAGCGGCGAAGTGCGCTACGCGCAAATTGAAAAACCGGGCGCGAGCGGCGGCGGTTATTGTATGGTTCCGATCAACAGAGACGGCAGCGCCGCGATTATGCAAATGCGCGAAGGCGACTATCAACTCGAAATTCGCCCCGGCGATGTTGAATACAAACCCATCTCAAGGAAATTAACGATTTCCGAAGAAGATTTAAAGAAAATAAAAAATGCGGACGATGAAATCCCTTTTAAGCTCGACCGCACCGTCAGTACGGAGGATTTTCTTGCCAATTGGCTTCCGAACGAGTGGAAAATGCCCGCAGGCTGGAAGCTGGAAAATAAAAGAATGCAGACGAACAGCGCCGGAGTCGCGCTGCTGCAAAATGAAAGATTCAACCATTATCGAAACTTTCAGTTGAAAAGCAGTTTGCGCTCGCTCGATAATAAATCAATGGGTTTTGTGTTGCGGGCGATTGATGACAAGAATTATTATTTGATTCAGATAAACGGCTCTGCTGCCGCCGAACCGTATTTTTTAACCGGCTATATCGTCAAAGACGGCAAAGTAAAAGATGTGCTGGTCAACACAAACATCAAAAGCTTTGCGTCGTCTTTCAACAATTCCAAGTTTTTTAACATTACGATTACCGCCAAAGACAATGTTTTTAAAATTTCGCTGGAAGACATGGATACCGGCGCGGTTTACGACATCGGAATTGTTGAAGATCAAAATAACACTTTTCCGATAGGCGGAATCGGAATCGGCACCAAAGATTCGGCTAGATTTGAAGTTAGCAACTTTTTCATCAATTATAAATAAGTCGAAAGCCGAATAAATGCGTTTGTTTAATGACAAATTGTCAGCAAAATATTGTGCGTTCTTTGTCTTTCAAACAGGATTAATATTTAATGCGACAATGCAAAATGAACCTAAATGTTTCCAATACTCAGATATAATTTTTTAAGCTAAACTCTAGCAACAATCAGTTATGAAAGAGTGTCCCAGTTGCAATTCCTGTTTTGATGATTGGGATAATCTTTGTCCGAACGACCGCCAGCCTCTGCAATTCTCCTTCGAATGCGAAACAATTTTGGGCGGGCGCTACCTTTTGGAAAGAAGGCTCGGCAAAGGCGGAATGGGAACTGTGTTTAAAGCTAAACATAAGTTCATAAAAACCTTACACGCAATTAAAATTATCTCGCCCGAAGTCGTAAAACTCGATGAAACCATTTTGCTGAGATTTCATCAGGAAGCCGTTTTGGCTGCTTCGATTCGCCATCCGAATGTGGTTACCGTTACCGACTACGGCGTTGAAAATAATATTCCGTATCTGGTGATGGAGTTTATTGACGGAATCTCTCTGACCGATTATTTGCAGATAGAAAAACGGCTCGCGCCGGAAAAAGCGTATGAAATTCTGTCTCAAATCGCGCTCGGTTTGGGAGAAGCTCACAAAAAAGGAATTGTCCACAGGGACTTAAAACCTTTGAATGTGATGCTCAAGAATGGAAATCCGCAAAATAAAGGCGTCAAAGTTCTCGATTTCGGATTGGCGAAAATCAAAGCGTCGGAATCTTACGCCTCGCTGATTCAGGCGAAAACGACAAACGTGCTCGGCTCGCCGCTCTATATGTCGCCCGAACAATGGTCGAACGAAAATATAGATCACCGGGCGGATATTTACAGCATCGGCGTGATGCTGTTTCAAATGCTGGCGGGCGAGCCGCCTTTCACCGGCGAGACGCTCGTTTCGCTGATGTATAAACATTTGCAAAACGCTCCGCCTTCGTTTGCCTCGCTCGGAGTTTCGGTTCCTCCCGAAATTGAAGCCGTCGTGCAAAGAACTCTGGCAAAAGAGCGAGAGCAAAGACCCGCGACGGTCGAACAGCTTTTGTCCGAATACGAACAGGCACTTTCAAAACTAGGTCTGATACCGGAAAACGAATCGGATTTTATTTCCTCCGACCCGATTTTTAATATTGGAAATCCAATTTCAAAAAATGAAACAGGTTTAAAAAGCGGTTCTGATTCCAGTTATATTCAAAGTCTTTTGTCGCCGAGCGAAAATCAAGCGATAAATACATTTCTCAATCTTCCCAACACAATTGATTTAGAAGGCAAAGAGAATTTGGCGGAAGAGTTTATCCAGGCTCAAAACCGGCTCGAAGACGCTCGCTATCAAGAAAACCAAGCCGAAAAATTGGCGCAGGAATTTGCAGCCGCGCAGAGAACTGCCGAAGAAGCCCGCCGAAAAGCCGTCGAGGCGCAGCAAAAATTAGAGGAAGACGCTCGCCGCCGGATTCATTCTGAAATGGAGAGCAAGCTCGCCGCCGAAAGAGAAGGGCGAGAAAAGGCGGAAGCCGAAGCGAGACGCCTGCTGGAAGAAGTAAAGGTCAGAAAAGAAGCCGAAGAAAAAGCAAAAGCCTCGGTTCAAGCTGCTTTGGAAGCTCAACAGCGCGCCGAGGAAGAACGCCGCAAGGCTGAAAAAGAAGCCGAGCAAAGGCAAATCGAAGAACGCACGCGCCGGAAAGCCGAAGATGCGGCGCTAAAACTGGCGGAAGAAGCCGCCGAAGCTAAAAGGAATTATGAGGCGGCGAAAAGGGAAGCTGAAGCCGAAGCCTACAGGCGTTTGGAAGCTGAACGAAAACACCAGAAAATAGAAGCCGAAATCAAGCGCAACGAAGAATATGAAGCCGAACAAAAAAGAATAATTGAGGCTCAAGTCAAAGAACAGGCGGCGCGTCTTGAGAAACAGGCTTTGGAAGCAGAAAGGAAGGCAAACGAAGCCCGGCTGCTGATAGAAAACGAAGCAAAGAAACGTCAGGAAGCGGAAGCCGCGAGAATCAGAGCCGAAGAAGCGGCGCTAAAATTAGCCGGCGAAGCCGCCGAAGCTAAAAGACAGTATGAGGAAGCGAAAAAAGAGGCTGAATCGGAAGCATATCGGCGCGTCGAAGCCGAACAAAAGCGCCAAAAGATAGAAGAACAGATAAAGCGGAATGACGATTATGTAGCCGAACAAAGAAAAATCGCCGAAGCAAAAGCCGCGCAGGAAATCAAAGAGCAAGTCGGACGTTTGGAAAAACAGGCGTTTGACGCAGAGCGACAGGCAAACGAAGCGCGCCTTTTAGTGGAAAACGAAGCAAAAAAACGCCTCGAAGCCGAGTCTGCCAGAATCAAAGCCGAAGAAGAAGCGCGGCGTTTAGCCGAAGAAATTATCGAGGCTCAAAAGCGTTTGGAAGAAATGCAGCGATTCGCGGCATCCGAATCTCGAAAAAGAGAACAGGAAGAGGAAGCGCGCAAGAAGGCGGAAAATTCGGCTCGTTCATTAATTGAAAGAGTCAAACAGGAAGCGGCGAATAAAGAAAGCGGCAATTCGGCTCAAAGCGGAAACGATATTCCGAGAGAAAATTCGTTTAAAGAATGGCAAAATCACACTCCGACACAGGTTAGCGCATCAACCTCGGCGAATATTTTAGATACGAATCCGATTCCCAATCGGAGCCGCCGTAAAAGTACGCCTTTATATGCAGGAATTTTGATTTTTATTGTCGCTGCGTCCATCGGCGGTTTTATGCTTTTTAAACCAGCAACAGAGCCTTTAAATAATAACAATGCCGGTGAATCTAATGCAGGTCAGAAAATTGGGACCCGGGACGAACAAGGGCTTTCGACAAATTCTGCGAATTTAGCCGGGCTTCGGGTAAAAAATAAGATGATTAAGATAACCGGCGGCGCATTTCAAATGGGGCGAGATGATGTTTCTCCCGATGAGGGACAGTTTTACGGCGCTCAATTTCCCGCTCATCCGGTTAACATCGGCGATTTTTATCTCGACAAGACGGAAGTAACAAATGAAGAATATGCCGAATTTGTTGCCGCTACAAATCACGCAGCGCCGGATAACTGGCGAAACGGCAAGCTCGCCGAGGAGCAAAAGAAACTGCCGGTTACAAATGTGACTTTCTTCGATGCGAGAGATTTTGCCGACTGGGTATCGAAGCGCGACAATATCCCGTGTCGTTTGCCGACCGAACAGGAATGGGAATATGCCGCCCGCAGCGGCGCGCAGCAAAACATTTACCCTTGGGGCAGCGAGTGGTTTGCGGATCGCGTAAATATCGCTACGGGTGTTCTCAAGGAAGTTGGAGCATCCGGCGATGTGACGAATGTCGGGGAACTCAAAGATATGATGGGGAATGTTATCGAATGGACTTCTACGCCGTTTGCTTATTATCCCAATTTTCCTGAAAACTCGAAAGACAGTCGCTATAAAAACAGCGGTAAATTTACCTTGCGCGGATTGTCATTTAGCAAAGAAGGCAGTTCATTAAAAAAGATTAATTTAAACCTTACTTATAGACAGCCTGCATCAGGCGGAGTTAAGCAAAATTATATCGGTTTTCGACTTGCTTGTAATTCTAAGTAAAGTTAAAGTGTTAGAGTAATTAAAACCGGAGAATGTAAAAAGCCTGTATAATTTGGCTTCAATTCATTTTTTTTGCAACCCGATCAAACAAACACGAATCTTTTAAGACCAAATCGTCTTTCCGCAAGTCTAAAAAGTTGTTCCGTTAAGAGCATTAAATAATCAAATCTTTTATTGTGGATAAATTGAGAGAAAACTTGTAGTTTGATTCGATTATTTATAAAATGAGAAATACGGTTTAATTAACCGCGCTTCTCACAGTCATTTGATTCTAAAAATTGATAGCCAAAAATCATCGGATAAGAAGACCAAAAGCGCGAATTTCTTTTCAAACGACACGCTTCGCGCCCGACAAAATTAAGGAGAGCAATATGGAGACAAAACTAAGCCTCGGTCTCAGGATTTTCGGACGAAAATGTTTGAGTTTTTGTTCAATCGCGCTTTTGCTGTGCTTTGCCGCAAACGCCCTCGCTCAAGACGAAATCCCCGATTCGAGTGATCCCGTTTTAATCAGCGTTTCGGATTCAACCCGCGCTTTGGCGGCAAACGCCGACACTTTTCGCGGCGCGCTGCCGAAAAAGAACGCCGAAGTCTTTCAACCCGGCGCGCGTGCAATCGTTTTTGTGACGAACGTTGATTTAATGGCGGACGAAGCGGCGAACGCATTTCGCGTTTACGCCGAAGACGCTCGCGGGACGCAGTATCGTCTAACGGTTGAAAACGTTCAGCCGATTCGCAGAATGGATTGGGTTTACGCTTTGACTGTTCGCCTTTACGATGAAAACGGATACAACGGTCAACCTGAAGCAAACGGCGACATTTTGATTCGCGTTTCGTGGCGCGGAAATACGAGCAATCGCGTGCGTTTGGGATTGGGAACGACCGGCGGCAAAATCGGAGACGACGCCGGAGCAGTTCCGACTCCTGCACCCGCCGCGCATTTGTCGAAAGCAGAGCGTTTTGTCTCGACCGGCGGTGATCGCAAGCGCTTTATGGAACAAGCCGCCTTCGGTCCGACTCCGGCTCTCGATCTCAGACTCCGACAACTTGGCTTAAGCCGTTGGATTGAAGAACAGTTTACAAAACAACCTACATTTCCTTATCCAAATTTCCCACTAAAGAGCACTGCTAACATTAACGATCCCGTTAGCGGCTGCGGCGCGACGACTGATCCGAATTATCAAATGTGCATTCGCGACCATTACGGTCAATATCAAAACCAAAACTGGATGTTTAAAGAAGCTCTTTACGGCGAAGATCAGTTGCGTCGGCGTACGACTTGGGCTTTACATCAGATTTGGGTTGTTTCGGGGTTGGACGGATTCCAGCAGCGTTGGGTGCAGGAATATTATGAAATCCTCGACAAACACGCTTTCGGCAATTACCGCGATTTGATGAAAGAAATGACGCTCAATCCGGCGATGGGCGAATATCTCGATATGGTTCGCAGCACGCGCACTAATCCGAACGAAAATTATCCGCGCGAAATTCTGCAATTATTTACCATCGGTCTGGATATGCTCAATCAGGACGGAACGCCGATTCTGGACAATCAGGGAAATCGGATTCCTACTTACGATCAGGATAAAGTCAATCAATTCACCAAAGTGTTTACGGGTTGGTCGCTTTGTAATAACGGCGCAAATCCGGCTTGCCCCAATTTCTCCAGCGGCACGCCGAACTACATTGACCCGATGTATTTGGCGACGCCGAATAATCACGATCAGACGGCGAAAACTTTGTTCGATTATCCGGGCGCGCCGAATCCGACGATTCCCGCTTGCACAAATTGCACGACTAACGACGCCCGTATCGCATATGCCAACGATTCGCTCAACAAAACGCTCGATAATATTTTTTATCATCCGAACGTCGCTCCGTTCGTCGGAAAATTGATGATTCAGCATCTCGTCACGAGCGATCCCAGCCCGGCTTACGTTTCCCGTATTGCGGCAGTTTTTAACAACAACGGCAATGGAACTCGCGGCGATATGAAAGCGGTCATCAAAGCGATTTTGCTCGATGCGGAGGCTCGCGGAAGCCGTAAAACCGATTCGACTTACGGCAAATTGCGCGAGCCGTTCCAATACGTGACAAATCTGCTGCGGACTTTTAATGTGAAGGCTTCCAATCCAATCAATGTCGGCGGTGTTCAGACGCCTGCACCAGCTTCGTGCGAAAACAGAAGCGACGGCGTTCTTAACGGCATAACTGCCCAGCTAGGACAAAACGTCTGGAATCCGCCAACGGTTTTCAATTACTTCCCGCCGGATTATGTAGTGCCGGGAACGGATATAGTCGGACCTGAGTTTGCTCTTGCCAACACGGGAAGCTCATTCACCCGAATTAATAACACGAATACGCTGGTTTTCAATCAGGTTCCTTTTCAACAGCCGACTGCTGCAACGCCATCTCCTACCCAACCGTGCGGAACTTCGATTGATCTTGCGGAAGCCACAGCTTTGGCTACGGCTGATCCGAGCGGAAACAGCTTGATTGAAGCATTGAACACAAAAATGATGCACGGAACGATGTCCGAAGCAATGAAAAGCAAAATTCGCCCGGCGATCAACGTTGCCGGAATGACGGCGCAGCAAAAAGCGCAGCAAGCCGTTTATCTTGTAGCGACTTCGTCGCAATACCAAGTGCAAAGATGAGGTGAAAAACGATGAAAGAAAACAGAAGAGAATTTTTGAAAAAATCGGGTTGCGCCTTAAGTATGCTGGCATTGGCGACGCAGGCGCGACACTTCGGAATGATGAGCGCGCTGGCGCAAACAATGGAAGGCAGGTCGTCGGCTGATTCGTCCGCCGCGCCTTCGGATTATCGCGCGCTCGTTTGCATTTTCCTCTCCGGCGGCAACGACGGAAACAATCTCATAATTCCAAACCATTCGGACGCCAACATCAGCAATTACGCGGCATACGCGGCAGCGCGCGCGACGCAGGGATTGGCAATTCCGCAAAACCAGTTGCTTCCGATCAATGTTCCGCGCCTGAATAATCTAACTTACGGCTTGAATCCCAATTTCGGACCCGTGACGGGGCAGCCGAACAATGGAATTCACGAGCTGTGGGGGCAGGGCAAATTGGCTGCCGTAACGAACGTCGGCAATTTGATTCGTCCGATGACGAAAACACAGTATCAGCAAATGCCGGCGTGGAGACCGTATCAGCTTTTCTCGCATTCCGATCAGGTTCAGCAGCAGCAAACCGCGCGCTCCGACACCCGCGAGTATTTAGGCTGGGGCGGCAGAATCGCGGATTTATCGAACGTAGCGAACAATCCGGGCGCGCTCGTGCCGATGATTACTTCGATTTCGGGAACGCAGCTTTTCACGCTCGGACGAACCACGACTCCGCTGGCAATTGCGAGCGGCAACCAGCCGCTTAATCAAACATTGGTCTTAGCGGGATATGGAACTGATGCGAGATCAGTTGCCCGCCGAAATGCTTTGGCTGAACTGCGGACAATTGATCTGGATTCGCAAGTCGTAGCAGCGGCGAGCAACATCACAAATCAGGCGCAGTCTGCCAGCAACGCATTAAGTACATTTCAGGAAGTTACGGTTACTTTCCCGAACACAACTCTCGGAAATCAGCTCAAACAAGTCGCCCGCGTGATTAAAAAACGCACTGATTTGAGCGTTAACCGACAGGTTTTCTTTGTTCAGCTCGGCGGTTTCGACACGCACCAAAACCAGTTAAACGCGCAAAACGGTCAAACGGCTTTGTTCGTCCAACTGAGCCAGGCAATGCGTGCGTTTTACGATGAAATGGGCGCGCAGGGAATCCAGGATAAAGTCACACAGTTTACGCTTTCGGATTTTGGAAGAACGCTGAATCCCGCCGGGACAGGGGCGGTTGCTGGCTCAGACCACGCTTGGGGCAATCATATGCTCTTATTGGGCGGCTCAGTCATCGGAGGTAACCTTTACGGCAGCACCAGACCGGACGGAACAGGCAACATTTTCCCGACCTTGCAACTCGGCGGACCGGATGATGTTGACACGGGATCAAGCCCGCGCGGGCGCTGGCTACCGACAACCGCCGTCGAACAATACGCCGCGACGCTTGGACGCTGGTTCGGTTTGACGGATGCCGATCTTCCGGTCGTTTTCCCGAACATCGGAAACTTTTCAAGCTCGAATCTCGGATTTATGAATCCGTAATTTGTGAAAAGCGAATTGAATTGAAAAAGGCTTGCATCAAAAACGATGCAAGCCTTTTTCTTTGAACAAAATAAACTTGAAATTTGTAATTCATTCTCCTCGTGTCTGTGGATTCTGCTTTCGGTATGAGCTTGTTCGATGATTTGCTTGAAAGACGTGCTGTGTTGGGAGCAATTCATAAAAGCTGTGAGTGGATTGTCATCTTCAGATAACAAAGATATAATCACTGGTCTACAGAAATCAGCTCTACAAAGCTAACAATCTTGAAAGAAAGGAAAACTGTAAAAATGCGCAGCTTCAAAAACATCTCAATTCTTCTCTCCTTAGCCATTGTTCTTTCAACGCTCTTCGTCCCGGTGCGAACGAAAGCCATTACTTATGGTTACGTTGATAAAGAAAACACTTACAGCAACGTCGGAGCGTTTATCGTCAAATCTCCAAGCGGTGAGATTTATCCGCTTTGTTCGGGAACATTAATTACCTCGAACGTCTTTTTAACCGCGAGCCACTGCACCGAGTATTTTACCAGCACGCTGGCTCCGCAAGGCTTTACGGCTTACGTCAGTTTCGATAAATCAATTCCATTCGGCAATAAAACAACGAGCAAAACCAAATTACTCGCCGTCAGCTACGTTGTTACCAACCCGAATTACAATCAAAGCCAGAGCGACACAGGCGACATCGGCGTGTTGATTCTCCAATCAAACGTTCGAGGAATTACGCCCGCAACGCTTCCGACATGCGGACTGTTTGACCAGCTTGCGGCTCAAAACTTATTGAACGATACAATCTTTACAAATGCCGGTTACGGTTTGCAAAATCGAGTCGTTGGCGGCGGAGTTCCGTATTTTCAAGATGTTAACCCGATCCCCAGAATGTACTCGTTTTCCAGCTTCAACGCGCTGAATAATACTTTTATTCGTCTATCGCAAAATCCCGCGACCGGAAACGGCGGAGCTTGTTTCGGCGATTCCGGCGGACCTAATTTCATCACGGTAAACGGGCAGCAAATTCTAGGCTCTATAACGATTACGGGCGATGCCGTCTGCCGCGCAACTAACGTTTCCTATCGTCTGGACACGCCTTCGGCGCAAAACTTCTTTAAATATGTTAACGCAACATACGGGACTTCAATTCCGACAACTTGTTAAAGCCATTAAGTATTTTGTCGGCGAAAATAAAAAGGGCAGAAACAATTTCTGCCCTTTTTTGATTTTATTGATAAAGAAGTTACTCGTCTTCTTCGTGCGTGCGGATTCTGCCTTCGGCGCGGGCTTGTTCGATGATTTTACCCGAAAGATGCTGCGGAACAGGATCGTAATGCGAAAACTGCATATGATACGAGCCGCGAGCGGCGGTCATTGAATTTAGCTTCGATTGATAATCGAGCATTTCCGAAAGCGGTACTTGAGCTTTGATAACCTGCTGCTTGCCTCTCACGTCCATACCCTGAACGCGACCTCGGCGCGAGTTTAGATCGCCCATAATATCGCCGGAGGTTTCCTGCGGGCAGAAAACTTCAACGTCCATAATCGGTTCGAGCAGAATCGGGTGCGTTTTTTCGATGGCGGCTTTTAAAGCCTTGCGTCCGGCGGCTTTGAACGAGTGTTCGTCCGAATCAACCGAGTGATACGAGCCGTCAATCAGCGTAACTTTGAAATCAACCAGCGGATAGCCCGCGACCGCGCCGCCTGACGCGGCTTCGATGATTCCTTTTTCAATCGCCGGTCGGAATTGACCGGGAATAGCGCCGCCGAAGATTTTGTCTTCAAAAACAAAGCCTTCGCCGCGTCCCAAAGGTTCAAAAACGCATTTGCAATCGCCGAACTGCCCGCGTCCGCCGGATTGTTTTTTGTGGCGTCCCTGCACTTCGGCGCGCGCCGTCAGAGTTTCTTTGTATGGAACTTTCGGCGGGTGCAGAGCGACTTCGACGTGATAGCGATTCTTTAATTTTTCGACCACCGTTTCGATATGAAGCTGACCTGAACCGGACAAAATAAACTCTTTGGTCTGCGCGTCGCGGTCGAAATGAAGCGACGGGTCTTCTTCCAGAATTTTATGCAGAGCTTGGGAGATTTTTTCTTCGTCGGCGCGCGATTTCGGTTCAATGGCAAAGGAAATGGCGGCTTCGGGATATTCGACCGGCGGATAAACAATCCCTGATTGTTTGTCGCACAGAGTGTCGTTGGTCTGCGTCTCTTTTAATTTGACGACGGCGATAATGTCGCCGGTGTGCGCCTGATCAATTTTCTCCATATTTTTCCCTTGAATAACCTGGAGAGAACCTATCCGTTCGGACGCGCCGCGCGAGCAGTTTGAAACGTTGGCGTCGGGGAAAATTTTGCCGGAGATGATTTTCATCACGTTGATTCGACCGGCAAACGGATCGGCAATCGTGCGGAAAACAAAGCCGGAAAACGGCTCGTCATCCGAGTATTTACGCATCACCGGATCGCCCGTCAAATCCGAATCTTTAAAACCTCGCTCGGCTTCGTGATGCGCCGGATCGGGAACGTATTCGACAATCGCGTCCAGAATGCTTTGCAAACCGACGAGCGTCAAACTCGAAGCGGCGAAAACCGGACACAGACGGCTTTTGGCGATTGCATTGACCAGATTCGGAATCAAATCTTCGTCCTCAAGCGTGCCGTTTTCAAAGTATTTTTCCAGCAGCGCGTCATCCGATTCGGCGACAAGCTCGATCAAACGAGTGCGGGCTTCTTCGAGATAACCTTTTCCTTCTTCGGGAACCGGAATTTCACGCATCTTGCCTTCGCTGAATTCGTAGGCTTTTTGGTGGACGACATCAACAACTCCGCGAAAATTCGCTTCCGAGCCAATCGGCAGCGTGAAAGGCACAATCGAACGCGCAAAGCTGTTTCGCGCCGTGTCCAAAGCGTGACCGAAATCGGATCGCTCTTTGTCCAATTTGTTGATGACCATAATGCGCGGGAGCAAAAATTCGTTGGCATAAGTCCAGGTTTTTTCGGTTTGGACTTCGATTCCGTTAACGCCGTCAACGACGACGACGGCGCAATCTGCGACTCTCAGCGCCGGTCGCGCGTGCGCGACAAACGCGGCGTAACCGGGAGTGTCGAGCAGATTTATCTTCGTGTCTTTGTGTTCGAGGTAGGCGTGATTAGTGTTGAGCGTGACTTTGCGGGCGATGGAATCTTCGTCAAAATCCGTGACGGTCGTTCCTTCGTCAACTTTTCCCCAACGCTGCGTGGCTCCGGCGATATGCAAGAGAGAACTGACAAACTGGGTTTTACCCGCGTCGCCGTGTCCGATGACAGCCATATTGCGAATATTTTCTGTTTGGTAGGCTTTCATAAACGGCAAAAATCTCCTTTCAGATTAAAGAATTTTGCCTGAAGTCGTTTTGAAGAGACTGATAGCGCAAAGAACTTGCGGATTAGACCTCAGGTGAAACGGAAGTTTAAGCCAGACTTTGTATTGTTGCAAGTCGTTAAAATTACGATCAGAAAATTTACTTTAAAAAAACTAGTTGCCGATCTGTATTTGTGTTAGATTCTCGCTCAAATTCGTTCCTAAACGTTGCTAATAGATTTTTATAAATTTATTTGCCACATTTGACTTCAGGCAAAAGAGAGAATTCAATATCCAATCGAAATCAGTCAAAAATTAAATCGAAAAAGTGTTTTTGCTTAAACTGTCTTTTCTTATTTTATCGCTCGCAGCTTTATCGTTTTCGGAAAATACTTTCGCGCAAAGCCCGAAAAAGGTTAGATTCGTTTATCCCGCCGTAATTGATGGGCGAATGTTCTCTTTACCGTTTGGTCGCTGCTTTTTCTGTCGCTTTTCACGACGCCGTTCGCGCGGCTGGTGGGCTTTTTAAATGTTCGGGAAACAACAATTTAATAGCTTTTTAGCCAAAAATATGATAAATAATTAATACAGCCCGGAAGCAAAAAGCACTGCCGCTTTTTGCTTTCAGACAAACCGCGAAAACAATTCGCTCGTCACACGAGGAAGGAAGCAAAATGTCTCAGCAAATCTCTTTAAATAAAACAACGAAAATCAATCTCTCGGTAAGATTTCTTTCAGTCTTGTTAGTTATTCTCTGCACCGTCGTTTCAACAAAAGCTGCGGGCGAAGTTGACCCGACATTTAACCCTGTGCCTTCAAAGGAAGTCGGCTCTTCGTTATCAGGAGGTTTGGTTCTACAGCCTGACGGGAAAATACTTGTTTTCGGCTCGGTCGGCAACAATCCGACTGCGTCGTATTTTCAGCGTCTGAACTCGGACGGCACAATTGACTCTTCTTTCAATTGCACGATTTGCAATTCGTTTTCCGTCGGCAACGCCCTTATTCAGCCGGACGGGAAAATTATCGTTGCCGGAAACGTTTCCGAGGAATCTCGTGCAAGCGCGTTAATCGTTCGGTTAAATCCCGACGGCAGCCAAGACAATACTTTTGTTTACCCTTTTGCTCAGTCGGGCTTCAATAACTATTCTTCGGCTTCGGTACAGGAGATTCAACCCGACGGCAAAATTCTCTACATTTTAAGAGAATCCTTTTCCGGCGCAAGCGGGTCAAGCATTCGCCGTTTGAACCCGAACGGCAGTTTCGACAGCTCTTTTACGCCAATCAGCACCGGATTCGGTCGTCAATTCCAGACTAACTTTTCTAAAATTATGCGGCTCGCCAGCGGGAAAATTCTGATTGGCATTAATAGCGGCAGTGCATTCATCAGTACAGGTGCTCTTCAACGCCATGATTCGGACGGTGCTCGTGACACCTCGTTTGAAGCCCCTACTTTTTCCGATTCATCGTTTGATCAAAGCCTTGTTAGCGGTTTTGAAGTTCTGCCGGACGGAAGCATTTTGGTCGCGGGCAGATTTACGACCGTCAACGGCGCTCAGCGCGTTAATCTAGTCAAATTGCAGCCAGCCGGGAATGTTGATTTGTCATTCTCGCCGCAAATCGCTTTCAACTTCGGAGAATATTTAAGTGGGGTTAAGCTTTTGTCAAACGGGCAGATTTTGATTTCTGTGGCAAACATTTCCAACTCGACAACAAACCGCCTTCTGCGTTTGAATGCAAACGGAACTGTGGACAATTCTTTCAATCCGCCGGCAAACTTGAGCAATATCGGCGCTTTGGCGGTTGACGCACAAAATCGAATTGTCCTGCTCGGTCAGTTCGGAGAAAACAAACGATACGCCAGACTAAATGCAGACGGAAGTCTCGACCAGACATTTAATGTCGAGCTGATCGCGCCGGGAAGCGTGCAGGTGATAGCCGTTCAACCAGACGGCAAAGCTATTGTTTACGGCGGCTTCACCAAAATGAACAATGTCCCGCGCAATAATCTGGCTCGCTTGAACGCGGACGGCACAACCGACCCGACTTTTGATCCGGGCAGCGGATTTAACAGTCAAGTTAATGTGATTGTCGTCCAGCCGGACGGCAAGATTTTAGTCGGCGGCGAGTTTACAAGTTATAACGGAGAACCGCGCTCGAAATTGGCTCGGCTGCTCCCCAACGGCAGTTTGGACAACGGATTTACGGCAAATGTCACGCAGTCGGGAGCAGTTTATTCCATTGCTTTGCAGCCGGACGGCAAGATTCTGGTCGGCGGCTCTTTTACAGGCATCAATGACACCCTGCGAAACAGCCTCGCGCGCTTGAACGCAAACGGCACGGTTGATACGACTTTCAACGCCGGTTTTGGAAGCGCGGCGATTTACAGCATCCTTACGCAATCGGACGGCAAAATTTTAGTCGGCGGTTCATTTAATGGCGTGGGCGGCTTTAATCGAGCGAATCTGGCGCGATTGAATGCGGACGGCAGCCTTGACAGCGGCTTTAACGCGGGCAGCATTTCCTCGATAAAACAAATTCAAATGCAAACCGATGGCAAATATGTAGTTTTGATCGGGAACAGCAGCGTTGCCAGATTGAATAACAATGGCTCCGGCGACAACAGTTTTCAACCTGCCGTGTTCGTCGCGCCGAGCGGAAATACTACAAATGTGAATTCAATTTTGGTCGAGTCTGACAATACAATTGTGGTTGGCGGAAATTTCACTACCGTTAACAACATACCGCGTTCCCGAATTGTGCGTTTGCGCTCGGACGGCAGAGTGGATTTGACGTTTTTGCCGCAGGGCGCAAACAGACAAGTTTTCGCGCTCGCTCGTCAAGCAGACGGGAAAATTCTGGTTGGCGGTGAATTTACGCTTATCGGAAACGTAACGCGCTACGGTATCGCCAGATTAGCCGCCAGCCCTTTTCGCAACATCACGCCCTTTGATTTTGACGGCGACGGACGTGCCGATTTCACCGTTTTCCGACCGGCAGGCGCGAACTGGTACATTTTCAACAGCTCGAATAATTCGTTCACGGCTACCCATTTCGGCGTTTCCAGCGATGTGATTGCACCGGCAGATTACGACGGCGACGGACGAGCCGACATCGCCGTTTTCCGACCGACGGGAGCGGGAGACCCGAATAAAGCCTATTTCTACATTCAACAAAGCCAATCTAATAGTTTTCGCGCCGAACAATTCGGCAGGCAAGGCGACGTTCCGGTTTCCGGCGATTGGGACGGCGACGGGCTGGCTGATCTGGCGGTTTATCGAGACGGCTCGCAAACAGGCGGACAAAGCTATTTCTTTTATCGCCCGTCATCGCAGCCGGGCGCGGATTTTCGCGCCATCACTTGGGGAACGGCGGGAGATAAACCGGTTCCAGGCGATTACGACGGCGACGGCAAATTGGACGCCGCCGTTTTCCGTCCTTCAATTGCGCGTTGGTACATCTTGAGAAGCTCCGACAATCAATTCGTCCAGCGGCAGTTCGGCGTCTCGACCGACATTCCGACTCCGGCAGATTTCGACGGAGATGGAATTACCAATTTTGCCGTTTACCGCCCGTCAACCGGCACCTGGTACACTTCGACCGATCCGGCGACTAATTACGGCGAGGTTCGTTGGGGCATTTCAACCGATATTCCCGTCGCGGCGGATTACGATGGCGACGGGCGCGCTGACATCGCGGTCTTCAGACCGGAAAGCGGAAATTGGTATGTTTTGCGAAGTACTTCCGGTTTCTTCGGAATTCAATGGGGAATTGCAACAGATAAACCCGCTCCCGCAGCTTATGTTCCGTAATTGAGTTTTTATTTTGCCGAGCCGGGAAATTGCGCGAGAATGTTTGTTTGCGCGCGGTTTCCCGGTTTAATTTTGCCTTTTTTTTGTCGAACAGGCTAAACTCGAAAACGTTTTTCAAAACTTTTCAAAATGCGTCAAATTTTATGAAGATACACGAATATCAAGGCAAAGAAATTTTAAAAACTTACGGCGTTCCGGTGCCGCGCGGAATTGTCGCGCGAACGCCCGAAGAAGCCGAAGCGGCGGCAAGAGAATTGGGAACCGAGGTCGTCGTCGTTAAAGCTCAGATTCACGCGGGCGGGCGCGGCAAAGGCGGCGGCGTCAAATTGGCGAAATCGCCTGAAGAGGCAAAAGAAATCGCCTCGAACATTCTCGGAATGCAGCTCGTCACGCATCAAACTGGACCCGAAGGGCGCGAGGTCAAAACGATTTTAATCGAAGAAGGCTTGCCGCTCGATAAAGAATTTTATCTGGCGATTACGCTCGACCGGCAAACGGGCAGAAACGTTTTTATGGCTTCGACCGCCGGAGGAATGGACATCGAAGAAGTCGCGGCAGAAACGCCGGAAAAGATTTTAAAAGAATACATTGATCCGGCTGTCGGCTTGCGCCCGTTTCAAGCGCGCCAACTCGCTTTCGGTTTGGGAATACCGAGCGAATTGATCAATCAGGCGGTCAAATTTATGCTGGCGCTGTATGAGGCTTACGAAAAATCCGACGCCAGCCTACTCGAAATCAACCCGTTTTTGCTGACGAAAGACAATCGTTTGATCGCTCTCGACGCAAAAGTAAATTTTGATGACAATGCGATGTTTCGGCATAAAGATTACGCGGATTTGCGCGATTTGGGCGAAGAAGAACCGCTTGAAATCGAAGCCTCGAAGTTTGATTTGAATTACATCAAGCTCGACGGAAACATCGGTTGTATGGTCAACGGCGCGGGGCTGGCGATGGCGACGATGGATATTATTAAAATCGCGGGCGGCGAACCCGCCAACTTCCTCGATGTCGGCGGCGGCGCGTCGCAGGAAAGAGTCGAACAGGCATTTCGCATTCTGCTGGCGGACGAAAACGTCAAAGCCGTTCTGGTCAATATTTTCGGCGGAATCGTGCGAACCGATATGGTCGCGCGCGGAGTTGTCGAAGCCGGAAGAAATCTAGGCGTCAAAGTTCCGGTCGTTGTCCGTCTCGAAGGCACCAATGTCGAAGAAGGGAATCGCGTGATTGCCGAATCGGGAATGAATTTTATCGTCGCCAAAGGAATGGCGGACGCGGCGCAAAAAGTCGTCGCGGCAGCAGGGACAGCTTAGCCAAACAAAATAATTTTTCACAAAAAAGCGGGCGATGAATTAGTTTATAGCCCGCTTTTTCAATAGTTTCTCTTTAATCTTTCAAACCTTTTACAAAACTTTAACAGTCTTTGTGAAACCAATTGAGCTTTAATGCGTTTATATTTTTGTTCGATTCGGGACGCAGATTGATGTCACAAATCGTAACCGCGCGGTGTTCTTTTAATCAGAGAACGAAAGTCTTCGAGCAATGTTGGTCGGAAAAAAAATCGGACGTTATGAAATTCGCAAAAAAATCGCCGCAGGCGGTATGGGCGAAGTTTATCTGGCGCACGACGAACAGCTCGACCGTTTAATCGCGCTCAAAATTTTATCCGGCGAGTTTTCTCTCGACGAATCTCGACGAAGCCGTTTCCGGCAGGAAGCAAAAGCGGCTTCGGCTTTGAATCATCCGAATATCATTACGATTTACGAAATCGGCGAGACGGACAATGGAACGTTTCTCGCAACCGAATTTATCGAAGGCGAAACTTTGCGCGAATATCTGAAACGCCAGCCGCTTTCCATTGCGAGATCGTTAAAAGTCGCCGAACAAGTCGCCAACGCTCTTGGCGCAGCGCACGTCGCTAATATCATTCACCGCGACATCAAACCGGAAAACATTATGATCCGGCAAGATCAAATCGTGAAAATTCTCGATTTCGGGCTTGCCAAACCCGTTTTGCGCAACGTTGACGGCTCTCAAAGGTCGGACGAGTTTGCGCAGACGACGCCTGGCGTTGTCGTCGGCAGCGTGCGTTATATGTCGCCGGAACAGGCGCGCGGGCTTGGCGTTGACGAGCGAACCGATGTTTGGAGTCTCGGCGTTGTGTTGTACGAAATGCTGACCGGACGCCAGCCATTTAACGGCGAAACAGCGAGCGATACGCTTGCCGCCGTGATTTACAAAGAACCCGAACCGCTCGCGCAATGGGTTCCGAATGCCCCCGCCGAATTGCAGCGAATCATTCGCAAAGCTCTCCGTAAAGAACCCGAAGAGCGTTATCAAAACATCAAAGATTTCGCGCTTGATTTAAAAAACCTGCTTTACGAGATCGAACACGAAATCAGCGCCGAAAATAAAACGCAGCCTTTACCTGCGTATTTCATAGACAATTCGAGCGCGCCGAACCGCATTCATCAAACTTCGAGCGCGAATCATCCGACGCAGGTTTCAATCGCTCCGAACGCTTCAAGCGCCGAATATCTTGTCGGGCAAGTTAAAACGCACAAATGGCAAAGCGTCGTCGCTTCAATCGGAATTATCGCTTTGCTCTCGGCAATCAGCTTCGGATTTTACCGCTGGATGAAAGTCGAGCCTTTGGCGGCGAAAGCTCCGGCGTTTGAAAAAACGCAGATTTCGCGCATCTCGACCGACGGCAAAGCGATTATGCCGACGATTTCGCCCGACGGTAAATACATTGCTTATCTGAGCGGCGATGTCGGCAGCCGGAGTCTGGTCGTGCGGCAAGTGGCGACGGACAGCATAGTGACAATCGGGCAGCCGAACCCGTATATGTATCGCGGAATCACTTTCACGCCCGACGGAAATTACATTTATTACGTTCAATTGACCGGCGACAACAGCCTCGGCACGCTTTATCAAGTGCCGACTCTGGGCGGAACTCCGAAAAAGTTGATTGAAGACGTTGACACCGGTGTTTCGTTTTCGCCCGACGGTAAACGTATGGCTTTTATTCGCCACGTTCCCAAAGACACTAACGACCTGGTTTTTACAGCCAATTCGGATGGCTCAAACGTCCAGCCGCTTGCCGGTTCTAAGGATTCCGATTTTAATTTCTTTCTCAAAGTTAATCCGCAGTGGTCGCCCGACGGCTCGAAAATTCTGGTGGCGGGCGGCAAAGTCGAAGGCGGAGAGGCGGAAGGAACGCAGCTTGGCGAAATCTCGGTCGCGGGCGGAAAATTCAATGTTTTCAATCCGAAAAAGTGGAAACACATTGTTGATTACGCCTGGGTTAAAGACGGCTCGGCGATTTTGCTGACCGCCAAAAACAGCGAAGAAGGCGCGACGCAAATCTGGCGTTTCGGTTATCCGAACGGCGAGATTCACGCGGTGACCAACGATTTGAACAATTATTTCCGGCTCGGTCTTTCGGCTGATTCCGCGTCGCTGATTACCATCAAAAACGACGTGGTTTCAAATCTCTGGTCTTTCACGCCGCAAACGAAAGAACTCGTGCAGATTTCTTCGGAAAATCGCGGCGCGGACGGCGAAGCGGGACTGGCTGAAATCGGCGGCGGAAAACTGCTTTTTACGCGCCACGACGACAAAACAGTCAACCTTTGGACAATCGGCGCGGATGACAAAAACGCCGCGCGTTTAACCGACGAAGCCAAATTCAACGGGTATCCCGTAGTTTCGCCGGACGGACGATTCGTCATTTTCTCCTC
>DASVRD010000092.1:0-23519 GCA_036388775.1 Pyrinomonadaceae bacterium | reverse complement strand
CGATTGCGATGGCTCGCTCTTTTATGGGCAGAAGCGCAGAAATCACGATGCTTCATCAACCGACAATTTGCATCGCTGATGTTGAGTGAATTAATGATTTGTTTGAATAAAAAAAGCCTGTCGTGAATTCACGACAGGCTTTGTGTATGGTTTGTTTAGCAGTTTAAGGTTTGCCTGCCGCTGCCGGATTGACAACCTTGCCTTCGGTGTCATATTGCTCGACGCTGCCGTAAGTCGCCAAAATGTTGCGGACTTTTGAGGCGTCGCCGACGGCGACGATTTGCAGATGCGGCAGATCGAGATATTTCTGTGCCGCGCGCTGCACGTCGTCAACCGTAATGCGCGAGACTTGCTGCGGGTACTCGTCCCAGTACGAAACCGGGAAACCGTAGAGCTTTTGCGTCACGATGTTTGAGAGCAAAGCCTGCGGCTGTTCGAGCGAGAGCGCGAAGCTTCCGATGATCGAGCGCTTGGCGTTTTCGAGTTCTTCAGCCGGAACTTTTTCGTCACGGATGCGCTTGATTTCGTACATAAACTCTTTCAAAGCGCCTTCGGTCACATCGGTTCTCACGCTTGAGCTTGCCTGAACGGTTCCGGGAAATTTAGAGCCGCCGAAACCGCTGTAAGCGCCGTAAGTGTAGCCTTTATCTTCGCGCAGATTCATAAACAGACGCGCCTGCGGTCCGCCGCCGAAAATCTGGTTCATTACCAGAACCGAGAAATAATCGGGATTTGTGCGTTCGATGCCGACGTTGCCGAGCTGCAAAACCGTCTGCACCGAGCCGGGACGGTCAATCAGAAAAATGCCGGGTTTTGACAAAGCCGCGACGGTCGGAATTTTGGTCGCCGGAACTTCGGCTTTTTGCCAGTCGCCGAACGCTTTTTCGAGCTTCGGCATTAATTCTTTCATCGTGATGTCGCCCGTGACGGCGAGAATCGCGTTGTTCGGGCGGTAATAAGTTTGATGAAATTGCTTTAAAGCGTCGGGCGTCAGAGTGCGCAGGCTTTCGACCGGCGGTAGAACGAGTGACGCCGGATGTTCGCCGTAAATCGCACGGTTAAAGCGTTCGGCGGCGAGAAGCCCCGGATTCGAACGCTGTAATGGCAATTGAGCCAGCGTTCGCGCTTTGTACTTATCAACCTCTTCGGTTGGAAAAGCCGGGTTGCGAACTACATCGGCGAAAATATCCAGAGTTTGATCGAGGTTTTCAACCAGACCGGCGGCGGTCACGTTGCTGGTAAATCCCGAGAGTCCGGCGTTAGCGCCGATAACTGCGCCGAGCGATTCGCTTTGTTCGGAGATTTCTTTACTTGAGCGTTTGGCGGTTCCTTCGCGCAGCAAACTGGCGGTAAACGAAGCTACTCCGCGCGCCGTTTGCGGGTCGGAAAGACCGCCGCTCAAAACGACCATCTGCATCGAGAAAGTCGGAACTTTGTGGTTTTCAAGAAGCACGACCTGCAAGCCGTTCGACAAAGTCGCTTCCTGCGCTTTCGGCAATTTGACGCGCAAAATTTCTTTATTCAGCGGCGCTTTGCCTTTTATGACTGCGCCTTTTGTCGAAGTTTGAGCGGCGTTGCCTCCTTGCGCGAATGCTGCGGGCGCAATCACAAACAAACCTGCGAGCGAGGCGGCGACGAATAATTTTTTAGGAAAAATTGTTTTCATATTTTCGGATTCTCCTTTTAGTTTTTCGCGGCTCCTGCTGCTCCGCCGGTGGCGGTTGGTCTGGGCGCGGCTTTTGGTGTGGTGACGATGACGACTCGATTGGTCGGCTGCAAATATTTATTGGCGGCTTGTTTGACTAGATCGGCGGTGACGGCGTTTACTTTGTCGAGCCGCGTGTTCATCAAATTCGGCTCGTTATAATAAACCGTGTAAATTCCCATTTGATTGGCGCGATTTTGCGAGCTTTGCAGACCGTTGATAAAACCACGGCGGGTGTTATTTTTGGCTTTGCTTAATTCCCAATCGGCAATTCCTTCGGTTTTTATTTTTTCGATTTCTTCGTAAATCGCGGCTTCAACATCAGCCGGATTTTTGCCGGGCGCGACGCTCGCTTGAATATAGAAAGCACCCGGACCGCGGCGCTCGTCCATATAGCCGGAAACGCCGGTCGCAAGCTGTTTTTCTTTGACGAGCTTTTGATACAGACGCGAGCTTTGACCGTTTTGCAGAGCCGAAGATAAAACCTGCATCGCGTAAAATTCCGGCGTGTTGCCCTGAACGGCTTTAAAAGCGATGTTAATGCGCGTCAGACGAGCAAGTTGATCATCAACGTTGGCGCGGCGTTCGGCTTTTTGCGCCGGTTCGGTCATATCAACGGGAGGCGGAGCCGGCTGGCTCGGAATGCTCTCGAAGTTTTTGCGAATTTTCGTCAGAGCATCATTCGTATTGAAATCGCCAACGAGAACTAAAACTGCGTTGTTCGGCGCGTAGTAAGTTTTGAAAAACTGCGATACGTCTTCGACGCTGGCGGCGTTTAAATCTTCCATCGAACCGATTGTGCTGTGTTTGTATGCGAAATTGTCATAAATCATGTCGTCAATCATCTCGTCGGTTTTGCCATAAGGCTGATTATCAACTCCGAGACGGCGCTCTTCCTGCACGGCGTTGCGCTGATTGTCGAGATTTTCTTTGGTAATTTCGAGCGAGCGCATCCGGTCGGCTTCTAAAAAGAGCGCCAGATCGAGCTGGTTCGAGGGCAAAGCTTCAAAATAATTGGTGCGGTCGGCGTTGGTCGTGCCGTTCATATCTCCGCCGTTATTGAAAACGAGCGTGAAATGCTCGCCGGTCCCGACATTTGCCGAGCCTTTAAACATCATATGCTCGAACAGATGGGCAAATCCCGTGCGTCCCTTGCGCTCGTCGCGCGAGCCGACATTGTAAGTTACGGAAATTGCGATGACGGGCGCGGTGTGATCTTCGATTGTAATCACGCGAAGCCCGTTTTTTAATGTAGTTTCTTTAAAATCCACGCGCATTTGTTTCTGAGTTTGCGCCAAAGCCGAAACGTTCAGCGTAAAAACTAAGGCAAATGCAAAAGCGATAGACAAAATCCTGTGTGCTTGCTTCATTGGAAGCCTCTCCTTTTAAATTTTGATAGTATTTTGGTTTTGAGAAAATGACTTGAAGATTATACGCCCCAAGGCGAACTGGGTTTCAAGCCGAAAAGTTAAATTAACACCAAGTCGTGTTAAAATTTGCGTTTTATATGACATTCGATGCAGCGATGCGTCAACGGGTTTTACATAATAATTACAATATTTCGGAAAACTTAACTTATATTTGAATTACAAAAATTTAGATACTTGATCAAAGTTAATTGTTTTTTTTACTGAAATTTTCCGTAAGCCAAAATTTCTAATGTTTTTAATAGCTTGTTTGTCAACATAAAGACGCCTGTAATCTGAAAACGGTTACATTTTTTTGGAAAGATTTTTTCGTAATTGTCGGAAAATTATAAAAGAGTTTTTAAGCAGGTTATCTGTTATTTGATTTAAAATGAAACTTTCACCAACCGAAATATTTAACGGCAAACGCATTTTATTTATCGGCGGCACGGGCTTTGTGGGCAAAGTCACGCTTTCGATGCTGCTCTACAATTTTCCGAACATCGGCAAAGTTTATGCAACCGTTCGGGCGCGCAACCTGGAAGAATCGAACAACCGTTTTTGGAACAGCGTCGTAACGAGTCCGACGTTTGATCCGCTGCGCGAAAAATACGGCAAAGCATTTGAACATTTTATTCGTGAAAAAGTTCAGCCCGTCAACGGCGATGTCGGGAACGAATTTCTCGGATTATCTGAAGCAGAAGCGCGGGAAATAATGCAGGATTGCGACATTATCATCAATTCCGCCGGAAACGTAACTTTTAATCCGCCGCTCGAATCCGCCTTGAGAACAAATGTCGTCGGGACAAACAACGTTTTGAAAATGGCGCGGATGATGCGGCGTCCGGCGCTGGTTCACGTTTCGACTTGCTTTGTCGCCGGAAAACGCTCCGGCACGATTTGGGAAAACGGACCCGTAGTCGGTTATTTTCCGCGAAAAAACGAGCTGATCGGCACAATATTCGATGTTGAAAAGGAAATCGAAGACTGCGCGCGTTTGAGCGAGCAAGCTCGTCAGGAAGCCGACGACGCGATGCAGATTGCCGAATTCCGCGAACAGGCGCGAAAGCGCTTTGAAGAGGAAGGGCGCGATCCCGATGACGAAGACGAATTAAGATCGGCGATGTTCCGCGAGCGCAAAGTCTGGATTCGCAACCGCACGACCGAGCTGGGCGAAAAGCGGGCAGAGTATTGGGGCTGGACAAATATTTACACTTACTCGAAATCGCTCGCCGAACAGATTGTCGCCAAACAGGACGACATCGTAAAAGTTCTGGTTCGCCCGTCGGTCGTCGAATCCGCACAAAGTTATCCGTTTCCGGGCTGGAACGAAGGTTTTACGACAACCGCGCCGATAATTTTAATCGCTCTGCGCGGTCAGCCTGTTTTTCCGGTTAACGAAAAATTGGTGTTGGACATTATTCCGGTTGATATGGCTGCGGGCGCGATGCTCGGCGCGGCGATGAACGCGCTGGTTGACGATAAACCGCCGCTTGTATTCCAAGCCTGCTCCGGCGATGTGAATCCGAACCCAATGAAACGAATGGTCGGACTTGTCGGTTTGTATAAGCGCCACCATTTTAAGGAAAGAGAAACAGGTAACAAGTTAATCAACTCCTTTAATGCGAGCATTGAAGCGATAGCGGTCAAGCCGGAAACTTACAATCTCATTTCTGCGCCGATGCTCAATAAAGTGGCGAAAGGCGCAAGCAATTTTCTGGAAAAAGCTACGCCGAAATGGGGCGGCGGCAGGTTTGAAAACGCGCTCGACGGCGTGAAAAAATCGCTCGAAGATTTTGAGCGCACGACCGAAGAAACCAAAGCCGCGTTTGATTTATTCAAGCCGTTCACGATTGACAACGAATATTCTTATCGCGCCGACAACGTGCGCGCTTTGATGTCGCTCGTCAAAGACGATGAGAAAAATTTGCTGCCCTGGTATCCCGAAAAGCTTGACTGGTACGATTACTGGCTCAACGTCCATTTTCCGGGCTTGAAAAAATGGGTGCTTCCGCAACTCGAAGAAGACCTCAAAATTCAGGAAAAACGCACGCACACTTACAAAGATTTGCTCGATTTGTTTGACACCTCAACCAAGCGTTTCCCGACTCGCGTCGCGATGCGAATCGAGAGAAACGGGAAAAAAGAGCAATATACTTTTGCCGACGCCCGCGAGCTTGCGCTTAGAGCCGCCGGATTTTTCGCTAAAAACGGAATCAAACCCGCCGACCGCATAATCATTTTCGCGCACAATCAGCCCGAATGGGGATTGACGTATTTCGGTTTAATGAAAGCTGGCGCGACTGCGATTCCGGTTGATCCGAGCAGCTCAATCGCCGAGATCGTCAACTTCGCGAAAAACGGTGAAGCGTCAGCGATTGTCATCAGCGAACGATTAAAAGAAGAAAATCCTGATTTAACCGCCGAACTTAAAAAAGCCAGACTCAAAGTTAAAATCTGGACTTTTGAAGACGTTTTCGAGCTTGTCTCCGAAACCGAAGAAGCGCAAAGATTAGCTCTGCTTCCGCCGAAAGTTCTGGCAAACGCGGTTGCGAGCTTGATTTTTACGTCGGGAACGACCGGAACGCCGAAAGGCGTGATGCTGACGCATAAAAATTTCGTCAATATGGTTTCAATGCTCGGCTCGATTTTGGAAATGGACACGGGCGACGGCGTTTTGTCCGTCTTGCCGCTGCATCACACTTTTGAATTTTCGACCGGATTTTTAACTCCTTTTTCAAACGGCACGCAAATCACGTATCTCGACGAGTTGAGCGGCGAAGAACTCGCCCGCGCCATTCAAAACGGTCACGTCACGGGAATGGTCGGCGTTCCGGCGCTCTGGGAAATGCTGCATCGCCGCATTAAAACCCGTTTCCGCGAGCAAGGCGATTGGTTTGCGGATTTGGCTGACAACATCATCGAATTTAACGCCTGGCTGCGCGACAAAACGCCTTTCAACTTAGGTCCGATTATCTTTTTCCCAATTCATCAGGGAATGGGCGGACGAATCCGTTATCTGATTTCCGGCGGTTCTGCGCTTTCGGAGAAAGTTCAGCGCGATTTGCACGGTCTTGGATTTACGATTCTCGAAGGCTACGGTTTGACCGAATCGTCGCCTGTTCTAACGGTCACGCGCCCGCAAAACAAAATGTTAAAGGGAAGCGTCGGCAAACCAATTCCGGGCGTTGAAGTCAAAATCAACGAACCGGACGAAAACGGAGTCGGCGAAGTCTGGGCGCGCGGGCAAAACGTGATGCTCGGTTATTACAACAACGAGGAAGCGACCAAAGAAGCGATTGTTGACCGGTGGCTCAGAACCGGCGATTTGGGGAAAATTGACGAAGACGGAAATCTCTTTATCGTTGGACGCTCGAAAGACGTAATCATTGACAGCAACGGCAAAAACATTTACCCCGACGAAATCGAAGACCTTTACGGCAAATCGCCGTTTATCAAAGAGCTTTCAGTCGTCGGTTTGCCCGAACCCGAAGGCGGCGAAAAAATCGCCTGTCTCGTCCGCGCCGATTACGAATACGACATCGCGCTCATCCGCGCGGAAGTCAACAAAAAAATCGAAGGGCATTTCCGCGAAGTCTCTTCCGGTCTGCCGTTTTACAAACGCATCAAAGTTTTACATTTCACCAATTTTGAACTGCCGCGCACGGCAACTCGCAAAGTCAAACGATCTGAAATCGTCGAAATGCTGCAACGCCTCGAAGCTAATTCGGCAAAATCAATCCGCCTCGAAGCCGGAGCGGAAAACGGCGCGGGCGGCAATGCCGCTTGGATTCGGCAAATCATAGCAAACGTTTCGAGCCGCAATACGAATGAAATCGCGCTCGATACAAAATTAGCGGATTTGGGCTTTGACAGCCTGATGTTCGTCGAGCTGGCGGCGGCAATCGAAGACGGCGGCGGGAAAGTTCTGTCGCCCGACACTTTGAACGAAGTCCAAAGCGTCCGCGAACTGCTAGGCGCAATCGAGCGCGTTGACAGTTCAAAGAAAATCGTTGATGAACCAGCCGAAAACAAAATCAAGCAACCCGAAGCCGACGAGCTTTTCATTCCTTCGGTCGTTCGCGTCGTGGGCAACAAAGTCGTCGGCTTCGCGCAGAAAACACTTTACGGCAACGTTCTCAAAACTGAAATCGAAGGCGAAGACAACGTACCTCCGCACACGAATTTTATCGTTTCCTCAAACCACACTTCGCACCTCGATATGGGCTTGGTCAAATACGCTCTCGGCGAAGGGGCAGCGAAAAACACGGTCGCGGTCGCCGCCGCCGATTACTGGTTCGATACGAAATACAAACGCGCGTATATGAACAATTTCACGACGCTCGTTCCAATCGAGCGTTCCGGCAGCCTGCGCCAATCTCTGCGCCACGTTTCACAGATTCTAAACGAAGGCTACAACGCTCTGATTTTCCCAGAAGGCGGGCGACAGCCTTCCGGTCAAATCGCTGAATTCAAACCCGTCATTGGCTATCTCGCCCTGAACAACAAAGTCGGGATTTTGCCCGTTTATCTGTGGGGAACTTACGAAGCCTTCCCGAAAGGAATGGTCGTCCCGAAAGTCGAAAGCATCGGCGCAAACATCGGCGCAAAAGTCGGGCGTTTTATCGAATACGACGAGCTGGCGGAAATGACCAAAGGCATCTCGCGCAACGAGGCTTATCGCCTGATCGCCGCCCGCGTTCAACACGAAGTCGAAAATTTGCGCGACGACGCGCGCCGCCAGTTCGACGCCGATGCATTGCGTAAACAATGGCGAGCCGAACGCCGGAAAGCGCGAAAAGCTGCTTCAACTGTTGCGAGTAGTGAATAAGAGACAACAAACATATGAATAAGTTATTAATTGTATTTCTTGTTATTTCGACTTTTGTACTGCCGGTATTTGCGCAGAATACAAGCGCGGAAATCAACAAAGAAGCCGAGCGCGTTTTGCCGCAGGTTATCAAATGGCGCAGGCATTTGCATCAGTTCCCGGAGCTTTCCAACCGCGAATTTAAAACGGCGGAGTTTGTCGAAAAGGAATTGCGCCGCATCGGTTTGGAAGTGCGGGCGAAGATTGCCAAAACCGGTGTTGTCGGGATTTTGAAAGGCGATTTGCCCGGAAATGTGATCGGTTTGCGAGCCGATATGGACGGGCTGCCGGTGACGGAAAGAGTTAATTTGCCATTTGCTTCGAAGGAAAAAGCAGAATATAACGGCGCGCAGGTCGGCGTGATGCACGCTTGCGGTCATGATACGCACGTTGCGATGCTGCTCGGTGCGGCGGAAGTTTTGGCGAAAATGAAATCTAAATTGCGCGGGACGGTTGTTTTTATCTTTCAGCCTGCTGAAGAAGGTCCGCCTGCGGGCGAAGAAGGCGGAGCGCCTTTGATGGTTAAAGAAGGCGTGATGGATAATCCGAAAATTGACGCGATTTTTGGGATTCACATCAACTCGCAAACCGAAATCGGCAAAATCAAATATAAATCCGGCGCGGTGATGGCTTCTTCGGATTGGTTTCAAATTAAAGTAAAAGGCAAGCAGACACACGGCGCATATCCCTGGAACTGAGTTGACCCAATTGCCGTCGCTTCGCAAATTGTGAACGGTCTGCAAATGATTGTTTCGCGACAGTCAGAACTTACAAAAGCGCCGGTTGTAATCACTATCGGCAAGATAAATGCAGGTGTGCGCGAAAACATTATTCCAGAAGAATTGACGATGGCTGGCACGATTCGCACGCTTGATGATGCGATGCAAAAGGACGTTCACGCGCGAATTAAGCAAACCGCCGAGAAAATCGCCGAAAGTATGGGCGCGACTGCCGAAGTCTCGATTGATACCAAAACTTTGGTGACTTACAACACGCCTGAACTCGTTCGGCAAACTCTGCCTTCGCTGGAAAAAGCCGTAGGAAAAGAAAATGTTCTCGAAACTGAATGGGTTACGGGTGCGGAGGATTTTTCGTTTTTCAGATTGAAAGCACCGGCATTTTTCTTTAATGTCGGCGGAATGCCCAAAGGCAAAAATCCGAAAGAAGCCTTTCCGCACCACACGCCGGATTTTTACCTGGACGACAGCCGTCTTGATGTCGGCATCAAAGCCTTTGCAAATATCGTGATGGATTTTAAAATGACGGCAAATTCGGCTCAGGTTTCAGCGGAACGTAAAAACTAAAGTTTTGAAACCAAAGATTAAAGAATATCCGTAATAACATCAATTGCGAGAATTTGCATCTTATTCTTGAAATAGTACTGCTTTTAGTTCGCTTATCTAAAAAAAATATGAAAATCGCAAAGTTTTATTTTCTCATTGCCGGTTGTTTGATGTTTTCCATTATTTCCGTTTCTGCTCAGAAACCGGCAGAAAAAGCGACGTTTAAGGTTGATTACGAAAAATTTACTTTGCCGAACGGATTGGAAGTCATTTTCCACGTTGACCGAAGTGATCCGGTTGTCGCCGTTAATTTGACCGCACACGTCGGTTCTGCGCGCGAGAAAGCCGGGCGCACCGGATTTGCGCATCTTTTTGAGCATTTGTTGTTTCTCGAATCGGAAAACCTGGGCAAGGGCGGACTTGATAAGATGACTGCCAGAATCGGCGGTTCGGGAGCAAACGGTTCGACATCGAGAGACCGCACCAATTATCTCCAAACCGTGCCGAAAGACGCGCTTGAAAAAATGCTCTGGGCGGAAGCCGACAAACTCGGCTGGTTTATTAATACCGTCACTGATCCTGTCCTCGCGAAAGAAAAGCAGGTTGTAAAAAATGAGAAGCGTCAAAGCTACGACAATAATCCTTATGGTCATACTTCGTATGTCATTGATAAAAATCTCTACCCGGCAGACCATCCTTATAACTGGCAGGTAATCGGCTCGCTTGATGATTTGCAGAATGCGACGCTCCCCGACGTTAAGGAGTTTTTCCGGCGCTGGTATGTTCCGAACAACGTAACGCTTGTGGTCGCAGGTGATTTCGATACTGTACAGGCTAAGAAATGGGTTGAGAAATATTTCAGCGAAATAAAAAGAGGCGAAGATGTCAAACCGCTCCCGAAAAGACCGGGAATAGTTAAAGAAATCGTCAAGCTCTATCACGAAGATAATTTTGCCAGATTGCCCGACCTCAATATGGCGTGGGTAACCGTCGAGCAATATCATCCCGATTCTTACCCGCTCACGGTTTTAGCACAATATTTGTCGCGAGGTAAAAAAGCGCCTTTTTATCAGGTTCTGGTCGAAGACAAAAAACTCACTTCCAATGTCGGCATCTTTAATCGGGAATCGGAGCTTGCGGGACAAATGCATTTATCCGTGCGCGCCTTTGCCGATAAAGACCTAGACGAAATCGCAAAGGCGATTAACGAGGCTTTCGCCAAATTTGAAAAAGAAGGCATCTCGGAAAAAGATTTAAATCGCATCAAAGCGGGGCAGGAAACGCAGTTTTATAACTCTCTCTCAAGCGTTCTCGGCAAGGGCGCTCAACTCGCTCAATACAATATTTTTGCCGACGATCCCGGTTTTATCGAAAAAGATATTAAAAATATTCTCGCCGTCACGCCTGCGGATGTGATGCGCGTTTATGAAAAATACATCAAGAATAAGAACTATGTAGCGACCAGTTTTGTGCCGAAAGGCAAACTGGCGTTGGCGCTGGAAGGTTCAAAAAAAGCCGAAGTCGTCGAAGAAAAAATAGTTCAGGGCGCGGAAGAAACGATTGATCCCAATGTCAATGCAACTTATGAACGCACGCCTTCGAGTTTTGACAGAAGCGTCGAACCGCCATACGGTCCTGCGCCTGAAGTTAAAATTCCCGCAATTTGGGAAAATAAGTTTTCAAATGGCTTCCGTGTTTACGGCATTGAAAACAGGGAAGTTCCGCTCGTTCAATTTGAAATTGTCATTGACGGCGGACAGCTTTTGGAAGACATCAATAAAGTCGGCGTTTCAAATCTGATGGCGCGGATGATGACGCAGGGAACGCTAAAGAAAACTCCGCAGGAACTCGAAGAAGCGATTCAGCAATTGGGGGCTACGATTAACGTCGTTGCCGAAACCGAAGATGTCCGAATCGTCGTTAATACGCTGGCAAGAAATTACCAGCCGACAGTAGCTTTAGTTGAAGAAATTTTATTGGAGCCGCGCCGGGATGCAAAAGAATTTGATTTGATAAAACAAAGCACGATCAACCAAATCCGCCAGCAGGAAGCTAATCCTAATTCCATCGCGCAAAATCATTTCAATTTGTTGATTTACGGAAAAGACAACATCCGTTCACGCAATATTTTGGGGACAATCGAATCGGTAAATACAATAACGCTCGACGATTTGAAGGCTTTTTACAATAAAAGCCTCTCGCCTTCGATCGCCCGTATGCACGTCGTCGGTGCTTTGGATAAAGCATCAATTACAAAGCCTTTGAACGGAATCAATAAAAACTGGAAAAGTAAAAAAGTTGAGATTCCAGAGTATAAAACGGCGCAGCTTCCGACAAAATCGCAAGTCTATTTCTATGATGTCCCCGATGCGAAACAGTCCGTAATAAGATTCGGTTATCCCGCTTTAGCCCAAACCGATAAAGACTTTTATCCGGCTACCGTTATGAACTACATCCTCGGCGGCGGCGGTTTCGCATCGCAGCTAACACAGCAATTGCGCGAAGGAAAAGGTTACACATACGGCATCGGCTCAAGCTTCTCCGGTACAACAAGCCCAGGTCCATTCACAATTTCAAGCGGCGTCAGAAGCAACGTAACTTTGGAATCGGCTCAATTAATTAAAAGCATTTTGCAGGATTATCCGAAAAATTATTCGGACAAGGATTTGGAAACTACCAAAAGCTTTCTGATTAAAAGCAACGCAAGAGCGTTTGAAACTGCCGGGGCAAAACTGAATATGCTTGAAAATATCAGTAAATACGGTTGGAAGTATGATTATGTGAAAGAGCGTGAACAAACCGTCAAAGCGATGACCGTCGAGCAAATAAAAACCTTATCGCAAAAATATCTCGATGCCGATAAAATGATCTGGCTCGTCGTCGGAGACGCCAAAACACAGTTGCCGCGTTTGAAAGAACTGGGATTCGGCGATCCCATATTGATTCAAAAATAGAGCCGATAATTAGTGAATAAAATGGCATCGAAAACGACTAAATCAACCAAGAGGACAAAAACATTAGCGAAAATCGAACGGAAAATCTTGATTACCGGCGGAACGGGGTTTCTTGGGACGCACATTGTTAATCAGTTTTTGGACGCAGGCGAAAAGAATCTGCGCGTGATGGCTTCGCGCGTTCCCGCGTGGATGAAAGACGCCGGAATTGAGGCGGCGGAAGGTTCGGTGACAAATCCAGCGGATGTCGCCGAAGCGGTTAAAAACGTTTCCGCCGTTTTTCATCTCGCCGGAAAAGTTTCGCGCGACAACGCGGATGCGCGCGAGATGAATAAAATTCACATTGACGGGACGCGCATTTTAACGCAGGCGGCGAAAGAAGCGGGCGTCAAAACTTTTGTTTTGGCGAGTTCGAGCGGCACGACTGCCGTTTCCGAGCGCGAAGAAATTCTTGATGAAACAAACCAAGCGCCGCTTGAAATCATTTCGCGCTGGTCTTATTACTGCTCGAAGTTTTATCAGGAACGAACGGCGCTCGAAAACTTCGATGGCGACGGGTTAAAGTTGGTCGTTTTAAATCCGAGTCTGTTGCTCGGCAGCGGCGACGAGCGTTTAAGCTCTTCGAGCGTTGTGCTGGATTTTATGGCGAAGCGAATTCCGATAACGCCCGCCGGAGGATTGAATTTTGTTGACGCGCGCGATGCGGCAACCGCGTTTATCAACTCGCTGGAAAAAGGCAGACATCGGGAAAAATATCTGCTCGGCGCGGCGAATTGGACTTTTGTCGAATTTTTCCGCCGCCTCGAACGATTAACCGGAGTTTCCGCGCCCCTTGTGAGATTACCGAAAAAGCTGGCGATTTCGGGCGCGGCGGTGGTTGATTCGTTTTTCAAAAGCCGGAATTGGACATCGCCGATTGAATCGAAAGCCGTCGAAATGGCGGAATATTTCTGGTATTTCGATTCGTCAAAAGCCGAAAGGGAATTGAATTTCGCACCGCGCGATCCGGCTGAAACTTTGAATGATACGGTGAAATATTTGCGCGAAAACTTTCTCGGCGCGGGCGTTTTTAAATAAAGTTTATTCAACCGTTTAAAAAGAAAAGGCGAGTCGTTTGACTCGCCTTTTCTTTTGAAAATCACAACGGAATTCATTTAAACAGCTCTTAAATCTGCCGAAACCAGCGAGCTGTCGCCTTTTAATAAGAAACGAATGTAATTGTTATTTTTAAACTTAACAATCGCTTCCGAATCGGAAAAGTTAGTAATTACGCCTTCCCCGTAGCTGGGGTGCGCAACTTCGTCTCCAATGCTGCAAAGTTTATTTCCAACAAAAACAAACTTATTATCCATTTGCGAGGAACCGTTTGCAGACGAGGTTCTGTTTGGAGAATCATTTTCAATTCTGTTGAGACGCCTGTTTACGTTTTCAATTGCTTCGAGCAGCAATTCGGTATCTCTCGAAACTTCGGTTTTCGTCACCTTTGCAGGTTCGATACCCAGTAATTGAGTAATAGAATTAATTGTTTTTCCCCCGTCTTTATAGGCGCTTCTCAAGGCGTGCGTTAATTCCGGGATTGCTTCTTCTATTTTATCAATACGCATATTCGCGTCGTACTGAACTTCGCGCCAACCCTGAATGTCGAAAATTCGGGTGGTTTTGTTGTCCTTGATTAAAGTTACGGGAAGATTAAACGCTTGCCTGACGCCAAGCTGGTATAAAACATTCGGATTCTGAGAGCTTACGTCGCAGACAGCCATATCAGCTTCGATTACTTTCTTTAAAACATCTATTACGATGTGATTTGTCGTGTTTATATCTTCTTCGCGAACAGGTTCAAAACCCGCATTTTTACAAGCCGGTCTAATAATGTATTCATAAACCCGTTTGAAATGCCCCGGCTCATACGTGTCGGCGCTCGAAGAGGGCAACATAATAAAACACGTTTTTTTGCCGTCATCCGTTTTTTTGTTTCCGTTTGTTCCGTTTGCTCCGTTAGCTCCAAGTTCTTCGTTTGCTCCATTTGAGGCTGACATAGACGCTTCTCTCAACTTTCCAAGTTATTCTAGCAAGTCAAATTGCCGTGTATCTTAGCACTAAATCTCCGTACCTTCAATAAAGATAATAAATAGAAAAAGTTATCTGCAATAGGCGAAACACCAAAATTTAAAACAAAAATAACGATAAAAGTGCAAAGGCGCTTAATTAATCAAATTATATCTTTGTTTATCTATGTTTATCAATAACTTTATTTTTCTTTGCCGATTTTAATCTCGAAAGTGAAATTTGTTTTAGACATCAACGCGCACAATTCCGCGCCGGATGGCGGACATTGCGGCTTGCGTGCGGTCGTCAACATTTAATTTTCCAAAAATATTTTTGAGGTGAGTTTTGACTGTGTTTTCCGTGATAGAAAGCGCAACGGAAATTTCTTTGTTGCTAGCGCCGCGGACAATCATTTCTACAACGCGCTGCTCGGCTGGAGTTAAATCTTCCGCGCCGAGATTATCGGTTAAAACCTCGGCAATTTCGGGCGAGACGTATCGTTTGCCGCGAAAGACGGCGCGAATCGCTTTGATTAATTCTTCGGTCGGCGCGTCTTTTAAGACAAAACCGCAAGCGCCGTTTTCGAGCGAGCGGCGAATTTCAGCGTCGCCGGCGCGATCTGCCAAAATGATGATGTTCGCTTTCGGCGATTCGGCGCGGATAAACTTTACAGCGTCAACTCCGCATAAATCAGGCGTTCTGAGACCAAACAGAGTTATATCGGGCTGAGATTTGCGATATTGCGCGACGCCTTCAGTGCCGGAAAACGCTTCGCCGACGATTACCATATCCGCTTGTTCGGAAACGACGGTTTTGATGCCGATTCGCGTGAGCGGATGCGATTCGACGAGTAAAATTCGGATTGGCGCGTTTGTCGGGATCATCTGTAGCCGAGCATTAAACGAACCGAGCGGTCGTGAACTTGATGACTGGCATCGTCGCGCCAAGCCTGAACGATGTTTCGTTCTTCCATTGAAATGGGAAAATTTGTCATCTTCGAGGTTTGCGTGCTTTCAAAAGCGCGATTTGTCAGTGCCAGATGCGGAACGCTATAGCCCATTCCGTCGGGCGTTTGCAGCGCCAGATCAGCCGTTTCCGCGTCCAAAAACAAATCTTCAAAAGCCGCGACGTGCCAAACGGTGTCGTCTTGGTTTTCGTCAATCGCCAGAATTTTCAGCAGCCCGTAACCGCTTTCGAGCTGATAAATTAAAACATCGCCGATATTAAAACCCCGCGCCATAAATCCCTCCTCGATTAGATGAAAGATATTTTAAGATTAAACTATGAATGAAACTTTTAAAAGACAATCCTTTTGTTTTGTCGCAAAGCAGCTTTATAGTTGACCGAAAAGGCTAACGGCTTTATTCTTGTCACCTCAATTGAGCTTCAAAATTGGACTTCAAAAAAATGAAATCAAAACGAAAACTCCTTTTTCTCGTACCTTTATTCGCGTTTGTTTTCACAGGCTGTTCGGGTGATGATTTTTCCAGACGTTTGACCGCCGAAGCACCGGCGGAAATCACATCGGTTGTGCTTGATCGCGACCGCAAAACGACGCGGCGTCGCTCAGGCTCAAACAATCGTCGGCGGACGAAAACCAAAACGACTTACGAAACCGACATTACATATCGCTACACCGTCAAAGGACAAGTTTACGACGGCGAAACCGAAAAAGACGGCGACGTGACCGGCAATTTTCGAGCCGGCTCTTCGGTAAAAGTCTGCTACAACCCGGCGCAGCCCGACGAGTCTGACGTTTTTGAAAACAATCATCGCTGCGGCTCGTAATAACTGAAAATGTGAATCAATGGCAGAAACTGAGTAAAAGTAAGGCAAATGTTAGTTTGCCGATGCAATGAATCAGCCTGAAAATCGTGATGAATATAAGCACTGTCAGTTACAAGTGCAATCTGCTACAAGCAGCAATCAAAAGTTAGACTTACTATTTGAATCTAAACTTTGAAATTGAACCACGCTATTTAATTGGTTTCCTACTTCATAAAAAACTCTTTCACCATTCTTGGAGATCGCGAGTCGAAAAATCGCATCGTTCTCCCATTCGCGCAATTGCTCGGGCTGGCTGCCGTTTAAAGGAAGTTTCCAAAGACTGAAAGGCTTTCCCCGCTGTAGCACGACAAACAAATTTTCTCCGTCTTTTGACCAATCGAGAAAAGGAATATCGTCGTTTCGCGGGGTCGCCGGATACTTCAAGACTTCACCAGTTTCGGCTGAAATGACGGCGAGCATCATTGTCTTCGTTTCGGGATTTGAAATATAACAGGCAATCGTTTTCCCATCGGGCGAAATACGCGGCGAGCGAGTGGTTCGGTCGGTTAGTTTTATAGGATTTTCACCATTAACTGAAACTCGCCATAATGTTTCAACCATACTTTCAGAATCCTGAGCGAGGTAAAAAACCGTTTCGCCGTCAGGGGAAATTATCGAGTCTTTAACATTCCCGTTTGTTGTGAGCTGCTTTGTATTTGTTCCGTTCGCGTCAGAGCGCCAAACGTCCATTTGCCCGGTGCGATTCGACATAAATATCAAAAAGCGTCCGTCGGCGGAAAGTTTCGGCGAGATTTCGGCGCTCGCGTCCGAAGTCAATTGTTTTCGCTCGCTGCCGTCTTCGCTGATGGTGAAAATGTCCGCGTTCCCGTCGTCCATTGCGGAATATACAATCCTTCCGTCATTTGTCCAATCTGCGCCGAACGGCAATGTGTATTTATCTGAGATTGTCGTTAGAACGTGAGTGTTTTTATATAGATTATCAACCGGAGCGGTCAGGAAACAGGCAAACTTATTCGATTCTACGGCGACAATGGAATTTGTCGCGGCATTCAAACTGATTCCGTAGTTTCCGTTGATGCCGTTAGTTACGAATCGGGCTTTTCCCTCAGGATACGAAACAACCCAAAGCTCGTCATTTAAGCTGGGCGATTTTGCCCCGTATGCGACCGCAAGAATTCCGCTACCGTCCTTGAGCCAAACGGTTTGACCTGCCGAAACCCAGTTTTCGTGTGAAACCGTTCTTTGTTCGCCGGATTCGGCATTGACGACCGCCACCTGAACAGACGCCCGGTTGTTTTCACGCTGAATTACCGTCGCGGAAAGTAATTTCCCATCCGGCGACCAGGATGCGCCGCCATTTGTAAATCCGCTTTCCGGTTGGCGAATTGCCAGACTTTGTTCGTTTTTACCTTCAATATCTGTAAGTATCAACGCGGTTTCTTTACTCAGAGGATTACGGCGAACGAATGCGAGGCGGCTTTCATCAGGCGAAATCGCCACCGGGCTATCAATGTTGTGCAGAATTTCCTGCGAAGCGCCGCCAAGAACGGAAACCTTGTAGAGAGTTGAGATTCCAGGTCTGTTCGGTTCGGAATTTTCACTTACGGAATAATAAATTTGCTCGTCGCGCGGAGAAAAAACCGCGCCGATAAAATTTCCGTTGATTCGCGGAACAATCTCGAAGCTATTGCCGTTTTCGATTTGCCGCAAATGCAGAGATTGAACGCCGTTTTTAACTTGAATTAGCGCGAGATACTTTCCGTTCGGGGAAATCACCGAGTTTCGGATGTCCGCGTCGGCGACAATCGTATCAACGCGAAATTTTCTAAATTGTGATTCCGCAAAGCTCTGATTTCCATTAAAGCCGAGAGAGGCAAAGTATCCGATTGTAAAAGCCAGAAACGCCAGCAAACCGATGGAAATCGCCTTGCGGGGTGAAAAACCGCTTTTTAGAAGTAATTGACGATGATTGACGGTAATTTTATTCGAATTCGTATCCGTTGAATCGTGGATTTCGCATTGTTCGGCAATAAGATGTGTTCGCGTGTGTTTTTCAACCACAATTATTTCTTTATCGCCCAAAATCTCTTCATCGCCCAAAATTTCCTGCACATCGCCGACAAACTGATAACCGCGGCGCGGAACCGTAACGATAAATTCTTTGTCCTTTTGAAAACGGCTGAGAGCTTTTCGCAGAGTCAGAATATTTTGCGACAAGGTTGTTTCCTCGACAAAAGTATCCGCCCAAACTTCATTGAGGAAACATTCTTTTTCAACCACTTTTCCGTGATTGCGGAGCAATAGAACCAAAGTTTGAAAAGCCTTCGGAGTGAGCGAAACCGGCTGATCCTGAAACGTCAGACACCGCTCGCCGACATCCAGATGAAAATCGTCGAATTTGAAAAAGAGTAGTGTTTTATTGCTCATAACCTATTTGAAAAGTCTTTCATAAAAATTTCAAACGAACTTTCACGTAACTTTCAAGACTTTCAAAGCCAAAGTTTCCTATCGTGAGTAGCGAATGAGGGAGACAATCACAATTTGCGGTTTGGCAACGTTTGATTAGGACAGAAAGAACTGCACTTTGGTTTTCCTCATTCAAAATATTTAAAAGTTTTAGACAAACTCTTGCAGCCAGTTTCAGAGAAAAAAGGAAATTAATGGCAAAAACCCGAACGGAAGTTTTTATTGAAACCAGCGAAACATTCATCATTAAACGAAATAGAACATTCGTTCGAACATGGTGCAAAGGCTGCGAACGCGAGGTCAGTATGCTCCCGCTTGAGGAAGCGGCGTTGATTACCGGTCACGACGTGAAAGCGATTCGTTCCATGATGGAAAGTCAGCGCGTTCACTTTTGTTACCTGAAATCCGAAACGCCATCCGTTTGTCTAAGATCATTATGCCTATTTTAGTTATTAAAAAGGATGAGATGAATCAATAAATAGATGCTTCAACGCAAGAAAAGAGTTTAAGAATTCGGAGCTTATTTTAGCAAATTTGAAAAGCCCCAATCTGGTTGGAAATCGAATTGAAGCATTAAAAACATTGACGAAATTATTGCTTCACGAAATTGAATCACCTGGAAGAAATTACCTCTAAGGTCGAAACATTAACCTCGGTTTATTGAATTAAATAATAACCGATGACCGAGAACAATTTCTTTATTAAATAACAGGAAAATTTCTGTATGAAGGTGAGCTTTTTAATTTCGTCCTAAAACCAAACGTTAGTCAATAGTTAAAAACCTAAGGAGTATAAAGTGAAATGCAAAGAATATTTTTCTTAACGCTGACAATCATTTTGTCGGCAATGACGTTTTCGACGACGGCGGCGGCGCAGGGAAAGTTTTCCGTCTATTTAAGCGGCAGACAGACGGTTCCGGCGAACAATTCGCCCGGCAGCGGCACTTGCATGATAACGATTAACCTGACCCAAACGCAGGGTACGGTCGAGTGCAGGTATCGAAATTTATCTTCAAATGTAACGGGAGTGCACATTCACGAGAATGGACCGGTCGGTGTTAACGGTCCGATTCGTTTCGACCTTGCTTTTACCGGCGGAACAACCGGTACCATCAATCCGCTGACATTTACCACGACGCCCGCGCAAGTCGCCGATATGCGCTCAAATAAATGGTATGTCGACGTTCACACCGCGAATTTTCCCAACGGCGAGATTCGCGGGCAGGTCAAACGAGCCAATATAGCTGCCGATTATGACGGCGACGGGCGCACAGACCTCGTCGTTTACCGCCAATCAAACTTCACGTTCTATATATTAAACAGTTTAGAAAACAATCTCACCGCTTCTATTCCGGTCGGCAGGGGACTCGACGACCTGCCCGGGACTGTCAATAATCAGGGCGATTTCGACGGCGACGGCAGAGCCGATCCCGTAGCGTGGAACACCGATGAAAACGACCACATCTACTGGTTTATCCTGCAAAGCGAAACCAATACAGTACGCACCGTAGTATGGGGACGGTTTCGGAATCCCGCCAACGGCGCCACAGATGAATTCGTCCCGGCAGATTATGACGGCGACGGCAAGTTGGATGTCGCCGTTTTCCGCCGCGCAACCGGCGTGTGGTATATCATCGAAAGCTCAACCGGCAATCCCCGCTACGAATTTTGGGGACGACAAAATGATTTTCCGCATGTCGGCGATTTCGACGGCGACGGCAAAGCTGATTTAGCCGTTACTCGCGCAGAGAGCGGAGCAAACGGACCAATAAGTTGGTATATTCGCAACAGCTCTAACGGACAAATGCAGGTAATTCTTTGGGGCAATCCCGTTACCGACTCTACATTACATTTCTTCCCGATTGACATTGACAACGACGGTAAAAATGACGCTATGATACGACGCGTCGTCAACGGGCAATGGATGTATTTGGTACGCCGAAGCTCCGACGGACAGCAATATAGTTTAACGTGGGGCTTGTCGTCATTCTTTATTCAGGTCGGTGATTATGACGGCGACGGCAGGACCGATTTTGCCTCCCGGCAAACAACCGGCGGAGCTATTTTCTGGCATATCTTTCAAAGCTCGACGCAAACGTCACGCACCATTCGATGGGGGATACAAGGCGACCTAAGACCTTCAGAACAGCTTGATGAGCTGCCTGTCAGCGGCGAGAATGTTCCGGAATTTTAGATATAACGCCGAATTCTAAAATCCAGGTTCGTTTGATTGCAACAAAAGACCGCTTGCCTACAAAAGCGGCGGTCTTTTAATCAATTACGAATTTCAAAGCTTTGCACAAATATTCGAGAGTGGTTGCCTAAATTATTCGTTTTGTTCGTCTTAACTGGATATTTGCGTCATGAAAATAATTTCTACAGTGTTTTATTATTAATGATATTGCCAATTTAGAAGGATTGATTTTCAAAATGCGTTCAACTTTTTTTCTGTTCATTTTTTGTTTTCTTTTGACGCTTTCCGTGAAAGCTCAAATCGGTATTGTTGACCAGGATGCCAAGACGAAACCGACGCTCGTTATTCTGGGAACTTATCATATGGGAACTCCCGGTAATAATGTAGTAAATCCAAAAGTCGCCGATATTAGCACTCCCGAACGACAAAAGGAGATGGCTGAACTTGTCAAAAAGCTGAAAAATTTCAAACCGACCAAGATAGTTCTGGAATGTGACCACCCGGAAGCCGATGCCAAAACGCAGGAAAATTACGGTAAATATCTGGCGGGAAATTATCAGCTCTCAAAAAACGAAAATGATCAGATAGGTTTTCGCTTGGCAAAAGAGTCGGGTCTTAAAAAGGTTTACTGTGTTGATTGGAGTGATTTCTGGGACGATCCTTCCGTCAATTATATAAAGTATGCCCCCAAGGACGCCGAGTTGGACAGTTTTCTCAAAGGTATTAATCAAAAGCTGAAACAAGAAGTAGATGCGGAAGCCGCAAAAATCCTCCCATTGCCGATTACCGACCAACTGATTTTTATCAACCAGCCGGAACGAATGGAAAAAGACCACAAAGTTTATTTCGACATTATGCGAATCGGACGCGGTAAAGAATACGTGGGAGCAGGTTATTTTTCGTGGTGGTATCGCAGAAATATGGTGATTCTCACCAACATCATCAGACTCACCGATTCAATGGATGACCGAATCCTCGTCGTTTACGGCGCGGGACACAATAAACTTCTCAATCAACTGGCGAAAGAGTCGGATTTTTATACGGTTGAAAGTCCTTTGAAATATCTGAAAGGTAAGAAGTGAGTGTCTATATAAAGTTAAAATACAACTGTTAATGACGATAAACAAACTTCTCTTTATAACGGAGAAATCTAACAATTCAATGGACGTGAGGGCGCGGGCAGCAACTTTGTTATTTAGCTTGTCCGTAAACTTAAACTTGCGTGGCGGCGGTTTCGCCCCACGTAATCTCAGACGTTATGCGTCTTCACGAAAACACGTTCGATGATTTTTAGTCAATGAAAGAGCATACAAATCTTTGGAGAATGATTGCCATGACCGGAACTCTTATTTCCCGCTCTTTTGCTGCGCTTCTTCTTTTTCAAATTGCCGCCCCTGACATTTTCCCGAAAGAAAAGCCAAATGCTAAGTCAGCGTTCATTTATTACCAGCGACTCATCTTCATAGAAATGCGCGTTAATAACCATAGCGGCTTATTATTCTTATTGGATACGGGAGCAAGTGCCTCGGCGATTGACTTGAAAATTGCGGAGAAGTTGAAACTGCCTCTAAGAGGAGAAGATAAAGTTGAAGGCACAGCAGGCATAATTGACGTGAAGAAGGTGCTGGTTAAGAGGCTATCTTTTGGTAAGGCACGTGCAAGGAATTTGACCGTCCCGGCGTATGACCTGGGCGGTGTCCTAGCCCCCCAAAGCAAGCAAGTAGCCGGGATACTTGGTTATGACTTCTTGCGGTCTTTCCTGGTGCAAGTTGATTTCCTAAATTGCACGCTAAGGTTTTACCCTAAAGGCGCAGGAAATCCGGCGAGCGGAACGTCGGCTGTTCCCATACCTATTACTCTCGATAACGGCATACCGCGCTTAAGAGCCAACCTTAACGGCGGCGTGGTTGCCGACTTCAGGCTAGACACCGGCGCGAGCTTGTTCGAGACTTCCGACGTATATCTTAACGTTACAGAGGAAGTGTGGAGAAGGCTAACCGCCTTAGAACCGGAGTTGAAGCCGGAGCGTTACTTTGGAGGAAGCGGCGTCGGAGGCGCGGTTAAGTTGCCTGTAGGCCGGATTAAAACGTTCTCTGTAAATATGATAACCGTCTCCTCGCCCTTTATTATCGTTCAACCTAATCTCGGTTACTTCGCCAGACCTGATGCCGTCGGCTTTATCAGCAACAACTTTCTTGAGAAATTCAGCCCGGTCACAATTGATTATCTCAAATACAGGCTGTATCTAACTTCGGGTGATACATATAAAAACTTCGCTGTCGCACATTTCGATAAATATGAAGTGAAAACATCAACGCGGTAATTTAAATCGAAAGACGCTTCGCGTTTTCTAAAAAGTTGATGTTTAGCAACGAAAGCGCTTGATTTAAAGCAAAAAGCAATAGAAACGAATCAAAGGTAAAACTTTTATGAAGCAAGTATTTTTATTGATTCTAGTGATGTTTTTTTCGGTAAACTTAATCTTGGGACAAGATAATAAGCCCGCCGAACTGGTGTTCAATCAGAACCCGGAAAAAGCGCAAATCGTTACGTCCGACATCGCGCTTTTTTGGCGAGCCTACGATATGGCGAAGCCGGAAAACAATCTGGTAATTTACCGCGACGAATATTTCAAGAAGGGCAGCGTCGGCTTGCAGGATTTTCTTCGCAGCAATATCGGCAATTCCTGCAACCTGGTGGCGACGATTGACGCCGCGCCGAAATATTACGCCGCCCTTAGAGCGCAATCGGCGAAAGTCGAAAATTACAAACCGCAGATGCTGGCGAGCTTTAAGAAACTCAAAGAAA
>DASVRD010000091.1:0-24393 GCA_036388775.1 Pyrinomonadaceae bacterium | reverse complement strand
CCGATCCGCGTCTTATCAAATCAAACGACGCGGTCGCTCGCCAGCTAATAAAAGAAGGCAAAACGATTGTTTTAATCACCTGCGGAATTCATTCGACCGAGGTCGGCTCGACGCTTTCGTCAATGCTCATCGCGCATAGATTAGCGACTTTAAACGAGCCGGAAGTTTTGAATGTTTTGAAAAACACGATTGTTCTGCTCGTTCCGTCTTTGAATCCTGACGGCGTTGATATTGTCAAAAACTGGTACGACAAAACTTTGGGCACGCCTTACGAAGGCACTTCGCCGCCGGAGCTTTATCACAAATACGTCGGACACGACAACAACCGCGATTGGTACGCTTTTACGCAGGTCGAAACGCAGTTGACAGTTGATAAAATCCATAACGTCTGGCATCCGCAAATCGTCAACGACATTCACCAGCAGGGAGAACGCGGCGCGCGTCAATTCGTCCCGCCGTATATGCAGCCCGTCGAGCCGAACGTCCCGAAAGAAATCGTCGAAGGTTACACCGAACTGGGCAATTATATGCTGCAGGAAATGCTCCGCAACAATTTTGTCGGAATGACCAACAATTCGACTTACGACGCTTGGACTCCGGCGCGCGCTTATTCGCATTATCACGGCGGCGTGCGGATTTTAACCGAAACCGCTTCGGTCAAATTAGCCACGCCGACGACCGTCAAATTTGAAGATTTGCGCGTCCCGGCTGATGACGGCTACGACCCGAAAAAAGAAACGCCCAATCATCCAAAAATCTGGCAAGGCGGCGAATGGCGTTTGCGCGACATCACGAATTATATGACCGCCTCGACGTTTTTCCTGCTCAAACACGCCGCCGACAACCGCGAACGCTGGCTCACGCGCTTTTACCAAATCGGCAAAGAAGCCGTCAGACCACGAAAGAACGGAGAACTTAACGGATTTTTATTTCACGATTTTGCATATAATCTCGTGCCCATACTCCAACGCGCAGGCGTAGAATTTGTTAATAGTGAAAAAGGATTTTTCGTTCCGATGGCTCAGCCATATGGGAAATTTGCAAAAGCTGTTTTAGAGAAACAGTCTTATCCAGATCTCAAAGATGAAAAAGGAAACCCAATTCCACCTTATGATGTAACGGCACATACTCTTTCACTGTTGATGAGAATAAAAGTCGAGCCGATTTATCAACCCTTTAAATATGAAAGGGATAGTAAATGGGGTTCTGCGACAACGGCAAGTGAAGACGGAGTTGTTGAATTCGGAATTTATAAGTCACATATTCCGGCGATGGATGAAGGTTGGACACGCTGGGTGGTTGAAACAAAGCAGAAAAAATTTGTTTCGCTGAGCAATAAAGATATTCAAGAAAACAGATTTGAAAGAACTGTCGGTTTCGTTCGCGAGAACCGAGGCGGAAAAACGCCCATATTGGATAAGATTCCAGCAATCATTTTCCCTGACCAATCGGTAAATCAAATCTTAAACGGTTACGCGAAAGGCTCGATGCCAGAAGAATACACGGGCGGCGTGGGCAAAGAAGGGGTTGAAAATCTGCGGAAATTTGTCGAAGCGGGCGGTACGCTGGTTTTCTTAAACCGCGCTTCAAACTTCGCCATCGAACAATTCAATCTCCCGGCGCGCGATGTCACGCAAGGCGCAAAACGCGCGGATTTTTACATTCCCGGCTCGATTCTTCGCACCGAACTCGACACGACGCACCCGGTCGCAAAAGGAATGGACAAACTTTCAATCGCGTGGTTTGAAAACTCGCCCGCGTTTGAAATCAAAACCGATCCGCTCGCGCTCGCCAACAATTTCCGAATCATCGCGCGCTACCCGGCGAATCCGAAAGACATTTTGCTGTCGGGCTGGGCTTTGGGCGCGGAAAGAATTGCCGGAAAAGCCGCGCTCGTCGAATTTACAATCGGCAAAGGCAAGATTTACCTGTTCGGCTTTCGCCCCCAATATCGCGGTCAATCGCTGGCGACGTTTCCGCTGTTTTTTAATGCGATAACTGAAAAGTAAAAAATGCGGAAGCCCGCACGAAGTAAAGTCTTGAGAATGAAACGTCATTACTTGCGGGCTTCCGCATTAAGCAAAAACCGGCTGTAAATTACTGTTTTATTGTTCGCGAGCGTCATTTGCGAACTCGTAAACGTCATTTACGAGTTCGCAAATGACGTTTACGAGCTTGAAAACGTCATTTACACACTTGAAAACGATGTTTGCGAGTTCGTAAACGTCATTTGCGAACACTAAAATGTCATTTGCGAACACTAAAATGACGTTTTAAACGATAAAAAATCCGCTTTTGAGCTGTCATGAATAAAATTCTCTGTTTTAATCTTCTTAGAATTCATAAAGTTTTTAACCGCCTTCCCAACGGCGATTTATCAAGCTGGCGACAAAACCCGCGCCGAAACCGTTGTCAATATTAACTACCGTGACGTTAGACGAGCAGGAATTCAGCATTCCGAGTAGCGCAGCCAGACCGTTAAAAGATGCGCCGTAGCCGATGGAAGTCGGCACGGCAATCACCGGAACGCTGACAAGACCGCCGACAACAGACGGCAGCGCGCCTTCCATTCCGGCGGCGACAATGACCACGCGCGCCTGTTTTAATAATTCGCGCTCCGCCAAAATGCGGTGAATTCCGGCAACGCCCGCATCCCAAATTCTCACAACGCGGTTGCCCATCGTTTCGGCTGTCAAAGCGGCTTCTTCGGCGACCGGAATGTCGCTCGTTCCGGCTGTGACAACCGCGATTTCCCCGACGCCAAGCTCGGTTTTATCCCGAAAAATACGAACCAGATTGGCTGATTCGTGCCATTCGGCTTCATTGCAGACGTTTCTCAATTCGCCGTAAGTGTCAGCGTCCGTTCGCGTTACCAAAACATTCGGATTCTGCGCCGCGAGCTTTTCAAAAATCCCGATTACCTGCGCGCGCGTTTTGCCCGCGCCGAAAATCACTTCGGGAAATCCTTGCCGACTTTTGCGCCCGGTATCAACGCGGGCAAAACCGATGTTTTCAAATTCAAAGTCGTTCGTTGTTCGTTGTTCGTCGTTCGTCGCCATTTGTCTGCCGTCCTTCGTAATTATCGTATTATGTTAATTTATAGCGCACGGTTGATAGAAAACAACAACGAACAACGAACGACGAACAACGAACGAATATGGAATTAACTGTGGCGATTACGGGAGCGAGCGGGACGATTTACGCACAGCGAACGCTGATTTATCTGGCGCAGAGCGATGCGGTTTCGGCGATAAATTTAATAATGTCCGGCACGGCGGGCATTGTCGCACAGGTCGAAACCGGTAAGAACGCTTTGCGCGAGCCGACGCTCGAAAAAATAAATGAATGGCTCGGTTTGCCGAAAGAATCGAAGCTGATTCGCTATTGGCGGCTAGATAATCTCGCGGCGAAACCTGCCTCCGGGTCAAACAAACAGGCGGGAATGATCGTCGTGCCGTGTTCGATGGGAACTCTGGGCGCGATTGCTTCGGGCGCGGGAACGAATTTGATTCACCGCGCGGCGGACGTTTGTTTGAAAGAAGGCAGAAAGCTCGTTCTCGTGCCGCGCGAAACGCCTTATAACGCCATTCATCTCGAAAATATGCTTAGGCTCGCCCGCGCCGGAGCGAGAATTTTACCTGCTTCGCCCGGTTTTTATCACAAACCTGCGACGATTGAAGAATTGGTTGACCATCTCGTTTTTAGAATTTTAGACCAATTCGACATTCCGCATTCCCGTAAAACGCAGTGGACGGGCGAGGAAGTCGGCGAAGCGTGATAAAATTTGGAAAAATTGAAAATATGCTTAAAGCCTTTACTTTCGTTCTTCTAATTTTTCTTGCATATACAACAACCGTTATCGGGCAGGAAAAATATGTCCGTTTTGTTGATGAAGCAGGGAAAGACAAATCTTTTAGCATTTTCAGGCAAAAACTTCTTGATGCGGTCAAAAAACGCGATGCAAAGTTTGTTTTGAGCATTCTCGACCCGGAGATTAAAAACAGTTTTGGCGGCAGTAATGGGATTGCCGAGTTTAAGGAAACGTGGAAAATAAATAATCGTAATTCTCCGTTTTGGGAAGAAATGAATGCCGTTTTGACAAATGGCGGTTCGTTTATGGATGAGAGCAAACAAATGTTTAGCGCTCCGTATCTTTTTAAACAACCGTTTCCCGAAAACGTTGATTCCTTCGAATATGCCGCGATTTTGGAAAAAACGTCAAGCTTTACAAGCAGCCAAAATCAAATTCCGCAGTTGTCGCAACGCTTTCATTTAATGTGGTTAAGCCGGATTACAACAAATCAGTAAAAGATAAATCTAAAGAGGACAAATATCATTGGGTAAAAGTGGAAACACTGGGCGGTAAGAAAGGTTTTGTTCGCGGCGACTTCGTCCGCAGCCCGATTGATTACCGCGCTGTTTTTGCAAAGGAAAACGGAAAATGGAAAATGATTACATTCATTGCCGGTGATTAAAATGAAACCAACCGAACGCTTTTCCGACCGCGTTGAAAATTATATTCGCTATCGCCCGTCGTATCCGCCGCATATCATCGAATTGATGCGGCGCGAAATGAATTTAAACGAAAATTCGATTGTCGCCGATGTCGGTTCGGGAACCGGGATTTTCTCGAAATTGCTGCTCGAAACCGGCTGCACGGTTTACGCAATCGAGCCGAACGAGCCGATGCGGCGCGCGGGCGATGAATTTTTGCGGAACTTTGAACGCTTCCGATCAATTGAGGGAAGCTCGGAAAATACGAATTTGCCCGACGAAAGCGTTGATTTAATTGCGGCGGCGCAGGCGTTTCATTGGTTTGACCGCGGAAAAGCGAAAGCGGAATTTGAGCGAATCATCAAACCGAGCGGTTATGTCGCTTTGATTTGGAACGAACGTCAGCTTGCTTCAAACGCTTTTTTGCGCGATTACGAAGACTTTTTGCTGCGATACGGAACGGATTACAAAGAAGTCCGGCACGATGCGGTTTCGACAGATAATATTCGCCCGTTTTTCTTTGGAGATTTTCACGAAACCGCTTTTCCGAACGTGCAGCGGGTTGACTTTGACGGATTAAAAGGCAGACTATTATCTGCTTCATACATTCCTCACGCCGGACATCCGCTTTTTGGGGAAATGTTGTTAGAATTAAAAAATATCTTTGACCGACACGCAGAAGCGAACGCGGTCGAAATTCTTTACGATTCAAGGGTTTTTTACGGGAAGTTCAAGCAATGAGCAGTAGCAGCAACAGCATTTCGGAGACTAAAACGCCAACTCGGACAATCAGCGTCGCGCATTCGCCGGATTCCGATGATGCGTTTATGTTTTACGGTCTCGCGACCAACAAAATTGATACCGGCGATTTGAAATTTACGCACGTTCTTCAAGACATTCAAACTCTAAACGAAAAAGCGCGCGAAGCCGTTTACGACGTGACTGCAATTTCGTTTCACGCTTACGCTTACGTTTCGGACAAATACGCGCTCTTGCCGCACGGCGCTTCAATCGGCGACAAATACGGTCCGATTGTCGTCTCGAAGGAGAAAATGTCGCCCGCCGATTTGAGCAAAGCCAGAATCGCCGTGCCGGGCGAGCTGACGAGCGCCTTTTTAGCTCTCAGACTTTTCGATCAAAGTTTTAATTATGAAGTCATCGCTTTCGATAAAATCATTGACGCCGTACGAACCGGCAGGTGCGACGCCGGTCTTTTGATTCACGAAGGACAGCTTTTTTATCACAAATTCGGTTTGCAGAAAGTCCTGGATTTGGGCGAATGGTGGCACGAGCAAACAGGCTTGCCGCTGCCGATGGGCGGCAATGTCATAAAACGCGATTTGGGCGAGGATTTGATGAAGAAAGTCTCCGGTTATCTGCATAAAAGCGTCAAATATTCGCTCGACAATCGTGAAAACGCGCTCGCTTACGCGATGCAGTTTGCGCGGGATATGGACACGGACACCGCCGACCGTTTCGTTGCAATGTGGGTTAATGATTTAACTCTCGATTATGGCGAACGCGGACGCGAAGGCGTCCGCAGACTTTTAACCGAAGGCTACGAAAAAGGAATTATTCCGACCAAACCGGAAATCGAGTTTGTCGGGTGAAGAAAATCACAGATTTAAAATCACAAAATCGAACATTTGAAATTTCAAATGTTCGATTTTGTGATTTTACAGAGAGAACTTAAACGCCGCCGGGCGCATCTATTTGTCAGCTTTTCATTATTTATTGGAGACAGAAGAAATGATTGGAAAAAAGCTGGCAATTTGGTTTGCTTGCGGCGTTTTATTGTTCGGCGCGAGTTTTTCTGCGTCTGCACAGCAATTATCGAAATCGAATATCGTCAAGGTTAATCTCAGTCAGGCGGAAATTGACCGCATTATTAAAACTTTTACCGGGAAAGAACAACTATTTCGGCAGGCATTAACCCAATATAGCTTTAAGCGAAAAGCCGAAATTCAGACTTTCGGCGACGGCGGACAGGTGACGGGCGAATATATCCGCGAATCGCAGTATATGTTCGGCGACGACGGGACGCGCTATGAAAAAGTTTTGTTTATGCCCGTGCCGACGTTCGGCGGCGTAACGGCGGAAGATTTGGACGATCTCGGCGGCATCAATCCGTTCGCTTTGGAACCGACGAAACTCAATCTGTACAATTTTACTTTCGTCGGCAAAGAGCGAATTGACGAGCTTGATTTATACGTTTTCGACGTTGAGCCTAAAGTTAAACCCGACCCGAAAAGATCGAAAGACAGATTTTTTAGCGGCAGAGTTTGGGTTGACGCGGAAGATTTGCAAATCGTCAAAACAAAAGGCAAAGGTTTGCCCGAAACCAAAGACAATAAGTTTCCGGTGGTCGAGACCTGGCGCGAAAATATTGACGGAAAATACTGGTTTCCGACTTATTCTTATGCCAACGACGAGCTTTATTTTGAAAGCGGCAATACATTGAAAATCAAGGTCCGCGTTCGTTATACGGATTTTAAAGAAGCCAAGGCAACCGTCCGTATTTTGGATGATGAAGAAGTTGTAACGCCGGAAAAACCGCAAGCTGCGCCAACTCCGACGCCGAAAAAACCTTAATTTCGGTAAATCGTAAATAGTAAATCGTGAATCGAAAAGTTATGCTTTAACGATTCACGATTTTTCTATTTACGATTTACTATTTTCAAAATGAGCATTGCGACTAAGACCGGAGACAAAGGAAAAACCGCGCTGATTGGCGGCGAGCGAGTTTCAAAAGCGGATTTGCGCGTCGAAAGTTACGGCACGATTGACGAGCTAGGCGCGGCAATGGGGTTTGCGCGTTCGATTTGCGAAAACGAAGAAATCAACGAATTGACGAAATCAATTCAGCGCGATTTGTTTCTAGTTGCAGGTTCGGTCGCGAACCCGAATTTTACCGAAGCGCCAAAGCCGTACGTAACGCCGGAAATGATTGAGCGTCTAACGGCTGAAGTGCATCGGATCGAAAAAGTCGAAGGCATTTTGTCCGATTGGAGCTTGCCCGGCGATGTTGCCCCGGCAGCGGCTTTTGACGTGGCACGGACGATTTGCCGTCGCGCCGAACGTTTGGTTGTGCGCCTTCAAGAAACCGGCGGAACGGTTGATGCACAAGTTGTTACATATCTAAATCGCCTTTCCGATTTGCTCTGGCTCATCGGCAGATTTCTGGAGTTAAAAGCTGGAGTTAATTCACGCCTCCGAGACGATGAACACGGCGGTAACAAATGGTCGCGCGCCTGGTAAGTAATAATTGTTTACACGCTTGATTTTTCGTTTGATTTTCTTGCTCGAACTTTAGTTAAACTGAGTGAATATACTACCATCTATAGCAGAAGTTCAAATATAAATGCGATTAACAAAGGCGGGCGAAATGATACGAATAAGCAGCGTTATAACATTTCAGGTAATTTTGTTAGTAAGTTTCTGTGGAATAAACCAGGGACAAACGAGGAGACAAAGCGGTATGCCAAACCGCGAAGTTTCAACTGCTGCGCCCTGTTCGCTGAACGGCGTTTACCGCATTGATACAGCCGAGAGCGATAAGCTTTATTCGGTTGTGGAAGGCGCTACCGGCAAAGTTCCATCCGGCGAACAGCAAAGGCTTTTTATGGATTTGTCCGTCCGCCTGACCCCGCCCGACATTTTGGCTATCGAGTGTCGCGGAAGCCGCGTCAAGGTCGGCTCGTCGCGCGCCCAGCCTGTAACGTTCGTAGCCGACGGAGTTACCCGCAACCGGCGCACTTCTGACGGTGATATTGTCCGTTCGCGCATCGCATTCGAGAATGAAAATCTAACTTTTAAATCCAGCGGCAAAGCAGAAGATAACGTGAATGTTACATTTACGTCTCTCGAAAACGGCAGACGGATGCAGGTGACGCGCCATATTTACGCCGAACAACTTACCGAGCCGATTATTATCAAAACCGTCTATAACAAGGTTGCCGATGTCGCTCGGTGGGATATTTACGGCGAGGGACAAGGTGCCCGGCAAATAGCTAAACAAGAGGATTCCGTAACTTCGCCCGCTTCCGCGTCAACAACGCGTTCTGCCAAAGCAGAAAGCAGCGAAGCCGACTTGCTCCGCGATGCGCTCGACCAATGGATAGAAGCGACGAACGGGCGGAACATCGAGAAACAAATGACTTTTTATATGCCGGAGCTAAAGGCTTTCTATCTTGCCCGAAATGCTTCGCGCGATTCCGTACGCGCTGAAAAGGCACGAGTTTTTGCAAATGCGAAATCAATTGATATTCGCGCCGAAGAACCGGAAATTATCTTTCAGGACGGCGGGCGCACGGCAATAATGCGTTTCCGCAAAAAGTATAATGTAACGGACAAACAAAAAAGCCGCAGCGGAGAGGTTATTCAGGAATTAAGGTGGCAGCAAACAAACGGCGCCTGGCGAATTTTCAGCGAACGCGACGTTAGAGTTATTCGCTAAACAGCGTCAGGTTGAGAACGCTCGAAACGATGGATTGGCAAATTGCACAAAGAAAAATAACTAGAGCAAATTTCAGAATTATGCAATACAAACAGAAGCCAGCGCGTGAGCAAGGGCGGATTCAATTGCCGAATAAATCCGCCCTTGCTCACGCGCTGGCTTCTGTTTTGTGCCTCAATTAACTGAAATCTGCTCTAAAGGTCTGCGCGCTTGATAAAACAATTCAAATCTATTTCGTTTTCTTACGTTTCGGCGGTTTTGTTCCGCCGTTTCCGCCCGAATATTTTTTAGCTCTGCTTTTTACGACTGTTTTCGCGGCGCTGCTTTTCGGAGCTTTTTCACGCCTTGGCGGTCGGCGGTCGCCGTCTTCGGCAACGTCATTCGGAACAGCAACGCGAACGTTTGCACGCTCGTTGCGAATGCGCGTGTTGCTCATTCCCTGCAAAACCTGCCTGGCATATTCCGCCGGAACGTCAACCAGAGTAAAACGGTCGTAAACGTCTATCGCGCCGATTGCTTTGCCCGGAACGTCCGCTTCGTTAGCGATTGCGCCGACAATATCAGCCGGTCCGACGCGGTGATTGCGACCGACGCCGATAAACAAACGAACCATTCCGTCGCTGCCAAAACCCATTTGTTCGGGTTCGGGCGCGACTGCGACTTCGAGCGGTTTGTCTCCGCTCGCAATGAAAGAAGCGGCGGCGGCAATTTCTGCGAAATCGTAACCGCTTTCCTCCGCCAAATCTTCAACGAGCGAAAGATGCAATTCCAAATCTTCTTCGGTCAGCGTTTTTAAAAGCCGTTCTTTATACATCGCTACGCGTCGCGCAGCAACATCAGCCTGCGAAGGCAGTTTCATCGGCTCGATTTTTTGCTTTGTATATTGCTCGATGTCGCGCTTCATTCGCTGCTGGCGCGGCGTGACGAACAACACGGCTTTGCCTTCGCGCCCGGCACGCCCGGTTCGTCCGATACGGTGGACGTAAGATTCGGTGTCGCTCGGCATATCGTAATTGATGACCGTTGCAATGCGTTCGACATCAAGACCGCGCGCCGCAACATCCGTCGCAACGGCGATTTCCACCTGCCCGTTTCGCAAACGCCGAATCAAAGCTTCGCGCTGCGCTTGATTCATATCGCCGTGCATAGCTTCTGCGGCGTAACCGCGCGCTTGTAATTTGACGGTCAATTCGGCGGCTCCGACTTTTGTGCGGTGAAAGATCAGCGTGGCTTCACCCGGAGTTGAATCGGCTTCTAAAATTCTGCTTAGCGCGTCAGTTTTTTGCGCTTCGGAAACGTTGATGTAAAGCTGTTGGACGGTTGGAACGGTTAAAGTTTTGCGCTCGATTTGAATATTTTCCGGCTCGTTTAAATAACGCTCGGCGATGCGTCGAATCTCGCGCGGCATTGTCGCCGAAAACAAAGCGGTTTGGCGCGTTTCGGGCGTGTGCGACAAAATCCATTCAATGTCGTCAATAAATCCCATCCGCAGCATCTCGTCGGCTTCGTCGAGCGTTACGATTTTCAGATGAGATAAATCAATGGTCTCGCGCCGCATATGATCCATAACTCGACCGGGAGTTCCGACAATAATTTGGACGCCGTTTCGGAGATGCCGGATTTGCTGCGAGATTGATTGCCCGCCGTAAACCGGCAAAGCGCGAACTTGTCCCAAATATTTCGAGTAAGTGTGAAACGCTTCGGCAACTTGTATTGCAAGCTCTCGCGTCGGCGTTAAAACGAGCGCCTGCACGCCTTTGTTTTTTACGTCGAGCCGCTCAAGTATCGGCAAAGCGAACGCCGCCGTTTTTCCCGTTCCGGTTTGCGCTTGTCCGACTACATCTTTGCCCGCAAGCAGCAAAGGAATTGTTTTAAGTTGGATCGGCGACGGAGTTTCGTAGCCGACATCGTTGATTGCTTTGATTAATTCTTCGCTCAAGCCGAATTGCTCAAACGAGTTTTCATTTATTTCTTCCTGCATAGTGATAATTATATTTTCCCACAACATTACCGGAAACAGGCGATTTGATAAGTACGCTTGCTGACAAAATAAATATCCGCTCGATAAATCTTCGGGTAGAATAAGCAAATGGCAAAAAAACCCGGCATTTTTCCGACTTTTTTTATTTCCGGTTTTGAATGTTCGACGTTTCTCTGGAAAGATAAAGGTCGGCGTAATCTCGTCGCCGAAACGCAGCACGACAAATATGTGCGCGAGGATTATAAATTGCTCTCGGAACTCGGCATCGCCGTTGCTCGGGAAGGAATCCCTTGGGCGTTTGTTGATAAAAACGGCGAATACGATTTTTCACCGATTGACCCGATGATTGAAGCGATGAACGAGTCGCACATTTTGCCGATCTGGGATTTATGTCATTACGGATACCCTGACGATTTAGACCCGTTTTCGGACGAGTTTACAAACAGATTTGCCGATTATTGCCGCGCCACCGCCCGATATGTCACGCCTAAAATCCGCGCGCCGCATTATTTTACGCCGATCAATGAAATCACCTTTTTTTCGTTTATCGGCGGCGAATGGGGCTGGACGGCGCCTTATAAAAAGACGAAAGAAGATCGTTTCAAATTGCGTCTCGCGTTATGCAAAGCGGCGATTGCGGGCGCGAAAGCGGTTCGTGAAATCGTACCGGAAGCGAGAATGATTAATATTGATCCGCTCATTCAGGTTGTTGCGCCGCGCGACCGTCCTGATTTGATTGAAGCTGCCAAACACGAAACGTTCGTTGATACTTTTCTGGCGTGGGACATTCTCTGCGGAAAAGAGCACCCGGAACTCGGCGGCGCGCCGGAAATTCTAGATATTGTCGGCGCAAATAATTATTCATTCGGGCAAATGGAATACCGCGAGCAAGGTCCGCACGCGGCTTTAGAGCCGAACGACGACCGCATCAAACCGCTTTGCGACTTATTAAAGCTCGTTTGGGAGCGTTACGGCAGACCGATGATAATCGGCGAGACGAGCGGGCTGGGCGAAGGTCGCGCCGCGTGGCTCAAAGACGTGATGGAAGAATCGCTCGCCGCCGTTAACGAAGGAATGGATTTACACGGCATTTGTTTGTTTCCCGGCGTTGATATGCAGGATTGGCACACGGGCGAATGGCTGAACAACGGGATTTGCGATTTGCAGGATTGCGACGGTGATTTGCGTCGCGCTCCGGCTGAGCGTTATATTGCCGAATTGCGCCGCTGGCAAAAAGAACTAAATCGCGTCACGGTGCTTGATCCTGACCCGTTAAGCGATCCGGTTGAATTGCAGGACGTAATTGAAGCGGCAAAACGATTGCAAACAAAACCGGATGCCGATTGGAGCTAATCTGTTACATTGCTTGACAATTTTCGATCCGCAAGCATAATGCAGCCTGCTCTAAATTAGATTCCTTAACCGATTATTGAAAGGATTTATTTTTGATTTAAATGAAAACAGCAAAATTTCTTTTGCCCGCTATCGCCTTATTTTTACTTGTAAACTGTGCCGCGTCCAAACCGGAAACCACCAAAGCCGAAAATGTTGTCACAACAATTGATTCGCAAAATGCAGCGGTTTCGGCAGAAACGGAAACGGCTATTGACGGTTCTGCGACGATACAACCGGCTTCCGCTCCCGATGCGCTGGTAAAGGACTTATACAATGTTCACGGCAAAGATTACAGCAAAATCATGAACGGCAAAAGCCGCGTTTTATTGGACAAATATTTCGATAAAAATCTGGCTGATTTAATTTGGAAAGATTTAACCACTCACAGAGAAGAAGTCGGCGTCCTGGATTTTGACCCGTTTTATAACGCGCAGGATGTGAGCATCAAAAAATTGACGGTCGCCTCGCCGAAAATTCAAAACGACAAAGCCGAAGTAACAGTCAATTTTGAGAATTACGGTAACAAAGAGACGATTACTTATGCTCTCGTGAAACAAAATGCTGCTTGGAAAATCTCCGACATCAAATATAAAGACGGCAGCTTGCTTAAATATTTTAAAGACTACGCTAACAACAACGCTGCTCAGACCGAAACGGCGGATGCTAATTTTGAAGGAACTTATCAAGTCGGCGAGACAACGTGCGAGGTCAAGCCAGTTAAAATGGCTTTTGAAGTACGCTGGGCAAAAGGAAGCGGAACCGAAATGTTCGTTTACGAACACTACGAAAATGACCAACATATTTATACTTCCGAGGGTAACGGCAAACGTATGAATATTTTCGCTCTTAACGGAAATCTGGACTCCGGCGAGTTCATTCGTGCCGATGGCAAACGATTCGCGGTAAAGAAGATCAAATAACCTCTAAAGTTAAAATTTTTTTGATAACGGCTTTTTAATACTTGCTGATAAATTCCAATAAAAAGCGATGAATTCCATCGCGCACTTTCCGAAACGCCTGCAAGCTAGTTTCCTCATCTCTTTCAACTGCCGCGGGGTCTGCAAAGCTATGATGAATCAGTTTTGTTTGAGCCGGAAAATACGGGCAGTTTTCGCGCGTTGTCACAAACCGTTATTATAAAATCAAATTCACGTCCGGCGAATTCTCCGACCGATTTTTAACGGTTTGTAGAAATATCAATTCCGATTTCTTTCAAAACTGCGATTGCTTCCGTTCTGACAAAATTCGATTCTGTCCCTCCGCTTTCGAATTCAAATTCGTCTTTGCCGATGTGTTTTAACAAACCTTTTGCCATCTGACTGCGGGCGGAATTTCCGGTGCACAAAATTAAAACCCTTTTTTTCATTTTTCCTCTTCCAAAAGCCAGCGAAATAAAAAGACTGCGGTAATAGCTCCGGCAAATTGAGCTATTATAAACGGCGCAGCATCAACAGCTCGGACTCCGGCAAAAGTGTCGGTCATAGTTCGTGCCAGAGTAACTGCCGGATTTGCAAACGAAGTCGAAGAAGTAAACCAGTAAGCCGAAGTTATGTAAGCAGCAACGGCAAAAGGCGCGACTGAGACGCGAAATCTAACGATGCTTAAAATTACCGCAAGCAGTCCGAAAGTCGCTAAAAATTCGCTGAAAACCTGTGCGCTTCCGGTTCTGATTTTGCCCGAGGCAAAAAATAAGGGCAGTTCAAACATCACGTTTGCCGTTGCCGTTCCTACAAATGCGCCGCAAATTTGCATAAGCGAATATAATAGCGTTTCGGACAATGAAATGTTTCTCTGCAAAAATCCTGAAAGAGTAACGACAGGATTAAAATGCGCGCCTGAAACGGGCGCAAAAGTCAAAATTAGAAAAACAAGCCCGGAGCCGGTCGCCAGTGAATTTGCCAGCAAAGCTAAGGCTTCGTTTCCATTTGCGAGCTTCTCGCCCATTATTCCCGAACCAACGACGACTGCCAGCAAAAAAGCCGTACCTAAAAATTCCGCAGTCGCGCGTTTGAACAAATTAGGCTGGTAATCGTTTTCGCTCACTTGCTCAAACTTCTTTCAAACCTTTTTCCAGATCGGCAATAATGTCATCTGCGTTTTCAATCCCAACGGAAAGACGAAGCAAGCCGTCCGCAATTCCGGCTTTGCAACGTGCTTCGGCGGAGATTGCAGCATATGTCATTGAAGCCGCAGGCTGAATAATAGTTTCGACGCCGCCGAGCGAAGTTGCCAGCGTGCAAAGCCGCAAATTATTCACCAAACGATGCGCTCCGCCGAGACTACCGACATCGAACGCAATCATTCCGCCCCCGCCGCGCATCTGTTTTCGCGCAGTTTCATATTGGGGATGTGAATCTAAACCGGGATAGAAAACCGAAACCACTTTTGGATGTTGCGTCAACACATTCGCAACAGCAGATGCGTTTAAATTATGCCGTTCCATTCTGATGGCAAGCGTTTTAATTCCGCGCAAAACCAACCACGCAACTTGCGGCGCGATGCCGCCGCCAAAAAGTTTTGCCGCATAGGTTTTGACTTTGTATATCGTTTCTTGTTTTCCGACAAGAATGCCCGCCGTCAAATCGCTGTGTCCGCCGAGATATTTGGTGGCGCTGTGAACAACCGCGTCAATGCCCTGTTTTAAAGGCTGTTGATTAAACGGAGTTGCAAAAGTGTTGTCCAAAACGGTTTGAATGTTTCTCTGTTTTGCAATTTGAGCTACAGCTTCAATATCAGTAATTTTCAAAGTCGGATTTGCCGGAGTTTCGATGTAAAAAAGCGTAGTATTTTCCTGCGCCGCATCGGCATAATTTTCAGCATTCGCTGCGTCAACATAAGTCACCGTAATGCCAAAATGAGACTGCATTTCGTCGAAAAACAAATTTGTCGTAGCGTAGAGCGATTCCGGCACGACAATGTGGTCGCCGGTTTTTAATAAACTAAAAAGCGCAGCGGTAATTGTTGCGCGCCCGGAAGCGAAAGCGAGCGCTGCTTCGCCGCCTTCGAGATCTGCCATTGCGCGTTCGAGGGCGGTTTGCGTCGGGTTTCCCAACAGCCCGTAAAAATAACCTTCGCGAGCGCCGTTGTGGATTTCCGAACCGGTTTCGGCATCTTCAAAAGCAAAGACCGAAGACGAGTAAATCGGCGTTGAAACTGCGCCGAAATGCTCGTTCCGGTCGCCGCCGGCGTGAACCGCTGCGGTAAAAATCGAATCCTTATTTTTCATTTTTCGCATCAACAGCAAGAAACTGTTTCGCGGTTGATGCTAATTGAATCGGGCGTCGGAGCGCAACACGAGACGGCGTTTTCCGTTTTTATTTCCGCCGTTTTATCGCCGCAAACGCAGGGTTCGCTCTCCTGCAAATTGTCTTCTAAAACGACAAAAACTTCCCATTCGTTACCATCCGGGTCGCGCGTCCAGGTTTTATCCTGTAGAGCAAAACAGCAGGATGTTTGCATTTCATCTTGCGTCAAAAGCCCGCGCTCGATCCATGCAGCGCGCGTTTTCAAAACGTCTTGAGTTGAGGCGACTTGAATGCCGAGATGCGACAGCGCGCCGCGTTCTCCGAACGGAGCTTCGTTAAGCGTAAAATTAAGCGGCGGATTGCTGACATCAAATTTTGCGTAGCCGGCTCTGACTTTGCTTGGCTCAATCCCGAAAAGTTTTTGATAAAACTCGATGCTTTTGCCGACATTTTTAACATTCAGCGCGAGGTGCGCTTTAATTGCTTGTACTTGATTGTTTCCTAACATTTCTTTTGTTCCTTTTTCTAATGTATATTTGCTTTCGCGAATATGTAGGGATAATTTATTCTCACTAAACATATTTGTCAAGCTAGATATAATATTTTTTGTTGCTTTTATTCTATGTAAATGAATAACGGCTTGATCCGGTTTTCGCTTTTGATGTTATGCAAGCGGCTGATGCCATAGCGCTACAAACATGGGCGCAAAGAAGACGGGTTAAATTCGGAATTCTCGGTTTCAGTGCTTACGAACAATTGTCGAGCGGGAACAAAGTTTGTTGGCGGAAAGCAATGATTATTGCTTCTGGTTCCGGCGTTGGAATGGAGGAGTGATGGTGACGTAGAAACTCTTGGATAAAAAAGCAAAAGGCTCACGGAAATAATCAGATTCCGCGTGCCTTTTGCTTTTTGGCTTTTTACTTTTGTCTTAAACCGCCGATGCGGTTTCTTTAGGCGCGACGTAGAGAATGCGATTGCAGCTTTCGCATGTCATAATTTGTTTGCCTGAGCGCACGTCAGCCAGCATTTGCGGGCGCAGAGACATAAAACACGCGCTGCACGCGCCGTTTCGCACTTCAGCGACCGCCACACCGTCACGGATGCGCGTAACGAGGCGGTTGTAAATCGCAGCGGCTTGTTTCGGTAATTCTGCAAAGATTGTTTCGCGGTTTTTTCGTTCCGCTTCAAGCTCGACTTTATAGGATTCAGTTTCGGTTTCAAAATTTTTCAGGCTCGCTTCTTTTTCGCCTTCGATGCTCGCAATCTCGTCGGCGCGTTCGGCTAAATTCTTTTCCGCCGCCTCAAGTTGTTCTTCGGTTTCGAGCTGTTTGGTTTCAAGCTCGGAAATTTGTTTTTGGAATGCGCCTTTTTCGCGTACTGCGGCTTCGTATTGTTTTTGATTTTGGGATTCTTTTAAATTTCTTTCGGCGCGTTCGAGCTTTGTATTGGCTTCGGCAATTTCGTTTTCGAGTTTTGTTTTAACGGCTCCGGCATCGTCGCGCTGTCTTTGCAGCTCCCTAATGCTAGAGGCGCGTTTCTCGAACTCTTGTTCCAAGGAAACGCGCCTCTGTGGTGCTGTTTTAATTGAGTTTTCTAATTTCTTGATTTTAGTATCGGTATTTTGCAATCGGATTAGCTGTTCCAGCTCTCGTTTCACGGTTTTATAAATCTCCTTTAAATATCAATGCGATGAAGAACAATCTCCATCTTTTGAATATCACATAACTAGTACGGCTCTGGCAAGAAACTAAAAGTCTTATGCCGCTGAGCATCAGCTTAGCGGCATAAGTTTTTTCATTTTGGAAATAATTTGTGCAGGCTTGTTTAGACAAAAGTCGCCGTTTTAAGGAAAACCTATATTGAGGCTGTGGTTATTTAAGAGCAGTCTTAATAGCTGTTCTAATTCCTTCCGGCGTCATTGCTTCTTCCGAAACTTCATTTCCATTGATAAAAAGCGACGGCGTTCCCTCAATTTCAACGGATTCGCCGCGTTTACGGTCAGCAGTAACACGATTATTCACTTGTTCAGAGTTTATATCACGCTGAAACCTCTCGGTGTCCAATGCCAAAGAACGGGCGTAATCAACAAACAATTGCGGTGTGTTTTCCGCGCTGCTCCATTCATCCTGGCGTTCAAACAAAATGTTGTGCATTTCCCAGAATTTGCCTTGCATTGCGGCAGCTTCGGCTGCTTTGGCAGCTTCCGCCGCGTGCTGGTGCGAATCGAGCGGGTAATGGCGGAAGACGAATCTAACACGATCTCCATACTCTTCTTTCATTTTCCTGATCTCGGAATGCAAACGCGCACACGGCGGGCATTCAAAATCAGCAAATTCTTCAATTGTTACAACTGCGTTTTCAGCGCCTTTAATGTGCGCCGGTTCTGCGCCGGCTGCGGCGGATGAAAGACTTTTAAGAGGCTCTGATCTGACAGTTGTCAGATGTGATTTGCCATAACCGGAAAGCCATAATCCGGCGGCTGAACCGGCGATTATCCCTCCGATAACCATAAATAAAGAGATGTATTTTGTAATTTTCATTTTAACGTTTCCTCCAGATCGAAAATTTAATATCGAAACAAATTGCTTATCTTGACGAATAACCTACTTCCGGTTGAAGCTGTCGGCACACCGGTTCGCAGCAGAGTCGAAGGCGTTCCCGGAACTAAAGTCAGATTTTCATAATTATCCGTGTATCCGATATAAAGAGCCGTGCCCGGATTGAGCAGATAAGTCAGCAGAAAATCAGTTGTTATGCGTTTCTCTCGTTCGAGATTAACAAGCGCATCATTCGGCAAAACGGCGTTATAATCAAAAATTGCCCGCAAAGACAGCTCACGGTTGAATTGATAATTCAGTTTTGACCGCATTATGTGATTGTTAAAGATGCTCGCTTTTGAATGGTTGCCGGATAAGCTCGGATCAAAGCTCGTAGTTAATCGGTTATAGATATAAGTTTGTTCAAAACGAAACCGCGTGCTCGGGCGGAAATTTAGCCCGACGTTGGCGTTTTTAGAATTTGCCCGGAAAGGCTCCAGCCCCGATGCCGGAAAATAATTGATTGCGCCGCCCCAGTTATAAGAGCCGGAAACACCGAGCCAGCTTAATCTATCGCTGTAAAAGGAAATGCCGGTGTCACCCGTGCGGAAACCTTTATCAAGAAAAAGCTCGTAGGATTCCGAATGTTTAAACTCAATTGTTGTTAATCCGGTAAACTCAACATTGAAGCCCGCGTTTGCATACCAATCCTGCATCTGACCGCGCCTGTTCCAGTTCACCATTGCGTAACCTGAAGGACCGAAGCTGGCTATTCCTCGTTTATTCGGTCGCCAGCGATAAGACGCGTATTGTTCAACCTGACGAATGTCCGTTCGCGGAATAAATCCGAGAGTCGAGCGAAAGTTTGGGCTTCTGTCGGTGTATGTCAAATCATAATTGAAATGTCTCCCGCTCCGAGTAAGGCTCGCAAGATAAGCCGGTCCCGAAAACTTGGTTCCGTCCAGCTCTTTCGTGAGGCTTTGCATAACCTGTCCGGTGAAAGACCAGTTCTGGTTTAGTTTTACTCTGGTATCAAAAGATAAAACCCGGTTTGCGCTCGATCCAAAGTTGTAATTTGTTACCAGAAAACCGACGCTCGACTGTTCTCCAAGCTCGCGCTGAACGCGGAAAACTCCGGCTACGGCGCGTTTTCCGTATTGCTCTTCATCTTCAAAGAAAAACCTTCCCGGCGCGCGGTCATCAATAATTAAACCGCCAAACGCCCATTTTCCGGTTTTTCCGGTTAAACGCGCGCCAAACTGCGGATCAATGATGCGGCGCGAGAAAAATATATTTTCCGGCGTTTGAAAAAATCCGGCATTTTCGATAAAAAACGGTCTTTTTTCGGGAAAAAAAGTTTCATACCGACTGTTGACCGTAACTTGCGGCTCGTCGGATTCGACCTGACTAAAATCAGGATTGAATGTTAAATCAAGCGTCAGAGCGCCGCGTAAAACTATTTTGCCGTCAAGCCCGGCGCGAAAATCTCGACGTGACTTGAAAAAAGGATTGCCCGAATTATCGTAGTTAAGGGCACGCTCGCTTGATGATACATAATAAGGAATTAGCTGAACGTTACGTCCCGCCGAGATGTTTTCGAGTCCTTCGAGCTTTCCGGCTTGCTGGATAAAGCCTTGAACGCGCTGTGTGATATACGGAAAATAAGCTTCTTCATTGTTGTGCGGAATTGTCCGTCCCAAAGCGATTCCCCAGGATTGCTCAGCATTATCAGAAAAGCGCAGGCTCTTAAACGGAATCGTCATCAAAACGATGTAGCCATCTTCCGTTAAACGCCCTTCGGAGTACCAGAGCGTATCGAAGCTGTAATCGTCGCCCTGTCCTTCGGTCGAGATGCCGTCAAGCTGGATGCCTAAAGGATTCGCGCTAAAGACATACGCACGGCGTCGGTCGCGAAATGTATCGAGCGTAATGCTGACCAAATCATCGTTTAAAACGTCTTCGCGCTTAGCCATATGAGCGCGGATTCTTTCGCGCTTGTCTTTGCAAACAAAAGCGACATAAATATTCAAATCGTCATAAGAAAGATAAGCCTTTGTTTGCTGGCTAACGTTCTTTCCGTCATCAGGCGAGCGTTGACGGAAGTTCACAACTGAAGTCTCTGCTTCACGCGTTCTGTTATTTAAAAAATCATCAATCGTCGGCGGACGTGCCGTGCGCGGAATACGCAAAGTTGATTTAATGCTTTCAGCCGAGTTCGTTGGAACTGGTAAATCATTTGGATGCTCCTTCGCCTTCTTTACTTCTATAGGCTGCGTGATAACGGATGCGTCGCTTTGTGTTTGCGGTTTGGAAACATTCGGAATGCGAAGCGTCGCAATGTCGGTTTTCGTAACGACTTTTGGCTCAAGTGGCGGCGTTGTAGTTTTTCCGCCATTTTCACTTTTTTTATTGTTATCGCTAACAATTCCGGTATTAAATGGCGGTGTAATGAATACGACGAGTTTATTGTAGCTTTGCTTTACGGTGGCGATGCTCCCGCGTAACAGATTAAAAGAAAATACCGCATCGTTTCCTCTGCGTTCCGACCTGACAACCACCAGACTGCCGCTGTATAAATTGCTGTCAAAAACTGAAACTCCCGCTCTCGGAATTGTTATGTAAAAGCGATTGTCGCTTTGTTGCGAAATGTAGTCGTTTATTGATTCGTTCGCCGCAACAATCACTTGTATTCCAGCCGGCATCTCGCTGACCCGAACAGGTTCAAGAAACCTCGTTCTCGGCGTCTGCGCATTTGCCTGCAAATTGTTTGCAACAAATAAAGTGAAAATGAGTAAAAAACCGAAGGTCAGGAAACGCTGCATAAGGGAAAACTTATTGAGGGCGAATTACAAGAAAACGCCCTCATCAAAAGTAAAAGGAATTAGAACTTTCTAATTCCTTTTACCTAGTTGGTTACCTGCATCTAGATAAGCAACTGTCATAAGCTCTGCGGCACTGATTAAGTCCGCCCGGATTATTCGCTTGTTTGACGCATTTGTCATAACCTACGCGGCATTGCGTTTGGCAGCTTCCAGCCGCAACCGGCGAAGTGCTAAAGCTAAAGGTTGCCGTCAATGCGAGGGCAAATGTAGCTGCAAAGAGTCCAATTTTCTTTTTCATCTTTCTTAATTTCCTTTCAATTGTGTTATTGCGTGAAAAGCATTGATAGAAATTGCAATTGATCTCCAGAGCAATGCTTTTCTTGCAGGAAAAGTTTCAAGATGGCTAACGGTGCGAAAACTTTCGGACCGTTAAGCGCATCTATTCCGAAACGCAGCAGCGCACACTGATGCGTTTAAAGAACTTTCAAAAGAAAGCTCTTTCATCAAAAAAGGATGCATCTTTGTTATTTACAACTGGAGATGCATCCTTGATAAGCCTTTTTGCACTGTGATTTCTGCCCTTGTGTTGTTGCAGCGTTTTCACAAGCTGTTTGGTTGCGTTTACACTGACCTTGACAGGATTGCGCGCTGATACCTTCAGCTTGAAACGAAGCACCAAAGACAATAGCACCGGCAAGTGCAAACGACGACGCAAAATAAGCTAATTTTCTTTTCATTTCGATTCATCCTCCTTGATAGGAAGTAATTTCACCAAAAGTCAGCGTAGATATTCCGGTATGCAGAAATATCTTCGTCTTTTTGGTGCAAATGGGTTAAAAGATCGGGGAGAGCTTTAACCGCCCGAAATTTGCATACACCTCTCCCGCTTCTACTGTTCAGACAAATCAATGTCGTCGCAATACGGGCAAACACAAATCATTTGCTGTTTTAATACAATGAATCGAAGGAAATGTCCAGAATCACGACATGCTGTTTTTGTTATCAGTCAAATTGACGGATGGGCTGCAAACAGCATCAAGATTCAATTGAATTGAACTTAACTTAACCCAATAAAAATTTGAGATTCTTCAAAGATTTCAATTTTAATTTTAACGGGTGTTTTGAATTGGGCAACAGCATCGCCTTAATTTCTGATCACTTATTTCGGCAGTTTGTCATAATCTTCTTTAGACTTTACTTGCAACGGAAGGCGTTTTTGAGGCATCTTAAAAGACGCTACATTCTTTCTCTCTTTTATCAACGGTTGTTCGCTCCCTTTTTGATTTAGCGGTTGCGTTTGGATACTTCGAGAGTGAGGCAGGTTTAAATTTTAAGAAGAAGCTCGCAAAGAACGAGCTTTCAAACGCTGAAGTCCTTCGTTGCCAACCGTTTCCTGAAGCACGCTTACATCGTTAGAAACACTTCTATTGAAGCTCCTAAAATAAAAGGAGATAAGGAATAAAAATGTCTACAAAACTTTACGTCGGAAATCTTTCGTTCAAAACTACGGGAGACGATTTAAATGAACTTTTTTCAAAAGCCGGAACTGTCGAATCGGCTTCGGTCGTAACAGATCGCGATTCGGGTTTTTCACGCGGTTTCGGTTTCGTCGAAATGTCGAGCGCTGATGAAGCAAAATCAGCAATCAGCCAATTTAACGGCACCGAGATTGACGGTCGCGCCTTAAACGTTAACGAAGCACGTCCGCGCGAAGATCGCGGCGGCAACGGAGGCGGCGGAGGCGGTGGCTTTCGTGGAGGAAATCGAGGCGGCGGCGGTGGCAATCGCGGCGGCGGCTCGCGCTGGTAAATCGTAGTAACGATTTATTTTAACCAAAGCGGCTTTGGCGTTAACTTTTCTCGCCAAAGCCGCTTAATATTTTAGATTATTTAGAAGTTGTGCAAAGTTAGAAAAAAAGACTCTAGCAATAATTGATAGTTGAGAGTTGAAGAGCGGTGATTATCATTCTCTTCCAAAAATCAACTTTCAACTATCAATTATTCATCAGGTTGAATTGGTATTTAACCGAATCCCGCATAGCTGCTAAATTTGCACGCTCCCGCCTGGCGGTCGAGCGATTATCAAAGGATTTTAATGAATTTTTCACAATTAGGTTTGCAACCTGCGCTTGAGCGCGTTTGCAGCCAGCTCGGCTATGTTGAGCCGACGCCGATTCAACAAAAAGCGATTCCCATCGTTTTGGGAAACTCTGACATTATTGCCTGCGCCGAAACCGGAACCGGCAAAACCGCAGCATTTCTGCTGCCCATAATTCAAAAAATAATTGAAAACAAAATTGTCGGGCTATCGGTTTTAATACTCGCGCCGACGCGCGAATTAGCTACGCAAACCGAAACGGCTTGTCGTGAGCTTGCTCCGAAAAGAATAAAATGCGTCGCTCTGATCGGTGGCACAGGTTACAAACGCCAGCTCGATGGTTTACGCGGCGCAAACATCGTCGTTGCCACGCCGGGGCGTTTGACGGATTTAATGGAGCGCGGCGCGGTTGATTTTGCGCTGCTCAAGACTCTGGTTTTGGACGAAGCCGACCGAATGCTCGATATGGGTTTTCTGCCCGCGATTAAGCGGATTGTCGCAAAAGTGCCGAAAGAGCGTCAAACGCTTTTTTTCTCGGCAACGATGTCGCCTGAAATCGAGCAAATCGCGGTTTCGATGATGAACTCACCGGAATTTGTCGAAGTCAGCCGACGCGGAAAAGCAGCCGGAACGATTGAACAAGTCGCTTATCCGGTAGCCGCCGAGTCAAAAACTGCGCTATTATTAGATTTATTGGAACGCGAGAATTTTGAGCGAGTGTTGGTTTTTACCAGAACGCGCCGCGCCGCTGAGCGCATTTCGCATATTCTCGAAGCGCGCAAACACAAAGCCAATCGAATTCACGCGGATCGTTCGCAATCGCAGCGCGAAGCTGCTTTAAGCGGATTTAAAAACGGAAACACGCGCGTCTTGGTTGCCACAGACATTGCGGCTCGCGGAATTGACGTTGACCAGATTTCGCACGTCATCAATTACGACGTGCCCGAAGCGCCGGAAGATTATGTGCATCGCATCGGTCGCACGGGCAGAGCGGGAAACAAAGGTCGCGCAATTACGCTGGTGACTTCAATCGAAGAAACAACGATGCGATCAATCGAAAAATTAACCGGACAAACGGTCGAGCGGGTTTTGCTGCCCGGTTTCGGAGGCAAATTACCGATTGCGGCGACAACACAATTTGCCGGAAATAAGAAAAGCGCTGGACGACGTTCATTTCGCGCTCGCACAACCAGATAAATTTTAGTTAGATAAATTTCGAGGAGAATCAAATTATGGAAAAAGCGACATATACAATCGGTCAATTAGTCAGCAAACAATGTTTGAATTGCAACGAAGAACAAAGCCATATGGTTGCGTCTTTAACTAAAAAAGGTCAGATTTCAAAAGTAGTTTGTTCGGTTTGCTC
>DASVRD010000090.1:0-64545 GCA_036388775.1 Pyrinomonadaceae bacterium | reverse complement strand
GCTAATTCAACAAACGCTTTTTCCCCGGATTTGAAAACCGGCTCGGTTCATTCGTTCAGCTTCGGCTATCAGCGCGAGATTGATAAAAATACCGTTGTTGAGCTTCGATACGTCGGCAATCGCGGCGTCGGTTTGCAGCGTCAATACAACATCAACGAGTTCAATACGATTGAAAACGGTTTTGCCTCGGAGTTTGCTCTGGCACAAAATAATCTCTACGCCAATATCGCGGCTGGCAGAGGAGCCACTTTTGCTTACTTCGGAGCAAATACCGGAACGTCGCCGCTGCCGATTATGCTGTCCTACTTTAATCCTGCAACGGGAACAAATGCCTACGATCCAAATAATCCGGCTCGCTATGCGGCAGCTAATTTTGCTAATACGACGCTCGTTGCCGCGCTTTCGAGAAACAACCCGAATATCGGTGGTTTCAGCGGCACGAGCTTTGAAAACGATGCGACGAGGCGAGCGAACGCCATTGCCAATGGGCGTCCGGTCAACCTTTTCTATGTTAATCCGACGACGGGTGTTAACGGCTCATTTATCGTAGATAACAGTACGAAAACCTGGTATGACTCGGGCGTTCTGGAAGTTCGTCGTCGGTTGTCTGACGGTTTGCGTTTCCAAGCCAGTTATGTTTGGTCGAAGGCAAGCTCGAACGCTTTTGCGTCGAGCAGCGTCGTTTTTGCCGGATTTACGCAAAGAGAAAACGGTTTGGAATTGGCGAAAAACGTTCAAGCCTTTGACATTCGCCATCAGTTCAAACTCGATGCGACTTATGATCTGCCGTTTGGGAAAGGAAGAACATTTTTCTCCGATTCCAATTGGTTCGTAAACGGTCTCATCGGCGGGTTTACTATCTTCCCGACGATCCGCTGGCAAAGCGGTTCGCCGTTTAGTCTGGGCAATGTTCAGCTTGTCGGAATGACTGCTAAAGAACTGCAAAAAGAAATCAAAGTTCGTAAAGGTCCCAGCGTTGTCACTTATCTGCCCGACGACATTATATTGAACACTCAACGAGCGTTTAATATTGACGTAACCAGCTCGACCGGCTATGGAACGACTTTCGGCGGCGCGCCGGAAGGCAGATTCATCGCTCCGGCGGGTTACGGCAATTGTCAAGCGAGATACAGCGGCGAATGCGGTTTCAACAACTTGATTCTTTACGGTCCGAGCTTCTTTAAACTCGACGTAGCTTTGTCTAAGAAATTCATCATCACTGAGAGAAGCAACGTCGAGTTCAGAGCGACGTTTCTCGACGCTTTAAATGCGCCTAATTTTCGCATCGCCGGTCTGAACGTATGGAGCGCGGACGTAGTTAACCTTGGAGTCGGCGGAGCTACTTTCGGTCAACTCGGCAACGGCTCCGCTTATCAGGACGTTTCAACTACGAATGATCCGGGCGGTCGTTTGATAGACCTTATGCTGCGGATAAATTTCTAACTCAACAGCCGCATTGTTGAATTCATTTTGCGGATCAATTTTTGATAATTTCAAAAATTAAATGCTTACGGAGAGTTGTCGCGTGCAACTCTCCGTTTTTTGTTTGGCAACAAATCATTTCGTAATATTTTCTGTATATGGCAAAAAAAGGTTCAATTCTAGTTGTTGACGACGAAGAAATTATGCGCGACGTGCTGGAAGTTTTATTGTCGTCAGTAGGTTATAAAGTTGATTTGGCGAAAACCGGTGAAGAAGGATTAGAGATGTATTCGCGCCGCTCGTATGATGTTGTGCTGTTGGACGTTTCGATGCCGGGAATCGGCGGGCTTTCTACACTCGAAGAGCTTCTGAAAATTGATTCGGACGCCGTTGTTTTAATGATTACGGCTTACGCGACTTTCGATACGGCGGTCTCGGCTTGGGAAAAAGGCGCAACCGGAATTGTTCGCAAACCGTTTCAAAACGAGCAAATTATTAACCTCGTCGCCAACGGCGTCAAAAAACGCCGCAAAGAAGAAGAGCGACAAACCCTGCGGCAGGCGATGACGCGCGAGGTCAAACGCAACGCCATCATCGGACGCTCGACCGCAATGGAAAACGTTTTCCGGCTGGTTGACCGCGTGGCGCCCGCTCGCTCGACGGTTTTAATCACGGGCGAATCGGGAACCGGAAAAGAATTAATCGCCAAAGCGATACACGAAAACAGCCCGCGCGCCGAACAGCCTTTTGTCGTCGTCAACTGCTCGAACATTCCGTCGGAATTGCTCGAATCGGAATTGTTCGGTCATACGAAAGGTGCTTTTACAGGCGCTGTCGCGTCGAAAAAAGGCTTGTTTGAAGTCGCCGATACCGGTTCGATTTTCCTCGACGAAATCGGCGACGTTCCGCCGGAAATGCAGGTTCGCCTGCTGCGCGTCATTCAAGAACGCGAGTTCACGCCAATCGGCGACACTACGCCGCACCGGGTTGATGTGCGAATCGTCGCCGCCACCAACGCTGATTTAAAAGAGCTTGTCCGGCAGGGCACTTTCCGCGAAGATTTGTATTATCGTTTGTCGGTCGTCCCGCTTGAATTGCCGCCCCTCAGAGAGCGCCGCGAAGACATTTTGCCGCTCGCGCAGCATTTCATCCGCAAATACAACGAGGAAAACGGGCGGCAAATCTCGGAACAAATCAACCCGGAAGTTTTATCGCTTTTGGAGAATTATTTTTATCCGGGAAATGTGCGCGAGCTGGAAAACATTATCGAGCGCGCGGTCGTTATTGCGCCGGAAGATGAAATTACCGAAGAATGTCTGCGCGCTGAAGTACGAAATCCTGAATTGGCGCGCGCCGCCGTGCGCGATTCCGCAGGAGCGTCGGGCGAAGTTGAGCTGGCTCGCGGCGTTAATTTTTACGATGAAGTACGTCGTTTTGAAATTGATCTGATTCGCCGCGCGCTCGACCAAACCGCCGGTCATCAATCGCGCGCCGCCCGCCTGTTAGGCTTAAATGCGACGACGCTTAACTCGAAAATCAAAAGCTACAACATTCCGCCGCGTTCGTAACCGATAACAAAAAAGCGTCGTAGAATTACAAAATTGTAATTCTACGACGCTTTTTTGCGCCTAAGTTTTATTTTTTGAGCCGGTCGGCAAATTTATCTCTAAACTTTCGCACCTTCGGCGCAACGACTGCCGCGCAATAGGGCTGCGTCGGATTGTTGGCGAAATACTCCTGATGATAATCTTCCGCCGGATAAAAATCAGCAAATGCGGCTATTTCCGTCACGATTGGATTGTCATAAAGTCTTTCAGAAGTTATTTCTTCAATGACTTCGTGAGCGATTTGTTTCTGTTCGGGCGAATGATAAAAAATCGCCGAACGATATTGCGTTCCGACATCGGCTCCCTGACGGTTTAAAGTCGTAGGATCGTGAACCGTAAAAAAGACGCGCAAAATGTCGCGGAAAGAGATTTCCTGCGAATTGAACTTGATTTGGATGACTTCGGCGTGTCCGGTCGAACCGGAGCAGACATCGCGGTAAGTCGGATTTTTAATTTCGCCGCCGGAATAGCCGGAAACGACATCTTCGACGCCCTTTAAATCATCAAATACGGCTTCGACGCACCAGAAACAGCCCGCGCCGAGCGTTGCGATTTCTAAATTTTGATTGCTTTCCATAAAAAAATCCCCTTGAAAATACGATTGAAATCACAGATTAACGCTCTCAGGATTAAATCTCAAATTTGAAAACATTTATTCCAGCTCGTCAAAACTGTTGATTGTTAGATGCAAGGTCGGTTCGCTAATCGGCGGATTATTGGGGCGCACGCAAAGTCTGGTCTGCATCCCGGCTTCAAACGCGGCGTCCAATTCGGCAAGGACATCGGAAACAAACAAGATTTCCACAGGTGGAAAACTCAAGCTCGCGGCGATTTTTCGATAGCTTTCCGGCTCTTTTTTCGCGCCCGTCGTCGTGTCGAAATATGCGGAAATGTAAGAACTTAAATCTCCGGCGACGCTAAAACCGAAAATCAGCCTTTGCGCCAAACGGCTGCCCGAAGAAAAAATCGCAATCGTTTTACCGTTTTCCTTCCATCGCTTGAACGCCGGCAAAACATCATCGAAAACTTCGCCGCAAAGCTCGTCCGATTCGTAACCGGCGCGCCAGATTTGTCCCTGAATTGATTTTAAAGCGGTTGATTTGCGGTCTTTGTCAATGAGAAAAATCAAATATTCCGCGACCGACTCGGCGCTTGTTTCATCGAACGGCGCAAGGTCTTCGCCTTTTTCCGAATCGAATTTATGTTCGGCGTGAAGCGACGAGATTTCATCTTGAAGCCGACCGAAATTGTCGCGCACAAATTCCGGCATTCGCCCGCGCGCAAACGGAAAAAGCGTTTTATGAACAAAATCAATCGGCGTCGCTGTGCCTTCGATGTCGAGCAGGATAGCTTTCATTTGAACCACAGCAGACAGAGAGAGGCACATAGAAAAATTGAGTTAAAACTCTGTGTCTTTGTGCTTCTATGGTGAAATTTTAAGAATATTTTTGTTCAACGCCGCTGCTCGTGTAATGCGGCGTCCAGCCCGAAGTGTCTTGAAAAAGCCGAATTGCCCGCACCATTCGGTCTTCGCACAAATCGAACCAGTGTTTTGTCCCGCGCGGAACGCGAATCAAATCTCCGGCTTCCATCGTGATTGCGGTTACGTCGCCGTCTTTCGGAGCGATATGAAAACGCCCGTGACCTTTGACGATAAAGCGGACTTCGTCTTCGTCGTGCCAATGTTCGGGGCGAAATTTCTGGAGCATTCCGTCGAGATTCGGCGTTTCCGGTTTTATATCAATTACATCCGCCGTCGCATAACCGCCCGTCGCTTTTAATTTTTCGATTTCAGGGGCGTAAGCCGCCAGAATTTCTTCCGGCGCGGCGTCGGGAGAAATTCGCGGTTCGCTTTCTAAACGCTCGTAATCAATTCCGATTGCGGCAAGATAGTTTTTGATTTCTTCCGCATCGCGCAACACTAGATTTTTATCCGGTACTGTAACAACTGCCATAATTTTTTATCCGTTTTCTCTATTTTGCACAATTTTCACCGTCGTGACTATTTGCCCGACGTGCCGCGCTGTGTGTTCGGCGATGTGAAAAAGCAAACCGAAAACATTTGTCGGCAATTTTTTGCGCCCGACAAAACGCTCTTCAAATAAAATTTCGGGCGCAACCGTTTTAAGCTCGGTGAGGGCGTTGTTTATTTCAGCAACCGCCTTTCGCATCAAATCGGCGGCATTTGCGCCGGCATCGGAATTTTCAGCCCGAAGCATGACAAACTGTTGTTCGTTCAACTCTTCGCCTCGCGAATAAGTCAATAAACGGTCAATGCTCCCCGCGATGTGGCGCAAATGAAAAGCGACAGACGGCGCGCCGTTCGGACGCATTGACAATTCTTCATCGGTCAAACTCGGAGCGCACTTTTCCAAATCAACAATTGCCTGCGCCAGAGCGTGCGCGGCGGGCATCATCACGGGAGAAAATCCGTCAAGCTTCCCACTTAACCACGCCTCTTCAGCCATAAAATTATTTTAAACATCTGCCCAAAACTTCAAACAAAAACTCGTAAATTTCGATATGCCGTTTTGCTTCGGCAATCGAATTGCCCCAGGTGTAAAGCCCGTGACGGCGCAGATAAACTCCGTGCGCCGCCGGATTCTCAATCAGCATTTGTTTAATCGTCCGGCTCAATTCGCCGTAATCCTGTGAATTTTCGACAATCGGCAGCAATTCTCGATGCTCGTGAGTTTTCACGCCGCTTAAACCCTTGAGCATTTCGTAGCCTTCGATTTCTATCCCGCCGCGCCCGAAATAAACGTCGGACAAAATCGTTCCCCAAACCGAATGCGTATGCAGAATCGCGTTTGCTTCGGGCTTTAAATCGTAAATCGTTAAATGAATTTCGGTTTCCGCCGAAGGTTTTCCGATTCCGCTTAATACCGTCGCCGTTTCGTCAATTTCCAAAAAATGCGTTTCGGCGTTGAGCGCGCCTTTGTCGTTGCCGCTCGCCGTGATGCAAGCTCGCAAGGGCACACGTTGAACAACCGCGCTGAAATTTCCGCTTGTCCCTAATACCCAACCGCGCCGGTAAAACTCTTTGCCGCATTCGGCTAAAAACGAAGCTATGTTATTAAAATTTTCTTTCATCCGCCGATAAAGCTCATTGAACGCGAAGCCGGAGCGAATTTGGTTTCGTTGATAAAATGGCGCGGCTCTTTTTGCGCTACGACCGATTCGATAAATTCAATGATTTCCGCTCGCGCCGCTCCGCCGCGAACAATGTCGCGCAGATTGTGTTCCTGCGTCGAAAACAAACAAGTGCGAATCTGCCCGTCGGCGGTCAAACGAATCCGCGAACACGCGCCGCAAAACATTTCCGTCACCGGGGCAATGATTCCGATTTCTCCCGGCGCGCTGTCGGCAAACTCAAATCTCCAGGCGGTTTCCGCGCCGCGCGATTTTTGTTTTAAAACGAGCGGAAATGCGGCGTTGATTGTATCTCGAATTTCGCGCCCCGAAACGACTTGTTCGCGCCGCCATTCGTGACCTGAATCGAGCGGCATAAATTCGATAAAACGCATCGAAATCGCCGCTTCGCGCGCAAAACGCGCCAGTTCGACAATTTCATCGTCATTCCAGCCGCGAACGATTACCGCATTAACTCGAACCGGATTTAAATCCGCCTGTTTCGCCGCTTCAATCGCGCGCAAAACGTCCGGCAATTTATCAACTCCCGTAATTTCCTTGAATTTTTCACGCCGCAAACTGTCCAAGCTAATCGTCACGCGGTCAAGCCCAAGTCGTTTTAAATTCGCCGCCCGTTCAGGCAAAGAATGCCCGTTTGTTGTCAAAGCCAAATCCTTTAAGTGTGGATGACGGAATGCGGAATGCGAAATATCGGATTTTGGACTTTTGAGTTTGGCGAGTTTTTCGACGAGCGTTTCTACATCTTTTCTGAGCAGCGGTTCGCCGCCGGTAAGACGGATTTTTTCGATTCCGAGCGAAACGAAAATCTCACAGACGAGTTCCAGCTCTTCGTAATTTAAAATCTTATCTTTGTGCGCCAGCGGCGGCTCGCCGTTCGGCAGACAATAAAAACAACGAAAATTACAGCGGTCGGTCAAGCTGACGCGCAAATCTCTAATTTGTCTTCCGTAAGAATCCTTCATCCTTTATTTGTAGCCTTCGGCGATTTTGTTTAATTGTCGCAGAACGGCGTCTTTTTCAAAAAGCCCGGTTTTGGAAATTCGCACGCGAAGATCGGTGAGAGTTTGATAAAACTCGGCTTTTTCGGAAACTTCGGTCGGCGCTGTGTAAACTTCTTTTTTCACCGCGTCCGCCGCAATCGGCTCAAGCCATTCCCGGATGGCTTTCAAACTTTCGGCGGCGTGCGCGCCGCGCGGAAATTGTTCGAGATAATTGCCGTGCGTAGCTTTGAGCGAATATAAATAGCAATTCAGATAACCTTCGCACTCGCCCGGCAGCGGATTGTTCGCGCCAGCCCATGCGATTTTTTCGCCCGCCGGCAAGGTTTTATATTTTCGCGCCAAATCCCAGAACAAATTCGAGCGTACATACCATTGACCGGATGGGTCACTGTAAACGATGTTTGCTTCCTGCTTTTCGATAAAAGCTTTGTAAGGCTCGCTCGTCTGCTTGTCAAAAGGAATTGCCGACAAAGCGTTTTTGAGAGCCGAAAGTCTGGCAAAATTCAATTCGGCTACGGTCGCGGGAGTTTTGATTTCGGGCAAAATTCCGGTCAGAAAATCAACAAGTTCTGCATTATCCGAAAAACCTTCACCTGCCGCTTTCGCGCGTTCGGCGGCAATTACGCTGTAAATCGTTTCGCGTTTTGCCGGATCGAATTGCAGCAAAAATCCGCCGAAAATCCAACCCGCTTTTTTGTTTGCAGCGCTGACGGTTTCGATTCGATGCCAATAATCGGTTTTGCCGCCGATTGTATGCTTTTCCGCCGAGCGCTCAAGCGAGCGAACCTTCGTCCCGACAGGCAATTCGCCGACTTCTCTCCCTCCGGCTGACGGCGTTTCGCGCAGATTTACATCAAAAGCCGCAGTAATAAAAAGCGGTTTCGCTTGCGGCAAAGTTTTGTGAGCCGTTTTGAGAAAAATTGGCGCGGCGGCGAGCGGAAAATTTCCGGCGAGACAGAAAATCAAAATTGAAAAACGAATTGTCGAACGCGAAAACAACGATTCCGCAAAAGCAAACAAAAACATATTTTGAATTCGAGTTTTAAAAATAAATTTAGAAAGTCGAGCCGCCTGCGTTTCTTGTCTTTATTCTAAATTTTTAGCCTTTGAAAGCAAAGCGCGCGCATTTCTTTGCAATCCCGCGAGCTTGGCGCGTTTCATCGCGCTGCGGCGAAATCGTTCGACGTATTCCGCGTGCGAAAGATTCGCAATTTCGTTTAAATCCGGCGAAACGTTATTCTCACGCGGCTCAAACCGCATTTCTTCGGTCGGTTTTTCAAAACGATTCCAGGGGCAAACATCCTGACAAACGTCGCAGCCGTAGAGCCAGGCGTTCAAATTTTCGGCAATTTCGTCGGAAAGCCGTTCGTCGCGCAACTCAATCGTCTGGTAAGAAATGCAGCGATTTGAATCAATTACGCGCGCCTCGACAATCGCGTTTGTCGGGCAGGCGTCGAGACAAGCCGTGCAGCTTCCGCAAAAATCCTGCGTTTCCGGCACGTCGTATTCCAATTCGATGTCGAGCAAAATCTCGCCCAGAAAAACCCAGGAACCGTATTCGCGCGTGATTAAATTGGAATGTTTGCCGATCCAGCCCAACCCGGCTCGCTGCGCCCACGCTTTATCCATTATCGGTGCGGTATCAACGCAGATTTTCATGTTAATTGTCGGACTGATCTCTATGATGAAAGTTTCGAGCTGGCGCAATTTTTCTTTCAAAACATCATGATAATCATCACCCCAGGCGTAACGTGAAACTTTCCCGTTTTCAGGCGAGTCGCCGTGTTTGTGCGGCGTAAAATAATTGAGTGCAACAGAGATGATTGATTTTGCATTTTCAAGCAAAAGCTGCGGATTCGCGCGTTTTTCAGGCTCGCGTTCCATCCAGCGCATCTCGGCGTGAAAACCACGTTCCAGCCAGCCTTCGAGATATTCGCGTTCGCGCGGCAACGCTTCGGCACGAGCTACGCCGACTTTGTGAAAGCCGGTTTCCAACGCTTTTTCTTTGATTCTTTTTGTTAAATCTTTCACGCTAGCTTTGAGATTTCAATTATTTTAGGCGAGTTGTAAAGTGTTAGATGCTTTTATTCAAAAATCCCAAAGATAAACCGATATGGGACTTTATTAATATCCATTGCTTTAAAAGCGGATAAATTATCGGAGATGATTTTTCGAGCTTCAGGCAAACCTCGCTCGTTTAGCTTAAAAGTTTTAATCGTAAAATCCGCTCTTAAATACTCAGCCGAGTCTTCTTCGCCTCTCGGATTTAGTTCGCCTAAATCAAAATCGTAAAGAAAATAACGATTAAACTCATAGCCTAATTCATCAGGCTTGAGCAAAATATCTTCATAATTTTCCCATCGGCTTGCCTGACAATCGTAACAAGCGATAAATAAATTTTCCCAATTGTAAGATTCCAAAGGATATGAAGATTTTGGTTTGAAATGGTCAACAGTTTCAACTCCGATGGGGCGTTTATCACAAAATGAACAATGATTCTTTGTCAGCGCGCTCAATAAGGGCAAAAGTAATTCATTAACTTTTCTTCCTCGATATGTGTACCATTGCCAATCATTTCTTTTCTTCGGATTTTGACGCTTTGCCTGCCATTGCCTGCTCCATCTTTCCCAATTTTCTGAAAGCCATTGAGGACATTGAGAACGCTCGAACTTCATCATATTTCGTAAGGCTCTCCCGTCTCTTTGCTCAAACGCGCCAATTCCAAAAAGACCAGACTTTGTAATTCGGCGCTTTGCGAAGCCAAATCTTTTGCCAATTTCAGGAAATCTTTTTTCTTTAATTTCCCTTTTCCGTTTGCTTTTAAAAGAGAATCACGCTGGCGATAAAAATCGTCTAATTTGTTTTGAGCTTCTCCGCCAAATCGCTTGTCAATTCCGAAAATCTCCCGCAAAACAGTTTGATAACTCAATCCGTCTTCCGATAAAACAACATCAGCAACGCGCGCTTTGCCATTCTCAAGCTCCAATTTATAAACCCAAGCGTCATCAACCGAATTGATAACAAATGGCGAATGCGTCGAAATAAAAATTTGCGAGTTTTTGAACAGCTTTTGCACAACAGGCAAAACTTTTCTCTGCCAAGCCGGATGCAAATGGATTTCGATTTCGTCCAGAAACAAAATCAGATTTTTTTCAAAAATTGGTAAATCATCTTCCCATTTAAGCAAATCAACCCTGCCTGCCAAATCTGCAATCCAGCTAATTAAAGATCGCAAGCCGTCAGGCAAAACATCAAAATCCAATTCTTCACCATTGATTTTTGTAACTAAATTAATTGGTTCGGTTTGCAAATCAAATTCAATTTTCCAGCCTGTAATTTCAGAAATAACTTTTTCAATGCACTGTACTGTCCTAGTGAATCTTTCCGATTTCTTAAGATCTCCTCTTCGGTGTTCAATACCGCTTTTGGATATATTGTTTGCGATTAACTGATTGATTGTTAATTGATTTACTTCACTGTAGTCTTTAATAAATTCAAGAGATTCGTAAAGTGGATTAAAATCCGGTGGCTCTTTTATAGCTTCAATCCGTTCTGATTTAATTTGACGATAGCCGGAGAACGCAAATGCCGCATAATTAAAACTATAACGACTAAGATCTACACCTTGTTTAAGAGAGCTAGAGTAAAGACGGAAATTGCGATCTATTTGATCCTGATAAGAAAAAACTTCTCGGCTTGCAAAACCGGTTCTTCCAAGTGTATCTACCGAATGTGTGAATGAATCTAAGGAGTTAACATACGAATAATGTTTCTTTTTACCTTGAAATTGTAAATTGAAAGAAATTTGGCTTTTAGTTCTAGATCTTTTGTAAAAGCGGTTACTAATAGCTGGAAGAAAGAAAAATGATAGATTCAACGTATTTGGATATGCCGATTCAATTTCTGCTTCAAAATTACTTGCGAGGGCCATCAAAATTGTAGATTTCCCGCTTCCATTTTGACCTGTGAAAATGTGAATTTCGGCTTTATCTTTTGCAGAGCAAGGCTTAAATTCGATTTCTTGATCGTCGAAAACGCCGATGTTTTTGAGATGTAGTTTTCTGATTTTCATGACATTGCGGAAAACGGAACAGAGAACATTTTACACTCTTTTCAGAACGGCAAAAGAGCGCGACGAGCGAGTTTTTGTTTTAAATCAGTATAGCCTTGATCTCCGGCGACGAGCTGTCGCAGGGTTTTTCGCACCCCGCCGTGCAGAGCGGCAAATTGAATCATTCGTTCGGTGAAAGCTGCGCCGAAAAAGTTGCCGTAAAAACGTCGCCGCATTTCCGAAGCGCGGCGCAGTTCGCGCCCGAAATCTGCGCGCCACGCTTTTTCGTAATCTTTTTTATTTAAATAACAATCGGCAAAAATTTCCGCCGAACGCAGAGCGTAATAAATTCCTTCGCCCGTCACCGGATCTGCAAAACCGGCGGCGTCGCCGAGCAAAGCCCAATTTTCGCCGACTGTTTTTCGATTGTCCAAAGTTTCGGGGGCGAGTCCGGGAATGCGTGCGGCGTAGCGTTCCGCTACGGAATTTAGTTGAGCGAGAGTTTCGGAGTTTTCGTCATCCTTTAAATCCTGCCAGATGTTTGCCTGCGGCTCGGTGCGTTGACGATACCAGCCGAGCATAAAACGCCATAAAAGGGCGTCAAGCCGGGCGTGATCGAAATTATCCTGCGCCGTTGCGATGCCGAAAGAAACGTGGTCGGGACGCGGAAAAGCCCAGGCATAACCTGCAAAACCGGGCAAAAACGCGATTACCGTCGGAGCGTCTCGTTCGTTGTTCGGAAGTGGCGTACGGTAGCCGAAAGCTACTTCCATTTCCGATTTTTCGAGCGCGCCGCTCAAACGTTTGGCAATCGCACTGTTCGCGCCGTCGGCGGCAATCAGAAAAGCGCCGCGATATTCGTTTGCATTTCCGCTCGTCGCGTGACTTCGGAGCTTCCACAAACCGTTTTCCTCACCGACAAGCGTGACTTTTTCTTTTATTACATTCGCGCCCGCTTTTTCCGCTCGCTGAAGCAAAAACGAATCAAATGCAGAGCGCGAATAAATCGCAAACGGCTCGTCGAGCTTTAAACGCAGTCGTTTGCCGCTCGGAGCGAAGATTTCCAAATCGTCAATTTGCCGCCCGACGGCTTCGAGAAGCTGCGGGTACATTTTCAGAGCTTTCGACGTAACGCCGCCGCCGCACGGTTTGGGCGCGTTCGGCACGCGCCCGTCAAACAGAGTCACGTTTGTTCCGCTGCGAGCCAAAATTTCGGCTGCAAATGAACCAGCCGGACCTGCGCCGACAATCAAAACTTCCGAATTTGAAATTTGAGATTTCAAAGCCATTTTAGAATTTGATTGTAGCTTAAAACAGAATCCTGAGAGCGAATTCGGATAACGAGAACCGGAAATGTACTTTAAAAAGCGGATTTTATCGGATTAAGAAAAGATTAAGTTTGCCGGGTTGCGCGAGCCAGAAAAAAGCGAGCGGAATTGCTCAAGCTCAATGCGTAAATGGCTGTCGTCGCCAGATTGGGAAGAAACGCGGCGCGGCGCAAAACCGAACAAACACGCAGACGACGCGAAAATTTAGCTTGATGTAGATTTTGATAAGCGGCAGAAATTTGCTCGAAATCGGGAAGATTTTCGGCAATCACGCGCGCGGCGATTTCCGACGATTCGAGCGCCATCAGCATTCCGCTGCCCGTGAACGGATCAATAAACGCTCCCGCATCGCCGATCGCCAGCAATCGCCCGGCGGGCGCGAGATTCTTTCTGCCGAAACTGTCAACCGAAACCGCCAGCCAATCGTGCGCCGTTTCAGCCGTTTCCAGCATTTCCTCAGCGCGGCTGTTTTTAAAAACGACTTCGCGGACAATTCGGTCGGCGTTTCCGTTGAATTTGCGAACAACGCGCGCGTCTATCAAAAAACAATGATTCGCCAATCCGTTTTCAACCCGATTCAAGCCGCCGTAACCGCCCGGAAAAAAATAAATTTCGCATCGCCCGCGCTCGATTTTTGAGTTTCGCAAATGTGCCTTAAAACCAACCAACCGATTGCGGATTGCGGATTGCGGATTGCGGATTGTTTTTTGGACTTTAAATTTTTTGGCGAGATTTGCCAAAACTGCGGGGCGACCGCTCGCGTCAATTGTAAAATCTGCGGTGATTTCAACTTTTTCGCCGTTATTCGTTTTCGCTGTGACACCGCGAATTTCGCCGCTTTCCTCCAAAAGTCCGGTTACCTGCGTTTCCTCTAAAACTTCAACTCCCAAATTTTTGGCGCGTTCGAGCAGACGAAAATCCATTTCGGCGCGGCTGATTCCAAGCGCTGCGCCGCTCGTAGAAAACCATTCGCTCGGAACTACTACGCTGCGACTATTTGGCGCGTAAAAAACGGTTTCAGTTAAACGCGCACCGCCAGCCGCAAGCATTTCATCCAAAACTCCCAGTCGGCGGAAATGTTCCAAACATTCGGGCGAGACAAATTCCCCGCACAATTTTTGTCGCGGAAAACGCTCGCGCTCGATCAAACAAACTTGAAAACCGCTGTTTGCGAGATGAATCGCCGCGCTCGCGCCTGCCACCGCGCCGCCGACAATAACGATTTTGGATTTTGGATTTCGGATTTCGGATTTCATTTTTGTCCGGTATCGCCTTGTAAAACTAATCGCGCGGGAAAATGTTTCGTGACCGAGACTTTATCGAGTCCGGCTTGTTTGCCAAGATGTTCCAATTCTTCCGGCACGAACGAACGCAAAATAGAAAGCGCGCCGTCGTGGCGCACGAGGCGGTTGTGCAGGAAAATCTTGCCGATTGTGGTGTAAAAAAAATATGCGGTCGGATCACGGTGCAAATCTATTACAAAGATTTTCCTGCGTGCGACTCGCATCATTTCGCGCAGAATCTTGACGACCGATTCATTCGCGAAATGATGCGTGAAAAGCGAGCAAATTGCGTAATCAAAAGAATTGTCCGAAAAAGGAAGCGAAAGCGCGTCGCTGCGAATAGAGCGAATTTCGTCAAAGTCTTTGGATTCTTCCCGGATCGCCTCTGCCGAACGACGATTTAATTCCAAACCGCAAAGCTGCGATTTTCTATCGCTTTTCCGGGCAAATTTCGCAATCACGCGCAAAAGCTCGCCCGAACCCGCGCCGACATCCAAAACGGAAAATTGCTTTAAATTTTCCCGTTGAATTTCACCCAAAAGAGTTTCTTCGAGCGCGCGCTTGTCGCCGAGCCAGCGATTTATCCGTCGCAATTCGCGCAGACAGCCTTCGTATTCCTCCGGCGTATATTCGCCGGTATCCATTAATTCAAGCTCGCTGCTGCGCGTTTCAAACATGAAAACAGAATACATCAGGTGACGGTTAAATTTTCGCCGCATTCGTCCGCAAAATTTCGGCGACCGCGCGATTGCGAAAATCGAAAATATAATTTAATTCTTTTTTTACCAGAAAATGCGCGATGTCGCCCAGCGGTTCAAACGGCAGGCGATAGCGCACTTCGTCGTCAATCTGCGTTGCGCCATCGGGTAAAACGGTGAAAGTGTGGCGATGAATCCATTGTTTATAAGGGCTTTTCAGAGCTTCGTCAACAAATTCAAAAGGCGGACGCCAAACCGAAATCACGGTTCGCCAAATCAAAGGCAAACCTCGCAATTTTAATTTGTAATCAATTAAAGCACCTTGTTTGATGTCAATCGGTTGCGGAGTGACGATGTGAAAATTTAACTGCGGCGGCGTGATGCGCTCCAGATTTCCGGCGTCGGCGAAAAACGTGAAAACTCGCTCGCGCGGAAGATTCAAGGTCAAAGACCTTTTCAAAACGTGTTCTGCCATTTCCCCTAACCCTTGCTCGTAAATTTGATTAAAAATACGCAGAATTTATGATTTCGGTTTGCGCGGCGCGTTGTAGCCTTTGCGCGAGCGAACCGTTGCGCCGGGGCGCGCGACTTTGACTTCGATTGTGTGCCATTTGCCGTCCGGCGCGAGATTTTTCGGCTCGTAACCGATTGTGTAAACCGTTCCAAGCTCCTGCGCGATTTGTCGAAAAGCCTCGCGCAGAGCTTCTCCGCCAGCGACGGGAACAAATCGCCCGCCGCTTTTTTCGGCAAACGCTTTCAGAGCGTTGACGCTTTTCAAACGCTCCATTCTGGCGTTTGAACCGCCTGAAGTAATACTAGCCGCACCCGGTCCGAAATCAATCGCCGACATATCAACCGTGTAAATTACGGCGTTAACGGCAAGCGCGGCTTTTAAGGCTTTTGCTTGCGAGGCTTTGCTCAAAGTGTCCGCGCCGTCGGACAAAACGACAATGGCGCGGCGCGATTCCTCGCGGTCGGCGAGCGCTTTGGCGGCTTCGATAACAGCATCGTTTAAAACGGTCATTCCTTTGCCTTTGAGTCCGAAAGCCGTCGGATGCAGGTCGCGCGATGAGGAAAATTCCTGAATTTGGTTGATTTCCGAATCGAAATTGTAAACGGCAGCCGAATCTTTCGAGCGCAGATTTTCCAGAAACTTAATTCCGGCGCTCCGCGCCAGAGCGATGCGCGCTTCCATACTGCCCGACGTGTCGAGCAAAACGACCGCCGCAAACGGCGCTTCTTCCGCGGTAAAAATCGAATCGAGGCTCGTAATATCCTGCTCAACGCCATTGTCGAACAGTTTGAAATCGGTGCGTTTTAAACCCGTCACGGAATTGCCTTTGACGTCCGTAACGGCGACGTTTAAAACGACGAGATTCGTGTCAACTTTGATTACATCTTCTTCATCGTCGGTTTTATTTTGGGCAACGACGGCGATTTGCAAAAACAAAATCGCCGCCAGAAAAATGAACGGGCGGCGAAAATCAAATCTTTCAAAATACATTTCTCAAATCTAAACGGATTAGCGCGGAGCGCGGCGAATAAAATTAATCAGTTCAAGCAATTCGTTGGCGTTGTTAATCGAATCGGCTGAAACGGTATAACGCGAAGACGTTTTCACCGATTCGCTTAAATCGGCGCCGATTTCGGCGAGCTTTGTCACAGCTTCGGAAATTGTCGCGGGATTGCTTTCGGGCGTTTCGTAGTTATCATCTTTTTTGTCATCGTCCGAGCCGCCCATATTCTTGCGGATTTTTTTGACGACTTTTTCAAGCTGAATCAATTTATCCAAATCCCGAACAACCGCGCCCGATTCGGCAAATGAGCGGCTGATCTGCTCGGTCAATCGAGCGACTTCCGCGCCGCGCTCGACAAATTCGGCGTGTTCTTTTTCTTCGGCGCGGATTCTCATTTTCATCAGATTTTCGAGCATCGGATCGCCGGGCGAATACGTTTTTTCGGGGCGCTCGGTTGCGTCCGGCAAATTATTTTTTATATCGGTTTGCGACTGCGGGCGCTGCGCGAACGCCGGTTCGACACCCAAAGCGGGCGTTAAGACGAGTGCGAAAAAAACGATGCGTAAAAACATAATCAGACTTTTAATATTTACGGTTGTTCAGCCGGTTTCGGCACTTCGTTCGGTGCCTTGCCCGTGACGCGCTCAACCATTGCGTTCAAAAATCCCTGCTCGACTTCGCCGCTGCTTTCGAGCGTCAGCCAGTTTGCTCCCATCGGAGTTTCCGTTCGCCCTTCGACTTTTGCCGTCACGTTGACGTTGTTGTTCGTGCCGTCAATTGACTGTACTTCGACGCGCAAAGTATAGCGACCGCGCGTCCAGCCGGTATCAATGTCTTCTCTCGGAATGTTGGCGTAGCGCATCAGTTGCGAACCGGAAATGACCGCTCCTTTTGCGAAAGTGTAAGGCTGCGAAACGACGATTCCATCGGACGGGCGTGAAGCCGCTTCGTCTACCGTCAAGCCTTGTTCGCGCATCAAGTCGGCAATTGTTCGCAGCAAAATATCGCGTTTTGAAGGCATTCTGTAAGGATTGCTCAAGATTACGCGGTCGGGCGTTTTGCCCGCGCCGAAATCGAAACCGCGTCCTGCGCCGGTATCCCGGCGATTGCCGTTGTCGGTCGGACCTTGATTGGTGCTGATGTCTCGAATCTGCTTGTTTTGTGTATCAATACCTTTGCCTTGAGCGTACGAAAAAGAAACGCTCGCCGCAAAAGCGATGAGAACTGCCGCCAACGAAAATAACCGATTCATAAATCCTCCGATAATACCGAACGTTTGTGCGATGTGCGGGCAAGCCGAAAGGCTGTCCGCCAAACTCAAAAATTAACACTTTCAAAGGGGCAAAATCAAAAAAACTTTATGACGGCAAAATTGAAATAAGAAACATTTAGCGTTTGGCTTTCATTTGCGGGAACAATATTTGCAAACAGCGAAAAATCAGAGAGTTTTCCGGGGACAAGGGGAAATAAATGGACGCTTGCGCTGCACGATCTTTTTCACGAACAAAAACAAAGCCCACCGTTTTTCTCTGGATCGAATGGGCGCTGCTGTTTATCGCTACGCCGCTCGCGCTTCGCATTTTTTGGAAGCCGAGCTTGTTTTTTATTTCGCTTTTGGTAGGAACAATCACGGTTTTCGTCTGGCTGTTGTGTCTTAGAAAATTCGATTGCAAACAGTTTTGGCGCGGAGTCAGCACGCGGGGCGAATGGCGGCAGCTTAAAAAGATATTTTTGCGATTCGGGGTTTGCTCGGCGTTGATTACGGCGCTGGTTTTCTTTGCGTTCCCCGATAATCTTTTCAATTTTCCAATCGAACGCCCGGTTGTCTGGGCGAGCGTGATGATTTTGTATCCGCTGCTTTCGGTTTATCCGCAGGAATTGATTTACCGCGCGTTTTTCTTTGAGCGGTATCGAAAACTTTTTCCGAGCAGTTGGGCGACTGTGCTGTCGAGCGCGATAGTTTTCGGGCTTGTTCACATTATTTTTCAAAACCCGATTGCGGTTATTTTAACACTCGTCGGCGGAGTTTTCTTTGCCGAAACTTACGCGCGCACACGGTCTTTGCGGCTCGTCTGGCTCGAACACGCGCTCTACGGCTGTTTGATTTTTACCATCGGACTCGGCGAATTTTTCTACCACGCCAGTGTTCCGGCTGTGCAATAAAGTAAAAAGTAAAAAGGCAAAAGGCAAAAGTAAAGAAATTAAATTCCATACTTTTGCCTTTTGCCTTTTTACTTTTTACTTCGCGCTGCCAGCGCTGCGCTTGCTTTCGGTTTTCAAATCTAATAACTTGCAACTTTATAAAAGTTGCCGTGTCAAAAAACAACGCCGACCAATTGATTTTGCTTGATTCGCGCTCGATTATCGCTCGTATTGCGCTCGCGGCGGCAGTTTTGCTCGCCCTTGCGGCAGCGTTTTTCGGAGTTCGCTGGCAAATCGGGGGAATGCTTGCGGAAACGGCTTCGCCGACTGACCGAAATTTCGCGCAAGTCATCCGGCTCGCCGTGGATCTCGCGCCGCACAATCCGCAAGTGTTGTGGGCTGCGGCTTCCGCAGAGCGCGCCGGTTTCTCGTCCGACGCCGCAAAACGAGCCGAAGCCGCGCTGGAAAATACGATTAGGCTTTCGCCGAATGATTACCGTTACTGGCTCGATCTAGCGCGGACGCGCGATCAGGCTGGCGATGCGAGCGGCGCGGAAGCGGCTTTTCAAAAAGCGCTGGAACGAGCGCCGAACAACGCTTTCGGGCGGTGGCTGTACGGGAATTTCCTGCTCCGCGCCGGAGAACGCGACCGTGCTTTTGCCGAATTTCGGCGCGTCGCCGAAGCTCATTCGAGCTTGCGGCTGCAAGTTTTTTATCTCGCATGGGAAAATATCGGAGAGAATCCGGCGCAAATCGAAAGCGTCGTCGGCGATTTGCCGCAAGTGCGCGCCGCGCTCGCGCCGTTTTATGCCGGAAAAGGCAAGCCCGAAGACGCGGTTCGCGTCTGGCGCAGCCTGACGCCCGAACAAAAAGAAGAATTTAGACTCGACGGCGAATCGGCGTCGCGGACGCTTTACGAAAAACAAAATTTTCGCGCCGCGCTCGATATGCTGCGCGAATTGGGAGTCGAAGCGCCGGAAGTCGGGCAGATTCAAAATCCTTCGTTTGAAGGCGAAATCACCAATTCGCCGGATAATTTCGTCGGCTGGCGCGTGCAAAGATTAAAAGGCGTTGACGTGGCGCTCGACGCCGGGCAGCGGAAAGAAGGAAAGCGCAGCCTGCGCTTGACCTTTAGCGGATTTACCGCGCCGACGCTGCAAGCCGCCACGCAATATGCCGGAGTCGAATCGGGCGCGCGTTATCGTCTGACTTTCTGGGTGAAAACCGCCGAGATGAAAAGCGCCGGACCGCCGTTTTTGGAGGTCGTTGACGCTCGCACGACAAAAGCTCTCGGCGCGAGCCAGACTTTTACCGGCGATACGGGAACGGATTGGCGAATGCAAACAGTCGAATTTAACGTGCCGCCGGATGTCGAAGCGATTTTGATTCGCACCGTCCGCCAGTTTTGCGGCGAAAATTGCCCGATTGTGGGCATCGTTTGGTATGACGATTTCAAACTCGAACGTCTTGGAAAAACCGGAAAATAAGCCCCGCAGAAAACGCCCGGTTTCTTTGGATGAACCGCGCGCCACAATCGCCGGACGCATTGCGTTTGCAACAATCGCGGCGGCGATTTGTCTGACCACGCTCGTTTACGGAACGGTTCATACGCCGGTTATCGCTCTGTTTTGGGCGAGCGCGGCGCTGCTCGTCGTTCTCTGGGCGGCTGATGCGTGGAGCGGCGGAGCTATTCGGCTTAATCGAAGCTGGATGCAAATTCCTTTATTATTGGCTGCCGTTTACGGCATCGTCCAGATTTTGCCGTTTGGCACAATAGATTCGGGGGGCGTTTCCGGCATTTCGCGCACAATTTCGCTTGATCCGTATTCGACTTTGGTCGCGGTAGTGCAATTTCTGGCATTGCTCGTTTATTTCGCGGCGACGCTCGTTTTTATTGACACGCCGAAACGACTTAAAACGATTGTTTATTTCATCTCGATTTTCGGTTTCGTTTACGCATTTTTCGCCATCATTCAAAATCTGCTCGATCCGGGCAGAATTTACGGCGTTTACGAGCGCCCGTTCGTCCAGCCGTTCGGCTCGTTCGTCAACAAACACAATTTTGCGGCTTTCGTCGAAATGTCAATCGCGCTGCCGCTCGGTTTGCTTTTTTCCGGCGCAATCAAAAAAGACAAACGGCTGCTTTTATTGACTGCTATCGGCGTTCAAGGCGTCGCTCTTGTAATGAGCGGTTCACGCGGCGGACTTGTGGCGCTGCTCGCCGAAATATTTTTTATCGTCGTCATCAGCCGGAGAACTCAAACGACCGAACAGATTGTTTTAAAAATCGCCCTCGCCGCCGTGCTTGTGGGGACAATCATCGGCGTCACGATTTTAATCGGCGGAGATTCGACGCTTACGAGAATTGCCGAAACCGCCGTTTCCAAAGACCCGACTTCGAGCCGGACGCAAATTTGGGCGACAACCTGGGAAGTCATCAAACAAAATACGATTTTCGGCACGGGTTGGGGCGCGTTTGGAGCCGCCTACACTCAGTTTGACCTGATGAACGGGCGCGAGCGAGTCGAACAGGCGCACAACGATTATTTACAGCTTTTGGCGGACGCGGGAATCGCCGGTTTGCTCATCGGCGCGTTTTTCGTTTTCGCTCTGGCGCGCGAGGGCTGGCGAAGGCTCGAATCAAAAGACGATTTCCGGCGCGGCGTCGCTGTCGGCGCGCTTGCCGCTTGTTTTGCGATTCTGGTTCATAGCCTCTTCGATTTCGTGCTGCACACGACGGCTATCTCACTGCTATTTCTGGTAATGACGGCTCTAGCGGTTTTAAACGGGCGCGTCGAATCCGAAGAAGCGCGGGAACGCAGCAACCGCCGTCGCCGCACAAAACCCGCCAGCGTGACTTCGATTGAAGAGAAAAGAAAAACTTTACAGTCAACAGCTAACGGTCAACCGTCAACAGAAACTGATTGACGGATTGTTGACTGCTAACTGAAATGAATCACTCATTTTTGCTTGAACAAACCGAAAAATCCGAGCTTTTCCAGCTTCTCGAAATCGAACTGGTCGAAGCCGCAAAAGAGCGCGTGATTTTGAAAATGCCCGTCACGCCGCGCGTCCATCAATACGTCGGCATTATGAACGGCGGCATCTCGCTGCTGCTGGCGGAATCGGCAGCGTCAATAGGGGCGGTAATGAACACTGATTTGACGAAACAAACCGCCGTCGGAATCGAAATCAACGCCAATCATTTGCGTTCCGTCAGCAAAGGCAATATCACGGCAATTGCCACTCCGATTTATCACGGACGCACTTTAAGCGTCTGGCAAGTCGAAATAAAAAACGACCGCGATAAATTAATCTGCATCTCGCGATGTACGCTTGCGTTGAAAACAGGTGCTGCCGTTCCGCAAATTCAAACCTAGAGCATATTTCATAAAAGTGAAAGACAAAGAATTAACAGGGATGAAAGGGATAAAGGGGATATTTCTTGTTTTTATCAATCCCTTTCATCCTTTTCATCCCTGTTAATTTTCTGTTTCTTGTATTTTGACTAATTGAAATTAGCTCTAAGTTTTTCAATCTGAAAGTTTTTGTTATAATCCGCATTCGTGATTTAAAAATTACGGAAAAATTACAATGCCGCCGATTGCTTTTGCTGATTGCGGCATAATTTTTTATGACAGCAGAACAAATTGTCGGATTTAATAATCTGCCGCAGACCATTCCGCATTTTTGTCTCGCGGCTTTTGAACGATTTAACAAGCCGAATGCGCTCAGTCACAAAATCAAAGATCGCTGGGTGGATTTAGCTGCCGCCGAAATTATCGAGCGCGTGCGTAACGTCGCGCTGGGGCTTTACGAAATGGGCGTGCGGGCTGGCGACCGGGTGGCGATTATTTCGGAAAATCGTCCCGAATGGTCAATTACGGATATTGCGATTTTGTCTTTGCGTGCCGTTAATGTGCCGATTTACACTACGCAAGCCGCCGAGCAGGTGCGTTATATTCTCGAAGATTCGGGCGCAAAAATTTTGTTTGTGTCGGGCAAGAAGATTTTTCAGCACGCCGAATCGGGCATCGAAGGCGTCGAATCAATCGAAAAGCTCGTGTTTTTCGACGCGCAGGATGTTCCCGCAGATTACGGAAACGCAATCGCGCTCGAATCTTTAGAAAAAAGCGGCGCGGAAAGCGCGGCAAAAGACCGCGAAACTTTCGACCGTCTTTTAGAGGAAGTCAAAGCCGATGATTTGGCAACGATTATTTACACATCCGGCACGACGGGCGAGCCGAAAGGCGTAATGCTCGCGCACGAAAGTTTTACGTCAAACGTTTTAGCCGTCACACGCGGCTTGCCGATTTATTCGACTGACAGCTCACTTTCGGTTTTGCCGCTCTCGCATATTTTCGAGCGCTGCGTTTTTTACGTTCTCGCCTGCAACGGCGTGGCGATTCATTATTCGGCGAGCTTTGAACATCTCGCCGAACATCTCGCCGAAGTCCGACCAACGATTATGACCGCCGTTCCCAGACTTTTTGAAAAGGTTTATCACAAAATTGTCCGCAAAGGGATGAGCGCGGGCGGCTGGAAAACAAAACTCTTCGAGTGGTCGCTCGATGTCGGACAGCAGTATTGGCGGGCAAAAGAATCCGGCGAAGCGGTTTCGCCGGTTCTCGGAATTAAACAAGCCGTCGCGTCCAAATTGGTTTTTTCAAAATGGCGCGCGGGCGTTGGCGGAAATTTGAGGTTTTTCGTATCGGGCGGCGCGCCGCTCTCGAAAAAATTATCAAACGCTTTTTGGGCTGCCGGAATTCCGATTTTACAGGGTTACGGCACGACCGAATCTTGTATTGTCACAGCAAATCTTCCCGAAAATTCCAAAGTCGGCTCAATCGGTATTCCGCTTGAAGGAGTCGAAATCAAAATTGCTGAAGAAGACGGCGAAATTCTTGTGCGCGGAAAAAACGTAATGCGCGGTTATTTCAACAAACCGCAGGAAACCGCCGATGTTTTTACCGCCGACGGTTTTTACAAAACCGGCGATGTCGGTCGTTTCGATCCGAAAAGCGGGCATTATTTTTTAACCGACCGCAAAAAAGATTTGTTCAAGCTCTCAAACGGCAAATACATCGCGCCGCAGCAGCTTGAAAGTCTGGTCAAGCAATCCGGGCTTGTTTCGCAAGCAGTTGTCGTCGGCGCAAATCGCAAACAGGTTACCGCGCTAATTGTGCCTGAATTTGAAGCGTTAAAAGCTGCTTTGGCGGAAAAGGGAATTGATGTCGCCGGAAAATCGCGCGAGGAAATTTGCAAAGACGAAAAAGTCGTCAAGCTCGTTCAGCGCGAAATCAGCGAGATGACGGCAGAGCTTACCGACTATGAGCGCGTTAAAAAAGTCGCTCTTTTGCCGCGCGAATTTTCCATTGATAAAGGCGAAATGACGCCGACTTTGAAAATCAAACGCGGCGTCATTGATGAAAACTACCGACAACTGATTGACCAGCTTGCCGGCGGAACCGCTGATTAAAAAAACAAAAGTAAAAAGTAAAAAGGCAAAACCAATTCGAATTGGTTTTGCCTTTTTACTTTTTACTTTTTTTACTTTTGCCTTATTTCGTCAGGCGTTTTTGAGCGTTAGCTGTTCGTTGCCGTAAAGAAGATTTTCGAGCAGGCGAAATTCGGTTTGCTTGCCGCCGAGTAGCGTCTCGGCGAGCTGTTTGAGGGCGAGCGGGATTTCTGTTGGTTGACCGCAGTTTGCTTCCGCTTGCGGAAAATTATTCAGAAAATAAAGCTCGGTCGAGCAAAATTCGCATTCGACGAGATGCGCGGAAACGCTCATCGTTTCCGCGAAAAATAAATCGGCGCTGTCAAACCGCAGCAGCGTTTCAGCCGATGGACAGGCTCCGCTTTTACAAAATTCTGGCGCTGTTTTTAAAACCATAAATGTAGGATGATTACAATTTTGACAGCGAAATACGAAATATACAATAAAACAATAAAATTCCGCTCGCCTTTACTGACTCAATTAAAGTAGAAATCAATCCGTCTTTCCAAAACTCTCCGACCGAAACTCGCAAAATATTCAATTCAAAGGAAAAAGTTTGTTTTTTCTTAAACAAAATCTTTCCCATTTAACTAATAAATTGTTAAAAGATGCAAAACTTCAAAAAAAAATGTTGCTCGTTTTAAACTTTGTTGTTACCATTGGTTTCGAAGTCGGATGTCAGACGCCGACAGATTAAACCTTGAAACCGCTGCTGCCTCCCGCACGGCTAAAAATCAAGAAACAATTTTGGCAGGACGATAGCGATTTTGCATTGAGTTTTTGCTCTCGCAGTTAAAAAACTTTGTGTTATTAATCTGCGAAATCTCAGAAATCCTTCGCCGTGCTTTTTATGACGAGAATGACTTTCCGCGCAATTTTTATCTCCTGCCGTTTCTGTAGCCGCTTTCAAATCGGTTGCAGCCATCCTGAGAGAACCGAAGAAATCCAGAGCTTCAGCAAAGCACCGTGCCGCGACTCTGGCTCGCCGCTTTATTAAAAATATAAAGCCGCCGGAAGTCTATTTATTCACCGTCTTTAAAATTTAAAAAAGAAGCGGGAAAACTACCGAAAGGCATAACTCCAACCTTAAAATATGAGCGCAATCAAAGAACCGTCACAAAAACGACACAATGCAAACGGACGCAGCAACCATCGTGTCGGAAAATGGATTGAAAGCCTCAAAACCTCAGACGTAAACCAGATTTGGGCTGAACTTCATCGCATTGTTTGTCATCACCCGCTCGTCAGAGCTTCGCGCAGCGCCGGTCTTCTGGTCGAAGAAGGCTCGCGTCAGGCTCACACCGATTTAACGCAGGAATTGTTTGTTACATTGCTCAGCAAACAGCGTTTCGATCATTATTTGGACTCGGAGATGACCGACTCGGAAGTCGAAGCGGAAATCAGCCAGATCGAATTGACAAATCTTCTAACCGCCGAGCTGAGAAAGCGTTACCCGGAAAGCTATCGTTTGGCGCGCCGGATTTCAACTTTGGTGCAGTCAAGCCCGAAGTTTCGCCGGTTTGACGTTTCTCGCAACGGAAACGGTGATTTATCGGCAATGCGCCGGCTTGCAGACCGGATTTATGGTTTAAGCATCTGGTTTGACGGCAAACCGCGCCGCAATCAAAACGAATTGCAGGAGCGCATCGGGCAAGTTCCCGTGCAAAAACGCGATACGAGAAATGTCGGCTGCACGGGCGATGCGCAGGTCGTGATCACCAACGCCGATTTGGAAACTTTGATTGTAAGCGTTTTCGAAGCGCTCGATTCGCCGACCGACGTTCGCAGCATTCGTTCGCTCGTGATGTCACGCTTGCCGGTGATGGATATTTTTCTCGTCCCGATTAGCAGCGGCGGCGCGGAAGACGCTGACGATGACCGCGTTGAATTTGAACCGGCGGACGGACGCGATACGCCCGAACAAAGTTTGCTGCGCGGCGAAGCCGAAGATTTGGCAGCCGGTTCGGTCGAGCGTTTTCTGAGCGGTTTAAGCCACTCCGTGCGCGGAAAATCGAAACAATATAACCGGATTTTGGGCGTTTTATGGCATTGCTATTTGAGCGCCGACGGCGGCACGCAGCTTGAAGTCGCGGACGCTTTAGGCGTTTCCGATTCGCTCGTTTCCGATTATCGCCGCCGAATCGAAGCCGAACTGCAAGCTCTCGCCTTTACCGAAATCGAGCAGGCGCGACGCTTTGAACAGGCTTTGCGAATGCACGTCAGCGAAATGATTGAAAGCCGCGAAGCGGTTTTAGTCCGAAATTAAAAAAGCAGTTTGCCCTTCCAACAAATGACACGCCGCCGATTTTTCAGTAAAATCTCTTTGCTCCCGATTAAGATGAACCGAAAGTGCCTTCGATGCCATTCCGCAAAAGCCAGAGTCAAAATCACCCGTCTCTCAAACCAAAAGCGCATATTGAGGCGAGCGGCAATACGAAATTCTCTTTTAAAAAGGGAACTGGAAGAACGGAAAAAAACGACGATAATTCCCAACCAAATAACAAAAGTTTTGTTGTTTCAAAAAACCAATCCGAATTAAAAATTGTCGAACAAAAAAAGCCGGCTGCCGAAATTGTTGATAAAAATTCGGTTCAGACCGCAAAAGCCGCAGTAACTGCGCCAATTCAAAATTCATCCGAAACGACGGCGGAAAAACGCGAAAGGAAAGCAAAATCCGCCGATAAATGGCTTGCGCGGCGCGGACACGCCGTGACTTACGCGCTGCTTTTCGCTTTTACTTTTGTTTTATATTTTCGTCCGTACGAGCTGATTCCCGGTCTCGAATCGTTTTCTTCAATCGCGCTTTACTTCGCTTTGGCGACGCTCGCGGTTTTTCTTCCGTCGCAGCTTGCGGCGGAAGGCTCGCTGACGGCTCGACCGATGGAAGTTAATTGGGTTTTGCTGCTGACCTTGTTCGGCATCATTACAATTCCGATTGCGCGTAGTCCCGGCACGGCTTGGGAAGCTTTTAACGATCCGTTCGTCAAAGTCGTCTTGATGTTCGTCGTGATGATCAACGTCGTTCGCACGGAGGCGCGTTTAAAAGGCTTGATTTGGCTGGCGATGGCGGTTGGCGTAATGCTCTCGTTCGAGGTCATCAAAAATTACGCGACCGGCAATTTTTCGGTCGAAGGCTATCGCGCAATGGCGGACGTGAAAGGAATGTTCGGCAATCCGAACGCGCAGGCGATGCATTTTGTTTCGATTACGCCGATTGCCGTCGCGCTCTGCTTCGCCGCCAGAAATTTTTTGGGCAAGCTGATTTACATTGCGTTGACAGTTCTATTCATCGCCGGAAACATATTCACGTTTTCACGCGGCGGATTTTTGGGTTTGATTGTCGTCGGGTTGATATTGGCTTGGAAAATCGGGCGCGAATCGCGCTTTAAAGTGATGTTGGCGAGCGCAGTTGTCGGTTTGATTTTTATTGCAGTTGCGCCCGGAAATTACGGTTTGCGCATTCTTTCGATTTTTATTCCCGCGCTCGATCCGGTCGGTTCTTCCGATCAGCGCAAAGATTTGCTTTGGACTTCCGTAATCGTTACTTTGAGAAATCCGTGGGGAATCGGAATGATGAATTTTCCGCTGGCTAATCCGCGCGGGCTTGTCACGCACAATTCTTATACGCAGGTTTCCGCCGAAATGGGCATTTTGGCTTTGGTTTGTTATTTAATGTTGATTGTGACGCCTTTCAAGCGGCTTTTATTGATTGAGCGTGAGCTTTACGAAGACGGGCAGCGCGGCTGGATTTATTATCTGACAATCGGTTTGCAGGCTTCGATTGCCGGTTTTGCCGTCGCCAGCTTTTTTGATTCGGCGGCGTATCAATGGTTTTTGTATTATCTTGTAGCTTACGCGGTCTGTCTGCGCCGCGTTTATCAAACGGTTCAAAGTTCAAAGTTCAAAGTTCAAGGTCAAAATACAAACCTGAACTTTGTAACTTGAACCTTGAACCTTGAACCTTGAACCTTGAACCTGTTTGGGTTGGCAAAATTGGTTTTTTGGGTGAGCGCGGCGGCGCTTTTGTACACTTACGCCGGTTATCCGCTGCTGGTTTGGATTTACAGTCTTCTGCGTCCGAAGCCGGTTCGTCAAAACGACATTGAACTGACCGTTTCTTTTGTTATCACCGCCTACAACGAAGAAAAAGATTTAGCTCGCAAGCTCGAAAACACTTTGGCGCTCGATTATCCGAAAGAAAAACTCGAAATCATCGTCGCTTCCGACGGCTCGACAGACCGGACTGATGAAATAGTTAAAGAATTTGCGGGGCGCGAAGTCCGCCTTCTGCGTGTCGAAGGCAGGCTCGGCAAAACCGTTGCGCAGAATCGCGCGGTTGAAACTGCTACGGGCGAAATCGTTCTTTTCTCTGACGCCACCACGATTTACAAAACCGATGTTTTGCGCCGCGTCGTCAGAAATTTTGCGGACGAATCGGTTGGCTGTGTCGCCGGAAAACTGATTTACATTGATCCGAACGATTCGAGCGTCGGCAACGGCGCGCGTACTTATTGGAATTACGAAACTTTTATCAAACAAGCGGAAAGTCTGGCGTGTTCGCTAATCGGAGTTTCGGGCTGTTTGTACGCCGCGCGCCGTAAAAATTACGTTCCGATGTACGCGGAAGCGTGCTCGGATTTTTTGATTGCGACAAAAATCCGCGAACAGAATTTGCGTACCGTTTACGAGCCTGAAGCCCTCGCGGTTGAGGAAACGAATAACCGGACGGACAAAGAGCTAAAAATGCGAGTGCGCGTTATCGCCCAGACTTTTACTGATTTGTGGCGGCATCGCGGAATGTTAAATCCTTTTCGGGCGGGTTTTTATGCAATCGAGCTTTTTTCGCACAAAGTTTTGCGCTACGCGGTTCCGCTGTTTTTGCTTTCGCTATATTTTTCCAACCTCGCACTGGCTTTTCGCTCTCCGTTTTTTGATTTTTTTCTACTTTTCCAACTTCTTTTTTACGTTTTAGCGGCTGCGGCTTGGTTGCTCGACCGGGCTGGAATTTCTTTCAAGCTTTTATCGCTCCCACTTTATTTCGTTTTGGCAAACGCGGCGGTCGTGATTGCCTTTTACAAATTTTTGCGCGGCGAACGCTTTGCCTCGTGGCAGCCTATCCGCGAAGAAGGGGAGAAGAGGAGAAGAGGAGAAGGGGAGAGACAAATTGAGGAGATTTTATGAGAAACGAAACCGCAATCAAAATACCGGAAAAATTGAGCGAAACGAACAATCGAAATTACTCCTGTTCTCCTCTTCCCGCCTTCTCCTCCACTCCGAAGGTGAGCGTCATTATTCCGGCTTATAAAATTGCCGATTATATCGGCGAAGCGCTTCAGTCGGTTTACGCGCAAACTTTCACGAATTTTGAAATTGTTGTAGTGAACGACGGCTCGCCGGATATTGTCGAATTTGAACGCGCAATCGAACCGTTTCTTGATCAAATCGTTTACATCAAACAGGAAAACAAAGGCGCGGCTGCCGCTCGAAACGCCGCAATCAGGGCGGCAAGCGGCGAGATTTTGGCTTTTTTGGACGGCGACGATTTATGGCTGCCCGAATTTCTCCAATCGCAAATCGAATATCTGGAAAAAAACGATTTTGATTTGGTTTACGCCGACGCCGAGTTTTTCGGTGAAGACGTTCCCGCAGGGAACACTTATATGCAGTTTTCCAAATCTAACGGCGCGGTGACGACTGAAAGTTTGATTAGTTGGGATTGCAACGTGATTACTTCCGGCACAATTGCCCGCCGAGAAGCCATCGTCGAAGCCGGTTTGTTCGACGAATCGCCGATTTTCCGGCGCGGGCAGGATTTTGAAATGTGGTTTCGGCTGGCAAAGCGCGGCGCAAAGCTCGGTTATCAACAACGGGTTTTGTTGAAATATCGCGTCCGCTCCGGCAGTTTGACTGGAAATCACGTTCAGCAAGCGGAGAGAAACGTGACGGCGCTCGAAGGAATTAAGGCGAGATTCGAGTTTACCGAATCCGAAAAAACAGCTTGGGAGCGCCAAATGAAAATCGCTTCGGCGATGTTTAATGTCGAAAAAGGGAAGTCTCAAATTATAAACGGTGATTTTGCCGCCGCGCGCCAAAGTTTTGCAGCGGCAAATCGCTTTTACCGCAAACCGAAACTGTTTCTCGTCGGTTTGATGTTAAAATTCGCGCCCAATTTATTGCAGCGATTTTTCGCCGGTCGCGCCGAACATTTGGCGCGTAATCAGGCAAATGTTTTTTAACTTTTTCCCTCCGAAAGCAAACTATGAAACACTCGATTGTTCTGGAAAATGAAGCCTCCGCCGTTTTTGATCGGCAAGCCGATGCGAAAACGGCTGAAGCTTTGATTTCCGCGCCCAAACACGCCGATTTAATTTACGATGTCGGAATGCATAAAGGCGAAGACACAGCTTATTATCTCAAAAAAGGTTTTCGCGTCATCGGTTTTGAAGCCAATCCCGAAAACGCCGCTCATTGCCGCAACCGATTTTCCGAAGCAATCGCGCAGGAACAATTAACAATCGTCGAAGGCGCGATTATCGAGACGGGTTTCTCCGCCGGGGAAACGAAAAAGGTTAAATTTTTTCGCAACGTTGATCATTCGCCGTGGGGCAGCGCATCAGAAGATTGGGCGCAGCGCAACGAAGTGATGGGAACGAGCAATGAAATTATCGAAGTCGCGGCGACGGATTTCAAAAGCTGTCTTGAAAAATACGGAGTGCCGTATTATTTGAAAGCCGATATTGTCGGCTCGGAAACGATTTGTCTGCGCGCTCTGCTCGCATTTGAAAACAAACCGGATTTTATCTCGATTCGCAGCGAAAAATTCGTTTTCAGCAAGCTCGAAAAAGAGTTCGTGCTTTTAGAAAAACTCGGCTACGATTCGTTTCAAGCCGTTCAGCAGGACGTTTCACAAATGCGCGCTCCCGCAAATTCAAAAGAAGGCGCAAACGTCCGGCACGATTTCGACGAAGGCGCTTCCGGCATTTTCGGCAAAGACTTACCGGGCAAAAGCTGGAAATCGAAAGAACGAATTTTGAAAGATTACCGCCGGATTTTCGCCGTTTACTGGCTGTTCGGAGATTATTCGTTTTTGCGCCAATCCGAGAGCGGCAAGCGATTTATCTCGCGTCTGGAAAGAATCTTCCGCCGCCCGCTGCCCGGCTGGTACGACACGCACGCCAAACACTCGTCGTTTAAAGTATTAAGCGCGTTATTTTACGCATCCTCCGTTTTCCACTTATAAATTCCAAATCAATGTCGGAATTAAAACCGCTCAAATTAGAAGTCGTTATAGCGACCTACAATCGCGCCGAATTACTTCGCCGGACTTTGCAAAGTTTAGCAGCGGCGCGGCGAGCCGCTTCGCTTTCGGTCGTCGTGACCGTCGCCGACAACAATTCGACGGATAACACGCGCGAAGTCACTGCCGAATTTGTCCCGCTCTTCGGTGACATTAAGCTCGATTACATTTTTGAAAAACGACAGGGCAAACAGTTTGCGCTCAATACGGCGCTGGCAAAATCCGACGCCGATTTAATCGCAATGATTGACGACGACGAAGAAGTCGCAGAGGATTGGTTTATCGAGTTAGCGCGTCTTTTCGGTTCGCGCTGGGATGAACTGGATTTTGCGAGCGGGAAAATGCTGCCGCGCTGGGAGAGCGAGCCTGCTCCAGCGTGGGCTTCGCCGGCTTGGGCTGGCATCGGCTGGCGCGAATTCGGCGACGAAGAATGGACGCACACTGCCGAAACGCCGATTGCCTGCGGCGGACATGCGATTTACAAATTATCGCTTTTTCACGAGCTTGGTTTTTATCACGAAGCCGTCGGACCCCAGGGGAAAAATTTAATGGGCTGCGAGGACGATGTGATTTACGACAAGCTGATCAGCGCCGGAAAACGCGGCGTTTATTGTCCGAAACTTGTTGTCTGGCATTTTGTTCCCGATTATCGTTTGACGCGCAATTATCTGCGCCAATGGTCTTACGGCAACGGCGCTTCGCAAAATCTGGTTGACATTCATTACAAACCTTTTGACGGAAAACGCTTTTTGAGAGTGCCGCGCTATCTTTACCGTCAGGCGGCGGCGAGCTTGAGAAAAAGTTTTTCGGCGCGTCTTCAGGGGAAATCCGAAGACGCTTTTGCGGCGGAACGCGAATTCTGGGTTTTCTGGGGATTTTTTTACAGCCGCAATATACAGAATTCCAAACTCGAATCAGCGTTTAAATTTTTAAACGCGAAAGTTCTCCAGCCCGTAAATCGTTAATTTTGATGACCGCACACGAGGAAAAACAGGCTTCTTCGCTGACCGCTCAGGCGGCGTGGATTTTGATTGCCAAAGTGACGAGCTTCGCTCTGGCGATTGCGGTTCCGCTTTTGCTCGCGCGGCGGCTAGATCAAACCGAATTCGGTCTTTACAAGCAAGTTTTTCTCATCATCGCAACCGCTAACGCGCTTTTGCCGTTCGGTTTCGGAATGAGCGCGTATTATTTTCTTCCGCGCGAAACCGAAAAACGCGGAGCGGTTGTTCTTAACATTTTGATTTTTAACGCAATCGTCGGATTAGCCGCTGCGAGCGTTTTGTTTTTCTTTCCAAACAGTCTTGTCTGGTTGTTCGGCGACGCTTTGATGGCGAATTTTGCGCCCGTGCTCGGTCTGGCGATTTGGCTCTGGATTTTTTCGGCTTTTCTGGAAACGCTCGTCATCGCCAACAACGAAGCGCGTTTGGCGATGGTTTTTATCGTTTTTTCGCAATTGTCGAAAGCGGTTTTCTTTCTCGCGGCGGCAATTTTATTCGGAACGGTTTCGTCTCTGATTTGGGCTGCCGTCCTGCAAGCCGCTTTGCAAACCGTGATTCTTTTCGTTTACGCGAAACGGCGTTTCCCGGAGCTTTTGCGCGTTTTCGATTTCGGCTTGCTCAAACGTCAATTCGCCTACACTTTGCCGTTCGGTCTTTCCGGTTGGCTCAACACTGGGCAAACCGACGCGCATAATTATTTCGTTTCGCGGCGTTTTACGCCCGCCGACTTTGCGATTTATTCAGTCGGCGGTTTTGAATTGCCGCTCGTCGGAATTCTGGCTGAATCAATTTCTTCGGTACTGATTCCGCTGATGAGCCGTCTTTCGGCGTCGGAAGACAAACGCGAAATCGTTGAAACTTCGGCTCGCGTTACGCGCAAGCTGGCGCTAATTTATTTTCCGCTTTACGCTTTTTTGTTCATCACGGCGGACGCTTTTATCACGACGCTTTTCACCGCAAATTATCAATCGAGCGTCCCGATTTTTCGGCTTAATTTAACGCTTTTGCCATTCGCGGTTTTGGTGCTCGACCCGATCACGCGCGCTTACAAAGAAATCGGCTATTTTCTGCTGCGTTTGCGGCTCGCGCTGTTCGCGCTGATGATGCCCGCGTTGTGGTACGCGACGACAAATTTCGGGCTTTTGGAAACGAGCGCGGTCGTTGTCACGTTTGCTTTGACCGAACGCGCCTTGTCAACCTTTAAAATCGCGCGCACAATTGATTTTCAAACAAAGGATTTCAATTTGCTCAGCGGCGCGCTCAGAACCGCTTTCGCAACCGTTCTAGCAGCCGCCGCGCTGTTCGCTTTTTATTATTTGACGAATGAAAATTTAAAATTGCTTTTGTCCGGCACTACCGAGACGGTTTTTCATAATCAAAAATTGTCGGATTTCTTGGGCGGCGCAATGTTTCTGGCAATTTGCGGCGCTGTGTTTGCGGCAATTTATCTGGTTTTGATCAATCTTTTCGGCGCAATCGAACCGGAAGACAAACAAAAGCTCACGAATCTGCTGCAAAAGTTTTTTCGCTTTCGCAAACCTGAGCCGGATTTAAGATTTGAGATTTAAACAAAATGTGCGGAATCGTCGGATTTATCAATAAAAATAGGGAACCGAAAGCGGAAAGCGCCGCTTTGCTCGAACGAATGTGCCGCCAAATCGTGCATCGCGGTCCCGATGAGCAAGGCGTTTTTCTCGACGAGCGCACCGCGCTCGGAATGCGCCGTCTTTCGATTATTGATTTAAAAACCGGGCAGCAGCCGATTTACGACTGCTCGGGAAACCTGGCGATTGTTTTTAACGGCGAGATTTATAATTTTCAGGAATTAAAAAAACAACTCGAAACGCGCGGGCATCATTTTAAAACCAATTCCGACACCGAAACCATCGTTCATCTTTACGAAGAATTCGGCTCGGCTTGCGTCGAGCATCTGCGTGGAATGTTCGCGTTTGCGATTTGGGATAAACGTGAGGAAAAACTGTTTCTCGCCCGCGACCGCGCAGGCAAAAAGCCGCTTTTTTATACAAAAACAAAAAACGGCGATTTCGTTTTCGGTTCGGAATTAAAAACTTTGCTCGAACACGCTGAAATCGAACGCGAAATTTCCTTGCCCGCGCTCGACGCTTTTCTAACTTTCGGTTATGTGCCGGAAGAATTCTGCATTTTCGAGAACGTCGAAAAATTACCGCCCGCGCATTTTCTCGAATTTCACAAAGGCGAAATCCGAATCGAAAAATTCTGGGATTTTCCGCTCGCTGCCGAAAAACTGCGCGCGGGCGAAAGCGAAATCGTCGCCGAATTACAAAATCTGCTCTCCGAATCGGTCAAAATTCGCCTTATTTCCGAAGTTCCGCTGGGCGCATTTTTGTCGGGCGGCGTTGATTCATCGGCTGTCGTCGGATTGATGTCGCGTTTTTCGGAAAAGCCGGTCAAGACGTTTTCCATCGGTTTTGAAGAAGACAGCTACGACGAGCTGAAATTTGCGCGCGTCGCCGCCAAACATTTCAGCACCGAGCATCACGAATTTGTCGTAACGCCCGCGATTGTCGAAGAAATTGACGATCTCGTCTGGCATCTTGACGAACCTTTTGCGGATATGTCGGCGCTGCCGACTTTTGCGGTCGCAAAAATGGCGCGCGAATTTGTGACGGTTGCTTTGAGCGGCGACGGCGGAGACGAATTGTTTGCGGGTTATTCCAGATACCTCAGGCATTTTAAATCCGCCGGGCAGTTCCCCGAATTCATCAGGAAAAATCTGCTGTCTAAAGTAGCGGCGAATTTGCCGCACGGCGCGCGCGGGCGAAATTATCTGCACAATGCCGCGCTTGATTCAATCGAAAAATATATTGATTCCGTTTCGCATTTCGGCTCATTGAACCGCAAACAGCTTTATTCGGCTGATTTTCGAGAAAAACTAAACGGCGCGTTCGGCGCGGGCGAAGCGGTTTTTCAAAAGATTGCCGGAGAATTTCCCGCCGATTCGCTCGAACAGCTTTTGTATCTCGACAGCAAAACTTATCTTCCCGCAGACATTTTGACCAAAGTTGACCGGATGACGATGGCGGCTTCGCTCGAAGCGCGCTCGCCGCTGCTCGATCATAAATTGATTGAATTTGTCGCGCGGATTCCGGCAAATTTGAAAATGCGAGGCGGCGAGACGAAATATATTTTTAAACAGGCGTTGCGCGGCATTGTGCCGGATGAAATTTTATACCGCGAGAAACAAGGTTTCGGCGTTCCGGTTGACGTTTGGATCAATGAAAAACTGCGACCGCGAATCCGTGAAACTTTGCTCGAAGGTCGAACCGCCGAGCGCGGATTTTTCGATTTAAAATACGTTGAGCTTTTATTAAATGAACACGCCGCCAAAAGGCGCGACCACGCCTGGCGTTTGTGGCAGCTTTTTGTTTTCGAGCTTTGGCAGCGCAGATTTATTGATGGAAAATAACGAAACAGAATTTCGGGTGATTTTGCTCACACACGGCGGTGCTGAGGCGGTTTTGCTTCGTCTGGCGCAGCTCGATAATGCGCAGGTCGCCGGAGTTTTCATCGAAGAAAAACGAATGCCGGTGCGTTCGTTTAAAGAAAAGCTGCGGCGCAGCTTAAAATACGACGGTTTTTGGGCGACAATCGGAAAAACGTTTCGCCAAACTAAGGTTGAAAATTCGGTCGAAGATTTAACCGCAGAAATGGCGCTAAATCTCGATTTTCCGGTTCATTTCGTCAGCGATTTTCACGACGCGGAAACAATCGAATTGATGCGGGCGGCGCGGGCTGATTTAGGCGTGATTTACGGAACGAATATCATCAAAGAATCGGTCTTCTCCCTGCCGCGCCTCGGCTCGATCAATCTGCATCAAGGTTTAGCCCCATTTTATCGCGGCAGCGCGCCGGTTTTTTGGGAGCTTTACAACGACGAGCGAGAAGTCGGAATCACGGTTCACCGCGTTGCCGCAAAAGTTGACGCGGGCGAGATTGTTTTACAGGAAACCGTTCCGCTTCGTTACGATTTCGAGCGGTTTGATTTGAATTTTGAAAGTTTTATCGAAGATTTCCGCGCCGGAATCAAAGAAAAATGCGCCGCGCTGGTTGCTGAAAGCGTGCGGCAAATTGCCGATGGAACGATGAGCTTTCAAGCGCAGGACATCTCACTCGGAACACGTTATAAATTGCCGACAAAACGCGAGAAAGACGAGTTAAAACGGCGTTTGCGTGCGCGCAAGAAAATTTTAAACGCAGAGACGCGGAGACGCGGAGAAAATCTGAAAAATATTGTCGGCGGTATTTTATTTTTGTTCTATCTCTGCGTCTCTGCGTCTCTGCGTTAAAAACAAATGATGAAAAAGTCAGTTTTAAAATTTATGCAGACGACTGGAGGTTTTGCGGCGTTTCGCCGTTTGAACCGTCGGCGCGTGCTGATTTTGACTTATCATCGTTTTGCCGAAACGGAAATCGAAGGACGAGTTTCCGCCGCACAGTTTTCCGCGCATTTGGAGTTTCTAAAAACGAATTATCGCGTATTGCCGCTCGCGGAAATCGTCCGAAATCTGCGCGAAGGAAAATCTTTGCCGGATAACACAGCCGCAATCACGATTGATGACGGCTACAAAGACGTTTACGATGTTGCCTTTCCGGTTTTAAAACAATTTCAAATTCCGGCGACCGTTTTTGTCATCACCGATTTTCTCGACCGCAAATGCTGGCTCTGGACTGATAAAGCCAGAGTTTTAGCGGCACGAACAAATCTCGCTGAAATCGAATTTGAAAACAGCAAATTTAATTTAAACGGTGCTGTTTCGCGCAAATCCCTCGCGGCAAAAATCAACGAACATCTTAAACGGCTGCCCGACGAGCAAAAGGAAAAGCGGCTGGAAGATTTGCAAAAGTCGTTTGAAGTTGATTTAACCGAATTACCCGCACCGGAATTTTCCGCAATCAATTGGAACGAGGCGAAAGAAATGGACGCAAACGGCGTGGCAATCGAATCGCACACGGTTGCGCACCCGATTTTAACAAACGTTTCAGACGAGCGTTTGCGATTTGAATTGATTGAATCTAAACGGCGTTTGGGCGAAATTCTGGGACGCGAGGCGAATTTGTTCTGTTATCCAAATGGCGGATTCAACGAACGCGCGAAAAACCTTGTCGCCGAAGCCGGTTACAAAGCCGCCGTAACGACCGAAATCGGGTTTAACGATTTTGATTCCGATTTATTCTCGCTAAAACGAACCGACGCGCAGCCCGCGATGATTGATTTTGAGCAATACGCCAGCGGTTTTGAATTGGCGAAAACGAGCCTCAGAAAATTTGTCTAAAAAGTTATGAGCAAACCGATAGAAGCATTTAACGGCTACAACGATTATATCGCTTACGAGTGGAAATATTTTGTCGAAAACCCGGAGCGCGGAAACGCCGCGCTCGCGGCGACAAAGGGCGTTAAAATCAATCGCGTGCTGGACATAGGCTGCGGCGCGGGACAGGAAATGCTGCCGTTTATCGAGCGCGGCGCTGTCGGCGTCGGGATGGACATCACGCCGGAAGTCGGTAAAGTCGGGCGAAAAATGTACAGCGAAGCCGGATTTGGCGATAAAGTTTCTTTCCTGCGTTCGAGCGGCAACGATTTACCTTTTGACGATGACTCGTTCGACGTTTTGATTTGTCGCGGCGCGCTGATGTTTATGGAAAACCGCCGCGCTCTGGCGGAAATGGCGCGCGTTTTAAAACCGGGCGGCGTTTTTCTTTTGAAAGTCCAAGACGCGCCTTATTATTGGTGGAAAATCGGTCACGGTTTGAAAACCGGCAATGTTTTGACTTCGGTTCACGGGGCGCGCGTTCTGTTTGCCGGAAATTGGTACAAACTCACGGGAAAACAATTGTTTAATAAATTGACGGCTGGCGGCGAGATTTATCTCTCGAAAAATGTTTTGAGCCGTGAGCTTGCTCGTCTGAATATGCAAATCACGGGCGAAATGCCCGACACGAATCGTCAAACGCCTTCGTTTGTGATTCGTAAATCGTAAATCGAATCATTGCTTTTTCGATTTACGATTTACATTCACTAAATCTGAGTAATTTAACAAAATTCAAATATGCTCTGCCCTGGCTGGCGCGCTACCCGATTTGGCGCGGCGGCGAAGTTTTGCGTCGTTTTTCCGAAGAAAAGCCAAAGCATTTGATTTTCGTGGTGGCAAATCATTTTGAGCCTGCCTGGTCGCCTAACGGTTTTTTGAATTTGGACGAGCAGCGCCGTCGGCTCGATGATTGGTACGAAAAAGCTAGAAAAATCGGCGAATCAACGCTTGATTCGGACGGCACGAAATTTCGTCACACGAATTTTTATCCGGCGGAACAATATGAACGCGGTTTGCTCGAAACGATGGCGGCGATGGAGCGCGAAAATTTGGGCGAAACCGAGATTCATCTTCATCACGGAGTTGAAAAGCCCGACACCGGGGAAAATACCCGAAAGATTTTGACTGAATTTCGAGATTGTCTGGCAGAAGAACACCGCAGTTTGTCGCGTTTTGAAGGCGAGAAAATGCCGCGCTACGCTTTTGTTCACGGCAATTTAGCGCTGGCAAACTCGGCTGGCGGCGCTTTTTGCGGCGTTGACGATGAAATGCGGATTTTGCAGGAAACCGGATGTTACGCCGATTTAACTTTGCCTTCCGCACCCGACCGCACGCAGGTTGCGAAAATAAATTCGATTTACGAAGCCGCAGGCGATTTTGAACAACCCGCGCCGCATCGAATCGGAAAGGATTTGAGCGTCGGCAAGCAAATTGAGCGTTTGCCGATAATTTTGCCCGGCGCGCTGGTTTTTAATTGGAACAGAAAAATTAAAAAAATCCCCGTGCCGCGCCTTGACGACGGCGCTTTAACGGCGAACCAGCCGCTCGATTTAAAACGATTGAATCGCTTGAAATCGGCGCGAATCGGCGTTTTAAATAAACCGGAATGGGTTTTTATTAAACTTTATTGTCACGGATTTTTCGATCACGATCAGGATTCGTGTATTGGCGAACGCGCCTATAAGTTTTTTAATGAAACAATCGAAAACGGCGAGCGAACCGGCGGATACAAGACGCATTTCGCCACCGCGCGCGAGGCTTTTAACATCATCTCGGCGGCGATTGACGGCAAAACGGGAACGCCGAACGATTTTCGTGATTACCGTTTGAAAGCAATCAGATCAGAAAGCAAGACAGCAGATTTTCAACGCAGAGACGCGGAGACGCGGAGAGAAGAAACAATAAAAATATAAACTCGGCGTCTCCGCGTCTCTACGTTGAAATTAATAATGGCAACAAATCGGCTCGAAAAACTGAAAAAACTTCGCGGACGCAGTTTAGACGAAATTCGTCGGCGCGGCGGGCAGGCGCTTTCCGCTTACGGCGAGCAGCTTGGTTTCGGCGCGAAATTGCCTTCGGACGATGAATTTTCAAAACTGCTCGACGCCGAGCTTTTCGGAACAACGACGCCGAAATCCGAACAGCTTCTCGAAAGTTTCGGCTCGTGGCGCGGAGCGCAGTTTTTCCCCGCATTTGACGATAGCGACGCGAGCATTATCGCGTTTCGAGAGAATTTCGGCGACGAAGCGGCGCGTCAAATCATCGCCCGCGCCGACCGCGTTTTGCAGGGCAAATTCGATCTTTTGGGGTTTTCAAATCTCGATTTCGGACTTCCGATTGATTGGCATCTCGAACCGTTGACGGGAAGACGCGCGCCTTTAAAACATTGGAAACAATTTGACGAGCTTGATTCGGAAGAAACGGGCGACAAGAAAATCATTTGGGAGCTGAACCGCTGTCAGCATTTTTTCACGCTCGGCGCGGCTTACCGGCTCAGCGGCGATGAAAAATACGCCGCCGCTTTCGTGATGCATTTGACCGGATGGATGGAGCAAAATCCTCCGGCAACGGGCGTTAATTGGATGAGCAGTCTGGAAGTCGCTTTCCGCGCGATTTCGTGGCTCTGGGCGCTTAACTTCTTTAAAAATTCACCAAATCTGACGCCTTCCGTTTTCCGCGACGCGCTCAAATTTCTTTATCTTCACGCACGGCACATCGAAACTTATCTTTCGACGTTTTACAGTCCGAACACGCATTTAACGGGCGAAGCTTTGGGGCTTTATTATCTCGGCACGCTGCTTCCCGAATTTCGTCTCGCCGGGCAATGGCGCGAAACAGGCGGAAAAATTCTGCTCGAACAGCTAGAGCGCCAGATTTTGCCCGACGGCGTTTATTTCGAGCGGACAACCTGGTATCAGCGTTACACGGCGGATTTTTATACGCATTTTTTTATTTTAAGCCGCATTAACGAAGACGATTTTTCATCCGAAAAGCTCAAAAGCAAATTACAGTTAGCTTGCGATTTTCTGATGCACGCGACGCGCCCCGACGGAACGACTCCGCTCATCGGCGACGACGACGGCGGGCGAATGCTCCCCGTTTCAAGTCTCGAAGCAGTCAACGATTTTCGCTCGACGCTCGCCACCGCCGCAGTTTTATTCAAGCGGGGTGATTATAAATTTGTCGCCAAAGAATCAGCGGAAGAAACTTTCTGGCTGCTCGGCGCAACCGGGCTTGAAGTATTTGAATTGATTGAACCGCAAGAACCTGCGGAAAAATCGAAAGCGTTTCCGATTGGCGGTTATTTCGTGATGCGTCGGGATTGGAGCGAAACCGCCGATTATCTTTTGATTGACGGCGGCGCTCACGGCGCTCTGAACGGCGGACACGCGCACGCCGACGCGCTCGCATTTGAACTCGCCGTCGGCGGAAAATCTCTGCTCGTTGACGCCGGAACTTATTCTTATGCCGAACGAGCCGCACGCGATTATTTTCGCTCGACGCAGGCTCACAACACGCTCGCGCTCGACGGGAAATCTTCCTCCGAGCCGAACGGCGCGTTTGATTGGAAAACGACAGGCGACGCGCGAACAAAAGAATTCGTCAGCCGCTCGCGCTTTGATTTTTTTGAAGGCTTGCACGAAGGTTTTTCGCATCTTTCAAAAAACGAATCGCCAATCGTCCACACACGGAGCTTGCTGTATCTAAAAAACGATTACTGGATTATGCGCGACATTGTGGATACGACCGCCCCGCACGATTATCAATTAAATTTTCATTTTAACGCCGGAACGACCGTTCAGCTCGCCGAAGCCGAAAACAATTTGCCGACGGCGCGCGTTTTGCCGGAAAGCGGAAAAAACGGTTTGGAAATAGCGACGTTCGGCGACAACGGCGCGTGGGAAACTTTCGACGATTGGATTTCGCCCTGCTACGGCATCAAATTGAGCGCGCCGACGGCGACGTTTTCTTCAAGCGGAATCGGAACTCAGGAATTTTTCACGTTTTTGCTGCCGAGCGGCGCGAACAGAGCTGTGCCGGTCGTCAACGAAATTTCTGCTGCGGCTGGACGCGCTTTTGCGATTAAATCGGAAGATGAACGCGACCTTTTTGTTTACGGCGATGACGACGGGCAGATGACGCGCACCACGGTTTTCGATTCAAATTTTCGTTTCGCGTGGGCGCGTTTTTCCGAACATGACGAACAGCTTTTGGAAGAAATCGTTCTGGTGTCGGGCAGCCGCTTCGTTTACGGCGGTAGAGAAGTTATCAATTACCCGAAACGCCTGCGCTGGGCTTATATTCGCCGGGTTGAAAATCGAATGTTTGTCGAAACCGACGACGGCGCATTTTCCGTCAACCTTCCGAAAAAATCTCGCGCCGCGGCGTTAGTCCTGCGTCCTCAGAGTCTTGCCGACACGATAAAGTTTGAAACGCAGAGAGGCTGAGACGCCGGGAAAAGACAGAAAATAACTCAAGCTGAAAAAACTTATCTTAAAATCACTGTGTCTCTGCGTTGAATCTTTTTGAAACAAAACGTCTTACAACTCATTGGTAGTTTTCACACCGGCGGTTCGGAACGCCAAGCGGTGCAGTTAACGAAGCTGCTGACGGAAGACGGACGTTTTCGAGTTTTCGTTGCTTGTTTAAACCCGGAAGGCGCTTTGCGCGCCGAAGCCGAGCGATTTTACGATTCGGAAATCGCGGCGTTTCCGCTCGCTTCGTTTTATGACCGAAATTTTTTGCATCAGATTCGGCGTTTTCGACGATTTCTGAAAGAAAATCAAATCCGTCTTGTCCATTCGCACGATTTTTACACCAATATTTTCGGCACTTTTGCGGCAAAAACCGCCCGCGTGGCTTCCAAACGCGAGACCGGAGGACTGCGGAGCGCGCCGCAGCAAATAATCGAAAAGCAGGCGTTTCGCCGCGCCGACCGGATAATTGCCAATTCCGAAGCCGTCAAAAATTATTTAATCGCGGCGGGCGTTTCCGGCGATAAAATCTCGGTCGTTTATAATGGGTTGGATTTAAGCAAATTTAAAACAGAATTTGACCGCCGGGAAATTTTGCGCGCTTTCGATTTGCCCGATAAAAAGCTCGTGACAATCGTCGCCAATTTGCGCCACGCCGTAAAAAATCAGGAAATGTTTTTGCGCGCGGCTCAACAAATCAGGGAAAAGCGCGAAAACACTGCTTTTGTTTTGGTGGGCGAAGGCGAGCGCACGGCGGAATTGAAAAAACTGGCGAGCGAATTGAAAATCGAGCGCGAAGTTTTTTTTACAGGCAGAGCCGAGCGCGTCCCCGAATTGCTGGCAGTTTCCGAAGTCTGCGTTCTTGCTTCGCGCGCCGAAGGTTTTTCCAATGCGATTCTCGAATATCTGGCGGCTTCGCGCCCGGTCGTGGCGACGGCGGTCGGCGGCGCTGCGGAAGTGATTTTCGACGGCGAAAACGGTTTTCTCATCGAATCTGACGACGACCGGAAAATGGCGGAAAGGATTTTGTTTTTGCTCGAAAATCCCGAAACAGCCAAAAAGTACGGCGCGCGGGGACGCGAGATTGTCGAGGCAAGATTCTCAGTCGAAGCTCAGCTTGAAAACACAATCGCAGTTTACAACCAAGTTTTATCGGGAAAATAAGTTGACACAACGGCAAAAACCGTAAGATTCTACAACTGACGAAACTGTTTCGTCGTAGAGATTTCTAACCTCGCTTTCACACAGCTTTCGTTATGCGCGTTTTGCAATTAGGTCCGGTTCCGCCGCCGCACGGCGGAGTTCAAGCAAATCTTTCGGCGATAGTCGAGCGTTTGCGCTTTCTCGGACACGATTGCCAAACAATTGCGATAGCCCGTTCGAGCGAAATCAAACCGCAAGCGAGCGTTTATCACCCGAAAAACGCGAAGGAATTATTCAAACTGCTTTTCAACTTAAAATTCGACATCGCTCATCTGCATTTCGGCGGAGATTTTACCGGGCGTCTCGCGCTTCTGGCTTTTGTCTGCGGCGTTTTGCCGGGAAAGAAAACTGTTTTGACTTTTCACTCCGGCGGTTTTGCTTCTTCGGAAGAAGGAAAACGCGCAAATAAATTCAGTTTTCGCGGAATTGCCGTACGTCGTTTGAATAAAATCATCGCCGTCAATGAAGAAATACGCAATCTTTTTTTGCGTTACGGCGTGCGCCCGGAAAAAATCGAAATCATCGCGCCGCACTTTCATCGCCAGCCCAATCCAAACGCTGAAATTCCCGCAGAAATCGAACGCTTTTTCCAAAATCATTCGCACGTTTTGCTCGCCGCCGCGAGCTTGGAAAAGCATTACGATTTGAGCTTGCAGATTCGGGTTTTAAAAAATGTTTTAAAAGAATTTCCAAACTGCGGTTTGCTGATTGCGGGTTCGGGAGAGCTTGAATCGGAATTAAAACGCGAAATCGCCGCGACCGATTACGCCGAAAACATTATGCTCGCGGGCGACGTGCCGCACGAGACGATTTTACATTTGATCAAGCGCTCGGACGCGCTCGTTCGCACGACGCTGTTTGACGGCGACGCGATTTCAATTCGCGAGGCGCTTTTCCTCGAAACTCCGGTTATTGCAACTGATAATAAAATGCGTCCGGGCGGCGTTCGCCTGATAAAAATCGGCGACGCGGACAATTTGACCGAAACGATTTTGACGGTTTTGCGCAAAGGTAAAAAACAAAAAACGAACAAATCCGATAATTGGAGCAACATTGACGCGGTAATTCTGATTTACGAACAGCTTTTAAACAAAGAAATGGCATCACAGAGCGCTTCAATCAACAAACCACAATCCGTAATTCGTAATTCGTAATTCGTAATTGATTTATGTGTGGCATCGCTGGAATAGCTTTTTCCGAAAAATCACGGCGCAGAATTGACGAATCCGTTTTGCGGCGGATGAGCGACGCGATTCTTCATCGCGGACCGGATGACGCCGGAATTTTCGTTTCGGGAAATATTGGGTTGGCGCATCGCCGTCTGGCGATTGTTGACGTTTCCGCCGGTTTTCAGCCGATGACGAACGAAGACAATTCTCTGCAAATTGTTTTTAACGGCGAAATCTACAATCACGCGGATTTTCGAGACCAGCTAGTCCAAAAAGGTCACGTTTATAAAACTCACTGCGACACCGAAACGATTCTGCATTTGTACGAAGAACACGGCGCGTCGTGCGTCGAATTTCTGCGCGGAATGTTCGCGTTTGCGATTTGGGATTCGGCGAAAAAGGAATTGCTGCTGGCGCGCGACCGTTTGGGCGTCAAACCGCTTTATTATGTCTTGGAAAACGGCTCTTTGTTTTTCGCTTCGGAAATAAAATCGCTGTTTGAAGCCGGAATCAAACCCGAAATAAATTTCGCCGCGCTGCCGGATCAAATGGCGAATCACGGCACGACGGGCGAAGAAACTCTTTTTCGCAACGTTAAACGTCTGCTGCCCGGTCATTTTTTGATTTGGAAAAACGGCGAAATCCGAATCAAAAAATTCTGGGATGTTTTGTTTCAGCCCAAAATTGAAGTTAAAAATGAACGGGATTTGGTTGAGGAATGGCGCGGGCTTTTTAGAAAATCGGTCGAGTTGCGACTTATGGCTGATGTTCCGCTGGGAATGTTTTTGTCGGGCGGAATTGATTCGTCGGCGATTGCGGCGGAAATGGCGACGCTCGTCAAAGAACCGATCAAAACTTTTTCGGTCGCTTTTGCCGAGCGGGAAGCCAACGAGCTTGAATACGCGCGTCTGGTTTCGCGTAAATTTAAAACCGATCATCACGAGATCACTGTTTCGCCACAGGAATTTTTCGATGTTTTGCCGAAATTAGTCTGGCACGAGGACGAGCCGATTGGTTTTCTGGCGAGCGTGCCGCTTTATTTTGTCTCCAAACTGGCGCAGCAACACGTCAAAGTCGTTTTGACGGGCGAGGGAAGCGACGAGCTTTTGGGCGGTTACGGGCGTTACAGAAAAACTTTGCTCAATCTCGCTTTCGGCGAAAATTACGAATCGTTTGCACCGCGCCGTCTGCGTTCGGCGGTTCAAAGCGGAATCGGGACTTTGCCTTTTGCGGTCAAAAACAAACTGTCGCGCACGTTTTTAAATTTGCCTTCGGATTTGGAAAATCTTTATTTCGACAATTTCGCGGTTTTCCCTAGAAAAATGCAGGAACAGCTTTTGTCTGAAGAAACGAAAACGCGAATTTTCGAGACAAATCCTTATTCAAATTTGAAAGATTATTTAAATGACACGGACGCGGATAACCTGCTCGACAAACTGCTTTACGCCGACACGAAAACTTATCTGCACGAGCTTTTGATGAAGCAGGATCAAATGAGTATGGCGGCTTCGATTGAATCGCGCGTTCCTTTTCTCGATCATAAGCTGGTTGAATTTACCGCGCGTCTGCCGGAAAGATTTAAGATTCGCGGCAAAACGACAAAATGGATTTTGCGCGAAGCGATGCGCGGCGTTTTGCACGATGAAATTTTGACCAGAAAGAAAATGGGTTTTCCCGTTCCGTTAGGAAATTGGCTGCGCGGCGCATTTCGTTCGGTCGTTGATGAATTCGTTTTGTCCGAACGCGCTTTAAATCGCGGGATTTTCGACGCGGATTTTGTTCGTGAAATAGTCAATCGTCACAATGCGGGCGAAAATCACGATGAGCGAATGTGGTTTTTGATTAACTTTGAAATCTGGCAGCGGCAATTCATTGAAGGCGAAAAATTATGGTAGAAGTTGCGGAAAAAATATTGCCGAAAACTGCCGATGTTTTGCGCGGGCGCGACATTGTTTGTTTTTCGCACGACTGGTCGGGCGATCCGCTTTCAAAAACTCATATTGTCCGCGTTTTGGCGCGTGAAAATCGCATTTTGTGGATAAATTCAATCGCCAACCGGATGCCGACCGTCGCTAAAAAAGATTTCTCGCGTATCGTCAAAAAACTCACGGCTTTTACCGAAAAAGTTAAAGAAGTCGAACCGAATATTTTTGTGATGAATCCGCTGACGATTCCGGCTTACGGAAACTCCGCAGTGAGAGGATTTAATCAAAAGTTTTTGCTCGCGCAGATAAAGCGGGCGATGAAAAATCTGCGGTTTCAAAAGCCTGTGAACATAGTTTTTAATCCGGCTGCCGGGATGGTGGCGGGAAAACTGGGAGAAGATTTGCTCATTTATTATTGCGTTGACGAATACACGGCTTTTACGGGCGCGACCGATGGTTTGAAGCAAATCGAAAACGAATTGTTTCGCAAATCGGATTTGGTCATCGTTTCGGCGGAAAAACTGCTCGCCGATAAAAAGCGATTTAATCCGAATACGGTTTTGATTCGACACGGAGTTGATTATCGTCATTTTTCGCGGGCGTTAAAAGACGAAACCGAAGTTCCTTCGGAAATCAGAGATTTGCCGCACCCGATTATCGGTTTTCACGGGCTGCTGGCGGATTGGGTTGATTACGAATTGCTCAGAAAGACTGCCGAACATTTCAAAAACGGCTCGCTTGTTTTAATCGGGAAAGTTTCGGTTGACGCCGAACGGAAAATTAAGATTTTAGATGGTTTGCCAAACGTTCATCTGTTAGGGCGCAAGCCTTATGCCGATTTGCCCGCTTTTTGTAAAGGTTTTGATGTCGCTTTGAATCCGTTTGAGATTTCGGAATTGACGCTCGCCGCAAATCCTTTGAAAGTGCGAGAATACCTTGCCGCCGGTTTGCCGGTTGTTTCAACTGCGATTCCTGAAGTTGAGATTTTGGGAAATTGTTTAATCGGATATTCGCACGAAGATTTTATCCGGCAAATAGAAATTGCGCTCGAAAATCCCGGCGTTTCGCGGGAAAAAAGCGATTCGGTAAAAAGCGAAAGCTGGGAAGCGCGCGTCGAAGAATTAAGACAAATCGTTCGAGTGCGGAATGCGGAATGCGGAATGCGGAATTAAAACCGAAGACGAAATTTGGGCTGCGAATTTTAATTCTTTTGCCGGTAATTTGGTTTGTTTTCGCATGGTTTGCGGCTGAGCATTTGATTGTCGTAAAGCCTTTGGAGAAATCGGACGCGATTTTGGTTTTGGGCGGCAGCTCGACTTTTGTTGAACGAACGGACAAAGCGGCAGAACTATTTCACGCGGGAAAATCGCCGAAAATCTTTTTGACAAATGACGGGTTAAAAGGTGGTTGGTCGCGGAAAGATGGGCGAAATCCGTTTTACTGGGAATTGGCTCAAAGAGAATTGACGAAACAGGGCGTTTCGGCGGAAGCAATCGAAGTTTTGCCGGAAACGGTCGAAGGCACGCGCGACGAAGCGGTTTTGCTCGTCCGAATGGCGAGAGAGCGCAATTTGCATTCGATTTTACTGGTCACTTCCGGTTATCATTCGCGGCGAACGCTGTGGGTTTTTGAAAAAGTCGCAGCGGAACAAAATGCAAACATCGAATTCGGAATCGAATCGCCGCCCGTCGGGCAGCAAACTCCGCTCCCGCAGATTTGGTGGCTCTCGCCGAGAGGCTGGAGAGATGTTGCGGGCGAATATCTGAAGTTTGTTTATTATTGGTTATTTTATTGAAACGACAACAGTTTTCTTCAAATCATTTATGCTGGTCGGTCAAATCGAAAAACAAACACGCAAAACGGGACACGCTGCGGAAATCGAAAGCGGCGAGCGTTTTGAGTTCGGGAAAAATTGGGCGCGTTTTCTGGAAATTTTAAACGAAGAGCGCATCATCGAAGCCGAAAACTCGCTCAAACAAATGCTCGAAGTCGAAACTCTAACGGGCAAAACTTTCCTCGACATCGGTTCGGGCAGCGGACTTTTTTCGCTTGCAGCGCGGCGTCTGGGCGCAACGGTTTTTTCGTTTGATTACGATCCGAATTCGGTCGGCTGCACAAAGGAATTGCGCCGCCGTTATTTTGCGAACGACGCCGATTGGCACATCGAAGAAGGCTCGGCGCTCGATAAAGATTACGTCGAAAGCCTGGGCAAATTCGACATCGTTTATTCGTGGGGCGTTCTTCATCACACCGGCGAAATGTGGCGGGCGCTCGAAAATGCGGCGATTCCGGTTAAAGAAAACGGAAAACTTTTCATCGCCATTTATAACGACACCGGCAGCCAAGCCGAGCGCTGGCTCTGGATTAAACAAACTTACAACAAATTGCCTCGAATTTTGCGCCCGGCATTTGCCGCATTGACAATTGCGCCGGAAGAATTTAAAACCTTGTCACGCGCCGTTGTTTCGTTAAAGCCGCAAAATTACGTTCGTTCGTGGACGCAATACCAATCGAGCCGCGGAATGAACCGCTGGCGCGATGTCATTGATTGGGTCGGCGGATTGCCTTATGAATACGCCGCGCCCGAAGAAATCTTTGAATTCTACAAATCGCGCGGTTTTACATTAACGAAATTAAAATGCAAAGCAGTTGGTTTGGGCTGTAACGAGTTTGTTTTTGCGCTTTCATCGCAAAAAATTGCGGATTGCGGATTGCGAATTGCGGATTAGTTTTACTCTGGGGGTTGTCAAAAGTGAACGCGGAAGAAATGAAACGCAGAACGCGGACTTTTGCTTTAAGAGTTATAAAACTAGTGGAAAGTTTGCCGAACACGCCTACGGCGCGCGTTATCGGAAATCAGCTTTTACGCTGCGGGACATCGGTTGGAGCGAATTACCGAGCCGCGAGCCGAGCGCGGTCTAATGCTGATTTTATTGCAAAAATGGGGATTGTTGAAGAAGAAGCGGACGAATCTGCCTATTGGATTGAAATGTTAATTGATACAAATTTGGTTAAAGCCGCGTTAGTGACGGAACTTTTAGACGAAAGCAATCAGATTGTCGCAATAGTAGTTTCATCAATTAATACGGCGAGGAATCGAAAGAGATGAGAGAAAAATCCGCAATCCGCAATCCGCAATCCGCAATCAAAGGCTTGTTCGGCGTTTCAACATCGCCGTCGGAAGGCAGACGCCGGTGGCAGGCGGAGCAGCGCCGGAAAAACATTTTGCGCTTTTCTTTGCTCGCTTTGCTCGTGCTGACAATAGCGGGAGCGGGAGCGACTTTTTTTATCAAACAAACGGCGGTCGAAGCTGAAACGCCGCTTGAATTTGCCGGAAAAATTATCAACGTTCGTCGGGGCGGAAATTTTCAAACCGCTTTGAATCAAGCGCGTCCGGGCGACACAATCGTTCTCGAAGCGGGCGCGGAATTTGTCGGCTCGTTTGAATTGCCGAATAAAGAAGGCGAGGGCGTCGTCACGATTCAATCTTCGCGCGCGGCGGAATTGCCGGAAAATGTTCGCGTCAAACCCGAACAAGCCGCGCTGATGCCGAAAATTCTGTCGCCGGGCAAAGGCGTTCCGGTGATAACGACCGCGCCGCGCGCGCATCATTATCGCTTTGTCGGCGTCGAGTTTTCGTCAAAAGGCGATTACGTTTACAACCTGCTTGATCTCGGCTCGGACGGTTACAAAAAACTCGAAGAGTTTCCCCATCATTTTGAATTTGACCGCGTGTATGTTCACGTTGACGCCTTGAATAAAGCGCGGCGCGGTTTTGCTTTAAATAACTCGGACACGGTAATAAAAAATTCTTACATCGCCGGATTTGCCGGGGAGCAGGACGAAACGCAGGCGATTGCGAGCTGGAACGGCGTCGGGCGTTTTAAAATCATCAATAATCATATCGAAGCAGGCGGCGAAAACGTGCTGTTTGGCGGCGGCGATCCGAGCATTAAAGATTTAGTGCCGACTGATATTGAGCTTCGCAATAACTTGATCACCAAACCTCAGGAGTGGCGCGGGCGGGCGACGATGAAATACACGCTCGAAATTAAAAACGCCCGTAAAGTGCAGATTGTCGGCAACATTATCGAAAATTGTTTCGATTGCATCGCCGTCGGTTTGACCGTCAGAAATCAAAACGGAACAGCGCCCTGGAGCACGATTGAGGACATTGAAATCCGCGACAACATCATCCGGCGCGCGAGCGCGGCGATAAATTTACTCGGCACGGACGACAATTTTAAAAGCCAGCGAATGAAGCGTGTGAGAGTCGTCAATAATTTGATTACGGATATTGATTCGGTCAAATGGGGCAACAATTCGGGCGGCGGTTACTTTGTTCAGTTAGCCGGGACGGAAGATGTAGAAATCGCGCATAACACGGTTTTTAACGACGGAAATATGATTACGGCGCACGGCGAGCCGAACGCGCGTTTCATTTTCCGCTACAACATTCTCCCGCACAACGATTACGGTTTGTTTGGCAACGAAGGCGGCGTCAGCCTTTCGATGCTTGGAAAACATCTGCCCGGAAGCACGTTTATCAATAATGTGATCGTCAATAATCGCGGAGTTGCAGCCGATTCGATGTTGATTCCGCCGCGCAATTTCCCGGCGATGACTTTTCCCGATGTCGGTTTCACGAATTTTCGAGCCGGAGATTACAGCTTGAAAACCGGAAGCCGATATAAAGGAAAAGCCGATGCCGGAAAAGATTACGGCTGCGATTTCGCCCAATTAAACAAAACAATCGCCGGAGTGGAAACTTCGGCGCAGCTTGCGGTGAATAAATAAAATGGTTTCCGAAATTAAAAATACAGCGCCGGCAAAATCGCCCGCGCCGCCTGTTTCAGGCGTCGGCGCAAACGCTTGTCTCGCCGTTTCCAGACTCTTTCTGACAGGTTCTTTAAAGCGTTTCGGTTTTCGCAAAGCGGAAATTACGCGGTTTGACACAATGGAAAACTGGGTTGCAGACCGCGTCGAGCAAATCGAAGAATACGTGCAGCTTTTCAAACCTTTTACCTCGTTTGAAGGAAAAACCGTTTTGGATTTGGGCTGTAATAAAGGCTATCTGCTCAACAGCTTTTTGCAAAAAGAAAATTTTACGGCTGTCGGCGCTGATATTAACGCCGAAGCTCTGGAAATCGGTAGAGAGACATTCGGGGATAAAATTAAATTTGTGCAATCAACGCCCGACGCGATTCCTTTGCCGGACGCCAGCGTTGACATAATTTACACGATTGATACGGTCGAGCATTTGAGCAAACCGTCCGAGCTTTTTGCCGAATGTCATCGGATTTTGCGTCCCGGCGGTTTGTTTTTTATCCATTTTCAAGCCTTTTACGGACCTTACGGCTCGCATCTCGAAGACATTATCCCGTTTCCGTGGGCAAACGCCGTTTTTTCGATGGAGACGCTGCTCGAAGTCGCCGCGCATCTTTACGAATCGCCCGATTATCAAGTCGCCTGTTATTATTTGGACGAAAAAACCGGCGAGCGCAAACCGAATCCGTATCTGGACAAAGCGAAATGGCGCGAATTTTTAAATCACATTACAATTCGCCGGTTCAGAAGCATCATCAAAAAAACGCCTTTCCAAATTTTGCAGCTTGAAAACATCGGTTTCGGCGGAAAAACATTCCGATTCGGGCGTTATTTAGGCAAGCTCTCGCAAATTCCGCTCGCTGAAGAATATTTTACAAAAGCGACTTTCTGCGTTTTGAAAAAATAGTCCTGGAAACAAAAAGCCTTGGGTGAAAAAGAAAAACAACTTTACTGGCAGAAAATTCTTTTCTGTTTGTTCGCAATCGGTTTATATGCCGGTTTGCGAGTGGGGAATTTTGCCGGAAATGATTTGTGGTCTGACGAAGTGTTCAGCGTTTTTACCGCGCGGCTCGATTGGACGGCGATGTTTGCCGCGTTAATCAACGACGCCGTGCATCCGCCGCTGTTTTACATTTTGCTCAAAAGCTGGATTTTATTAGGCGGCGAGTCGGTCGCGTGGCTGCGATTGTTTCCGATTATCGTCTCGATTCTGACGCTTTTGCCGCTTTATCTTCTTTGCCGCCAGCTAAACCTAACGCTTTTTGAATCAAGCGTTGCGGTTGTCTTAATCGCGGTGAACGGTTTTTTTCTCGACTATGCATTCGATTTGCGGATGTACGGGCTGGTTCAACTTCTGACGCTTTCGTCGCTGTGGTTATTTGCTAAATTTAATCGTTCGAGCGCAAAGTCCCAAAACACTTTAATTGCTTTATGCATCGTTAATTCGCTTCTGGTTTTTACGCATTATTTCGGCTGGTTAATAATTTCTCTGGAATGTTTTTATTTAATCGTTCGGCGGAGAAACCGGCTGAAAGAATTTTTGTTCGGCGTTTTGCCGATATTTTTATTATTTCTTCCGTGGGCATTGACGGTAATTCAAGCGGTTAGTCAAAGAGAGAATTTTGAAAATCTCGACTGGCTGACGCGACCCGGTTTTCGTGAATTGATTTGGTTTTACGCAACTTTAAACGGAATCGGGGCGGCGCATACAACTTTAATCGGGATGTGCGTTTTCGGATTGCCGATTTTGATTTGGAGTTGGCGCGTGCGGCGGCAAGCGGATTTGAAAGAGACTTGGAGCTTTTTATTTTTCTTCGCTTTCGCGCCGGTTTTGCTGGTTTTTCTGCTCAGTAATCTGCTCCCGAAATCAATCTGGGAAGAGCGTTATTTGATAGTTTCCGCCGCGCCTTATCTGCTTCTCGCGGTAAAAAGCGCGTCCGAATTGCCGCTGTCGAGATACAGCCGGATTTTTCCCGCTTTTATTCTGATTTGGGCGTTGACGACCGCCGTTTATCAATTTTCATCGGAAACCGGAAAGATAAAATGGAGCGAAGTTACCCACGCGATTGAGCAGGGAAATCAAGCTCCGAATAAAATCTATGTGTTTGAATCGTTTGTTGATTTACCGCTTCGATTTTATTTGAACCGGGCGGACAAATTTCAAGTCGAAATCGTTCGTAATGCCGATCAAATCAAGGAAAAAAGTTTCCAATTAGTTGTTCGCGGCAGCGCTTGGAGAGAAACGGAATCAGCCTCGAAAATTTTGAAAGACAAAGGCTGTCGGATAAATCTCGAAAAAGATTTTTTTGCTCCGCGCGAAAAAGTAACTCTTTTTCAGGTTGACGGTTGTTCTCTCATAGATTATGCGATTCAAGAGTAAAACGAGAATCAAATAATTATGAAACCGCTTTCTTTGACAATTTATTAAGTACATAATGAATAAAGCGATGCTGACGAGTGAAAATAAAGAATTAAGAAAATGGGAGCGCGTCGAGATCGAGCGCAGCAATGCGGAGGCGCAGCATCAGGACGCTGCCAATTTAAAAGCGGATGAAATGCAGATTGCGCGTTATCTCGATCCGCCAGCCGATACGGCTTATTATCTCGAATACGCTTATCATCTTCTTGGCGACGTGCGCGGGCGGCGAGTTTTGGATTTCGGCTGCGGCAACGGCGAGAATACGATTTTGTTGGCGCGGCACGGCGCGGATGTTTTTTCAATGGATATTTCAACCGAATCCATCAAGGTCGCCAGAAAGCGTCTCGAAGTGAACAATTTAAACGACGCCGTTCGATTTTTCACCGGCTCGGCTCATGACATTCCGTTGGCGGACGAATCGGTTGACGTGGTTTTCGGAATGGCGATTTTGCATCATTTGGATTTGCCGCTCGCGGCAAAAGAAGTTTTTCGGGTTTTGAAAAAAGGCGGACGCGCTATTTTTCAAGAGCCGGTCAGAAATTCAAAATTGGTGTGGTTCGTGAGAAATTTGATTCCGTATGAACAACCGGATTTGTCGCCTTATGAAAGACCGCTGACCGATGATGAGTTAAAAACGTTTGCGCAAGATTTTTCCGGCTACAAATCGCGCGCTTTCGCTTTGCCGTATTTGAATTTGACCGAGCTTTTTACCGCAAACGAAAAATTCCTGCGTCCGCTCAGAAAATTTGACCGAAAAGTTTTGCAGACAATCAAACCGCTCGATTATTACGCTTCGATTCGGATTGTCGAAATGACCAAATAAATTAAGCGTTTTCTTCGATTCGGTGCATCAGTTCGACAAAACGCTCATCGTCTCGCAAGCTGTCCCAGTTGCGGTCGCGGTCGAACCATTCGTGATTTTCGTTGCCTAAATTGATCGCCTGTTCGAGCCAGCGAAACGCTTCGTCTTTTTCGCCTAAAAGCGCATAAGTCGAAGCCGTCCAATAAGCCATATCGAAATCAGCTTCAGCCATTTGCAGAGCGCGCGGAGTTAATTGTTCGCGCGCTTCATTCGTTTCGCCTTGCGAAGCGAGCAGAATTCCCAAAATCGGGCGCATTCCTTCGAGATGCGGATTTTTCCCCAAAACATCGCGCATCTGTGCAATCGCCTGCTGAACTTCGCCGTGATAAAACAAAATGCGGGCGCGGAAAATCTTAATCAGCGGATGATCAGGTTCGATTTGTTCGGCGCGGTCTAATTCTGTGAGAGCGCGCTCGTTGTCGCCCATATAAGCGTAAATTCGGGCGCGGTTGTAGCCCGCGACGACTTTCGCCGCCGGGTCTAATTTTTCTAATTTGTCCCAACTGCGAATCGCTTTTTCGTACTCGCCGTCGAGCCGGTGCAAAACCGCCTTTGCAAAATAAAGCGGCGCTTCGTTGGGAAATTGCGCTTGCAAACGTTGAAGCTCGGCGCGCGCTTTCTTTTTCTCGCCGCGAGAGAGATAAATAAACGCCATTAAAACGCGCGCTTCGACGACATCCGGGTTGAGCTGAATCGCGTGTGAAAAAGCGGCTTCGGCGCGGTCGAAATCCTTGTGATCGCCCATTCCTTTAAAAACGCGGTTGGCGTAAGCCGCTCCGAGACCGGAATGCGCGTTGGCGAATTTTGAATCTAGTTCAATCGCGCGCTTGAAATTTTCGATTGCGGCTTCGCAATCGGCGAGCGCCAGAGTTTGAAAGACGAAACGCCCGAAATTGTCGCGCCCGCGCAAATATTCCTCGTAAGCGGCGGCGTTTTCGGTCGGTCGGCGACCGAGTTTTTCCTGTTCGTTCGTCGTCAGTTCGAGCTGCAAGCCTTTCAAAATTCGCTCGGCGATAATGTCCTGGACGCCGAAAATATCGCTGGCATCCGAATCAATCCGGTCGCTCCAGAGAATTTCGCCGGATTCAACGTTGAGAAGCTGCGCGGTGACGCGCATTCGGTCGCCCTGTTTTAAAAACCCGGCGCTCAAAACCGCTTCAACCTGCATTTCGCGCCCGGCTTCGCGCGGGTCAACGTCTTTGCCCTGATATTTGGCGATAACGGACGACGGGCGAACGACGAGCGAGCGCAATTGCGCCAGCTCGGTCGTCACGGCATCCGCCAGAGAAAATTCGTAAAACTGCGATGCGCCGTCGCCATTCAAATTTTTAAACGGCAAAATGGCGATTGTTTTCTTGTCGCGGTCACCGAGGCTGGTAATCGTAAAATCCGACGAGCTGTCGCGCCGCGAGGGGAATTGACTTTGATTCACGCTCGTCTGCGGCGTAAAAGTTTCGGGCGATTTTGATTTTGTGCTGTTGCCGCGTTTAATCCAATTCCATGCGCGGAAAAGCGGATTCGTGTTTTCGCCGGGTGCGTGGCGTGGGCGAAACATTTCGCCGGTCATCGCCGCATAGCCCGTGATTTCCTGCAAAATTCCGCGCAAATCGTCGCGTAAATCAACGATTTTTTGATAACGGTCGCGCGGATTTTTCGCCAGAGCTTTGTCCAAAATCTGCTGAATTCGCGGCGGTACGGCGTCTTTTCGCATATCCGCAATCGGCACCGGTTCGTTGTGCATTACCGCATAGCGGACTTCGACGACGGTTTTGCCTTGAAAAGCCCAGATTCCGGCGAGCATTTCGTAAAGCAAAACGCCGGTCGAGAAAATATCCGCGCGATGATCAACTTTTTCGCCGCGCGCTTGTTCCGGCGCGGCGTAAGTCGCAGTTCCGTAAGGCACGCCGACTTCGGTTAAATCCGAGCGGTCAACTCCGTGCGGCGTGGGTTCTTCTTCGATTAATTTCGCCAGACCGAAATCCAGAATCTTGGCTTGTCCCTGCGGCGTGACGATTACGTTTCCCGCCTTGATGTCGCGGTGAATAATTCCGCGCGAATGCGCATAAGCCAAACCGTCGCTAACCTGAATCGCAATTGAAAGCGCGCTTTTAAGGTCGAGCGGTTTACCGTCAACAAGATGGCGCACGGTTTTGCCTTCGATGTACTGCATTGCGATGTAATGCATATCTTCGAAGTGACCGATGTCGTAAATTGTGCAGATATTCGGGTGGTCGAGCTGCGAGGCAAGCTGCGCTTCGCGCTCAAAGCGTTTGAGATTGGCGGTTTTAGCCGTTAATTCGGGCGGGAGAACTTTGATGACGACGGCTCGCCCGAGACGGGTGTCAACCGCTTTATAAACCGTCCCTTGTCCGCCTGCGCCGATTTTCTCCGTGATGCGATAATGATGAAGCTCCGTGCCAATCATACGCCAATTAGATATGCGATTTCAGATTTTAGATTGCCGCGCGAAAAACGATAATTGTAGCCCAAATAAGCGAAGCCGACAAACTGTCGGCTAATCAACGCTCACCGTTCAGCCGCGCGGCGGGTCGCCCCAGCCCGATTGCACGAATTTTCCGTTTTCGACAATACACGGAACGGTCGGGTCGCCGCCCGAAAAGCCGAACATTTCTTTGCGCCGCGCGCTGTCGTTTTCCGCGTCATACTCGACGAACGAAATGTTGTTCTCGTTGTAATAATCGCGGGCGCGCTGGCAATACGGGCAGCCCGGTTTGATGTACATTACTAAAGACATTTTTCTCACGACTCCTTAACGAAAAGTTTAACAGCAAAAAAAACTTTGTGAAAATATTTTCGTGCTAGAATCGCTCGCGTGACGACCGAACCGGACATCTTCGAGCCTTACGAAAAACTAATTTCCATCGAAATCTGCGGCGAAATCCGGCAAGTGCCGGAGAATAATACGCTCCTCCGCTGTTTTCAGTTTCTCGCGCTCGACTCAATTTCAATTGGCGAATTCTGCTGGAACGGGACTTGTACGAACTGTCAGGTCTGGCTTGATAACGGAAGCGCTGAAAAACCCGTGCTCTCGTGTCGAACCGAAGTCCAGGAAAATATGCGAATCGTCAAAATGAGCGAGGAAATAAAAGGCGTTAATATACTTGATCCAGAAACGAACTTTTAACGTCGCACCTTTCTATCTTTAATTTGGCTGAGGAATACATAAAAGGAATGAAAAATATCTGATGATGATAGTTTTCATTCCTTTTTGGTGCGTTAATTAGTAAGAGGTGAAAACTCAAAATAACAGCAAAAATACAGTTGACTTAATTGAGACTTAGAGTAATGTACGTTGTCGCCCAGATTCAAATCATTTCATTCTCTATTAAGGAAGAGTGATAAACATTATCTAACATCATCTGAGGCAACTATATCAATGCCCTTTCAAAGTAAAATAGAGTATTTGATTTAACGATGAATTTTCATTAATGCCGTGTCGGCTTTTGCAGACAGATTTTGACCTGTCCTATCAAGCAGGATTAAACCGTGCAAAGCTGTTAATGGATTAAGGAGAGGTTAAAAAATGTCAAGAAAAAGTTCAGCAAGATTGAGATTCGCACACCGCAAAAGTTATGTCGCTCAAATCGTAGAAAAAAGCGGCAAAGCCATTCAAAACAAAAACTTAACCGTGTACCCAAGCGCAAAAAATGGGATTACAAAGGTTGTCAAAAAAGCCTTGGAAAAAAACGTGATTGATTCAGACCAGGTAAATTTGGTAGTACAGGGACTCTTTTCGTTTGGAATTGATCAAGCTAAAAAAAACAAGAGTAGAAAAATTACGATTAATAATATAAAAGAGGGTTATCGAATTCAGGCTGGATTCGTCCCGCAAGAGCGAATGAGAGTTATGGAACATGCTATGCATAGATGCCTTTTGAGAACTATTGTTGAGCGAGAAACTGAAGTTAGACAAATCGCGGCGTTTCAAGAAATAAGTGAGTCGTCAGATGAGAACTGAATACATTTTACAAGAGGTTAAATTATGTCAGTCATCAGTGCGCCTTCATTATCGCTTTCGGATTTTTTTCAAAAAACTTTTCCTTCTGTGATAGCAGTTTGTTTATTCGTTCCGTTTTTTCCCGTCATATCAAGACAAATCGGAGTAGAAGGATTAATAGTCAGCGGAGGCATCCTTGGTTATATTATTTCACCCATCGTGGAATGGATGTATAAAAAAGCTGAGAAACCAATTTTACACATCTATTTCTGCTTCAAAAAACCTAATGAGCAGGAGCAATGGTATCAGCGCTGGAGATGGCATTTGGAAAATTGGGACTTTGACCAATTACTATACTCGCTTAATAAAGATGATAGAGAGTTTTTAAATAATACTTATGGCTTTGTTAAATTTAATCAAATAACCTGCTTTTACTTTCTTCTTTATGCTTTAACAAATGTTTATTGGTTAATTAGCGCATTACCTGAATCAAAATCAGCATTAACTCTTGTGTCAATTTGGGAGATTAAAACGCCAATGTTAGGCGGAAATTGGGCGCTGCCAACTTTGCTTGTTATTATTACGTCCTTTATCCTAACTTTTAAACTATTTATACAGGCATTATCTGAAGCAAGTGATGTTTGCTTGCAGTATATTGTGTTGGCAAAAAATTATCATCAGGAGAAAGGGCATATTGCTAAACGGGTTTGGGGCAAACTTATTAGAAAGAATAAAGAGAATACATCCTGTTTGAACCGATACAAAATCGTATTAAAGAAAAATAATCTTAAAATAGACAGCTCTCAAGCTGATGAAAGCGGATTTTTTCGATTTGATAAAAAATACGAAGAATTAATTGGGCTGTCAAACGGTAACCAAATTTTAAATAGAGAAAAAAGCGATCTTTCTGAAATTGCTAAAACTATGTGTGTCGGCGACAAGAACAAACTCGACGAGTTTGTTGCCAAATACAGTGAAATTACTGTAACTAAATTTACATTAGAAGTAACAGATATAAAAATAAGTACGAGAAAAGACGAGGGAGGAAAAGAGATACCGAATATAGAGTGTCAAAAGGAAATGGTCATTAAGGAAAAAGTCGTGCCCTATGCTGAAATGGAAGTCTGCTAAGTAACAAATTATTCATTGTGACAGCTTGAAAATCTATGTAAACGAGCCGAAGTTGAAAGTTAGCCATATTCTTGACTCAAAAATATTACCACTTAAATCTTTGTTCAACTGTTATAAATTGTTTTGGTTCAGCTCTTCAATCTTGTCCCGGTTTCCAAAATAGTCTGCGTTGTTTGAATAACCGTATCAGGATTGAGCGAAATCGAGTTGATTCCGCGTTCAACGAGAAACTCGGCGAATTCCGGGTAATTCGAAGGCGCTTGTCCGCAGATGCCGATTTTCTTGCCGTTGCGTTTTGCAGCCTCAATCGCCAGTGCGATTATTTTTTCGACCGCGCCGTTGTGTTCATCAAATTCGATGCGCGACCATTTCCGAATAGCGGTCTAAACCCAGACTTTTTATTTTAAACAACATCGTAGCGTTTCAATTTGCGGTAAAGCGTGGATAAATCAATGCCTAAAATGTTGGCGGCTTCGGTTTTGTCTTGATTGACGGAATTTAAAATCTCGAAAATATAACGTCGTTCTATTTCTTCGAGCGTCGGGCGAAACGATTCGGTGTCACGGACTGGCAGAGCGTGGGCGGCTGAGTTTTTGATTCGCGGCGGCAGGCTTGCCGCGTCAATTTCATCGCCGCTCAAGGTGAAAGCGCGTTCGACAGCGTTTTCAAGCTCGCGGACGTTGCCGGGAAAGTTGTAGCTGACAAGCGCCGCCATCGCGTCCGAAGCGATTGATTTTTCCGGCGCGTTTTGCGCGCGGGCAATTTTTTTGATGAAGTGGCGAACGAGCAGCGGAATGTCTTCGCGCCGTTCTCGCAATGGCGGCAGCCAGATTTCAATTACATTTAAGCGATAAAACAAATCTTCACGAAAATCTCCCGTCTCGACCGCCTTTTCCAAATCGCGATTTGTGGCGGCAATAATCCGCGCGTCGAATTTTATGGAAAGACTCGAACCGACGGGCGTGACTTCGTGTTCTTGAAGGGCGCGAAGCAATCTGACCTGCATTGCCTGTGAAATCTCGCCGATTTCGTCCAGAAAAACCGTGCCGTTTTCGGCGGAACGAAACAAGCCTTTTTTGTCGGCGACAGCGCCGGTAAACGCGCCTTTTGTGTGTCCGAACAATTCCGATTCGAGCAGAGATTCGGGCAGCGAGCCGCAGTTGACGGCGAGAAAAGGTTTTGCGGCGCGCGAGCTGTGATGATGAATCGCGCGGGCGATTAGCTCTTTGCCCGTGCCGCTTTCGCCTTGAATCAAAATGCTCGTGTTCGTCGCGGCGACTTTTTCAACGAGTCGGAAAACGCTTTGCAGAGCTTCGGAAGTGCCGATGATTTCCGCGAAACTGTATTTTTTATCAAGCTCGCGCCGCAAAGCGCGGTTTTCGCTGAAAAGCTCGTGCTGGCGCAGAGCGTTTTTGACGGTTTGGAGCAAATCTTCGTTGACGAAAGGCTTTGTGATGTAATCGTAAGCGCCTTTTCTGAGGGCGGCGATTGCCGAATCAACCGATGAAAACGCGGTCATAATAATCACGAGAGCTTCCGAGTCAACGGCTTTTATTTGATCAAGAAGCGCCAGCCCGTCCATTCCAGCCATTCGAATATCAGTCAGCGTGACGGCAATTGCGTTGGTCGTAAAAATTTCAAGCGCGGCTTCGGCGCTGTCCGCCGTCGCCACCGAATAACCTGCGTCTTCGAGCAGACGCCGCAAAATCGAGCGCAGAATTTCTTCGTCTTCGACAATTAAAACAAGCGGGCGCGCACTGTTCATAAAATTTCAGTGTGTATGTTAAACTCTTTCGTTTCTGACGGAGTTTGCTTTCACAGGGGCGAACTCCGTTTATGAATTTAGACGAAAAGACGCGAGTTTGAAAATGATGTTGGAAAATAAATTCGGAGCCGTTTTCGGCGTCGCGAACAGACGCTCGATTGCGTGGGCGTGCGCGCGGGCGTGCGCGGAAAATGGCGCGCGCCTTGCGTTTAATTATCAGGGCGAGCGTTTGAAAGAAAACGTCGAAAAATTGACCGCCGATATGCCAGACACGATTATCGCGCCGTGCGATGTGACGAATGACGAAGAAGTCGCGGCGTTTTTTGAGAAAATCAAAAACGAATTCGGCAGACTCGATTTTCTAATTCACTCAATCGCTTTCGCCCCGCGCGAAGCTCTCGAAGGCGAATTTGCCGCGACCAGCCGCGAAGCGTTTTTAAAGGCGATGGAAATCAGCGCGTTTTCTCTGCCGCAGCTTGCGCAAGCCGCGCGCCCGTTGATGAACGAAGGCGGGAGCATCGTGACGATGACTTATTACGGCGCGGAAAAAGTCGTCTCGAAATATAACGTGATGGGCGTTGCAAAAGCCGCTCTTGAGGCTTCGACTCGTTATCTCGCCGCAGATTTGGGAAAAGAAAACATTCGCGTCAACGCGATCAGCGCGGGACCGATCAAGACGCTCGCGGCAATGGGCGTCGGCAGCGGTATTACCGATATGCTCAAACACGTCCGCGAAAAAGCGCCTTTGAAACGCAGCGTCGAACAGCGCGAAGTCGGCAACACCGCGCTTTTTTTAGTCAGCAATTTATCCAGCGCAATCACCGGCGAAACTATTTACGTTGATTGCGGCTACAACATTATGGGAATTTGAACGAATGCGGAATGCGGAATGCGGAATGCGGAACGAAATGGAATTTTGATTAAGTTTGAAATTCATTCGATTTCCCAAAATCCGCATTCCGCATTCCGCATTCCGCATTTGCAAGAGTGGCAAAAACAAAATCAGACTCACAATTACAAGCCGAAGCGAAATACGAAGAGAAACCGGCGACTCAGGACGAAAAGCTGCTGCAAAGCCCGAAGGCAGACGATTTTAAGCCTTCGGCTTCGTGGCGCGTGTTTCGCATTATGGGCGAATTCGTTGACGGTTTCGACGAATTGGCTTATGTCAGCAACGGCGTTTCGATTTTCGGTTCGGCGCGCACCTCCGAAAAAGACCCGTTTTATGCGGCGGCGCGCGAAACGGGCGCGCTTCTTGCGCAAAAGGGTTTTACCGTGATCACGGGTGGCGGTCCGGGAATTATGGAAGCGGCAAATCGCGGCGCGTTTGAAGCGGGCGGGCAGTCAATCGGCTGTAATATCGAATTGCCGTTTGAACAAAACCCGAATCGGTATCAAACGAAATCATTGTCGTTTAATTATTTCTTCGTCCGCAAGATGATGTTTATCAAATATAGCAACGCATTTATCATCTTGCCCGGCGGTTTCGGGACTTTGGACGAACTGTTTGAGGCTTTGACGCTGATTCAAACGCACAAAATCCGTAACTTTCCGGTCGTGCTGTTCGGTTCGCAATACTGGCAGGGACTCGTTCAATGGCTTTCAACAACAATGCTCAAAGCCGGAAATATTGACCAAAATGATTTAAGACTGCTGCATCTGACAGATTCGCCGCAGGACGCCGTAAATTTCATCGTCAAAAGTCAGGAAAATCTGCCTGAATTTAACGGCGACGATTATTAATCAGTAATGTCTTTCTATATGGCAAAATTTATCCCTGAAAATTTGTAAATTGTACGATTGTTATGATATAAGCGTGATGTAAAAAAGAGTAGGAAATCTCAATGTCTTGAGCTTTTGAAAATTCAGAATCAAACCAATTAAAAATATTTCCTTCTATTATGTACATAAAATCAATCTGAATTAACAGTACTAGTCCGTGGACCGTTGTGTTGATTTCAGGTCATCTACGCAATTTATGCGGTCAACTAATTTTTACTTGCAAATCCAATATACTCCCATTTCTCTTTATGATTGATAAGGGCAAATATCTACTTATGAAGAATTTAGTATCTGGAAATGAATTAGAAAAAAGAGAAGATCATAGTATCACCAACTGGATTAATCAGCCGAAAAACCTTCCCATTTTATCTACGTTTTGGGGTGGAGCAATGGGGAGTCTATTGATACTAAGATTCATTGTATCAACGAATGGCGCATTGAGTTTTGTTCTTTACGCAATTTTGGTGATTGGATTTTTTTGGATAATAAAAAGAACTGAAATCAACTATACCTATCGTTTTCTGGCAGGGCTTGCCAGTTTTATGGTAGCAACTATGATTATATATCTCTATATTGCTTTCTTTATGAATCCAAACCTTTTAACGGCACCGATTTGGGCACACCTATGGCGAATTGGAATGATGTTGGGTATTGGTATTATCGTCAATGGCGTATTAACATATTTGCAGTACAGATTTGAAGAGAAACTCTCATAACAATGCAGAAGAATTGGTAATTTATAATGTGGGTTCACAAACAGATTTACAATTCATTTCTCCACTTCTTTTATAAGCCAGTTTAAATACGCGTCGGAAACGGCTTCAGCCGAAACGGCAACGATCTCCGGCACCTCGTAACCGTGATTTTCGCGCACGGTCTTTTCGAGTTCGAGGAATTTATCAATCGTCGTTTTGGCTAAAATCAGGACTTCCGCGTCGCGCTCGATTTTGCCTTGCCAATGATAAAAGCTCGTGATTTCGGGCAAAATCTGAACGCACGCGGCAAGGCGTTCGTTGACTAAAATTTCCGCCAACCGTTCAGCTTCTTCGCGATTCGGGGCGGTCATAAAAACGATGACGGCTTTTGATTGATTCATAAAAATACCTGCAAAACGGTTGATAGTTGTCAGTTAATAGTTGATAGTTTCCGAAATTAAACCGTCAACTGTAAACTTGTTGTTATTAAAACGGAGTTTAAAATGAGCTTAAAAGAAAAGATTATTACTGATTTAACCGCCGCGATGAAGGCGAGAGATGCGGAAAAGACTTCGGCATTGAGAATGGTCAAAGCCGCGATTATGGTGCGCGAAAAGGAAAAAGAGCAGGGCGCATCAGTTTCCGACGAGGAAGCGACGAAAATCCTGCAATCGCTGGTCAAACAGCGCCGCGATTCGATTGAACAATACGAAAAAGCCGGACGTGCAGAATTAGCCGAAAAGGAAAAAACCGAGCTTGCCGTGATCGAAACATATTTGCCGCAAGCAGCTTCCGCCGAAGAAATCGAACGCGCAGTCGCTGATGCGATTGCCGAAACCGGAGCTTCATCGGCGAAAGATATGGGCGCGGTGATGAAAGCCGTAATGCCGAAATTAGCCGGAAAAAATGCGGATGGACGCGCCGTCAGCGAAGCTGTCAAAGCTAAATTGTCTGGTTGAAGAAACAGAAATAAGAAAATTGAAACCACA
>DASVRD010000089.1:0-8729 GCA_036388775.1 Pyrinomonadaceae bacterium | reverse complement strand
ATTGTCGAACGGTGAAAAAATCGAAAACCCGCGCTTTTTAAGACAATCCGATAGAAGATTAAAAACCGCTCAACGCGCGGTTTCCAGAAAGAATCGCGGCGGAAATAATCGCAGGAAAGCCGTTCTCGTACTCAAAAAACGGCATTTAAAAATCAAACGTCAAAGGCTGGATTTTCTGCATAAAACCGCGCGTCAATTGGTTTGCGACTATGACGAAATAGCGGTTGAAAAACTAAACATTTCCGGAATGGTGAAAAATCACCGTTTAGCCAAAAGCATTGCGGATGCGAGTTGGGCGACTTTTCTGCAAATACTCGAATGTAAAGCTGAAAACGCTGGCAAAAGAGTCTGGAAAGTTGATGCTCGAAACACATCTCAAAACTGCTCTAATTGCGGGGTGACGGTTAAAAAGAACCTTAGCCAAAGAAAACACAAATGCGCCTCTTGCGGATTCGAGGCGCATCGTGACTTAAACGCTGCAATAAACATTCAGGCACGGGCAGTGCCTTTGGGGATGTCAGCCGTTAGGCTGGCAGATGAACCAAGAATCTCACGCTAAACTCCTGGCGCGAGAGTGTCAACTTTTGCCTGGTTACTTCCCTTTCGGCGTTGTCGGCTCTGGCGGTTGCGGCTCGGTTTGCCTGCTGGTAATTATCAATCGCTTTAACGAGCTGTTCGATTTCAGCACTTTTTGATTGAGAAATTCGGGCAAAAGTGTCGCGCTCTTCTCGTAATGCCTGTTTTTCAGCTTCGTCCGCTGCTGACAATTGATAAGCGGCGGCGAGCGCGGCATCGGCGAGCTTTAAATTTTCGTCCGCCGTTCGCTTTTCTTTTAAAGCGGCAAATAACGCTTTTCGCAGTTGTGTCTCGGAAAGCGGCGCATTTTGGTTACTTAAAGTCGTCGAGGTTGATTCCTGCACGGGCGGCGACTGCGCGTAGCTCTCTGTCGGCAGGAGCAGCACTGCCAATATTAGCGACATCAGCAGCGCGATTGCGATTTTTCTCATAGATTTTCCTTTTCTCTTCAAATTTAAGGCGAGCGGTTTCAGCTTCCGACTCCGCTTTTTCCCGCCTTATTTTTATTGCCGGAAGCTGTACGGATTCTAATTCCGCCGTTTGGTTGTGAATCGAGGTCGCAGCTCCCAGATTTCTTTCCGCTTCCGATTTGTAAGTTTCCTCCATCTTTTTTAGCTCGCTTTGAGTTTCGGAATATCGTGAATCGTGGAGTAATCCTACTAAGCCGGAAACAATCCACCAAACAAACACACCGAAAACGGCGATGACGGCAGCCGCGACAAAAAAACGTTTGGTTTCCGAGAGCGAAAACCATTTTTCTCTTATTTCTTTTTTCATTGTTTCAAGACGACTCCCGTAAATTGCTGTTCAGCCACATAGCGCATTTGCGCCATGTTGATTTCGTGGGCACGTCGCTCGCGCTTGTTGGTTAAAACAAAACGCCCGACGATGTAGCAGAGCGCTCCGATGCCGCCGATGACGACGGCTAAAACGATGATCGCCATCACTGCGACGATGATTCCGGCAAGCAGTTTCGGGTTAACCGAAAAACCGCTTAGTTTGGCGATCAGCAGCGAAAGAATCGTCCCGCCTGTTCCGGCACCGGATACCTTCAGAAGCCAGGCGTAAGACCCGTTCAAAGCGTCAATAGCTTTTGGCGCGAAAGATTCGACCGGCTGCGATGCGGGAATTGTGACAACCGCGCCGGAATTCGCAGCCTGGTTTGTTGTTTGCGGTCCGGCATCGTCACTTTCGGCGGGGTCGTCGAACTCGCCGGATTCAGCGATAACCACGGGCAACGCCGTCGAAACGGCAAAATCGGAAGCGGTAAGAGCCGGATGTTCAGCTGTTGCGTATTTCGCGACTGAAATCATTTTAAAAGTGGCTGCCGAATCAATCTTGTCCCAATCAATTTTGCTGGCTTTGGCTTTTTTGTAGGCGGCTGCCATTTTCGCGTCGTATTTGTTTCGCTTGTAACCTTCCCCGTTATATCCGCGGGCAAACCCAGCCCAATCGTGGCGGCGCAGTTCGTCCGCCAGTCCGGTCTCGCGGCAATATCGCAAAAACAAATCGAGCTGGGCACGCTCTCGGGTGCGGGCGTAATCCCACATTTCGTCAACGGTCCGAAATCCCAAAAGCGCGTAATTAAAGCCCATCGTTTGACCGGCTCCGATGGAACAGGACATCAGGGCGGCGTGTTTGTCGAGCGAAAAAGCAAAATTAAATCGTTTGTATTCGTCTTCGCCGCCGAAATAACCGCCCGATTTTTTATTGCAGATGTTCGGGTGTTTCCGCGCCCATTCGTCGCGCTTTTGTTTATCGGCATATTTATAGAATTTATGCCGCTCGAAGAGAATCTTGAGTTTTCCCGAAGGCAAAAAGCCGCTGCCGTTCGATTCGACCGAAAAGACAGCCATGATCGCTTCCGGTTCGCATCGCATTTCATTGGCGCCGGTTTCAAAATCCGACAAAATTAGTTTTTCGTTGCTCATTTTTGGCTCCAAAAGAAAAACTATTCTTTTTGGGCGAATAGTTTTTCGCTATTTATTTTCAAGAATTTGACCTAGGGGCAAGGCGAAGATATTCCTGCAAAAACTCGATTCCCTGGTCAGCCCCGAAAGCGATGCGCGCAGCGTATCCGCGCGACTTCGCCCATTCGATAAACTCTTCCTGTTCCGGGGAAATTTTTCCGCCCTTGCGACGCTTCATTTCGATATACAGACCGCAAAACGAGCCGCGCGGATCGGGCAAAAACAGATCCGCGACGCCGCTGGTCAAACCTTCGGCTTTGAAATATGCGCGTTCTTTGATTGTTTTGTTTTGACCGTTGACGTTGGCATATAGCCAATTGAGACACGGGTAACGATAAGCGTTTTTGCGCGCCCAACTGATTACCGCGCACTGCTCAACGTGTTCCGTCGGAATCAAGTCCGTAAATAAAGTTGCCGCTCGTTTCACAGGTGAAAGTGTAACGAGCGGCAAAGGATGTTGGGGATATGCGGGACCGGTCTTTAGGCGTCAACCTCGGTTCTGATTTCTTCGACCTCGGTGATGTCAATCAATGTCCGGCACTGGCGGCGTGATATATCGCGCCAGGCGAGTCTGAGCGCGTAGGAAACCGCAGAATCATCGTTTTGAAACCCGGCTACGTTTTTCAAGCCCTTCTTGATTTTTCGCAAAATCTCCATGTCCGCTTCGGATAATTCGACTTCGACGCAGCGGCGACGGTCTTTTGCAATTTTAGACAGCTTATGGTTTTGCTCATTGATGAGCCGCTTAACTTTCGCCTTGAAATCGTTCCTGTCGAAATTATTTTCAGCGATGTCGGTTGCCGCCATTTCAAGGATTTTCTTTCTTAAAAACGGCTTTGCCTGCGCCGCCAGCACAAAGACTTCGCGCGGGTAAGAGTTGGTCGCAGCGTCCGGAGCAAACAGAGCGCAGAGCTTTGCGTCCTGGTACGCGGTCGAGGGATGGATTTTAAGAGCGGCGGCGAATTTTTTCGTCACTGCCGTTAAACCGTTTTCCGCCGTATCGCGGCGTCCCGCTCCGCCGAGATGTCGCACGGCAGCGCCGTTTTCAAGAGCGCGCTCGCGCAGGACGAGCAAAGCGCGACCGCGCAAAATCCAGCCGTCCGTTTCCATTTGGAGAGAATGCCGAGCGGCGGCTACGATCTGCTCGGTCGGCAGTGTTTGCAGCCGGTTAGTGACGAAAAGATGAAAATCCGAAATCTGCCGGAGCATCGTTTCGAGATTATCAATCGGTGTGTATTCGGGGCGCGCCGGAGCGGCTAGATTTACGTGGCTTGAAACAAGGTGTTCGTTTTTAAGCATAAAAATTAGGGGAAGAAACCTTTCTTGATGACAATTAATTTTACGGTGAAAAAAACAGCCTGAAATCGGCTTTCAAATAATATTTGCGATTCTGGCGCTCGATTCCCGACCGATGACAGCCGACCATTCCGAATTCGAGTATCAGCCTGCGAAACGATTCGCAAAGCTGTTCTTCGCTCAAACCGGCACAATCCTTAATCTCTTTCCAGCTTGTTTTCCCCGCTTCGATCAGCTCGCAGACGATAAAATCCGTTTCATCCCGTAAGCGTTTGGTTTGTTGTGGAAAGTAGCCGAACCGTGACTCGTCTTCTCGCTCGGAAACGGTTTTTTCAATTGCAAAAAAAAGCTGTTCGAAATTAAAGCTCGAAGAGTCGGCTTGGGAGCGCATAAATAAAATTTACCGCAAGAATTCTTAACCGGAGAGAAAACTTCCTGTCGATTATCACAGAAAGAAGGTTTTTCCAGCAAGTTTTTTTTGTTTTTAAACCTGCCTACCGTAAGAAGGATATTGCGCAGCATTTTCAAACTGAAAACGCTAATTTCGGCACATTCTTCGATGCCGGTTTTAGACAAAAAAAATGAATCGTAAAAAACAATATAAGACTCCGTTTTAAATTCGTAAACTGCCGAATAAATTCGTAAACCGAGGGTAACTGTTAAAAATCTTTTAACTTCTTAATGTTCTATATACTTATATGTATAAATAGTTATAGAGACAAGAATCAAATTCGTTAAATTCGTTAAATTCGTGCATGTTAGAAAATGCACATCAAACGAAGTACGAATTTAACGAATTTAACGAATTTAACGATCCTTTTAGCCCGAATCCGGTTCCTCATCCGCGCTTTGGGGAAATGCCGCAACCCATATTTGCGTATCTTTTTTTGCCCCGTCAGCCCGCTCGGTCGAAACGTCCGCCAATCCCTGCTCGTTTAAAAGCGAGAGTGCGGCATTGATTTTTTCGGCTGATTTGTTCCGGTTGAAATAATGCTGGATCTGGCTTTTTGTCATTCCGCCCGCGTTTTGCTGCAAAGCCGAAAGTAATTTGTCCGCGAAATCGTCGCCGGTGGCGGCGCGGAAAATAAACCTTAAACTCTGTTCGCAGTAATCCCAGACGGCGAGCGCGGCGCGCAGATGCGGTAAATCAATGATGTCGCTGCCGTCGAGCAATGCGTAGATGATTGCCAGACGAATAGTCTGGGGTGAAGCGCGCTGCGTGACTTGAGCCAAGTACCCGGTCCGCCCGAGTTCAAGTCGCCGGTATTCTTTTGCCCATAAATTTTTCGCGCTTTCCGACAAAAATAGACGACTCGCACCGCGCGCTATAAAAACGAGATTCGAGAGTTTCTGGCGAAGGGTAAAGAAATCGGTCGAATCGAGATTGCCGCCGAACGGGAGAAGCTGCGCGCGGCGGACCGAACACCATAAAAAGCGATTGACATAGCCGTTTGCCGATTCGGTTTCGGTTAAGGTGTTTTTCAGTTCGTTCGGAGTGATGTGACCGATCATCGAGACGTGAGCGTTGGTGGCTTTGAGCGGCGAGTTTTTGGTTAATGAGCGAATGTCGCCGGAATCCCAGAGGTTGCGAATATAAACAGATAAATTATTGCCGTCGCGTCCCTGCGCTCTTAACACTCCGGCAAATTCGCCTTCGTAAACGAGCGCGCGTTTGTCTTCGATTCCGTAATCGAGAACGACTCCGTTTTTGGTTTGCGAATCGCGGACGGCATAAAGCAGACCTTCGCCGCTCGATAGACCGGACAGAATGTTTTTCTCCCAGTCCCAGTCAATTCCTTTAAAAGCGTCAAGAACGCGCCCCATCGAAGTGCCTTTGCGAGCGGCGCCGGTCTGCCCGACGAGAACCGTGAAAAGATTTGAATGATGGCGATTCGACTCGATTTGATAAAAAGCGCTTCGACCGCAAATTGAGCCGAAAACGGTCAGGAATTGAATTAATAAAGCCATCGGATGAGCTTCGGTATGAGGCGCGACGAGCGCAACGAATTCGCCGGCAATGCCGTGAAAACATTCGGGAGCGGGATGCGGAAAGGGAAAAATCCCGTTTTGCTCTAAAGTCTCCGCTTCAGTATTTTCTTTTAAATCTCTAAGCTGCGTTTCGAGATGAATCGGCAGTCTGCCGGTAACATTTTCCATTAAAATTTTCCAATAATGATTTAGTATTAAAATCAAGCGGCACCGCAGCGGAGCCGAATGAAAGTTTCGCCGACGAAAGCAGAAAATAACGGCGCAACGCATCCGGCACGACGCAGATCATTCCGCAGATAAGCCGCGGATTTTCGGTTGAAAAATAAGGGAGTAAAAAAACTGATTTCGGAAGATTGACGCGCCATTTTCCTTTTTGCAGATAAAATCCTGCCACGCCTTCAAGAGAGTCGCCGAAAGCCGCGCGCATTTCGTAATCAATCGCAAATCTTTGGATCGTAAAGCTGAATGGTTGAAAAGTTTCGTCGAGTTCGGGCGCGACGCGCATTTTTAAAGACAAATCTAAAATCAATTCTTTTTGCCGCTTTTTATTGAACGGACGATAAATCCAGCCGAGATTGACGCATAACTGTTCGACCTGATCGCGGCTGGGGTGCGAGAGTTTCAAGAGCAATTCGCGGTAAATCAAATGTCTTAATGCGGGAGTCGTCATTTTAATTCTTCTCAGCCAATAATTTCTGGTGTGACTCGAATGCCTGAAACATCGTTTTCCCATCGGCTTCAACCAATCATTTGCCTTGCAATCTAACGAAGAGCTTGATTGATTCGGCATCTTTTTTTGTTTCCCAATCAAATTTCGGAATCCAAACGAAGCCGCGGCGTTCCAGTTCGGAATACAAATCGCTGCGGCGCATTCGCTCTGCTTTAAGCGTCGCCGCGACTACCCCCTGCAAAGTGTTTTTGCCCACTATTTTCGCGTATCTTTCAATTGCCCGTTGAGCTTTTTGCGTGAGCGGTTCGCGCGGCAGAATTTTAATCTTTTTCCGCTTCATCATATTGATTTTCCGGTTTTAATCCGCTTTGTTTAAATCGTCGGGAATCGCGCTTGCGAATAAAACTATTTGCGTATTACCTCAATCCGCTGGCAATCATAGCTTCAAGCTCGGTCAATTCCCATTCTTCCTCGACGATGAAAAACATCGTGTCGCCGATTCTTCTCAGCAAAAACGGATCAATCGGATATTCTTCCCAATTGGCTTCAAACAAAATATACCAATTCGAGAGCTGAGTTTTCGGTCTGATTTCCGGTGGTACGTGCGGCACCGGAGAGCGCAGAATTTTGTATTTGTCGCTCAGTGTTCGAAGTCGGTTGTCATCGAAAATATTGCGCGGCATTACGAGCGTTGAACGGGTGTGATGCGGATGGTATTCGCGCGAAAGCGAAAACGTTCCCGAACCCGTGTTCAACGACCATCTGCGGTCTGCATCTTGGCGCGGGTGAAACCAGACGCTTTTCCAAGCGCTCGATTTCCGGCATTTCCAGCAAATTTTCTTTCCAGCGTTTCTGCATCCGCTTGATTCGCTCGCGCTCGCGGAAGTTTTTCCCCAAATATCGGTAATTGGCGAGCTTTACGGGCTGCGGATAATTCATCCAGATTAATTCGGTGCGGACGTTGGCGCGCCGGTCCGTCGTCTCGAAATCAATGCGTCGCCATTTCCCTAAAACGCGGTCGTAAAGCTCCGAGCGGTAGCCGGAAATCATTATTTTTGTCAGCGGCGCGTCGTATGCAGGATGATCGGACTCAGCCGATAATTCGAGCAGCAATTCCAACAGCTCGGCGTGCTGCTCTTCCGTCCAAAATTCGTGACGGTAAATCGGCTCTTTACATTTCCTGGTGGAGAGCAGATAAGGCGGATCGCAATAGATGAACGGATGACGTTCCTTTATCCATTTGCGGTTTTCGCGAATCCAATCCAAAGCGCACGAATTGACGAGCTTTAATTTAGGAATAAAATCCGGTTTAAATTGCGCTTTGAAATCATCGGGCGCGCAGGTTTTGAAAGCCTCGATAACTTTCCGATCAGCATCAACGCCGATGACGTTATAGCCGGAATGTTTGATCTGCCGCATAATCGCGCCGCTGCCTAAAAACAATTCGACGTATTCGAGATGAAGCGGAATCTGGTTGATGATCGTGTGATAAACGCCGTGTGTGTTTTTCCCGCCCGGATAAGAATCTTTCTTCGACGACAACGCCTGATACAGCGAGCCGGAAGTTTTTTCTTCCGCCTTGGCGCTGCTCGCTGAATCCGGCGATGGACGATCAGGCGCGCATTTGTCCGTCGGCGTAATCGCCGCTTCAAGCGATGAATCAGGTTTGGATCGCTCATCGCCGGAAATGGTGTGACCTTCCGGAATCGAATCCGAATGGGAATTTGCTCGAGGCTCGCCATCGGCGGCGATGACGGCAGCTTTCGCAGCTCTTTGCTTAACCATTCTTGCAGCGTGTTGACCGGCGGTTTCGTAATTCAGCGGCGCATAATCCTCAAAATTCAGATCTACGTTGTAAATACTCGGAAAAGCTCGCTTTTCTTCCGCCGGTGGAAAATCAATGTAAAAAATCGGAACGGTCGTTGCAAAACAAAGCGCGCGGGTTTTAATACAAATCGGACATTCGTTCGGAAGTTTTCTTTTTTCAACCGTATTAAAATCTTTTCGGCATCGCTCGCAACGCCAAACTTTGCCGACTCCGGCTTTGTAATCGCAATCGGATTCAAAAGGATATTCCGGTATTGTCGGAAGCGACTGCGGCTGTGAAAGACCGCGTTTCTCGATAAAAATCCTAGAGTTTTGGTCGTCTCGCCAATCCCGTTCTCCGACTTGTCGGATGGTATTTATCCAGGCTTTTTTATTTTTATCGGAAATAAACTCGCGCAAAT
>DASVRD010000088.1:0-24047 GCA_036388775.1 Pyrinomonadaceae bacterium | reverse complement strand
TGCGCTAATAGTTTTATCAGGAATGTAATACATCTTCTCTGGGTCGTAATATTCAGGTTCTAAATATTTCGTCCAGTCAATGCTGCGAACTTTTTCTTCAAAAGAAATGCCTATCATTTTTTTCCAATAAGAAACATAGCTACTTTTTTTTATCTCAAAAAGGGTCGTTTATGACACTGTTTTTCGAGTTACAGATTTGCTTCTTTGATTTGCCTAAGATTGTAATCCTGATAATTAATCAGTTCAATGCGAACACTTCGGACGGTTGCACGTCCAACGTTTTTGGTATAACTAATAGTGGCATTTTCGTAGCTAATTGTGTGGCTAGCTTGCTTTCCTGATGAAATCATTCCCATATCCTAGCGCATTTTGCCTCTTTTGCTCATTGGTATTATTTCTTCTATCGTCTCTTCAACAATCTTTTCAGGCATTTCCATTTTACGGACTTGATATTCTCCAAGCGTGATAGGTGGATGAAGCATGATGTAATTAACTCTTCGGCTTTGGTCATAAAAGACAATGGCAACAATTCCCGTTCTTACTTCAAAAGTCTCGATAGCAGACGAAGATTTATATTTTTGCCGTAAATCATCTCTTGTTTGAGCTTTCTCGGAAACCGTAAACAAAATTACAAACAAGAAAACAATTAACCATCTATGTTTTAATCTACTCATAAATTCTTTAGTGTTTGATTGACACTTAAATCGTCTCAAAAAGGGGCGTTTTTGAGACTACTAAATATTATGAGAAGTATGCGTGAATCGCACGTTGAGCACCTGTTAAATGTGCTCCCCAATGAATATCAAAATGAAACTTCCATTTCCTAACTGCTTCGGCAATCTTCCCCTTTTTATATAGCACAAGTCCGTCTTTCAAATCTCGATAAATATCCGATAAATCGTCAGACAGCATATTGAATACTGGCTCTTCTTTCTCCAATTCTAATGGGTAAAAGACATCCCAATACCCATCAACAGGTAAATTCTGAAAGCGACTAAGCACTAATTTCCATTCATCAGATAAATCTACGCACTCTGTATCATCAGATTCAAGGTCAGGAAGTGTAATTACAGCTAAATGAAGCTCAGCGAGAAATCTTCTAGCTATATGCATTTCATTATTAGCATCACCAAAAGGACTTTCAGCCCAATCACAATATCGCTGCGCAATTTGAGCAAATGACTCAACGGAAGATTCAATTTGAAGTTCATTTGTCATACTCAATATTGCTGTCTCAAAAAGGGTCGTTTATGACACGTCTTTCGGTTTAATTTGATTGTTTCATAAAGGAGTGTTTTTGAGACTCTTTGCCTTTTTTTCTTTATCAAACTGCTTTGTAATTAAAATTATAGTGTAAGTAAGAAACGCAATAAATAATGAAATTATAAAGATAAATACAATTCCAAAAAACATTAGCCAAACCAAACTAAAATTTCCAATTAAATCCCCGGGATGAAAAAGTATGGATAAAATCTTCATAAAATCATTTAGTTACTTAATCTGTTTCAAAAAGGGTCGTTTATGACACAAGCCATTAATCCAGACACCATCCTTTTGGATATGGCTGCATATCCCATTCTTGGTCAGTTGTATATACTCCCAACCTTGAAACTTGTAATAAGCAGTCATCGCTTCAAAATGACTTTCTGCCTCAACTGTCCAGATCAGTTTTGCACTTGGCTTCATCTGCTTTCGAGCATCATCACCACATTTTCCACTAAGGCAAAATGTATATAGTCCATCACCTTCATCCTAAAGTTCGTGCTTCAACTTCATCTTTCAAATATTGTGTTGCAAAAAGGGTCGTTTTTGATACTTCAAAAGTTGGCGGTTTTGAGACTGAATCTTTATCACCCAAAAGATATTGAAAAACGATGAAGTATCAATGATGTTTGCTTATCTGGTTCATAGAGTAGTGTTTCTACTTCATACCAACCTTTTGACAATTCGATTTGCAGCTTTTCATCAAGATTTGTGCCTTCACAAGCGGAATCAAATAGTATCAACTTACCGTTTGAGAAGTGCATTTTTACGCCTGTTTTTTGCCAATCTGCTTCTTGTAAGTTATTAAGCACATCTATTACAGCAGCTTCATTTTCAGCAAATATCCAACGCACTAATAAACCATTTTGTATTTCAGAAGCCTGAAACCAAGTAGTCTGACAAGGCTCATCACCTAAAACTAAACCACATCCTGAGTCAATATCAATAATCCCAATATAATCATCTATCTCGCAGGCGCGGTCATAATCAGTTATAAACTCTGGATTGTTTTTGGGAAGATTAAAACCACGCCAGTAACTAACTAGATGCTCTTCGAGTAGCAGAAGAGGACCACCCGCAGATGCTATCCATTGAAGTGGGTTTTCAGTGTGCATAATCCTCTGTTTTTATAATTTTGTATTTGTCGCATAAAGGGTCATTTTTGAGACATACAATTCGACAGATGTTTTACTGGGAATTTGTTAAGTATTTTGAAATCATTGCCAGGCTATCCACGACATCATATAGAATAGTAAACCAAAACTCCCCCCAAATAATACAATCCAAATTACTGCACTAATCCAGATGTGAGAATTTTCCCAGCGTCCTATTTTTTGTTTGGAATCATAGTTGTTTTTCATTTCTTTTGTTAATTAATATTCATATTAGTTATTAGTCTCAAAAAGGGGGATTTTGACGCAAATAAGATTATTGAAACCAGACAGTTTAAGAACTTCTTTTCGGCTTATTTTTGAGAAATGGTAGACCTGTTGAGTCCTTCAATACTGAGTTTTCCCGAACCTCAATTTTGTATGGTGGATAAAAAACTGTTGTGCTGTCTATACTTTCTGCATTTGGCATTGGTCGGAATGAAAATGTCAGCTTTACTTGTCGCTTTTTCTCGGCAGTTTTATCACTCTCAAATCGCCAGCGGTCAGCAGCAGTCTCTATAACTTTTCGCATCAGCTTGTGTGTGCCATCAACAGCCTTTGAAGAAATGACCTTGCCACTTTGGTCAATTTCAACATCAACAAAAAAATCACCTTGTAAGTTTAATGCTAAAGCAACGGCTGGATAAACAGGAGCAACTGCGGAAACGACGACAGGTAGTTTTTGATTGTTTTCTTCCTGACCTAAAACAGGACTTACTAGAATAAAAAGGGTAATTACAAGAAGGATTGATTTCATAAATCTATGATGCAACGGATAGAAAATTAGTTATGTTTGTCTCAAAAAGGGTCGTTTATGACACGCTTATTGTCTAAAATGAATGGCGTTTTTGAAACAGTTATTGGCTTTTCCACTTTGATAAAGAGTAAGAAGCATTTTGAGGAATTAAACGAATCTCAACAAAATATTCCTTTTCAAGAGTCCAATTGTTTTGAAACTCAAAGATGTCACCCTTGCTGTATTTAACTTCGAGAAACTTTGGCTCTTTCCAATCGAGTTCAAGATTATCTATCCATTTCGCATAAAAAACCTTTTGATCAGGATATTGTGAAAGCAAATCAAGTTTTTCTCTCGCAGGAACAAGATAAATAGCATATCCGTTTGAACTGTTAGGATTTGAAGGGTCCTCTACTATTTCAGCGGGAATAGCATCAACTCTTCTGTCTGGTGAAGTAAGCCGTTGTAATTCATTATGTGGTTTGTCAGCGTGCTCATTTAGACGTACTCGGTTAATAGCTTTGACACGTACTATTTCTATATCGAAGACGTGCCCGCCAATCAGGTAAGATACTATTGCAACAAAAATTAAAAGAGGGTTAATTTGTATTAGTTTCATAGCATCACCATTTTAACCGAAATCTGTCTCATAAAGGGTCGTTTATGAGACAGTAATTTATAGATGCTAACAGTCTGTAAATTCTGGATGTCTGGGGAAATAATTCAGTTTTTCTATACCCGACATACCTCGATGTTGAAGACACCAAACTCTTTTCTTTGTCCAAATGAATACTCCGCCGCCGCTACTTATCTCCATTGCTTCAAACTTATCATCATCAAAAAGCACCATATCTGAAGTAACTACCAGACCCTTTCCGTCAATTAAAGCTTGTTCAAATTCCTCGGAAGTACGATAAACAGCATTAGCTGTATCGAGTCTTTCTTCTTGACTTTTAACTTTGTCCGCATCCTTTGGGAATGTTACAAAATCAATCCATTCTTTATATAAAGTCATTATCTTTCTTACCATTTCTATCTAAAAAATTTGTTTCAAAAAGGGTCGTTTATGGGACAAGATTTTCAATCAGTTATTGTTGCTTTTTCATTATTAGAATTAGAAATTTGATTGAAAAGATTTGCGTCCTTTGTAACACAAATTAAATTATCTCCCTCTGCTAAATACGTTTCAGGTTTAAATTGTTCTAATTGTAACCAAAACGCTTTTTGAATTTCTTCAGGTACAAAATCGTGCAAAGAAAAGCCCCAATAATTTACAAACACTTCGCAATTGTCCAACGTTTTAGGAGAATCAAAAACATACCATTCATCGTAGCCCGAACCAGAAATACTCTCAATGTTTTTTATTTGTGGACTAAAGGTGAGATTGTTTTGTTTATACCAGCCTTGTTCTGTTTCCTCAGATGAAAGTGACAATGAACCGCTATCAAAAGATGTATTGACCAAATATTTCCCTAAAACGATTTGTGGAAATTCGGAAAGTAAACCGCTCAGAAACATATTTCTGTCCTGCCATTCGATCCAATAATAATCACTATTTTTGCCAGTTATCATTTAGAGCGTATTCCGTTTCAAAAAGGGTCGTTTATGACACTGTTATCAAAAGAATCACTTTCGCAACGCTCGGATTGTTTGAATCGCTGCAATTAATACCAAAACAGGAATACCGAATAATTGAAAAGCAACCCACGTCCAATTATCTGCTGTAAAAAGGGGAACATTGTGAACTATTGCAAAAGAACCGTCTTCGCGAAGTTCTCGAGAGGTATATGTTCCACCATCAATAATGATGATAAAAACGACGAGAAATATGAGCCATAAAACTGCTAATAGGGCGCAAATGATTGATGCCGTATGTAAGGTCAAAAGGAATGGTTTTCGCATTTTTATCATTCTTACCTCAGAGTATTTCAAAAAGGGTCGTTTTTGTTACAAAAACATAACAACGGAACGTAACACATATTTACGTCCGCTCTGCACTTCTGTCCCTTCGTGAATAAGTTCGTGACGGAAAACCAACATCATTCCTGTTTCGGGTTTTATTTCAATACCTGCACCATTAAAATTTGTCTCTCCACCTGTAAAATCTTCGTTCAAATAAATCATCCACGTCAATAAACTTTGCTCTCCGTTCGGTCTGCGAAATGAACCATCAAAGTGTTGAGCAAACTTTTGTCCTGCTTCATAACGGTAAAATCGCAAACGTTCGTTTAAGCCTATTGTAAGCTTGCCGTTTAGAACGTTCGGCACAAATGGCTTGCAGCGCTGCCATAGCTCTTCAGCTAGAAGTTGGTCGTCCAAAATCACACGGTCATTATTTCGCAAACTTGGTCGTCGAATTGCTACACCAAAAGCATCCATAGTTGCAGCATCGTAACCTGTTTGTTCAGTCAATTCGATAAATTTTTGGCATTCTTCAGCAGAAAAAACGTTTCGAGTAACAAAGATGCCATCAGCGATTTCGTTTTGTTCCGACATAAAATCTTCTTGGATTAACTAATACCTGATTAATGTTTCAAAAAGGATCATTTATGAGACAGTTTTGTATTAACATTCTCCAAATTATATCGCCAACCAAGTCCAGCACAAAAAACACATCTGGCAGGCTCTCCAGTCGTTGTATTTGTTCCCCAAAGTTTTGTGCCCTGACACGCTGGACAGACAATAGAATCTTTCGGCTGAGAGGGAATAAAGGCTTTGAGCTGTGGAAAGCGGCGAGCAGCAATAGCAATAGCGCAAGTAACTTCTTGAATGTTTTTAGTCCGTAAAATTTCGTCCGGCTCCCAATCAGTTTCTACAAGTTCACCATCAGATGTTAAGAAACCATAACTCCAAAGACTGATTCCAAGCGGTAGAGTGTGAAATTCCTGAGACAAACGCTTTTCTTCTGCATCTATGAAGTCAGTTGGTTTAAGTTTACTTATCAACCTCTCAACCACTTGTCTAAATTCTGAAGTTACTACATTCATTAGATGTTAATTTTGTTTCAAAAAGGGTCGTTTATGACACGCTTTGTCAGTGATTGAAAAGTCTAACTTCTATTTGGGACATATCTTTGACGCGAACAGTTTTCGACTTTATGAATTGGGGCGAGTGTGAAATTCTGCATAGCTCGGAAGTTAGTTTTGCTTGTTTTAACTAGTCAGGTAATTTGGGAGAAATACCTTTTGAAAAAGCGGCGAGCGTGTAAAATAACGCGCTGACCAACAAATTAATGGACGTAAGGGCGACACAGCAACTTTTTTAATGTGTCAAAAACGCCCCTTTTTGATACATCTCGTTTACGCTGAAAAATGTGTCATAAGTCATACGATTTTGAGACATGCAACTAGTTGAATAATTAGCACTTAACACCAAAAACTGACAAAAGCGTTTTTTTCTGTTTGTCTCATGAGTCGCCTCATAATTAAAATCCCAAAATTCATCAACATTTTCGACTTATGAGACACATTTTAGCATACGTCTTTGAAACTTTTATCAGATTTATAGGAAGAAGAAAAGTCGAATAGTTTTAGATGTTTTTGAAAATTGCTCAAACTAACTTACTTTTCGATACGCTTCAATTTTGCGAATAGCATCAAAGCGGTGTTTTTCTGTTGGGTGCCAGTATCTCAAAACCATTTCGAGTCGGACATTTCCGAGCAAGGAGGTTGTTTACGGCAACTTCAAAGCTTATTTGTTTTTGAACGATTTCCTCTCAAATAAAACCTTTTTCAGACAAACAATCTTACCTTGAATTTATTTCTGATGCTGCGGTTCGCAGTGAGGCTCGATTTCCGAAAGCAAAGCGGCATAATGGACTACGAGCATCTTTACAAAAAACGCCATTTGATCGAATGTCAGATCGGCAAATTAAAACACTTTCGACGTGTATTTTCACGTTTTGCCAAGTTAGCAAAGAACTATTTAAGTTTTATCTATTTTGCCAGTACAATTATCGGGCTCAGATAGTTATTTTAACAGAACCTAATAAAATTTAGCTTCACCATACCAATTAAATACTTTCTGTAACGTTTTAGAATTTTCTCTAGAATTTCAGATTCGGTTTGCATAATAGCACTCGAACGTCCTTTATATTTCTGACGCGCTTTCGTCCGGTTTATGAAAAACGAGTTTGCCCGAAACGGTCAGTATAACCTCGGTTCCTGCGTTTATAGAACTGTTAATAATCAGTTTAGCGCCGATTCTAGCCGCCCGCTCGCGCATTCCTTTTAGCCCGAAATGTCCTTCTTTGCCTTTGGAAATTATAAGCGGGTCAATGCCGATTCCGTTGTCTTTTACGCAAATGTAAAGATTGTGATTGTATTTGAGATTAATCTCCAAGCGACTCGCCTGAGAGTGCCGGCAAGCGTTTCGGATCGCTTCATAACCGATGTGATAAATTTCGTCGCGCACAATAGGGTGTAAATCTCTGTCATCGCCCGTAACCGAAAAAATGACTTTCGAATGTTTTCGGAGCTGGCAGTCTTCTGAGGCGCGGCGTAAAGCTTCGGCGAGATCGTTTGTTTCCATCGTCGAAGCGCGCAGCGAATTGACCGCGGCTCGTCCCTCCTGCGCCGCGTGTCCCAGCCAGACAGATAACTGCTCGACGGCGCGCTGCAAGCGAGCGGGATCATTTGTTTGCTCGAGGGCATCATCTGCGATCATTTTGCTAGCTTGAATAGTCTGGAAGAGTGTGTCGTGGAGATCGCGTGCAAGCCGGGCGCGTTCCGCCATTCTTTCGTCAAATCGAGCGCTGATGGCACTTGAAATCTGTCTGATGCGAAGTCGGTACAAAGCCCATAAAATTAAACCCGACAGCAGCAAACAAAAGGCACGAAAGAGGGTCGTCTGGTACCAGAAAGGTTCTATGTTGAAATCGAGCGCCGCGCCCGCCTCGTTCCAAATGCCATCGCTGTTACTCGCGTTGACTATAAATCGGTAGTGTCCGGGGCGAAGATTACTGTAGAATGCCTGACGCCGGTTTCCTACATTTTGCCAATCGTCGTCGTGTCCTTCGAGTTTGTAACGAAAATTAATTTTTCGCGGAGCCGCGTAGCTTAAGGCTGTGTAATCTATTTCCAGCTCGCTCTTTAAAGGCGGCAGATTAATATGATCCTGGATTTGGTAACTCTTATGATCTGCCGTTATTCCTTCCATATATACGGGCGGCTGAATTACATTTGTGAAATCGCGACTTGAATCAATCATCTGCGCGGCTCTGCCGTTAATAAACCAGAGCCGCCCGTCAACTGACTTTGCTGACCGCGGTTGATTGACGGCTCCTGCTCCTGCCAGAGCGCCGTCAAGAGCGTCGAATGTCTTAACGGAAACCTGACTCTCGTGATTATTCCGCCAGTTTGCCGCGTCGGATGCAGGAATCTTTAAAAGACCGCACCGGGCATACAGCCATAAGTTGCCGGAATTATCGTTGAGTGCCGAGTAAAGTGAAACGCAAGGCAAACCGTTTCGGGTGTCGAGCAGGCTCAAAGCGCCGTCTTTCCAGCGATACAGTCCCTTGTTGGTTACCGCGAGCAGAGCGTCATCCGTATCAAGAAAGAGTTCGTAAATCGTTGTGCTTCCGTCTTCAGCGAGCGAGACGGTATCCATTTTCCCATTAGAATAATGGACGAGTTTGTCTTTCGCCGAAGCGATCCAAACCGCCCCTTGTTTATCCGCTAACAGTTTTTCGGCTCGTACGATGAAATCGTCGAGCGGTATGTCTTTCTGCAAAATCCGGTCTTTAAATCTCAGGAGACGACGCTTGTTATCACTGAAAACTCCAGCCCAAATATTGTCTTCAGCGTCGGCAGTTATCGCCCAGGCAGTTCCGACATTACTTAGGGAACTGCCGTCCAGTTTTTCAGGCTCGGAGAAACGTCCGTTTTCATAAATCACCAGCTTTTCGTCCATTCCAATCCAAACTCGACCAGCACTGTCTTCAACCATTGTCTGCAGGTTCTGTCCGGGCAATTTATCGAGAGTGGTTATTGCCGATCTAGCACCGGGCTGAACAATATCTACCGCGCCAGGACTGGCGATCCAAACCTCGCCATTACGCAACCCTAGAATAGAGGTCGTGTTCGAGAGGGACAATCCTTCCCTTGAGGAAAAACTCACGACCGGAGTATCTCGAAACATATCCACGCCGCTTTCGGTCTGAACCCAGACGTTGCCTTCGCGGTCTTCAAATATAGTTCCTACAGTGTTGCCGGACAGTCCGTCTTTCATCGCGTAATGATCGGCGACACCGTTATGAATGCGGTAAAGTCCGTCGGATGCCGTACCTATCCACAGCGAATCGTTTCGGTCAATGTATAAGACATAAGCGCGAATCTTTTCGCCGTTGAAGCCCGGCATCGTAAAACTCGACCATTTTCCGTCAGAATAATGGCGAACGCCCAGCCCCGCGCCGGTTGCATCAATACCCGCCAAGATTTCCCCCGAAGGAGCAACAGCTACGACGTTCACGCCGTCGCCGCCTTTATGCTTTAATTCTTCCTCGAAAAAAACTTCGGAAGATTCCGGCGACCAGCGGCAAAGTTCCGAGGAACCGATCCAAATATTTCCCCTTGCATCTTTGGCTAATCCCTGACCGTAATTGACCGGCATATTGTCTTCTTTTCCAAAGCACTTAATCTCCCGGTCTTTGACCCGGCAAAGCGGACCTTTTCCGTCCGAGACGCGATACCGCGTGAACCAGACCGCTCCGGTTTCGTCCTCAATAATGGAACCGATTCCGCCCGTTCCTTTCGGAGGCGCGTAATTGATTATCTGACCGTCTTTTACATGCGCCGCTCCGTTTGTCGTTCCAACCCATAAACTGCCGTCGCTTGCGCCCAAAAGGTATGAAACGTTTTTTCCCGGAAAATCCTGACCCTCAGGCGGAGTCCAGGGCGTAAACTTTACGCCGTCGAAGCGCACCAGTCCGTCCCTTGTTCCTATCCAGATGTATCCGTCTTTAGTTTGTGTGATTGCAGTGGGCGAAGCAAGGTAACCATCTAATACTCGCCAAGCGGTGTGACCATATTGGGTAAGAAATTTGTCAGGATCAAGCGCTATGACGGAATTCGCTGCTCCGCAAGTAAGCAATAAAAGGCATACGAACAGCATTCGCACGAGACTTGACTCAATCGAACGTGAAGTATAGTTTGCCTCCGCTTTTTCAGAGCTTTTCATGTTCAATCCTAAACTGTCGTCTGTAGAAAAAGAACAGATACAAACGGCGTGTACCGCAGGACGTTAGACCAAGAATGAACAATGCCGCGAGTAAATTTTGATTATCAAATTTTTGCTGACCGTCGGTTGTTTAATGCGATAGCCGCTTCAATTAAGCCGAAACCAAACCTTTTCTTCGGTTCCGGGGCTTATCAAGCGACAAAATTAAATCTGTTCTTAAGTATGCAAATGTTACAAGTAAAAAAAGGGACTGTATATAATATATTTCTATTATAAAGGTTCGGAAACCAGATCAGGTAAGTTATTCTGCGCGAATCATTATAACCGGGCAACAGAAGATTTTATGTTTGCCTTTCTCATCCTGCCTTATTAATTTTTATTTACTATCAATTTCTCTAGTGTTATTGTTTACCGAAACAATTAGTTATGAAATCAGAGGGCACGCAACAACCGGAAAAATCAACCCTCGTGAATCGCCGAGCGGTAATCACAGCGGCTATTGGTTGGAGTTTCTGCTGTGCAGTTTTGTTCTGCGCTCGAATTTTCCTATTGGAGCCAAACACTCTGTATTCCGTTCTGTTTTATTCAAGCCTGCTCGCATCCCTGGTTGTTTCTCTCTATTTGTGCCGGCGGATATATATCTCAGAAGTTGATATGAATAATAATCTCAAACCGAAACAAACTCACTTGACCGGCGAACAAGAGCTCAGACAGATGGTCGATGCCATTCCGGGGCTGCTGGTCGTCACTTCTCCTTCGGGCGAAGTCGAATACATCAATGAACCGTTGAGAAGGATAACAGGGCGCAGTCTTGACTCATTGCAGAATCTCGGCTGGACTTCGATGGTTCACCCGGATGATGTTCCATCTTTGCAGGAACAATGGGCAGATGCAGTGAAGACCGGCACAAAGATGAATCCCGAATACAGGCAGCTTTGCGCCGACGGCTTATACCGCTGGTGGCAGATTTGCATCGAACCTTTCAGGAACGAGGAAGGAATTATCACCCGCTGGTACGGCGTTATCACCGACATAGACGAGCGGAAAAAGGCGGAACAGGCACTGCGCGAAAGCGAGCAGCAGCTCAGACAAATGGTTGACGCGATTCCCGTAATGTTAATTATTAACTCTCCGACGGGCGAGGTCGAGTACGTCAACAAGCCGCTCGTTGACACATTCGGGCGCAATTTAGAATCTTTGAGAAATGGAGGCTGGCTGTCGCTGATTCATCCCGACGACGCAAAAGGGCTTTTGGATCAATTAGAGGATTTATATTCCTCGGGCGGAAATTTATTAACGGAATACCGGATGCTGTGCGTTAAAGGCAAATACCGCTGGATTCAGTGCCGGAAACAGGCTCTTAAAGATGAGACCGGAACCATAGTTTGCTGGTACGGCGTCCTGACCGATATTGATGACCGCAAGCGGGCGGAAGAAGCCTTTAGAAGCAGCCAGGAAAAACTCGCGCGCGCAATGCAGATTGCTACCGTCGCCGAAACGTCCGCGTCAATCGCGCACGAAATCAATCAACCGCTCGGCGCGGTAGTCGCCAATGGTTTTGCCTGTCAAGGCTGGCTCGCAAGCGATCCGCCGAATATCGAAAGAGCCCAAAAGGTGCTTGACCGTATCATTCGCGACGGCAAAGCGGCGTCGGAAGTGGTGCAAAAAATTCGAGAGCTCTTTCGACACAACGCCCCAACAAAAATTTCGCTTGATATTAAAGAAATCATCACGGAAGTTCAACACCTATTGTTTGCCGAACTCCAGCAAAAAAGGGTTATTCTCCATCTCGATTTGGAAGAACACTTACCCTCCGTCCCGGCTGATCGAGTGCAAATGCAGCAGGTTTTTGTAAATCTGTTGCGAAACGCAATAGATTCTATGGAAGCAGAAAATGATCGCCCGAACCGAATTATCATCCGCGCCGCAAACGAAAAAGCGAACATAATCGTCGAAGTTATAGATAACGGCGGCGGATTACGCGACGGCGAGAAAGTTTTTGAACCGTTCTTCACCACCAAAGAAAGCGGCGAAGGCATCGGACTGGCGATCTGTCGCTCGATTATTGAAGCTCATGAAGGCAGAATCTGGGCTGCAAATAATGAAACGGGCGGCGCTGTTTTCGCATTTACATTACCCGTTCAGCCGCCGGGAGATTTTCTATGAAAACGGAAGACCGAATCGTTTTCGTGCTGGACGACGACTTTCGCATTCGTGAGGCGCTCACAGAGCTATTCGCTTCGATCAATATGCCGGTCGTAACTTTCGAACGCGCGGCGGAATACATTGAATTTCCGAAACCCGATTTGCCCGCATGTTTAATTCTCGACATTAATCTTCCAGACATCAGCGGTCTTGAATTGCAAAAACAATTAGCAGACTCCGATCACCCGCCGATTGTATTTATCACCGGACACGGCGACATTCCGTCCTCCGTCCGAGCGATAAAGGCAGGCGCGGTGGATTTCCTGACAAAACCTTTCAATCCGCAGGAACTGCTGAACGCCATTCAGCTCGCCATAACTAAAGACCTCGAAAAACGGAGAGAGAGAGCTGAAATCATTCGGCTTGAAGAATGTTATTCCGCTCTCACGCCGCGTGAACGCGAAGTGTTGCCTTTAATTGTCAGCGGGCTTCTAAATAAACAGGCTGCCGCCGAACTCGGCATCAGCGAAATTACGGTTCAAATTCACCGCAGCAAAATTATGCAGAAAATGGGCGCTAAGTCATTTGCCGAACTGGTTCGGATAGCCGCCAAACTCAAAATACCTCTCGTAACTAAAATTGAATAAATCCGTCAATTATTGCCCGTCTTTCAGACTCAACCCGGACCGAGCTTTTCTTCGATTAACAGCCAAGCGGCAAAAGCGCTCAGCAGTGCCAGCCCGCTGCAAATCCAGGCAATCAGGCGAAAACCCGTCACAAAAGAATTATTCACCGCCTCCTTCACCGATCTTTTTGTTTCAACGTCAAAACTCCCGGGCAATTTTAAAGCGGTGAGATCATTCGTCTCGGCATTTAATTGAGCGCGAATTTCCGGCTCTAAATCTAATGCCTGCAGGTGCTTTTTAAAGTCTGTTTTAAAGGCGGCGAGCATAAAAATTCCGAGCACGGCGATTGCCAGCAGGCTTGCCGTGCGCGAAACCGCATTGTTAATTCCCGAAGCAATCCCCGCCTCCTGTCTCTCCACCGCGCTCATAACTACCGTCGTGAGCGGAGCGACCGTTACGCTCATGCCAAAACTCATCACCAGAATCGCCGGAAAGAAACTCGTCCAGTAGCTGCCGGTTTCGGCTTTCGGAAACGAAAAAAGCAGAAAACCGATTGCTGCGATTGCCGGACCTATGATGAGCGGCAGCCTCGCTCCATAACGCTTGACAAGAGTTCCAGCCCAGCGCGAGAGCAGGAACATCATCAACACAAACGGCAACAGCGCGCTTCCGGCGGCGGTCGGCGAATAGCCCTGTACCTCGATCAAATTAAAGGGCAGGAAAAATAAAATGCCGCCGAGCGCCGAATACAAAAGCAGCGTCAGTAAATTAGCGCCCGCAAAAGTCTTCGATTTGAAAAGCCTGAGCGGCATCATCGGCGAGCGCGATTTTCCCTCGACCCAAATGAACAGCGCGAAAGCGGAGACGCCGACAACGGCGCTGGTAATTATCAGCGAATTGCTCAATCTCTTTGAACCCGACTCAATCAGCGCAAAAACAGTTCCGCCTAAACCCACTGTAGCAAGAAAGGACCCTAAATAATCCAACCTGCCCGTCGCCTGCTCGTCGCGGCTTTCGGGCACATGCCGCCAGACTATTAAAAGCACAATGACGGAGAACGGAACATTGATAAAAAACGCCCAGCGCCACGAAAAATTAGCGATCAACCAGCCGCCAAGCACGGGACCGAATCCGGCGGCAATTGCCGTAAAGCCCGACCACGTTCCGATTGCGGCTCCGCGTTTTTGTTCGGGAAAAGCCGCCGTGATAATAGCGAGACTGCCCGGCACCAAAAGCGCCGCTCCAATGCCTTGAATTGCACGGGCGATGATGAGATGCGAAATGCTTGACGCCAATCCGCACCACGCGGACGAGAAGGCGAAAACTGCAACTCCAAGCGCAAATATGCGTTTTCTGCCGTAATGATCGCCCAGAGAACCGCCGACCAGCAGAAGCGCCGAGAGCATCAAGGCATAAGATTCGACAATCCACTGCGTGCCCGCAACTCCGGTGTTGAATTCTTCCTGCAAAACGGGAAGCGCGACATTCACGACCGTCCCGTCAATAAAGGTAAGACTTGACCCCAAAATCGTTGCAGCCAATATCCACGCGCCCTTTGTCGAACCCGACAACAATGCTGCCTTTTCCATCTTTTAATACTTCAGATTTTGCTTAAAATCATCGCCTGCAGGCTCTTCCAAAAAGCTGGGACATTTTTTTGTCGTGTCGCAATTGTAATCAACAATGTGATGAAAACCGGATTCAACAACAGCGCGCTCAAACTGTTTCAGTGTCGTGCTGTTTTCAAATTCAACCACCGGATAAAAACAGGCGATTCATTGTCTAACTTGCCCTAGCTCGCTATAACACGAGTTGATTTATTTTCTTCAAGCGCACTGATTTCGCCTTCGTGCTGATAAGACGGGAAACAGACTTTGATTCATCAATTCTAAATTGTTCTTCCCATTTGCGATTTCCCGTTAAGCTGCCTTGTACATATTCTTCTTTAAAATAATTTATCGCCTGAATTGCTTAAGACTGCTTCAAGCAACACATCGAATTCGCCGGACCCGTTGTGCTTGACTCCGTTTATAAAATAAGTCGGAGTTCCTTTTACTCCGCTTTCTATGCCGCTTTGCAAATCTTCTCGCACCTTATTGATAAAAACTCTCCCGGTTATCGCACGGTTAAATTGCTCCATATTGAGCCCCAACTCTTCGGCGTAACCGATAAGATGATCGCCGTCGAGACGGTTGTAATTCTCAAACAGCTTATCATGCATTTCCCAGAATTTGTTTTGCTGCCCGGCGGCTTCCGCAACAACAGCCGCAGCCTCGGCGTGCGGGTGAACATTGATGCGCGGAAAATGACGAAAGACGAATCTTAATCGCTCTCCCAAACTTTGCTGTATTTGCTTGACGAATTTGTTTCCCTCAACGCAATGCGGGCATTCGTATGCGCCGTACATCAAAAGCGTCACGGGCGCTGTAGCCGCTCCTTGAATATGATCGTTTTCATTAACGGGTCGGCTCAAAAAATAAATTTCCTGACTCGCCTGAGGCGTTTCGACAGTCTTTGTTTTTGTGCCGCAGGCAGCGACATGATCTGTGCCTAAGTTCCAGGACGGAGGATCGCTCGCCGGGAAGGATTCGTCCAGAATTTCATCAATTTCTTCGTCGCTCATCGGGCGTTTTTCCAATTCACATATTTCCTGCATGACTTCCTCCTCTACTTTGAAGGCAAAAAGAATATCAGTGTAATACCGACGTTCTTTTTTGCTTTATTCGGGTTATGCCAGATCAAAAAGAATAAATTCGGTTTCGTTTTCGAGTGCTTTGATTTTCAGTAAATCTTCTTGGCTGATTGCCGTACCGTCACTTGCATTTAAAGTCTCGCCGTTGATTTCCAGCTTTCCCTTAACGACTTGCAGCCATGCGTAACGATTTTCCGCCAGTTCGTATGAAACCGCTTCTCCCGCATTGAGAACCGAATTGTAAACCGAAACGTCCTGATTGATTTTTAGTGATCCGTCTCGGGCATCGCCGGATGCGACGAGTTTCAGCTTTCCGCTTTTCTCTTCCGGCGCGAACATTTTCTGTTCATAGCCGGGTTTTAAATCCTCTTTTTCCGGCAGAATCCAAATTTGATAAAAATGCAGCTTATCCGTTTTCGAAGGATTGTATTCGCTGTGCCGGATTCCGGTTCCGGCAGTCATTCTCTGCCATTCGTTCGGTCGCAAAACTTCCTCGCCGCCGGTCGAATCTTTATGCGCGATGGCTCCTTCGACGACATAAGACAAAATCTCCATATCAGCGTGTCCGTGCGTGCCGAACCCCTGTCCCGGCGTCACTCTGTCTTCGTTGATGACGCGTAATGCGCGAAATCCCATCATGCCGGGATTGTAATAATCGGCGAATGAAAAAGTGTGATAAGTGTTCAGCCAGCCGTGATCGGCGTGCCCTCTCTGATTTGCTCTGATTACCTGTAACATTCATTTTCTCCTTTCAGGTTTTCTTAACCGTTATAAAGGATACTCAAAATTCAGCCGTCTTTAATCACTAACTTTAACGGCTTTTTCCTCGTCAATTCGGGTGACTTTTTTAGCTTTGTTCGCGTCGGCGGCATATCTCAACACAATCTAGCCTAATCAGTATCTTCTTTTTGATCATTTTCATTCTTCTCATTATCTTTCTTACGCTCGCGCTCTGGAATAATAATTTCACGCTTTCCGAAAATGCGGGCGTCCGCCGAAAATGCGCCGGGTCCCAGTAAAATAAGCGCCGCCGAAATGATTGCCAGACAAAAGGTTGAGATTTCCAGGTTCTCTCTTTGAATCGAACTCAAAACCGACAACGCGCTGCTGAGGAAAACAACGGCTGCGCAAAAAGGAGTTAAGAATCCGATGAAAAGCGAAAAACCGGCAACGCATAACATAATGCCCAACGCCTTTCCCAAACTTAATGGATTTTCTCTCCCGGACAGGTAAATCCCGCCCTGCCCCAAAGCCGCTATTCCAAGCATTGCTCGGAGCAATAGCAAACCTAAACCGGCTGTCCCGCCGGGAAATTTGGAAAACAGTCTGAGCAGCTTCGTATCCTTCCGTAGAATCGATTAATTTTCAATAAATCTAGACTTAAAGGATACTGATTTAGTTCTGAAAACGAATCACTATTACTCAGAATTTTTTTGTAACCCTTTTGTGTTATTTTTCATATTTATAATGTCAGGAAAGCTTTATAACCGAATAATTCCGCGACGAATCGCTATTGACACGGCTTCGGTTCGGTCGGTTGCGTTTAGTTTTTCCATAATGTGTTTGACGTGAACTTTTACCGTCTCTTCCGAGATAAAAAGCCTCTCGGCGATATCGCGGTTGCGGTTTCCGCCGCCGACGAGTCCAAGCACCTCAATTTCCCGCCCCGTCAAATCTTCCTCGCCCAGATGTTCGGCGAGCTGCGCGGCGATCTGGGCGGGAATGTGTTTTCTGCCTTTATATACGCGGCGAATGGTTTCGGTTATTTCTTTCGGAGGCATAGTTTTCAGCAAATAAGCACGCGCGCCGGCTTCGAGAGCGCGGCGGATTTCAACGTCGCCTTCGGACATCGTCAGCATTATCACGCGGGCGTTGGGAAATTCTCTTACAATCGAAATCATCGCTTCGATACCGGTCATGTCGGGCAGACGCAGATCCATCAAAGTTACATCCGGGCGCCAGAGATGGAAGCGCTCCAAGGCTTCGCCGCCGCTCGAGGCTTCGGCGACAAGCGTCATATCTGCCTGATTATTGATAAGCGTCGCTATTCCTTCGTGCATCAGCGGGTGGTCATCAACGCTAAAAACTCTGATGATATTTTGCTCAGTCATTTTCCTTGCTCCTCTTTCAAATTTTGTTTTAGTCGCCTGAGTAATGATGATTTTAAAAACCATTTGAACGGATGTTCAATGATAAAACCGTCTTTTTGAAATGCAACATAATCGGGCACGATTAATTCGATTTTAGTTCCTGCGCCGGGGCGGCTCCAGACTTTTAGCTGAGAGTTGATTTTTTGCGCCCGCTCGCGCATTCCGATTAGTCCCCAATGTCCTTCGCGCCCGACTTCCAGAATGTGCGGGTCAATGCCGTGACCGTCGTCGGACACTGATAACTTTAAATATTTCGGCGTGTATTCGATGATCACCTCGATCTTGTTCGCCTTTGAGTGCCGGAAGGCATTGAGCACCGCCTCGCACCCGATGTGATACGTTTCCTCACGAATAATCGGAAGCAATGAGCGCGGCGTTCCTTCAATAATTACGCTAAAATATGCCGCTTTGCGTAGTCCGAAGGTATGCGGAATTTCCGCGAGCGATTTCTCCAAACCGTCTGAGGAGTTTACGCTCGACGAGCGAAGCCCGCGCAGAGTATTGCGCCCTTCATCCATCACCTGGTTCATCAATTCAAGAATTCGATTTAATTGCCTTTTCGGCGGCGACTCGTCAGGCAAATTATCAACCGCCACATTGAGCTGCATTGAAACACTGACGAAACCCTGCAGTAGCGAATCGTGCAGTTGTTGCGCGATTCGCGTGCGTTCCGCCAAACGCTCTTCGAATCGAGCGTTTAGCCGCCCCGTCAACCGATGCATCCGCAGGCGGTACAAAGCCATTATTATTAAAGCTACAACTATTACGCTTAAAAATTGAAACCAGAGAGTTTGCCAAAACATCGGTTCGACTTTAAACCTCAATATCGCCTCGTCGCTGTTCCAAACACCGTCGCTGTTGCTGGCAATTACGCGGAAAGTATAATCTCCCGGAGTTAAATTTGTGTAAACCGCTAAGCGTTCACTTGTAGGTTCTCTCCAGCCGTTATCAACACCATCGAGCCGAAAACGGAATTTTACCCGCTCTGGATTTGAAAGACTCAAACCCGTGTAGCTAATAGAAAGCGTCAGAGATGCAGACGAGATACTGACATTCTCTTTCGATTCCAAGGGTTTGTTATCAACTGAGATTCCTTGAACTTGCACGATAGCCGGTGCGGAAGTGTTTTTTAAGCGTTCGGGATCAACCATCGAAATTCCGCGTTTCAAAGAAAACCAGATGCGTCCCGCATTATCGGCTTGCACCGTTCGGCTTCGGTTTACGCCCCCGACGCTTTTCAACCCGTCCGCCAGCCCGTACTGGCGTATATCCGTTTCGGTAATTGTGCCCTGCAATAATTGTTCTAAAGAAACGCTAAAAACGTGATTTGATGTCGATACCCAGAGCGAACCGTTTCGATCTTCAGCCATGCCCGTGACAGTTTCGCGCAAATTTGCGACGTTTTCCGGCGCTGAATGAAATCTTCCCGAAGAATCGAGATACGCTAATCCTTCACTGCTTCCAATCAGAAGATTTCCCGAGGCAGTATCGAGCAATAGAGACATTAAATTACCTGTAGGAAACCCGTCCTCTTTCTTATAAGTTCGCCAATTACCATTTGACAACGCGCTTAATCCCTGCGGCGTAGCAAACCACATCGTCCTTCCGTCAACACTTTCCGCGATTGCCGTCACCGAATTTGCCGCCAGACCGTTTGCCGTGTAGTAGGTCGTAAATTCTCCATCTTTAAGACGACTGACGCCGGCGCTAATAGTTCCTGCCCAGATGCTGCCGTCGCGGCTTTCATAAACCGAATACACGCTGTTTTGCGCAAGCCCTTCCCTTTCGGTGTAAGTTTCGGTTGTAAAAGCCCCTTGATTTAAGCGAATGCGCGTCAGCCCGCCCTTCTGCCTTCCGATCCATAAATTGTTACTGTCGCCCGTAATCGAATAAACAACGTCGTTTGCGAGTCCGTCTGCGATGATTTTTTCGATCAGCCCGTCCTTTAACCAATACAATCCGCCGTCCGAGGGAGCGAACCATATCCTGTTTTGAGTGTCTACGAATACAGGACCGTTTTTTTCCGAAGGCAATCCTTCAACGGTTGTGTAGGTGACGAACGCGCTGTCACGAAAACGCTCGATGCCTTCGTCATTTCCCGCCCAGATATTGCCTTCACGATCTTCAAAGAGCGTGGTCACTGCCCTGGTTTCATCAGCCTCATTTTTTTTCATAAAAGCCGCCGTTCCGCTGCTTTCGTTTACTCGCACCAAACCCGTATTGTTCGTGCCGATCCAAATATTCCCGTCGTGGTCTTTGACCATGGTCAGTATCTGTGCGTTGTTGAGATAAGCGGGGATGCCGGTTTTGATTAGCTCTTCACCATTCCAAAAAACCAGCCCCTTGTCCGTGCCGATCCACAGTTTTTGATCGCCATCCGGCAAAAGGCAGTTAATTTTGGGATTCGGCAATCCTTTCTCGAGAAATGAAAATTTCTCATCGCTAAAACGAATCAGCCCGTTGTCCCGCGTGCCGATCCAGATGTTTCCGTCCGATGTCTGCGCCATTGAAATGGCTGTCATTTTTGGAAACTCAGGCTCGGATGCCAACACCTGAAACCCGATGCCGTTATCTTTCACCAATTGGTTTTGGTAGGTCAACAATAACGCGCGTCTGTCTTTTGTTTGGCTTATTCCGCCCCACACAGGCTGATTTGAATCAACTGTCACGTCCTCGAATTTACCTTCGCTGTAACGACGGATCCGCCCGTATCCTGTCTGAAGCCACAAATTGCCATCCGCGTCGGCGATAACGTTAACAATCGAGCGTTGAGAAAAATTAGGCTGATTAATCAATTGGAAATTTAACCCGTCGAAACGTATCAGTCCCTGCTCGGTTCCGATCCATAAATAGCCGTCCGGCGTTTGCGCAAACGCATAAACGGTGCCGCCGGTGAATCCTTGTTCAATGCCCCAAAAATCGCGTTTATATTGCGAAATTGCGCGGTCGGGATCGAGCGCTGAAACCGAAATCGTCGTGCACAAGATAAACGCCGAGAACGCCGCTAAAAGGCTCGCCCAAAACCGAATATGGCTTCTCCGCCCGTTAAGGTAAGTATTCGAATTTCTCAATGATTACCTCGGTTTCCTTTTGCAACTGACTCTTGGTATATTTGGAGGGATACAAAATCATATGGATTCTTTCCCCACCGGGCGTCGGCACGCCGGACGAAAATTGATGTTCGGCAATAACTTCAGCCTTAACATCCGCTCCTGCACCGCGAACCGTTTTAAATAGCGCGGTGCCTTGCTGCCATTGAAGCGAATGAGTTTGAATCCCGGCGGGAATGCTGAACCGAACGACATTCGTCGCAAGAGTGTCCGGCTTAATTATATATTGCAGATTGCGGCTCGTCGGGTCGCCCCAGCGAGTAATTTCAATGTCCATTTCTCGGTGGTACTGACCGGCATTGAGTTCGTCCCAAGTGCTCATATTTAATACCGCTGCCGGATCGAGATTTGAAATATCGCGCACGACGAAGCGGTAAGTGCCATACCCTAAGCTGCGCGTCAGCATCAATTCCGCACACGTCCAATTTTCGCCTTTTTTAGAGATGCGAAGATGAAGAAATCCCTTTTCATCCGTCCAAACATTGTCGGAATCAAAATCAACCGCTTCGCCCTTTCGATCTATTTCGCCCGAACGAACCTGCCATTCATAGCCGCTGAATTGAACGGTCTTCGGAACCGGAGGCGTGCCGCCCACGGGAATCGCTTCGACGCTCGCGACGGCGACGACCTTATCTCCAACTTCAGGCAATTTGTCCCTTTTGTACGCGGGTCGGTAATCCGCCTCAACGAGCAGTGCCGCGTAGTCGGTTCCGAGATGAGTTTGATTTTTCCATGTCGAATCAGGCTCAATGTCCGTCATAGGATTATATGTAAAGGGCTGCACCCACCATTGCCCGCTTCTGGCGTACAAAACTATTTTCTGACCGGGACGAGCGCCGGTTACTCGTCCTTCGATGCTATCCTGCTTGACCGGACCGCCGACATCCCAACGTGGAACTTTGGTAAATTCGATAGAAGGTTTGACATTGACTTGATTCGTGGCGCAAGCGCCGCACACAAGAATGACAACCATCAAGAAAACGATTTTTCGCGTAAACTTTTCTGCTATATGATTCGACAGTTTTGAAAACTGTAATTCATTATGCAGTAACGTAGATTTATTGATTGGCAAAAAACGCCAACTGTACTTTGACATCACTAAAAACTGAATTTAACACCGAACTGTATACTGCGCCCCGGACCCGAAGCATTCAAAATGCCAAAAGACGGGCTGCTGATATTCGCGTCTAGATTGCTGAAATTTGCGCGGTTAAAGGCATTAAAAACATCAGCCTGAAAGCGCAAATCCATGTTTTCGGTGAATCGGAAGCGCTTTCGCAGGGAAAAATCCCAGACTTGCAAACCCGGTCCGCTTACGATGCCGATTGAAGAACTTCCCCGCCGCGTGCTCGGAGCCGGGGCGAATGCTGCTGGATTCAGCCAGCGCAAACCGTCCTTCAAATAAAAATCCACGCCGCTGACGACATCAGCGCGTCGAAATCCGGTTAATGTATTGCCGGAAATGGTATAAGGTCTGCCGGACTGAAAACGCGTAATGCCGCTTATTTCGTACCCGTCCAATAAAGATTTGACTAAGCCTCTCACATTTCTGAACCAACTGGGGGCATAAGTGTAAGTAGCGACAAAAACGTGCCTGCGGTCGAACGTCGCCGGACCGTAACTGTATTTCCGGTTAAACGGGTCTTCCGGGTTATCGTTAAAATTACTCGCGTCGGTTATAACTTTCGACCAGGTGTAGCTTGCGGTCGCCAAAAAATCGCCGCGTCTTTTCGCCGCATAAAGCTGCATGGCGTAATAATTAGAAGTCGCGTCGCTTTTGCGCTGGTTGATAGCCGAGTAACCCAAAAACGGGCGCAGAGCGTTATCGGCAAATCTTTGCGTCGGCGGAAGATCGAGATTGGCGATGATTTTTTCAAAAGGCACAGCGTTGATGTCAGGGTTGCGCGTTAAATGGCGACCGAGATTGCCGACCGCGTTAGCTTCGACAAAAAGCCCGAACGGTAACTCGCGCTGCACGCCGAGACTGAAATTTATCGTGTAAGGCGTTTTCAAATTCGGGTCAATCGCCGCAACCGTTCCAAAAACCCCGATCGCGGAAGCGCTCGCGCCTTGAATGTTGCTCAAGTTCCCGTTATCGAAACTCGCGCTGTTGACAAACGGAGGGTTGCTGATTAGTGGAAAGATAATGTTCCCTTCAATCCGGTCGTAATACATGCCGAAGCCGCCGCGAACCGACGTTTTGCCGTCGTCAAAAGGAGAATAAGCGAACCCGACGCGCGGCATAAAATAATGTCCGGCTTTATAAAACCCGCGCGGAGCGCCTGTCGGCACTGCCAATACATTCGGGCTGTCCCAGCCCGGAATATTCCCTCTTTCGCTTTCCGGCACGCCGCCACCGGCGCGAATCAAGCCGTTGAATCTGTTCGCACCGGCAGGTATTGAGTAAACACCCGTTCGGCTGATCGAAACTGCTTTCGATGAGTCATATAGAGATGGATCGAAATTGGTCACATTGTTCTCGCGGGCGTAAAAAGGCGTTCCGTATTGATAGCGGACTCCGAGTTCAAAACTCAGATGTCTGTTCACCCGCCAACTGTCATTAACAAAACCTTCGGTCTGCCAAAAGCGAAAATGAGCCGCCGGGTCAAAGGCTGATTCGCTGTAGGTGCGAAATTGTCCTAAAAGCATGTCGGCAATCGAAATCCCGGTCGAGTTCGTGCGATTCGAGTTAAAAGAAAGCACACCGGCGTAATTCGAGCGCCCGTTCTGGTAAACCTTGCTGAAGTTATAAAGCCCGCCGAATTTAACTGCATGATTACCTCTAACCCACGTCAGCGTATCGCTCACCATCGTGTCGTGCGCGAGCGACGTTAGAGAACGCGCCGCTCCGGCGAAACCGGAAAAACCGTCGCTGAAACTCGTGTCGGGAATCGACTCCTCATACTGCCCGCCGTTCGGGAAAAGCTGCGTAAAACCTAGCCCGTAAGTCGAGCGTGCCCATAAATCGTTCGCCGGCTTAATGCGCTGGTCAGTCCAC
>DASVRD010000087.1:0-89603 GCA_036388775.1 Pyrinomonadaceae bacterium | reverse complement strand
AACCGGAATTGATAAAGTTTTGGAGAAATTTCCCGAACGCGCTTTCGATGTCGGAATTGCCGAAGAACACGCAGTCACGTTTTGCGCCGGAATGGCTTGCGAGGGTTTAAAACCCGTTGCGGCGATTTATTCGACGTTTTTGCAGCGCGCGTTTGATCAGGTGATTCACGATGTTTGTCTGCAAAATCTGAACGTCACTTTTTGTATGGACAGAGCCGGTATCGTCGGCGGCGACGGTCCGACGCATCACGGGCTTTTGGACATCGCGTATTTGCGCGGTTATCCGAACATCGTTTTGGGCGCGCCGAAAGACGAACGCGAATTGCGCGATATGCTCTTGACGGCGATTGAACATCCCGCGCCCGCCGCTCTGCGCTATCCGCGCGGCGTCGGCGTCGGCGTTGACATTTCGGGCGCGCCGGAGTTGCTTGAGATCGGCAAAGCCGAGATTCTGCGCGAAGCTGACGGCGATGCCGCAATTCTGGCTTTGGGTTCGATGGTTTATCCCGCGCTTGAAGCCGCGGATAATCTGGAAAAAGACGGAATCGAAGCGATGGTGGTTAACGCTCGCTGGGCAAAACCGCTCGACGAAGATTTAATTTTGTCTTTGGCGCAAACAAAGCGCGTGATTTTCACCGTCGAAGAAGCGTATCTTGCGGGCGGTTTCGGCTCGGCAGTACTTGAGCTTTTGGAACAAAACGGATTGCAAACCGCCGTTAAAGTAGTCCGAATGGGCGTTCCCGATAAAATTATCACGCACGGCGACGCCAATTTGCTGCTCGCCAAATACGGTTTGGACGCTGACGGAATTTACACTAAAGTTAAAGAAACGATAGAAGCGATGCGTTCCAGCGCCTTCAATTCTCCGAAAGTTCAAAGCATCAGAGCTAAAAAGGTTTCTTAAGACGAATTACGAAAAATGAAGAAAAATCAATTACCCTTTACTATTATCGGTTTGGTCGCAGTTGTTGCGATTATCGGCACGGTACTTTTCCTACGCAGCGGAGCGAAACCGCCGACCCCGTTGAAAAACGCCAATACGACTCAGGCGAACAAAGCCCCGAAAGATAACAACGCTTTGGCAAATGCTTCGCCGGGCGCGCAGCCCGCTTGGGCAAAAGGTCCGGCAACTGCTCCAATCGTGATCGAAGAATTTGCCGATTTCGAATGCCCTTCGTGCGCCGGTTTCGAGCCGGTTATCCGCCAAATTAAAACGATTTACGGCGACAAAGTGCGCGTTATTTTCCGTCATTACCCTTTGACGCAGATTCACCAGAAAGCCTACGACGCGGCGCGCGCGACGGAAGCCGCCGGAATGCAAAACAAGTTCTGGGAAATGCACGATTTGCTTTACGACAAACAAAAAAGCTGGACGACTTCCGGCGATCATCGCGCCGAATTTGCCAACTACGCTCAACAGATCGGGCTGGATGTTGAGAGATTTAAAACCGATATGCTCGGAATGGTGACGGCGCAGCGCGTTGATGCTGACAAAAAACGCGGCGATTCGGTTCGCATTGCATCAACGCCTTCGGCTTTCTTAAACGGTCGCCAGCTTGATTTCACAACCGAAATGTCGAATACCGACGCCTTGCGCCGCGTTGTCGAAAGCGCTTTGCAAGGCAAGTAAAAACAGTCGAGAGTCTTGAGTCTGGAGTTGTAAGTCAAAATGAACGCTGACGAAAATTTAGAATTGAAGAACGCCGACAAAATTCAGATTTTGCCGCTCGTCGCCGCCCTCGTCGCAATTGCCGGGATGATTGACGCAATTTATTTGACCGTTCATCATTACACGGGCGAAAAAGTTCCGTGCAGCGTGACGGGCGGCTGCGAAACCGTTTTGTCGAGCCTATACTCCGAAATCGGCGGAATTCCGCTCGCATTGTTCGGCGCTTTGGCTTATTTCACGGTTTTTTCTCTCGCCACGCTCGCCGCTTTCGGCGACGACCGGATGTGGAAAATTCTGAGCGTCGTCGTTGCGCTGATGGCTGTTTTTTCGCTCTGGCTCCTTTATTTGCAGGCGTTTGTGATCGGCGCGTTTTGCCAATTCTGTCTGCTTTCCGCCGGAACGACTTTTACGCTGCTCCTGCTCGTTATTATCAGGCAATTTCTCCCGAAAAAATTGAGTTGATGCTAACTTAAACCAACCTTCAAGAAATTATATTTAATGCGGAGACGCTGAGTTTATAAAAGAGAAATTAATCCGGTTCCAATCTTTTGGTTTTTCTTCGCGTTTTTATTGTAAATTTCCAAAGAACAGTTTAAGTTATATAAAACACAATACTTTTGCCAGAAGGGGAAATTGCTATGAAAATCAATCGCGCAGCGATTTTGCTAATCGCTTTCTCTCTGCTTTTACCTTTTGCAAATTTCGCTCAAAAAACGAACAATCAAAATTCAATGAATCCGAGTGTCAATTACGAAGAGTTTCGTTTACCGAACGGTTTGCGCGTTATTATGCACGTTGACAAATCAACGCCGATTGTCACGACGAACGTTTGGTATCACGTCGGCTCGAAAAATGAAGTGGCGGGGCGCACGGGCTTCGCTCACTTGTTCGAGCATATGATGTTTCAAGGCTCGAAACATCACGATAAAGATTATTTCGCTCCCTTGCAGGAAGCCGGCGGCAGCCTCAACGGCTCAACAAACGCCGACCGGACGAATTACTGGGAAGTCGTGCCGTCGAATTTTCTCGAAACCGCGCTCTGGCTTGAATCCGACCGGATGGCTTATTTGACCGAGGCAATGACGATGGAAAAGCTCAACAACCAGCGCGATGTCGTCAAAAACGAAAAACGCCAGAATTACGATAATCGCCCGTACGGTACAGTCGGCGCGCGTATTGCAGAAATAATGTATCCGAAAGGTCATCCGTATAGCTGGCTGACAATCGGTTCGCTCGACGATTTGACCGCAGCTTCGATGGAAGACGTTAAAGGTTTTTTCCGCGAATATTACGTTCCGAACAACGCCGTTCTCGCCATCGCCGGAGATTTTGACCCGAAAGAAGCGAGAAAACTGGTCGAAAAATATTTTGCTCCAATTCCGAAAGGCGCGGACATTAAACGACCTAATCCGGCGGCTCCGAAATTCGACAAAGAAATCAGAACCGGAATGGAAGATTCGGTTCAGTTGCCGCGCCTTTATATGGCTTGGCACACCGTTCCGCATTACTCGCAGGACGAAGCCGCGCTCGATATGCTCGGCACGATTCTTTCGAGCGGCAGAGGCTCGCGTCTGCAATCGAATCTGATTTACGGCAAGCAAATCGCGCAGGATGTCGGGGCGGGGCACAACTCGCGCGAAATTGCCGGACAGTTTCAAATATCTTCCACCGCACGACCGGGCAAATCGCTCGAAGAAATCGAGCGCGAGATAAATGCAGAAATCGAGCGCATTAAAAAAGAGCCGCCGACGGCTGAAGAAATGGAACGCGCTCTGAATGCCAGAGAATCCGGTTTTATTTACAATCTGCAAACCGTCGGAGGATTTGGCGGCAAAGCCGACCAGCTTAATTCTTACGCGACGTTTGTCGGCAAACCCGATTTCTTCGGCGAAGATTTGGCGCGCTATCGCAAAGTCACGCCCGCTGACATTTCGCGCGTGGCGAACTCTTACTTAACCGACAAACGGCTTGTTTTCACCGTCACGCCGCGTCCGAGAGATAAGGCAGCGCAATCGGTCGCTCAATCCGAAGTCAACAAACCAACTTCGGTTTCCGAAAAGAAGGAAAAGAAAGCAGAAACCGACAATTCAAAGCTCGGCGGTTTGTATGTTCCCCCGAAACCGACAGTCAATCCGAAATTTTCTTTGCCGCGAGTCGAGCGTCAAAAATTATCAAACGGTTTGGAAGTTTTGTTAGTCCGTCAAAGCGAGCTGCCGATTGTGACGATGAATCTCGTCTTTAAATCCGGCGCGACCGCTGATCCGAGCGGAAAAGCAGGTTTGGCTGGGATGACGGCATCTTTGCTCGACGACGGAACGAAAACTCGATCTGCGACGGAAATCGCCAATCAGATACAGGCAATCGGCGCGCGTTTCGGAACAGGTTCGGGCTGGGATTCTTCGTCGGTTTCAATGCTGACATTGACGAAAAATTTTGATCGCGCGCTCGATATTTACTCGGATGTCGTGACAAATCCGGTTTTCCCGAATGAAGAAGTCGAGAACTTTAAACGACGAATGCTCGTCGGTTTGATCCAGCAAAAAGACAATCCGAACGCCATTGCAAGCATCGCTTATTCGACCGTGCTTTACGGCAAAAACCATCCTTACGGCTCATCGCCGAATGAAGCAACCGTTAAAGCAATCGTGCAGTCGGATATTCAACGTTTCTACGAAACTTTTTATCGCCCGAACAATGCGGCTTTGATCGTCGTCGGCGATGTAACGCCAACGGAATTGCTGCCGAAACTGGAAAAAGCGTTTGCCAATTGGAAACCCGCCGATGTTCCGGCTGTTTCCGCTCCGGCGGTGGCTGCGCGCGAAAAGGCGGCGATTTATATCGTTGATAAACCGGGCGCGGCACAGTCTGTAATTTCAATCGGACAAATCGGCGTTCCGCGCACAACAGAAGATTTCTTTGCTTTACAGGTAATGAACTCATTGCTCGGCGGGCAATTCACCTCGCGCATCAATATGAATCTGCGCGAAGAAAAAGGCTATACTTACGGCGCCAGAACCGGCTTTGACTGGCGGCGCGGCGCAGGACCGTTTTCGGCTTCGGCTGGCGTGCAAACATCTGTCACAAAAGAATCGGTCGCCGAATTTTTGAAAGAACTGCGCGGAATTCGCGGCGAGATTCCCGTCACCGCAAAAGAACTCGAATACAACAAACAAAGCCTGATTCGACGTTTTCCCGCAAGTTTCGAGACCGTTGATCAAATCGCCGGACAGCTTTCCAACGCGGTGATTTACAATTTGCCCGATACTTATTTCAACGATTACATCTCGCGAATTAATTCGATTACGGTTGAAGATATTAATCGCGTCGCAAACAAGTATCTCGATCCGTCACGAATGGCAATCGTGATTGTCGGCGACCGCAAATTGATTGAGCCGGGACTCAGAGAATTGCAGGATGTCGGCACAACAATCACTTTCCTCGACACCGAAGGAAATCCGGCAACCGTCGCAACAACCAATCAATAATTTCGGTGAAAAACCGCGAAATAAAAAGAGCAGGGTTTGCAGAAACCTTGCTCTTTTTTCGTGAAAGATTTTTTTTTGAATAAATTTCTCTTTGCGCGGATACGTTATTGTGAGTGACGGTTATGGACGACACAGCGGCGATTGAAAAATGCCTGGAAGGTGAAAAAGACGCATTTCGATTTCTCGTTGAACGCTATCAATCGCAAGCCGCCGTCCACGCCGTCGCCATATTCGGAAACAGAGACGACGCTCTGGACGCCGTGCAGGAAGCATTTGTTGATGCTTATCGGGCTTTGAAAAATTTTGATCGGTCGCGGCGTTTTTATCCGTGGTTTTATGTTTTGCTCCGAAATCGCTGTTTCAAATTGATGTCCAAATCGAGGAAAACGGAAAGTATTGAAGAAACCGAAATCCTCGCGCCGCAACGGGATTTGCCGCATGATGAAAGACTCGCGCTCGAAACGGCTTTGCTCGCTTTATCGGCGGAAGACCGCGAAATAATCATTTTGAAATATCTGGACGGGCTTTCTTACGACGAAATCGCCGAACATTTACAGATTCCGAAAGGAACTGTAATGAGCCGACTCTTTTACGCGCGCAAACAGTTGCAGGCGCGATTAACCGGAAAGTAATGGGAAAATTATGAGCGAAACCGAATGCAAAGACGCGATTCTTTCGGCGATGGCTGAATTTGACGGCGAATCACCGTTGCTTTCTTCGGAACAGGTAAATATGCATCTGGCTGTTTGTGAAAATTGCCGTCAGGAAATCGAGCAGTTGCAAACGACGGTCGGATTTCTGCAAATGCAGGCGCGGCGCGAGCAACCGGCTGATTTGTGGCGTTTAATTGAAAAACGAATTGAATCGCCGCAGAAAGTTGCAGGGCAAACGAGTTGGAAAACGTTTGCGCTTTTAGGAGCATTTCTCGTCGCTTACAAGCTGCTTGAAATGCTTCCCGCTGAAGAATTCGGTTTCTTGTTCAAGCTCGTGCCGTTAATTTTTGTCGTCGGTTTGTTCGGTTTTCTCAAAGAAAATCCGTTCAAAATCAACACCCGACTAACTCCGGAAAGGTAGTAATTATGAATAATGAAACGCAGGATTATATTGTTCTCGGACAGAAATACGCCTACGCCACCGTTTCGCTGATTTTAGGTATTTCCTGTTTTGTCAGTCTTTTAGGATTGGAAAAGGCAATTCTGGCGATTGCTTTCGGCTGGTTGGCTCTACGCGCGACGCCTGCCCCAAAGCTCAAAGAACATCGTTCGTGGGCGAAAGCCGGAATGATTTTGGGCGTTCTGCTTTTTATCATTCTGCCGATTATTATCTTTTTAAATTTCGACCGATTGCGCGAATTCATCGAGCTTCTCGAAAAAATGAACGGCGGAAGATAATTCGCCAAAGAAAAGGAAAAATATGAAAAATCTCATTCAGACTTTGCTCGGTTTTTTATTAGTGACGGTTTCTTTAACGGCTTTCGGACAAACCAAAAACGCGACAATCGAAGGACATTGGCTCGGTTCGATTGAGTTTAACGGAATCAAGCTGCGGCTCGTCCTCAAAGTCACAAAAAACGCGGACGGAACATTCTCAGCGAAATTCGACAGCCCCGACCAGGGAGCAAATAATTTACCGCTTGACTCGATTTCGCAGCAGGAAAAAACAATTCGTTTCGCGGGCAAAAATTACGGTTTGAGTTACGAAGGAACATTGAGCGAAACCGGAGACGAAATCAATGGAACGTTCAAACAAGGCGCCGCTGCGATGCCGCTCGTTTTTAAGCGGGTGACCGAAACCGTCAAGCTCGGTCGTCCGCAAGACCCGCAAAAGCCTTATCCTTACGATGAGGAAGAAGTTTCCTATGAAAACAAAACGGACAAAATAAAGATTGCCGGAACTTTAACTCTCCCGCGCGCCGCTAAACCTTCTCCGGCTGTGATTCTAATCACCGGAAGCGGCGGGCAGGACCGCAACGAAACGATTTTCGGACATCGCCCGTTTCTGGTTTTAGCCGATTATCTAACCCGGCGCGGAATCGCCGTTTTGCGCGTTGACGACCGCGGAATCGGCGGCACGGACGCGGGCGCGCCGACTGCGACGAGCGAAAATTACGCGGGCGACGTTTTGGCGGGAATCGAATTTCTGAAAACCCGCAAAGAAATCAACCCGAAGCAAATCGGCTTAATCGGACACAGCGAAGGCGGAATGATCGCGCCGATTGTCGCCGCGCGCTCGAAAGATGCGGCGTTCCTGGTTTTGATGGCTGGAATGGGACAAATCGGCGAGGACGCGATTTATTCGCAAACCGAATTGCTGCAAAAAGCCGAAGGCGTCAATCCCGAAATCACCAAACAAACCAACGCCGCGCTCAAAAATATTTTTGCGATTTTAAAAACTGAAAAAGACAATAAAATCGCCCAACAAAAAATCCGCGAAACGCTCGAAAAACAAAAATCGGAATTAAACGACGAGCAAAAATTACAGTTCGGGCCGGTCGAAACGACTTTAAAAGCGCAAACACCGATGTATTTGAGCCAGTGGTTTCGTTATCTCATCAATTTTAATCCGCGCCCGACGCTCGAAAAAGTGAAAGTTCCGGTTCTGGCTCTCAACGGCGAAAACGATTTACAGGTCGCGCCAAAAGAAAATCTGTCGCTAATCGAAGCCGGTTTAAAAGCGGGTGGAAACAAGGATGTAACAATCGTTTCTCTGCCCAAACTCAATCATCTTTTCCAAACCAGCCAAAAAGGAACGCTTTCCGAATACGGCAGCATCGAAGAAACCATTGCGCCGGTCGCGCTGGAAACAATTTCAAACTGGATTTTGAAACATACGATGGGAAAATAAGAAACTAAAAATTAAGAAAAAAGCTGAACAGATTGTTCAGCTTTTTAAATTACTCAATTATTTTCAAGTCTCGGAAAATGTTTTTGGTAATTTCGATTCGTTTCGGCGCGTCCGCGTCTTTTTTCATATCGAGTTCGGTGGCGAAAAAGTAAACGTCCTGACCGCGCTCGATGTAGCCGACATACCAGCCGACTTGCGGCGTGTAGTCTTGAGACCAGCCGGTTTTCGCCCGCAAAACGTATTTGTCCGTTTTTTCGCCGATCATCAAATCCTTGACAAGCGCAACGGTGCGCTCGGAAAACGGCAGGCGGTTTTGATAAAGCCGACGCAGGAAGGCGATTTGTTCGCGCGGCGTGACGCGCAAATTTCCCTTGACCCAATAGATTTCTCCAAAACCGTCAGTTGAGCGATTGCCGTAATTTGTCAAATCGTAATAATGCTGCATCGTCTCTCGTCCGATGCGCTTTGATAAATCGTGGTAAACCCAAGCAGCGGACACTTTAAAAGCCGAACGCAGATTGTGATCCTGATTCCAGGCGTCAACCCAGCGCTTTTGCCCGTCCCATTTGAGCATTTCGTTTTCGTCTTTGACCGCTCCGGTTTCGAGAAAAATAAGCGAATGAACGATTTTTGAAGTCGAAGCCGGAACGAAACCTTTGTCCAAACGCTCGCGGTCGTAAACTAAAAATCTGTTGCGCCTCAAATCGTAAATGTACGCGCCGCCAGAAACGTTTGCGCGGTCGAAGAATTGTTTCCAATCTTTTCTTTCTTCGACAAGGGCGTTTTTAAAATCGGCATCCAAATCGCGCACATCGGAAAATTGCACGTCGTAAATCTGATATTGCTCCCAATCTTTATAATCGAAATGCCACCATTCTTTGGAGTTGACCGTAAAACCTTCGGCTTCCATTTCTTTGCGAAGCAAATCGCGCATTCGGTTTTGTTCGGGCGTACCGCCCGTGTAACTCGGATAAGCGCGTTCGGTAAATTCGTCGTAACCGCTCGGCATTTCGATGTTTTTGCCGGTTTTCAAATCATAAAGACTCAAATCAATCGCCATCCCGCGATTGTGTTTCGAGCCTTTCGCCGGGTCTGCGACAAAATTGCGCTGATCGCCGCTTGTCACATCCCAAAACAATTTCGTCACCATCCACGGACGATAACCGTCGAAAATCACGATTCCCAAGCCCTGCTTTTTAAGTTTTTGGTGAACGCGCACGACGGCTTCGGCTGCCGGACGCTGCAAAAAGGCGCGGGCTTCGGGGTAAACGGGCTTGCCGACAAAATTGTCGGCGGTCGCGTAACGAATATCGAGCTTGATTGTGTTATCTAAACTATTGAGTTCTATCACGTCGGCTTTTTTCGTCGCCCCTTCGATTTTCGGAGGCGCATTTTGCGCTTTGCAAGCGGTCGGCGCAAAGAAAAGCAAAACAAACAGAGCGGCAAATGTCAAAAATTTCATCTTTTTACGTCCTGCATTCACGTCAAATAATCGTAAATTTATATTAATTGTGTCAAAATGCGGGAATGTTTAAATCTATGAATGTTTTTTCGGCGGCATTTTTTCTGCTGGCTTTTTTCTTTGCCTGCAAAAGCGAAACGATTGAAAGCGTTAATTTAAAATTAACGCCAAACAATCAAATTATTAACAAACAAATTAATAAAACCAACGAACAAGCCAATCTGCAACCGCCGCCGCAGGAAAAGCGCGCCAATGCGGCAAAAGACAATTTTGAAGGCACTTCGGGAATCGTCAAAAAAGATTACCAGTTGAAGAAAAGCGCAATTTTAAAGAATGTCAGAGCCGCGCGGCATAAAAATTACGACCGAATCGTGTTTGAATTTCAAACCGCAGAGATGCCGGGCTACAAAATCGAATATGTTAACAATGTGCAGCAATGCGGTTCGGGAAATGCCGTTTCGCTGGCGGGCGACGCCCAACTCGAAATTACTTTTACGCCCGCGCAAGCTCACAACGATAAAGGGCGACCGACGGTAAAAAAACGCGAGCAAAAATTTGCATATAAGATATTAAAAGAAGCCGAAATTACGTGCGACTTTGAAGGCGATGTGACAGTTGCATTAGGCGTTTCCGCGCCGAACAAATATCAAGTTCTCGAATTAAAAAATCCGACTCGGCTGGCAATTGACATCAAACATTGATTCGTTCGATTATTTAACCGATGAATCAGGAACCGGCGCAAAAATCTTCGTTCAAAAAAATGTTTAAACGCCTGGGCGTCGCCGGTTTTTTGTTTTTCCTTATCAAAGGCTTGCTCTGGCTGATCGTGCCGTTTTTAATCGGTTATTCACTCTGGTAAAAAAAACTTTTACGGTTTTTTCTCATCTTTCGGCGTTTCTTCGACAGTTTCGTCGTCATCCAAAATCTTAACTTCAGAGCCGTATTTTTGATAATTGCGAAACCGAATTTGATTGCGGCTTTCGTAAAGTTGATCGCGGTAACGCGAAGTCAAACGCACGTCCGAAGCAAGCGGCAGCAAATATTTCAAATCACCGATTGCCACCCAATCATAATCAATTTCGCGGCTCGCGGCTCGAATCGGAAAATCGTCGGGAATTTCCGTTGCTTCCTGCTCGACTCGCAACACGCGCGAATTTTCCCGGTCAACCCAGATTTTGCCGCGATAACCGGAAACGGTTGATTGCGGAATCAAATCAACCGACGTGATAACTTGTTTCGAGTTAATCCTTTTGACCGAATATTCATAAACGATTGCGCGCCGCCCGCGCAGAGTGTCGGTATCAACCGCACGAAACTCGGTTTTGCTTTCAGGTTTAAAAATCGAAGCCAGAACGGTGACAAACTCGCCCGCGCTCGTTGTCCCGCCGACTTTCATATAACTCTGCTGCGCTTTTTCTTCCGCCTGCGGAATTCCGTTGATCGCCAAAACTTTGTAATCTTCGCCTTTGTCGGCGCTGTAGCTGACGGCGACGGTCAGTTTGTCGGCGGATTGGAAATTGTTGGTTTTAGCGTAAGCGTGAGAACGCGAAACAAGCTGTTTGACGACGAAATCCGGCATTTCGTCGAGCGAAGCTAGCGTCGCTTCGCGCACTTTGGTTAAAAGTTCATTTGCTTCTTTTTCCGAAGGCAAAGTTGCCGCCGTTGGATTTGAACGGCGACGGGCTGCTTCTTCGAGAGTGCGCGCTAAAACAGCGTCGCCGCTTTTCGACTGCACCAGACTTCGAAGCGGTTCGGTCATTACAAACCCGATGCCGCGCTGCCTGATTTGTTCGATTAAAGCGTCGCGTTTCGCCGGACTTTTTTGCACCTCGTAAAGCGATTTGACAAGCTCGGCTTGCGTCAAAGGCTGCGTTTGCGCCGAAAGAGCGGGCGCAAAAATGACTGATAAAATAAAAACCAAAAGCAAATTTCGCATATTTATAAATCCGAAAGGTCTTGAAAAGACTAGACGAAAGCAAGAGGCGGTTCGGTTGCTTTTAGTTTCATCACACAGAGAAAGAGAAGTAAAGTTTTGTAGAACTAGAAAAATGTTTTAATAATGTGTTGCTATACTTATATTTGTCTCAAAAAGAAAGGTTTTTGAGACAGCAAAAGCAAATATGTTGATAACATACTAAAATCTAAGTATTATCAACGATGTTGGTGTTAATAAGTAGTTGTGCCAGCGCCGACGCCTATTTGTCCCGCTCCGACGCAGAATGGTAATTGCGGCCCAGTAATAAATTTAGCCCCAAAGGAATTTGAGGGGCAGTAGCCTCTTTGAACCTTTTGGAGCTAAAATTTACCAAGTGGACAAGGTTCGGTTAACAGAGGGGATTAATCCACGGGGGAATGTTACTCTCCAGGTTCCCCTCCATCTTGTCGTTCCATTGCAAGCCATTCTTCGCGAGGTTCGCCTTCACCTGATCGCGGTATGCTGTGAGGCATGTCTTCTGGTTGTTCTGCTTGGATTGTTGCAAGGCCCATAGCGAGGCTTGGCCTACGGAATCCTCGTATTGCCGGGTTACTTGGGGTGATAGAATTCCAACTGCCTCAGCCATTCCCATGCCGATGTTTCGCACACCATTTTGGAAGTCACCATTAAACACATCCTGCCAGCCAGACGAAAACAAATTAGCGCCATCACCAAGAGTGAGTGCGGTTAGAGTAGCAGCGTCCTTGCTAAAGTCATATGCAGAGTCAGCCGCCCCTGCAACTTTATCGGCTGCGTCTGTAACTCCACTCGCAACTTTATCGGCTGCGTCTGTAACACCATCTTTGATTTTATCCCAGAAGCTCATTCTCAATCCTTTCTTTTTACGAGTTGTGACATAGGGTCGTCGCGTAATAGACGTGCGTCATTTGCTGGAATCAATCCATGGGAATGCTAAAGCGTCTTCCGCTGCCTTTTGTTTCAAATCATCAGTAAACTTTAACCCGTTTTTGGCATAAGTGGCCGCAACACTGGCCAGGTAGTCTGTTAATCCAGTGCGGTTCCCTGTGTCATGTGCATTCTTAGCTATAGCCTTGTTAAGGCCGTACATGATCGCCCAAACGGCACTGGCACCAGCAGTAGTGGTAGCGGCAAATTTGGCAAAAGACCATAAGGCTTTTCCATAAGGGTTATCATTGATAAAGGCTTGAATGTCAGCAAGCCTAGACCCAGCTTCCACTGCAGGTCCCTCAGCGACCGCCTGAACTGCGGCGTTATCTTCAACCTCAGCAGCTTGACCCATTGCAACGTCTGCCGCAGCCTCTTCAGCGTCAGCGGCAGCCGCTAGTACTTCTTCTCCCAGTTCGAATTCCATGCTTTTGAATCTCCTCATCCAAGAAATAACATCATCCGAAAAAGATAAAGGAGAAGTTGAAATAGCACGAATACTCGCAAAATCGTGTGATTTCATCAGACCTTATGGCTTCATGGCTTCCGTTAGATGTTAGTAACGGAGGCTCAGCTCTACCTCTTCGCATCTTATTCCAATATGGCACAAACACAACGTCAGCGCAACATATTACATTCCAGACGCTTCATGTTGTTGTACTTGGCAGCCGTTACAACATGATCACGGCAACGCGGCGGGTCATCATCGCGCTCATCATCCTTCTTACCACCGCCTGTGCCTTCGCCCTCCATGAGGAACGCAGACCGACCAAACCGATTGCCGCCAAAGCCAAGAAACATGAACTCCCCCGAAAACGTTGTTGTGATAATTGTGGGGAATTTTGTGCAAAAGGTCAAAAAACGAAAATAAGAAGTTATAATAACGCCACAGTCACGCAGCTTGAGGCTCGGTAGGGAATATGCTGGAGACGCCAGACTGGGGGACATTCCGTGGCAGTCGCCATGTTCTGAATGATCCCTGATACCGTCCACGGCGGTATTAGGGATCATTTCTGCAGTTGAATAATATTGTTGTGCCGGTGCGCGCGGCTTGGCCGAAGGAATAAAATAATGAATTGCATGAGGTGCTCCATCCCTATCATTCTGTGCGTAGCCGGCTGCAATCGAATCCAACAAGCGCCTAATGGCGTAACCACAACTCAGGTTAAGTTACCTTTGGTTGCTCCGAAACCGACGCAAAATAAAGATTGGGATATAAACCTGCGTGACAGTATGTCTCACGCCGCCTCAGAAATGCCGTCAAAAATCCCGCCAACTGCGCGAGGGTTTGAAGATTTTCGTACGTTGAGGCTCGGAATGAGCAGAGGCAATGTCATTTCAAAGGTTGGACGCGGTGACAAACTCAAGGGAAGTATGCTCTACATAGAGGATTACTACCTGTCAGACGGCTCCATTATCACCCTGAGTTCAAGCCAGAATCTTCTTAATGCAGTTCACCATCGGACAAAGACCATGCCATATCAATTACGCGAAGGTGGGCAGTTGGCGGAGGTGCAGTTAAAAGCAGTTAAAGGTGGGGGTGGAGGTACAGTAACTAACTGGCCTAACACCAGCACAACCAATCATTGCACCGCGACGCTCCGGGGCGCGGGTGAATTCAGCGTTGGGTGCTTGCCTTATACCTCTGGAGTAGGAGAGATTTTATGAGAAATTTTGCTATTGTTTTGTGTGTGATGGCATTTAGCGTTTCGCCTAACAGCCTGAGTTCAATGACACAACCGGCTCAATCACAAGCAACTACTGCTGAATGCCCAAAAATCCTTGTGTCCGCACCTGACCCGTTTGATAAGACAGTGCCGCTCAAATTTGAAGTGCATCTGGAAGGTGTTAAGACGAATGATAAACTTGGTTACGAATGGGTAATATCTAAAGGACGCATTAAATCTGGTCAGGGCAGCTACATAATTATAGTTGAAGCTAAGGACTATGACCGTCAAGGATTGACAGCGACAGTTTCTATTTCAGGTTTGCCGTGTGAATGCCAAAGTGCCGCATCAGCATCAACGGAAATTGCCTAAAAATGCCCCCGCCCCCAACAAGTTATTGGACGCGAGCGCGAAACAGCGACCGTCATAAAATCTTGCGTGGTTTCCCTTTCGTTGTCTGTTGCCGGTTTCGCGCCGCGTCAACGCCGCCGTTGCTGATTTTTGAGGAACTATTAAATCGCTTTTGCATTTATCAAAGACAATTATTTCATCACCCAAATGTTATGAAACTGCCAAAACTTGCAGTTTAAGCCGCTCGCAGTTTTGCACCCAGCCAAGTCACCGGAATGAGCATCGCAAGAAAAATCAGGTGATACCAGAGCGGAATAGCATTCCAAAATTGCGCTTGAATGAAAATTCCAAACGCCAGCAACAGAACGCCAAGCACCAGCGCCGTCTGGATTTGGTTTTTCTTTGCAATCAACGCCGCGACATAGCCGGAAATGAGCGAAATAAAAATGCTGCGCGCGAGCGAAATCAGCAGAATCGGAGTGCTGAAATTCTTTAAGCCTTCGCCGTACCAATCGGGCGAAATTACCAGCAAAGTTAAATCGCTGACAACCCAAAAAGCCGACCACAAAACAAATCCGCCGATCACGGCAAAAATATTTTTGAGCATAAAATAAAAAAATGAAGGTCGAACAAATTTGCTCGACCTTCATTTTAAACTAAGCGGCTTTAATTTTTTTAGCGGTTGGTTTTTCCTCAGTAGCAGTCTCATTTTGAGAGGCTTTTGTTTTTTCGATTTTCGCCGTGATGCGCCGGTCTAAATCGGCGATTTGCTCGGCATTTAAATGATAAATGTTCGGCTGGTTGTGATAAACCTTTGCGCCCGTCACGATGTCGGCGCGTTTGAAACCGTTGGCTTCGGCTTTCTCCACCAAATCGTCAATCGTCATTTGCGGCGGCGCAATCGAAATCGGCGATTTGTCTTCGATAAATTCAGGCACAGCCGACGGCGCGGGATTTTCAAACGCCAGATTCAGAGCTTCTTCGCCGCGCATATGGTCGAGAAAATCTTTGAATCCAATGTTGCCGGTCAATTCAAAACCTACTTCAAACGCCGGAGAATTTGATTTGACGACCTGAAACACGCGCAAAATTTCGCCGTCGCGTTCCTGCAACGAAACTTCGACCATCACATCCACGAAATATTCCAAACCCGATGCCGTCATCGGCAGCACGCGCCCGATTTCGTTGTCTTCTTTGGCTTCTTTGCCGCGCGCCGCAATCTGGTCGGCAATCACGACGGATTTGCCCGATTCGATGCAGAGCTTTCGCAAAACCGATTGCAAAATCATCTGATCGGCGGCAAGCTGTTCTGCGGAGGGCTGAGCGAGCGGATCGCCGGTTTCGGCGCGCACGGCTTCGAGCATTTCCGAGTGTTTCGCTCCGAAATAAGCCGCCCAACTGTCCAGAGCGAAACAGCCGTAATTTTGCTCGCGTCCTTCGCCGTTCAATGCCCAATCAATAAATTCGGGCAATTCGTCGGGCGATTCGATTTCGAGCGCGTCAAACGTTACGCCGACGCCTTTCAGCAGGCGCGATTTGCGTTCGGTGTCAAAAATGCAGAGTTTTCCGAGTCCGGCTTCCGACAAAGAGCGGATAAAATGGCTTTTGCCGACTCCGGCTCCGCCGCGCACTGCTATCACGAGGCGCTGCTGACGCGGAACGCGGCTCAATGGATTGATTTTCGGTTTCGCAGTTGTTTTCATTTACTAAATTCTCCTTAAAGCAGTTCTTTTAATAATCGGTTTTAAATCAAACTGCGAAAAGCAGTTCGTTTCATTTGTGAAACAAGATAGCATTAAACAGATTCTGTTTCAAGTGTGAAACAAAACTTTTTCAAAAAATGTTTCTCAAAATTGACAAAGCGCATCGTTTCTTTTTTATCCTGTTATCATCAAATCGGTTGCCGGAAAGGAATTTTCAAAAGTTGTTACGCAAAAATCTTTTACTCACTGTTTTCGCCGCGTTATTGTTGCTCGTTCCACTTTCTACTTCAAGCTGCGCTTATATTTGGCGCGCCGCCGAACCGCCGCAATCGAGTGAGGCGCAGGCTCTCGAAAGTCTGCGCCGTTTGTCGAAAAACGGCTTGCCGCCGGAATCGGTCGCGGCACAGCTTGAGTCAAATTATCCGAACACCAAAACCGCCGCGCTTGCCAGATTGTTGCGTGCTCAAATTCGTTTGCAAAATAATGATCCGGCGGGCGCGGCGTCGCTGCTTGATAATCTGAATTTGATTCGGCAAAAGACCGAGGTCGGCGATTACGCTTTATGGCTGCGTGGACAAGCCTTTTCAAAAGCGGGCAGAAACGCTGAAGCGCAAGCGGCTTTCGAGCAATTAATTCGTGATTTTCCAAATTCTTTGCGCGTCCGCGACGCTAAATTAGGTTTGGCGGAACTCAGAAAACAAACGGGCGAAACGGAAAGGGTTGTCAGCGTCGTACAGGATTTGCTTGATAAAAACGATGCTTCGGCGTGGCTCATAGTCGCACAGGCTTACGAGCAAAAGGGCGACGCGGCAAACGCCATCGCTGCTTATCGCAAAATCTATTTCTTCGCGCCCGCATCTTCACAAGCGATTGACGCTTCTGCGGCTTTAACGCGTTTGGGCACAACTACAAACACCTCAAATGCCGAAGAGATTTTAGCTCGCGCTGAAGGATTGTTTGCTGCAAAAAAATACGCGGATGCGGCAAACGCTTATCAAATGACGGCGACCGCTTTTCCCGCCGCGATGACGCCGAAACATCAACTCAATCGCGGCATCGCGCTGGCAAATTTAAAACGCGCGGGTGAAGCGGCTTCGGCTTTTAATTCGATTCCGGCTTCAGCCGGAGAAATCAAAGCTCAGGCGCTTTCGGAATCGGCAAAAGCGTATGCAAATGCACGTTTGTGGCAACAGGCGCGCGCGACAACCGATGAATTGCGCCGCCAGTTTCCGAACAGCAATTTAACTCCGAAAACTTTTATCGCCGCCGGACTAGAGGCGCGAGACGCGAAAAACACCGCCGAAGAAAGTTATTATTTGCGAACCGCAATCTCCGCTTACCCGAATTTTGTCGAAGTCGGGCAGGCGCAGTTTGAGCTGGCGTGGCTTGAACACGAAACAAAAAATTTCGCCGTTTCTTCGCAAATGCTGACCGAGCATCTGGCGCGTTATGCCGATAAAGATACGACTTATCGCGGGCGCGCCGGTTATTGGGCGGCTCGCGATTCGGAACGAGCCGGAAAAATTGCAGAAGCGTGTTTTTTGTACGACGCGGTGCTTTATCGCTACGACGCGAATTGGTACGGCTATCTGGCGAAACAGCGATTGGACAATTTAAAAGCTAATCGTCAATGCCCGGCAAACGCCAATTTTGCGGCTGACTCTTTGGTTGGACGCGCTGCGGCGAATTTAAAAACCGTGACTGTAGCACCCGAAACAGCCGGAACGCGCGAGGCGGACAACATCAAAAAAGCCGACGAACTGGCGACAATCGCTCTTTTTGATTGGGCGCTCGCAGAATTAAATGAAGCCGGAAAAACCGCACCGAACAGTCCGAAAGTAAATTTAGGTTTGGCGCGTCTGTACCGGTTGCGCGAGGACAACGTTTCGGCGCTGCTCGCGCTGGCGAAAAGCTACCCGGATTATTCGCAGATGAAACCGGAAGAAATGACGCGCGAGGAATGGGACATTTTTTATCCTTTGAATCATTGGGATTCAATCAAACGCTGGGCGGCGGCGCGAAATCTGGACGCTTACACGGTCGCAGGCTTGATTCGTCAGGAATCCGTTTTCAACTCGCGCGCCAAATCGCCCGCCAACGCTTTCGGGTTGATGCAGCTTATTATGCCGACGGCGCGTTCGATGGCGCGAAAATACGGCTCGGCGCCCGTCAATTCGGCGGAAGATTTATACAATCCGCCTTTGAATATCGAGCTTGGAACGGCTTATATGCGCGAACAGTTGGACAAATACGGGCGCATCGAATATCTCGCAGTCGCTTATAACGCCGGACCGGGCAGAGTCGTGTCGTGGCGACAGAGCCTGCCGCTCGAAATTGACGAATTTGCAGAAGCGATTCCGTTTCGAGAAACGCGCGGTTATGTGCAGGGCGTGATTCGCAACTCGGCACAATATCGTCGGCTTTATGATGCCAACGGACAGTTTAAAGCAAACGTCGGAACCAAAGCCGTGCGCGCTGTTGTTGACACTCAGTCCGCCGCCGAAATCGCCAAAGAATTCCCTGATTTGGTGATTTCCGAAGATAAAACGAGCGAGTAAAAATCTTTACTACAGGGACAAAGAGAGGTACAGAGAATAAATAAAAATCTCTGTGCCTCTCTGTTTGTCTTTGTGCTGAAAAACTTTAAGTAACTTCAGCGGCGCGATTGCTTGTTCCGGCTCTGCCCATCAGAGAATCCAAGCTCCAAATGCCCGAACCACGGGCTGCAATGTAGAGAAAGACGAAACAATAAGCGACCGCCAATTCCCCGCGATTTTGGAGCGGTAATAAGGCTTGCATACTGTGATGCGACATAAAATATGCAACCGCCATTGTGCCGCTCGCAATAAAGGCGGCGATTCCGGCAAACAAACCAAGCATAATCATCAATCCGCCGACTAATTCAATTACTCCGGCGACAGCCATCAACGGACTCAAACCCTGCCCGCCGCCGCCTTGGCTCGGCGGAAAACTCAATAGTTTCTGCGTGCCGTGCCAGAGAAATAAAAAACCAACGATAATCCGCATCAGCGCGTAAATCTGCGGCTCGAATCTTCCCAAAAATCCCATTACTTTTTAACCCTTTCCTTGAATTTTGATTAAGACGTTTCAAATCAAAAGTCAGATGCTTTATTTATAATTAACACAATACAAACGATGGTTGGAAAATACGAGTGAAATAAATATTTGTTTCTCGATGGAGCGGTAATGGAATCAATGTACGGCAATTGAGCGAAATAATCAGTACCGCGAACGGTAGTGAGCGGGTTTACTTTATTACCCGTTCACTACCGTTCGCGGTACTGACAGATACATCCAAACCTGAATCGCTCTAAAAACAAAAAGGGAAAGATTTCTCTTTCCCTTTTCTCCGATAAATTTGTGCGTTTTTACTAAACGGCTGCGCCCGGATAATCTGTGCCGAGTCTGGCTTCATCGCCTTCCGCCAGAGTATTGACCAGTTCGTAATGAAAATAATCAAATTTTCCGGCGACTTGCGGCGAAACTCGTTTGTCGTACATCTCGCGCGAGCGGTCAACGGCTTCGCGCAGCCGGTCGTATAAATCTCCGGCTTGTCTGCCTTCTTTAACCTTTTGCTCGTTATAGAGCTTGATTTCGGAAACGAGCAGACGAGCAAAACGGCGCGCGTCGTTGTGAAGCCGTCGTTCGTCATCAGGCACGTTAATCGGCAATTCGACGTTGCGGTCGCCGAAACGCGGTGTCGGCGCAGGCTGCTGCGGTTGATAAGTTTCGACGGCGGGTTGCGATTGATAAGTTTCAAAAGCTTTCGGCTGCTCGATTTCCGGTTGATACGGTTGATACGACGAAGCGTATTCGTTGATGGTTTCGACTTCGCGCGGTGATTCAACCGTCGAATATTGCTCGGAAACCGGCTCTTCGACCGGAGCCGGAGCTTCGTTGACCGAAGGCGCGATTGAAGGCGCGGGCATTTGCGAAAAATTCTCGTATGTTTCCTGATAATCGGTTTCCGCAGGCTCCGATTGATTCATTTCGCCTTCCGGTTCCGGCGTGACCGGAGCTTGATAATTATAATTTCCGTTGCGCACACCGGAAGGCGACGGCGACGCAGTTTCGATTGCCGGGGTCGAAGAAACAAAAGAGCTTTCGGTTTGACGAGCGGGCTGGGACGCAGGCATCTGAGGCGCGGTAAAGCTCGACAACGGACGAGGCGGAGGAGTTTTCGCCGCTGCCAGTAATTCAACCGTCAAGCTCGCCACGCGGACGAGCGTTTCGAGAGCTTCCGTCTGCACGGTTTTACCTTCTTCGCCTTCATCGGCATACAACGCCGCGACGCCGCGTCCACGCACGATGAGCGGAATCGCCAGAGCGTTTTGCGACGAGCCGAAATGTAACTTCTCCAAAAACTGTTGGTCGTCGCGATGAGCGTTTCCCGCCCCGCTTTCGATGCTTTGATTTTTAATTGCCGCGCCTAAAATCGAATCGTTGGCGATTGGCAAAAACACTTCACGAACGGATTCTTCGGCTGCCGTCCCGGCTTCATTGCCGAAAACTTTCCAACCGATCAAATGGTCGCTTTTGACGATAAACAGCGCGCCGCGCGGAGCGAAATCTCCGGCATGTCGGACGAGGGCTTTTAAAATCTCGGCTTGCGACGCCTGACTGCTGATGTCGTTGACGGCATCGCGCAGAGAGGAATAATTTGCAGGCTCGACGACGGGCGCGGGCTGCTCAAGTGCGGCAAATTTTTCCGACGCTTCATTCGAGCCTTCTTCGCGCGCTATGCGAATGTGTTCGCCGACGATTGTCGTGAACGAATCGTCAATTTTTACATCCTGAAGATCGCGCGACAAAAGAGAGCGAAACTGTTCTTCGATGTGGCTGCGATGGCGTTCAAATTCCGATTCGAGCGAATCGTGCAGTTTTTCGACTTCCTGCCGGACATCGGCAAAAGCGGATTTAAAATAATTATCAACTTCAGTCCGCAGACTGTTTTCCAATTCTTCGTTAGTCACTGTTTTGATTCTACCTCCGGTTATTCAAGGCACTGCTTTGGAGTTTATTTCGATGCAGGCTGGAAAGCAATTAAAAAGGTTAAAAAGGCGTGTAAAAATTTGCGGCGTCGAAACGCGCCAAAAAAATTATGTACGCCGCGCGCCAAAACTGTCAAGGAAATCTTTTAATCAGTTTGAATTGACGGCACGAGATTAACATAAAGTTAAAAAGTGGCTAATTGCAACTCGTGTCCGTAGCGTTACGGTAAAACGAGCAATGAAACGGAATCATCTCCGTAAAACAACTTAATAACGTCAAAATCGCGCCGCAATAATTCTTCTACTTGCCGTGTTGAGCAATTTCCCAAACGCACCCATACAACTTTCGGCGGATTACCAAACACAAGGCTCAAGTCGTGCATATCCGCATCTTTCGAGACGATCATAAAATCATTGTCTTTTGCATAATCCCAAACCAGCGGATCGGAAGTCGCTTTTAAACCAATATCTCGGACGTGAACTGAATGTGGGAAAATATCAGCCAAAAGAAACGCCAATTTATGGGACAAGTTTTCGTCAAAAAGCAGTTTCACGCAGCAACGGGAGCCGTCATCAACCGACGCTCACGGTCGGCGGCGTAAGCAATACAGGCTTTCAAATCTTCGCGCGTCAAATCGGGAAAATCCTCAAGAACTTCTTCTTCAGTCATTTCGGAAGCCAAATATTCAAGAACCTCATAAACCGTAATTCGCAACCCGCGAACACAAGGCTTTCCACCGCGTTTATTCGGTTCAATTGTGATGTAATTTCGGTAATCCATATTCAAAATTATCAGCTACAACAAATGCAAAAACAAGCAACAAAGATTTTGCGAAATCTTTACTCCATTTCAGTGAGGAAATTCAATTTTCACATATCGCACTTTATTATTGCGCTATTTTTTCGAGCCAGGAATGCGCCGATAAGTTTTCCATCAAAAAAAACTTCAACTCGTCCGAAACCACTAGCCTGTTTACCTTCAGCCACTACAATTGGTTTTACAATTCCGAGTGTAACTTGCAATCCTTTGCGCACGTTAGCTAAACGGCGACGGTTAAGTGTTCGGCTTTTCTCTTCGCTGCCGCGCCGCGCAATCAGAATCAAAACGCTTTTCTCATTTGTTCCGGTTTGAATCAAACGCCTCACTATTTCCATTCGTTGAAAAGTCGTTTCACAGTTCAACGGACGTTCAGAGACTCCAAAGCCTTCTTCGACAGGTTCAAGTTTTTGTTCTTGCGCTATAACACCGAAGGTAAGCAAGAGAAGAAATGCGCTTGTAAAAAAAATGTTTTTGACCATTACAAAATAGGTCCCAAATTTACAACGAAGCAATTCGCGTTGAATTAAACCGCAATAACTTCGATTTCCGGGTCAATTTCCTCTTTAATCATATTTTCAATCGCCATCAGCGTTCCGGTCAGAGACGACGGACACGAACCGCAAGCGCCTTGATAACGGATTTTTAAAGTGTGGTCGTCGAGACTCAAAACTTCGAGCCAGCCGCCGTCGCTCGCCAGATACGGGCGAATACGGTCGTCGAGCATTTCGTTGATTTGCATCAAACGCGGATCATCGCTCGTCACGGCGGCAATCGCTCCGCCGACGGATGCAGCCGCAGCGGTTTGAGATTTGACGCTCTCGGCGGCGCGAATCGGCACGGCGAGCGCGGGCAAAACGTCGTCCCAATCGGTTTCATCGGTTTTTTCGACGGTAATCATTTTGTCCATATAAAAAACCGAAACGATGTCGCCGACTTCAAACAGAGCTTTGGCGAGCGTGTCCGATTTGGCGTCTTCCGCCGATTGAAACGAATGCGAAGTGCCGTAACTGACGGGTTCGCGCAAAATAAATTTAACTGCGTTCGGATTCGGAGTTTCTTGTATATCTGCAATTTTTGGCATTATTTTATTAAAACTTTCTCTATTTCTTTTCCATTATAAATCTTTACAAAAAATTCTGCATTTAAGATTAGCAATAAAACGCTGGCGTTTGCTAACATCCTTAGCGTTAACGAAAAATTAGAATGAACATCGGAATTACAGTTTATCCGAGCTTTGGCGGGAGCGGAATTGTCGGTTCGGAATTGGGAAAGGAATTGGCGGCGCGCGGTCACACGGTTCATTTTATCGCTTCGGCTGTTCCGTCGCGCGGACTCCAGCTCAGCGAGCGCATTCGATTTCACGAAGTCGAAATGATGTCGTATCCGCTGTTCGAGCATCAGCCGTACACGCTGGCTCTGGCAACGAAAATGGCGACCGTCGCGCGTTCGGAAAATCTCGATTTATTGCACGTTCATTACGCGATTCCGCATTCGATCAGCGCGATTCTCGCCCGCGAATCAATCAAACAGCGGCGTTATCTGCCAGTGATTACGACTCTGCACGGAACGGACATTACGCTCGTCGGTTCCGACCGCTCGTATTTACCGATTACGCGCTATGCGATTTCCGAATCGGACGGCGTAACGAGCGTGTCGCGTTTTTTGAAAGAAGCGACGATTCAGATGTTCGATTACGACGAAATCGAAGTGATTCCGAATTTCATCTGCGCCGAAGCGTATTCACGCCACGAAGATTCGCCGATTCACAGGCAGTTTGCGCCGAACGGCGAAAAATTGCTGACGCACGTTTCAAACTTTCGCCCGGTCAAACGCCCGCTCGATTGCGTCGAGATTTTCGCGCGCGTTTTAAACAAAGGAATAAAAGCGCGATTGTTAATGGTCGGCGACGGACCGGAGCGTTCCGCGACGCAGCATCGAGCGGAAAAATTAGGAATTGCCGCGCATTGTTCTTTCGTCGGCAAACAGGGACAGATTAACGATTATCTCGGCATTTCCGACGTTTTGCTGCTGCCTTCGGAACAGGAATCTTTCGGTCTCGTGGCTCTGGAAGCGATGGCGTGCGAAGTTCCGGTTATCGCTTCGCGCGTCGGGGGCATCCCGGAAGTCGTGACCGATGGCGAAACCGGATTTTTGAGCGAAATCGGCAACGTCGAAAAAATGAGCGAAGACGCCGCGCAGATTTTATCTGATGACGATTTGCGCCGCGAAATGGGCGGAAGAGCTAGAAAATCAGCCATCGCGCGTTATTCGACCGAATTGGTGATTCCGAAATACATAGAATTTTATGAGCGAGTCCTCCAGCGCAGCCAGAGCGAGCGAAATTCAGCCGCAAACGGAAACAATTTTTGAAGAAAAGCCGCTTCGCTATATCATCCAAAACCTCGAAGCGACATTCGGCGAGCCGCAATTAAAACAAAAAAGCGCGCCGCTCGATATGCTCGTCAAAATAATTTTGTCGCAGGCGACGACCGACATTTTAAGCGCGCAAACCTTCGCGGCGTTGAAAAAGCATTTTAAAACGTGGGAAAAAGTTCTGGCAGCGAGCGAAAACGAGATTGCCGAAACAATCAAGCTCGGCGGTCTGGCAAATCAAAAATCGAAAGTTATTAGGGATTTGCTCAGTCAAATCAAAGAGCAGCACGGTTCGCTCGATTTAAATTTTTTGCACGATTTACCAAACAGAGAAGCAGCGAAATATCTACAACAATTTCGTGGAATAGGACCTAAAACAGTCGCTTGCACCTTGCTATTCGCTTGTCACAAAGACGTTTTTCCGCTCGATACGCATATTTTTCGGGTTTTGCGCCGCGTCGGGCTAGTGCCGAACAAATGTTCGGACGCGGGGGCGCATGAAATTCTGGACAAAATCGTTCCTGCCGGAAAATTTTATTCGCTGCACGTTAATTTGATACGCTTGGGCAGAAAAATCTGTCGCCCTAAAGAACCGCTTTGCGAACGCTGCCCGATTGTTGAATACTGTGATTACGGCGGCAGCCGAATCTAAATTGAGAGAGAAAATTAATGCCGATAAATCCAGAGCTTTTGGAAATTCTCGTGTGTCCGGCTTGCAAAAACAAAGTCGAGTTAAAGCCGGACGAAAGCGGTTTAAAATGCGTTTCCTGCAAGCGCGTTTATCCGATTGTTGACGATATTCCGGTGATGCTCGTTGACGAAGCGAAAATCGAAGAATCCGCTTGAATATGAACTCGGAATGCGGAGCCAGGTTTTGATTGACAAAACTCAAACAACGAACAACGAACAACGAACGACGAACCAAAGCGCATTCCGCATTCCGCATTGGGAAAACGTTCGGCGTGTTTTGGTCGTTCGGCTGCGATCAATCGGCGACACGGTTTTAACAACACCGGCACTCATCGCTTTGCGGCGTTTTTTGCCTGACGCGCGGATTGACATTTTGCTTGAAGATTGGGTTGCGCCGGTTTTAGAAGGCTTTGACGCGGTTGACAGCATTTTAACCGTCAAACGCGGTGATACGAAAGACCGTCTGCGAGTGATGTACGATTTGCGGCGGCGCGGTTACGATGTTGCTTTTAACCTTCACGGCGGCGCGACCGCCGGTTTTTTTACGTTCGCTTCCGGCGCAAAATACCGAATCGGTTTCGACAATTACCGCAATCGTTTTTTTTACAATATTCTCGCGCCTTCGGCATCGGAATTTTGGCGGCGGGAAAAAACGCATTCAGCCGAACAACAATTAGCTTTGCTGGGCTGGACGGGCGTTCCGGTCGCCGACAGACCGAAAACTCGTTTGACGGTGAAACCTGAGTTGGAAGATTTCGCCGCCAGCATTTTTCGTCAATACGAGATTGATGAGAAATACCCGTTCGCATTGATTCATCCGGCATCGGTTTTTGCGACGAAACAATGGGCGGTAGAGAATTTTGCCGCCGTCGTGAAGCATTTGTATGATCGCGGAATTATTTCGGTCGCAGTCGGGACGAAAGACGATCTGCCGACGTTGATGGATTTATTCAACACTTCGCCGCTCGCGGTTTTGCTGCACAACAAAACTTTGCCGGAAATAACGGCAATGGCGGCGAAAGCGAAAGTTTTCGTCGGCAACGACAGCGGTATCGCGCACATTGCGGCTGCCGTCAAGACGCCTTCGGTGGTCATTTTCGGTTCGTCAAACGTAGAGCATTGGCATCCGTGGACTGACGCGCCGCACGAAGTCCTCACGGAAAATCTGCCGTGCGCGCCGTGCGCCGGTTATAAATGCGCGGAGTTTGACGAGCCGCAGTGTATTCGACGAATAACGGTCGAGCGTGTCACTGCGGCTCTTGAGAGAGTTTTGACTAAAAGCGATCTTGATTAACGAGAAGCGTCTGCCGGCAAACCGTCGCTGTTTCTCGCTACAAAGCCGAAATAAGCTGCAATCAGTGCACTTCCGGCGTGGAGAATAATATCGAAGCCGTGTATCGGTACTAAGCCGAAAAGCGTTTTAGTCGCTGGAATTAATCCGAGAATCGTCAGCAGACCATAAACAACCGCCAAACCTTGCGCGTAAAGACGCGAACCGCCGATACTTCTCGAAGCCAGCAAACCCCAGATTCCGATTAAGATATGAACGATGTTGTGCAGCACGTTGATCGGAAACAACCCCAACAATAAACCATGCGAAGTATCAACGCTGACCGGACGCGCCGCGTGCAGCGCATCATGCCCCCAGGACGCGCCGGGAATAAATCCCAAAATGCCGACCAGCAAATAAATCACGCCAAAAATTAACGCAAATTTTCGTATCATTTGTTTTGCCTCCTAAGATTTTGCACTCTTTATAGCACTATTTGTCAGCTTTTCAAACAATTTTTTGCATTTACCGTTTCTTTCGGAAGTCGGCTTGTTTCTTGACACTTTGCGCTCAGGAATTTATCATCAAAGTTTCGCCTCTATTGGCTGAACTGTATTGTTATGTTCGAGTCGCTGTCAGACAAATTAAAACGAACCCTGAAAAACCTGCGCGGTGAAGGCAAGCTCACGCCCGCGCACGTTGACGCCGCTTTGCGCGAAATTCGGATGGCTTTGCTCGAAGCCGACGTGAATTACAAAGTCGCCAAAGATTTTATCCAGCGCGTCAAGGAAAAAGCCGAAGGACAGGACGTTTGGCAGGATTTAAAACCGCATGAGCAGGTCGTCAAAATTGTTTACGACGAGCTGGTCGAGATTTTAGGCGGAACTTCGTCGCGTCTGGTTTTTACGAAAACGATTCCGAACGTTGTGATGGTTGTCGGTTTGCAGGGTTCGGGTAAAACGACTTCGACCGGAAAAATCGCGATGTGGCTGCGGAAAAATCAGGAACGCAAACCGATGGTCGTTTCGGTTGACGTTTATCGTCCGGCGGCGCGCGAGCAGTTGAAAGTTGTTGCGAACGCGACCGGAACGGCGGTTTTTGACGACCGCTCGATAACAGAGCCGCTCGAAATCGTCCAGAGAGCGATTCAGCAGGCGCAGCAAACCGGATACGACACGCTGTTGATTGACACTGCCGGGCGTCTTGCGATTGACGATGTTTTGATGACCGAGCTTGAAGAAATCAAGCGAGTTTCTCGTCCGGTCGAAGTTTTGTTTGTCGCCGACGCAATGATCGGGCAGGATGCCGTTAAAACTGCCGAAGAATTTCATCGCCGCGTCGGAATTTCCGGCGTCGTATTGACAAAAATGGACGGCGACGCTCGCGGCGGCGCGGCGCTTTCGATTAACGAAGTCACCGGGCAGCCCGTAAAATTTGTCGGCGTCGGCGAAAAATACGACGCGATTGAGCCGTTTTATCCGGATCGAATCGCCCAGAGAATTCTCGGAATGGGCGACGTTTTGACGCTGATCGAGCAAGTCCAGGACAAAATGGACGAGGACGAAGCGCAGCGGCAAATCGAGAAAATGTCGAAAAACGAGTTTACGCTCGAAGATTTTCGCGCGCAGCTCGGACAATTTAAAAAGCTCGGCTCGATGTCGAAATTGATGAAAATGCTTCCAGAACAGCTTCTTGGCGGGATGGGAATGCCGGAATTGACCGACGAGCAGACAGAACAAATCGAAGCGCAAATGAAGCGCACCGAAGCAATCATTGATTCGATGACGCGCACCGAGCGTAACAATTACAAAATCATTGACGCCAGCCGAAAGACGCGAATTGCCAAAGGTTCGGGAACAACGATTCATGACGTGAATATGCTTTTAAAGCAATATACCGAAATGCGCCAGATGATGTCGCAGATGAATCGTTCGGGTTTATTCAAACAAGCGCTCGGCGGAATGGGCGGCGGAATGATGAATAAATTAGGCGGAATGTTCGGCGGCGGAGGCGGAATGCCTACGATGCCGGGAATGGGCGGCGGACTCGGCGGTTTGCTCGGCGGCGGGATGCCTGACGGAAATGGAAACGGCGAGCCGCAAAATCGAGTTAAAAAGAAAAAACGACACAAGAAAAGACGGTAATAAGTAATAAGTAATAAGTAATTAGTTAAATCAGTTGCTTATTACTTATTACTTATTACTACAAAAGAGAATATGTTAGGAATCAGCTTGATGCGCATGGGCGCGAAGAAAAAACCGTTTTACCGTATTGTGGTGAAAGAAAAACGCTCAAAGCGCGACGGCGCATATTTGGAAAACGTCGGCACTTATAATCCGATGACGAATCCGGCGACCGTTGATTTGAAACACGAACGGATTCAGTATTGGATTTCAGTCGGCGCGCAGCCGACCGAAACCGTAGCCAGCTTGATTAAACATAATCCGGCTGCGGCTATTGAAACAACCGAAACAGCAACTGCTTAATGCGAGAAGCGGTCGAAAATCTGGTCAAAATGCTCGTCAGCGAGCCTGAAGCAGTCGAAGTCGGCGAATCGGAAGATCGCGGCGCGACTCGAATCAGTGTGCGCGTCGCGTCCGGCGATATGGGCAAACTGATCGGGCGCGACGGGCGAACAATTCGCGCTCTCCGTTCGATTTTGCACGCCGTCAGCCAGAAACAAGGGCGCAGATTTGTGCTTGATGTAGTCGAGTGAGCGAAGAACTCGTTGCTATTGCCAAACCGACCAGAACGCGGGGCTTGCGCGGTGAGCTTGTGGCGGATGTTTTGACCGATTTTCCCGAACGCTTTGAAGAAACCGAAACTGTTTTAGTCATTAAGCCGAACGGAGAAAGAGCCGAGTTAAAGCTTGAAGCGCACTGGTTTCAAAAAAACAGAGTTGTTTTGAAATTTGTCGGAATTGATTCGATTGAAGCGGCTGAGGAATTTATTAATTCCGAGATTTGCGTTCCCGAATCGGAAGCTGTCGAGCTTGAAGAAGGCGAGTTTTTCGATTGGGAGCTTGCGGGCTGCGCGGTTGAAACGATTGAAGGCGAGAGAATCGGAACGGTTCGAGAAGTAATGCGGACGGGCGGTACGGAAATTCTCGTTGTTGACAGCGCCGCAGACGCCGAAAAAGATTTTTTGATTCCGTTTGCAAATGATATTTGCGTTGAGGCGGACGTTGAAAACAAGCTGATCCGGGTTGATTTGCCCGAAGGACTTTTAGAATTTTAGTTCGTTGTTCGTCGTTCGTTGTTCGTTGCATTTTGTCTTATCACAACGAACAACAAACGACGAACGACGAACAAATGAAGATTGATATTTTGACAATCTTTCCCGAGTTCTTCGGAGAGGTCTTTGATTTTGGAATCATTCGGCGCGCTCGCGCGGCTGGAATTGTTGAGATAAACGCGCACGATTTGCGCGAATATGCTCACAACAAGCACAAAATGACCGACGACCGACCGTTTGGCGGCGGCGACGGAATGGTGATGAAGCCCGAACCGATTTTCGCCGCGATTGAAAGTTTGACCGGTACGATTGAGCGCGAAAATTATCCGGCTGGAACACGAGTGGTTTTGCTGACACCGCAGGGAAAAGCTTTTAAACAGACTGTAGCTCGTGAATTTATTGAAAACGCAAATCACCTGATTTTGATTTGCGGGCGATACGAAGGCGTTGACGAAAGAGTTAATGATGCTCTTGTGACGGACGAAATCTCGATTGGAGATTACGTGCTTTCGGGCGGCGAACCGGCGGCGATTGTTGTGGTTGACGCTTTGACGAGATTAATCCCCGGCGCTTTGGGAAGTGAGACGAGCGCCGCAAACGATTCTTTTGAAAACGATTTATTGGATTGCCCGCATTATACGAGACCGGCGGATTTTCAAGGGATGAAAGTGCCGGAAGTTTTATTAAACGGCAATCACGCCGAAATCGAAAAATGGCGGCGGCAGAAGGCTTTAGAAAAAACAGTTAAAAATCGCCCGGATTTGCTGGCGGATTTATTGGAGACAGAGAAATGAACAAATTAGATATAGTCGAAAACACACAATTAAGAACCAACATTCCCGATTTTCAGCCGGGCGACACGGTTCGCATCCACGTCCGCATTAAGGAATCGGAAACCAAAGAGCGTTTGCAGGCGTTTGAAGGCGTTTGCATCGCCCGCAAACACGGCGGCGTCCGCGAAACGATTACGGTTCGCAAAGTCGGCGCGGGCGGCATCGGCGTCGAGCGTATTTTCCCGCTTCACGCGACGATTATTGACCACATTGACGTAGTTCGCCGCGGTCGTGTCCGCCGCGCCAAACTTTATTATCTGCGTAACCTGCGCGGAAAAGCGGCGCGTATCAAGGAACTCGATACACGCGCCAGAGACGCGGCGCGAAAAGCCGCCGCCGAAGCGAATAAATAAATGGCGGTCGGCTTGCTGTTTGAGACGGAAGCGAAATCAAACGGTTTTCGCTTCGTCGCCGGAGTTGATGAAGTCGGGCGCGGCTGTCTCGCGGGCTGCGTTGTCGCAGCAGCGGTCGTGCTCGATTTGGAAAAGCCTTTGCCCGAAGGCTTGAACGACTCGAAAAAGCTGTCGGCAAAACGGCGCGAAAAGATTGCCGAAGAAATTCGCCAAACGGCTTTGTGCTATTCAATCGCGCAAGTCGAAGCCGACGAGATTGACCGTATCAACATTCTGCAAGCCACCAAAAAAGCAATGATTTCAGCCGTTACGGGATTAAATCCGGCGGCTGATTTCGTTTTAATTGACGCCGTTCAGTTAAACGATTGTCGCTTGCCGCAAAAATCAATCATCGGCGGCGATGCGGTTTCGGCTTCGATTGCCGCCGCTTCCGTCATAGCCAAAGTTTACCGGGACAATTTAATGCGCGAACTGGACGCCGTTTACCCCGAATACGGTTTTGCCAAACACGCCGGTTACGGCACGAAAGCGCATTTTGAAGCACTCCGCACGCACGGCGCTTGCCAGATTCATCGCAAATCTTTCAGAGGCGTTTTGCCTGTAAATCTATAAAAATATGTCCAAAGTCGAAGTTATCGTTAAAGTTGAAGATTCGTCGGCTGATAAAATGTCGGAAATTGCCAGACAATGCGAGCAGGCTGGAATGTGTGTCGGGCAGCAGATGAAATCGCTCGGAATGATTTCCGGCGAGGTCGAGCGCGGGAATATCGGTAAGCTCGAACGGATTCGCGGCGTCGCTTACGTCGAAGAATCGCGCGAGATTAAGCTGTAAATTGTCCGCATTTCGTTTAACCGGCGCGTTTGTTGTAATCTTCTGGAAGGAATGACGACGGAAAATCTGACGCTCGAATTTGAATCGGGAACGCTCGTTTTGCAGGGCGCAAGCCGGGAATTTGATGTTCCCGGCTTTTTCGTTTGGGACGAACGAATCAGACAATTTCGCGCGCCTGCCTTTTTTTATCGCCATATAGTCAAAGATTTTCTGCGCCGGAAAATCGAGATTCAGGACAAAGCCAGAAAATATTTAAAGTTTGATTTTGCGGCGAAATTTTACGTCGAGCCGCGCCCGTATCAAAGCGAAGCAGTCGCAACTTGGCGAGCGGCGGAAAGATGCGGCTGCGTGATTTTGCCGACCGGCGCGGGCAAAACTCACGTCGCGCAGATGGCGATTGAATTGTGCGGGCGGCAAACGCTCGTTGTCGTACCGACTCTGGATTTGATGAATCAGTGGTACGATTTGCTCATTTCGACATTTAACGCGGAAATCGGTTTGATCGGCGGCGGTTTTTACGAAATCGGCGCGATTACCGTAACGACTTACGCCAGCGCGTTCCGGCATATGGAGCGCATCGGAAACCAATTCGGTTTGGTGATTTTCGACGAAGTGCATCATTTGCCGAGCGAAGGCGGTTATGCTTACGCCGCCGAATTTTGTCTGGCTCCGTTTCGGCTCGGTTTAACCGCTACGCCGGAACGAACCGACGGCGGCGAAGAGCGGCTTAACCAGCTTGTCGGAGAAATCGTTTACCGGCGCGAGGCGCAGGAATTTGCCGGAGAGTTTTTGGCTGATTACACGGTCGAACAGTTGACGGTTGATTTGTCCGCCGAAGAACGCGAGGCTTATGAATACGAGCGGCAGATTTTCCGCGAATTTTTGCGGCGCAACAATCTATCTTTCGCCGGAATTGATGGCTGGAAACGATTTATAATGCAGAGCGCGCGCAGCGAAGCTGGACGACGCGCGATGAAGGCTTTTCGGGAATCAAAACGCATCGCGCTCGGGACCGAAGCGAAAATGCGCGTTTTGCGAGATTTGCTCGTGCGTCATCGTCACGACAAAGTTTTGATTTTCACGGCGGAAAACGCCGCCGTTTATCGCATTTCGCAGGATTTTCTGATTCCCGCGATCACGCACGAAACCAACGTCAAAGAACGCAAACAATGGCTCGAGGCATTTAACCGGGGCGATGTTTTGTCGCTCGTCACGTCAAAAGTTTTGAACGAAGGCGTCAATATTCCCGACGCTTCGGTCGCAATAATTCTTTCCGGTTCGGGTTCGTCGCGCGAGCATATTCAGCGTTTGGGCAGAATATTGCGGAAAAAAGGCGACAAACAAGCCGTGCTTTACGAAGTCATCACGCGCGACACGACCGAAGAACACATCTCGCGCCGCCGCACCGACGCGCGCCAGTTTCACGAAGCTAAATCAATGACAAAGCCGAATTTGTTTGATTAGGCGTGATTTCGACATAAAGATATTTTCAACGCAGAGACGCAAAGACGCGGAGTTTTTAAGAAAACATTTGAGACACCGTGTGTTTTCTAATCTTTTTCCTCTTTCTTTAGTAACTCTCGGCGTCTCAGCGTTTCAATTTTCATATGTTGAAAAACCTAAACACAAATTTCTGCGTAACAATACGTAAGATTTGAGCATTTCTGTTCTCTTCAATTCAAGAAACTTGAAAACAATTTAACGACTTTGGAGATTTATGAACCGTTCCAAGATTCTTCTGCTATGGCTGGTTTTAGTCACAGTTCCCGGTTTTGCTCTGGCGCAAACGGGCGATCCGGCGACATTAACGATTGACCGGATTTACAATTCCGCCGAGTTTAATCCGCAAGGCATCGGGCAAATTCGCTGGCTGAAATCCGGTGATGCTTATTCAAAAATCGAGCGCACGCCCGATGGAAAAGGCGTTGATCTGGTCAGCTACGACGCGGCGACAAATAAGCGCGAAATTTTGATTCCCGCCGCCAAATTAATTCCGCAAGGTCAAACTTCGCCGCTCGCGCTGCACGGCTATGAATGGTCTGCCGATAATCAAAAACTGCTCGTTTACACAAACTCGAAAAAAGTCTGGCGTCTGAATACGCGCGGCGATTATTGGGTTTTGGATATTCCGAGCGGCAAATTGACGAAACTAGGCGGAAACGCCGCGCCTTCGACTTTGATGTTTGCCAAATTTTCGCCCGACGCCACGCGAGTCGGTTATGTGCGGGAAAATAATTTATACGTCGAAAACGTTGCCGACGGGCGCATTACGCAGCTTACCAAAGACGGTTCGAAGACTTTGATTAACGGAACGTCCGATTGGGTCAACGAAGAAGAATTCAGCTTGCGCGATTGCTGGCGCTGGAGTCCCGACGGCAAATCAATCGCGTTCTGGCAATTCGACGCTTCAGGAATCAAAGATTTTATTTTGATCAATAATACGCTCGATGTTTATCCGGTTTTGACTCAGATTCCGTATCCGAAAGCCGGAACGACGAACGCTGCGGTGCGAATCGGTGTTATCGGCGCGGACGGCGGGCAGATTCGCTGGATGAACACGCCCGGCGATTTGCGCCAGAATTACGTGGCGATGCTGGATTGGACGGACAATTCAGACGAAATCATTTTGCAGCATCTCAATCGTTTGCAAAACACGCTGCAATTAATGATTGCCGATGCGAAAACCGGAAATGTGCGGACAATCGTAACTGAAAAAGACGATGCCTGGGTTGAAGTTTTTATGCAGAAAATGCGCTGGCTTGCGGGCAATAAAAACTTTTTGTGGATGAGCGAGCGCGACGGCTGGCAGCACGTTTACACGGTTGCGCGCGACGGTTCAAACGCGAAATTAATCACGCCGGGAAATTTTGACGTAGTTAACATTTCTTCTGTAGATGAACCGGGCGGCTGGCTTTATTACATCGCTTCGCCGGAAAACGCGACGCAGCGTTATTTGTATCGCTCGCGTCTCGATGGCAGCGGTGCGCCCGAAAGAATCACTCCGAGCGACCAAGCAGGCTGGCACAATTACAACATTTCGCCAAACTCGCGTTGGGCGGTTCACAATTATTCCGCTTTTTCCAAAGTTCCGCGTTTCGAGCTGGTTAATTTAACGAATAAATCGGTTGTTCGCACGATGATGGATAATGCCGAATTGCAGGCGAGGGTAGACCGAATCCCCAAAACTCCGCACGAATTTTTCCGCGTTGATGTCGGCGGCGGAGTTGCACTTGACGGCTGGATGATCAAACCGCCGAATTTCGATCCGAATAAAAAATATCCGGTTTTGTTTTTTGTTTATGGCGAACCGGCGGCTCAAACCGTCATTGATCAATGGCAAGGCGATGATTATTTGTGGTATTTGATGCTCGCGCAGCAGGGCTACATCATCACAAGCGTTGACAATCGCGGCACGCCAGCGCCGCGCGGTCGCGAGTGGCGCAAAAGCATTTATCGCAAAATCGGCGTAATTAACTCGCAGGATCAGGCAAACGCTGTCAAAGCATTGACCGCGAAAATGCCTTTTCTCGATGCGTCGCGCGTCGGAATCTGGGGTTGGAGCGGCGGCGGAGTTTCGACTCTGAACGCGATGTTTCGTTACCCTGACGTTTACAAAATGGGAATGGCGGTCGCGCCGCTTGCCGATATGCGTTATTACGACACGATTTACACCGAACGCTATATGGGTTTGCCTCAGCAAAACGTCGAAGATTTCAAACAAGGCGCGGCGCTTAATTTCGTTGATGGTTTAAAGGGCGATTTGCTGATCGTTCACGGAACGGGCGACGACAATGTCCATTATCAAGGCACCGAAATATTGATTGACAAACTGATTGCCGCCAACAAACAGTTTACGATGATGGCTTATCCGAACCGCACGCACGGCATCTTTGAAGGCGAAAATACGACGCGGCATTTATATACGCTGCTGACCAAGTATTTGAACCAACATTTGCCCGCTCAACAAACAGCTTCGCGTTAGTTTTGAGACGGAAAAGCCAAAGAAAAAATCCGCAGTAAATTTACTGCGGATTTTTTCTTTGCAAGAAGTTTTTGCGGGCGGCGTTCTTTTCGGAACAAATTGCCGCGTTTGCGGTTCAAAAGAAGCGGAGGCTTTTATGGCGAAATTTACGAATCCTTTGGCGAATGTGCGAGTGTCTTCGCCGTGTCCGGCGAATTGGGACGAAATGGTCGGCGATGATCGAAAACGTTTTTGCGGGCAATGCAAATTGAATGTTTACAATCTGTCGGGAATGCCGCGCAATGAAGCGGAAAGTCTTTTGTTGAATGCCGAAGGTCGGCTATGCGTCAGATTTTACCGCCGAACTGACGGCACGGTTTTGACGCAGGATTGTCCGGTTGGCTGGAAAGCTTTAAAAAGAAAAGTTTCCAGAACTGCGACTGCTGCCTTCTCGTTTGTCGTCGCGCTTTTCGGCAGCTTAGGATTTAATGCGGCTTTTAATTCACAGCAAGAAACAATAATGGGAGAAATGCCATTACAAGTTGTTCCAATTACGAGAGAAATACCTGAAGAAAAAATTATAGGAGATGTTAATCAAGTAGAAAAACCTCTACCATTTTTGGGACAAATGATGATTGAACCCAAGCCATTAAATAAAAAAAATGTTGTTCCTCGAAAAAATACGTCCAAACAGAAACTCTAGACTCAAATTCCAAAAAAGCTGACAGCCTTGAAAATTGCTGTCAGCTTTTTTGTTTACGGCAAAATTTGTTTATTGATTTTTCGCAAAATAACCTTGCCGGGCGCGAATTCTGAGCGCCGGACGATTATTTAAACCGACTCGCAATTTCACGTATCTGCCTGCTGGAAATTCGGTTTCCGAATAATATTGCAGCAAGTATTGCGCTCGCAGTTCGGCTGAAATTTGCCGGAAAATGCGTTCCAGAATAGCAACGTTTTGCTGTTCAAAGCTCGAAGTGTTTTTCTCGCTAGCGAACTGCGGCAGAAAAGCCGTGCCGCCCGTTTCGTCGGCAAACGTTTGCATCCCGTTTTGAGCGCGCTGACTCGCCACGTTCAACCGCACGGAAGGTCCAGACGGATTGAGCGAATAAAAAACCGTGTCGGCGTTTTGCAGCGCTTTTAAAACGGCGGCTTGCGCGGGGGCGTGCGCTTTAGCCGTGATTGATTCGCGTTTTTCAAGGTCTTTGCGGGTTAATTTATTAACATCCAGATTCTGGTCAAACGAGCGCGCGGTTCTTCTGGTGTATTCGCTGTAATTGTCTTCGCCGTCGGAAAGCACCAAAATCACGCGGCGCGAGCGCGGAGGCGCGGCTTCGGTTAAATATTTTGCAGCCGCCATAACCGTATCGTAAAAGGCGGTCGAGCTTTGCGTGGCGGCGACCGAGCGAACTTTAAGGGCTGCGTTTTCCGCTGTGTCGCGTTTTTGCGCCAGAACGGGTTTGTCGGTAATCAAAAAGATGGTCGCGCGGTCTTCTGCGCGCATTACGCTCCGCAAAAATTCGGCGGCGGCGCTTTTTTCCAAATCGAAAATCTTGTTCGTGCTGCTCGAAACGTCAATTAAAAGCGCAATTTCAAGCGGCACTTGTTCGGCGCTACCGACTTCCTCGATTTGCTGCGATTTGCCTTCTTCCTCAATCCGAAAATCGGTTTTCGCCAAATTTTGCACCGGCTGTCCGGCGCTGTCGGTTACCGAAACCGGAACCGTAACGAGCGTTGACGTGACGCGCAAAACTTCGCCCTCGTCATCCGGTTTTGGCGGCGGAGTTGGTGTCGGTGTTTGCGCGGCAACAGACAAAAATAAAAACGCGGCGACCGGAAAAGCGAAAAATAGTTTTTTGAGCATTTTGTTCAGCACAATTTAATCCTTTTCGGGAAAAATAAAAACGCGGAAAGCGCGAATTCGTTAATGCAAATTCGACTTTCCGCGCTCCGGTTAACGCCGCAAATTATTGTTCTTGCGGTTGTTGGCTCTGGGTCGTCGGGTTGGTCACGTTGACGGTTTGATTCAAACCGCGGCTGACCAGCAATTTGACTTCGACGCGGCGATTTTGCGCGCGTCCTTCGCGCGTTGTGTTGTCCGCGACGGCTTTTGTATCCAATTCGCCGAAACCGTAAGCCGGTAAAATGCGGCGAAGCGGAATGTTATGGTTTTCAACCAGATATGAAATCACCGAGTTCGCGCGGCGCTCGCTTAAAGCTCGGTTTTTCTCCGAGCTGCCCGTTGCATCGGCATAGCCTGTGATTTCGATGACAAAGCCTTTTGCGCTTCCGACGCCTTGAGCCAATTGATCGAGTTGACCTTTAGCTTCGGGCGAAAGAACCGCGCTGCCGACTTTGAAAGTAACGTTCTGCTGCGTTTGAACAACGTAATCATCTACATCGCTAATGCGTTGGTTGGTCGCGTTGACGCCGGCAACCGCCGCGTCAGCCGTATCTTGAGCTGCTCTCGCGCCGCCGCGAGCGGCGTTTGAAATAGCGACTAATTCATCGAGCTGACCTGACAAACGCTGTGCGTTGGCTTCGGCTTCGGTCAGGCGACCTTCAACCGGAGTGACGCGCGTTTCGATTGATTGCGCGACGCGCAGATCGTCTTCGCCGAAACGGATTTTATCCGCTAACACCGCGCCGTTTTGTCCGCCGCGACCTTCAGCTTCCATCATCAAACCGCGAACAAGCATTTCACCGGCAAAGCTTCTGCCGCTGCCGAACCATTTTTTCGATTTGATGCTCGTGTTGTCGCCGATCATCACTTGCGATACCGAACCGTTATCTTCTTTAACGGTCAACATATTGCCGTTGCGTTCGGTAATGATTCCGCGCACCTTCGCTTTTTGTCCGCTGGAAACGGTGCGCGTTTGCCCCGTGTTGTTTGTTGTGTTTGTATTCTGAGCTAACGCCGTCGGCGCAGTCACCAAAAGTGAAAGACCCAAGAGTCCTACAAATTTCAAATTTTTCATTATCTACTGTAACTCCTTTCGTGAAGCGCCATCCGCATTAAACAGCAAACGGCGCAAATATATCTCTATAATCTCCGACACAAAAATAGCGGTCGGGTTTTCTCAGCTTTCGTCTGTGACGTAGTAATTAACCAAGGGGTTGTCAGTAATTACAACTTTTAAAAATTTAACCGACCAAAAATGTCTCTTCTGTCCGTTTCGTACAAAGTAGCGAAAACCTTGTAATTGTTATGTTTTCGCGCGCAAAATAAGAAAAGCTCCGCAAGCGAAGCTTTTCTTTATTAACATTTCTAATTTTCTTTAAATCGAAAATTGTCCGTTTTCGAGAGTTTCTTTGAGAAACGACAAAAACCTCTCGGCGTCCGCTCCGTCAACAATTCGGTGGTCGTAAGTTAAAGCGAAATACGCCATCGAGCGAATCGCGATAAAATCGTCGCCTTCGGGCGAAGTGATTACTTTCGCGCGTTTTTCGATTGTACCGACGCAAAGAATCGCAACTTGCGGCTGATTTATAATCGGAGTTCCATATAAACCTCCGAAAACGCCGGGATTTGTAATCGTAAAAGTTCCGCCGCCGACTTCATCCGGCACCAGTTTTTTCGTTCTGGCGCGTTCTGCCAAATCGTTGGCGGTCACCGCCAAACCTGCGAGCGAAAGCGTGTCTGCGCGTTTGATAACCGGAACAATCAAGCCCCAATCGAGCGCGACCGCCATTCCCAGGTTTATATCGCCTTTGTAAATGATGTTTTCGCCCGCAACCTGCGCGTTTACAATCGGAAATTTGCGAATTGCCGCCGTCACAGCTTGAAAAATAAACGGCATAAACGTCAATTTCGTGCCGTATCTGGCTTGAAACTCGTTTTTGTGTTTGTCGCGGAATTTGACGACCGGCGTCATATCAATTTCATAAACGCTCGTGACGTGCGCGGAAGTCTGCTTCGACATCGTCATATGCTGCGCGATTTTTTTCCGCATTACCGACATCGGCTCAACGCGGTCTTGTGCCGTCGCAGCCGGAACCTGCGCGGCTTGCAAGGGTTGTTGCGGCGCTGTTTGGGGTTGAGCTTGCGGCGGCGCGGCGGGGACAAACTGCTGCGGCTGCGTTGACGGCGTTGTTTGAGGAATCGGCAGCGCGACTCCGGTTTGCGCTGTTTTCTTCGCCAAATCCGGCGTCAAAGCAGCGCCTGAAGCGATGAAATTCATAATATCATCGCGCGTTACGCGCCCCGAAGCGCCCGTTCCCGTTACGCGAGAAATATCAATGCCATGTTCTTCGGCGATTTTGCGCACCAAAGGGCTTGAGCGAGTGCGGCGCAATTCTTCGACCGATTGCTCGCTCAAAGGTTTTCCGCTGCCGTTTCCGCTGCTTGTCGCGGTTTGAGCTTGCGGCGCGCTTGGCGTTCCCTGCGCTTGTTCGGCAGCGTCGGGACGCGAGCCGTAATCGTAACTGCGCCCGGCGGTTTCTGCTTGTTCCGGGTGTCCGGCGTTTGAAGTCGTCGTGGTTGCGGCGGCAGTCGCTGTTTGCGCTTTTGGAGTTTCCGGCGCAATCGCTTCGGCTGTTTGCTGCGAAGCCTGAGCGGTTTGCGCGCCGCCCGCTGTTGCTGCGGGCGCGGCTCCTTCTTCGCCGACCAAAGCGACAACAGTTCCGACTTCGAGCGTTTCGCCTTCCTGCGCCCTGATTTCCAAAAGAACTCCGGCGACGGGAGACGGAATTTCGGCGTCAACTTTGTCGGTCGAAATCTCGAAAATCATTTCGTCGCGCTCAACCCGGTCGCCTACTTTTTTGAGCCATTTTGTAATCGTGCCTTCGGTGATGGATTCGCCCATTTGGGGCATCGCAACTTCTGTTGCGTTTGCCGTCGAAGCTGACGAAGCATTCGGAATCAGATTTGTCGGATCGGATTTTTCAGGCGCGGGCGTTGTCGCGCTTTGCGGCGCAATCGCCGTTGGAACTCCGTCAGGCTGCGCGATGTGAGTTTCGGCTTGCACTGTGATTTCTTCAGTTTGCGGTACGGCAGTCTGTGCGGCGCTTGTTGCACCGTTTGTTGAAGCTGCGGGCGCGCTCACGCCGGCTTCGCCTTCTTCGCCGACGAGCGCAACGACGGTTCCGACTTCAAGCGTATCCCCTTCCTGCGCCCTGATTTCCAAAAGAACTCCGGCGACGGGAGACGGAATTTCGGCGTCAACTTTGTCGGTCGAAATCTCGAAAATCATTTCGTCGCGCTCGACTTTATCTCCGACCTTCTTTAACCATTTTGTAATCGTGCCTTCGGTGATGGATTCGCCCATCTGGGGCATCGCAACTTCTGTAGCCATTCGATTCTCCAAAAATATGTTGTGATAATTTCCAAAATATCAAAACTAAACTTTAACGCTTTTGCTAAAAAACGACAAAGCCAATTAAATTTGGGCTTAACCGGGAACTACTTCCGTTGAATGAAATACAAACAGAGTCAGACAAATCTTCCGGCAGTTCACTAAACAACACTCACTTGACTTTTTCGGTTTGCGAAATCGTCAAAAACGGTGATGTCTTCGAGGCGGCGTTTTGCCACGATTGCTTATGTTGTCGCAGACGAAGCATTTTCTTTCTTTACTGCGCAGCCTTTTTGCGTAAGTAATCTTCGACAAGCTCGTGAGCGATTATTCTGGCAGTTTCAGCCATCTTTTCACGCGCTTCACTGTAACCCTGGCGATAAATCATCGCATCTTTCTTAGAGCCGACTTCTTCGACTCGGATAAACTGCTCGTAATAGCGCTCGCCGATTACTGTTCTCGTACAGTTGTACTCCCGTCCGCCCTGTTGAATTTGGAAATTAAAAGTCAGATCTATCTTCATAGCTCATTCAACTCTTTTGGCAGTAATTCAAAGATAATGCGTTGCAGTATCACTTCATCTTCCGGCGCGATTAGCTCATCTTCAATTATGATTTCGTTGTCTGGAATCATTTCTTTACGGTTCCGGGTCAGGGTTGTAAATCGGAATCAATGCTCCTGTGTTGTAAATAACGGTTCTGGTTGTAAATTTATAGCGTTTATGCGAAATCGCAATGCTGTAAGGCTGTCCGCGCTCAATATTGGCGAAGTGAAAATAACCGAATTGATTTGTTGTTGTCGTTCGCGTTTCGCCTGTTGCCGGGTTTGTAAAAGAAACTATTGCGCCTCGAATGGATTTAAAGCTCGCATCTATCACTCGACCGCTCGCGCGTATCAATTCAACCGGAGCGGCAACTGCGTCTTGATTAATGGTGAAAGTCTGCCCGCCTGCCGTAATCGTTCCTTGTCTAGCTGCGCCGGTATTAGATTGAATTGAATAATTAACTCTGCCCGCTCCGCTTCCAGTTGTATTGCTAACGGTTATCCAATTGGCGTTGCTTACGGCTGTCCAATTGCAGCCTGTTTCTGTGGTGATGTTAAAGCCTGTATCGCCGCCCGCAACTCCGGCTTGAATGCTTGTCGGATTGATGGAATAGGTGCAATTTGTTTGTCCGGGTTGATTGACCGTGAAAATACCACCGGGCGGGCTAAAGGGGTCGCTAAATTTAATTGTTCCGGTACGAGCTTCACCGAGGTTTTTGTCAACAGAATAAAAGAAAGTAATAAGAGTGCCGTCCCTTGTGATATTTACAACGTTAATCCACGGATTGTGAATATAATCAACATCAAAATTGGCACAACCTTCAGAATGATTAATGGTAAAACTTCCCTGTCCGCCGTTTGAGGGAACGTTAATTGAAGCAGGCGTTGGCGTGTAAACACACCCTCCACTCTGTAAAAGATTTACACTTTGCCCTGCCACAGACATCGTAGCGCCTCTAGTTCCGCTTGTATTTGGTTGGAGCGTAAAACTAATCGTTCCGCTCCCTGTTCCGCTTGAGCCTGATGTAATCACAATCCACGGAGTATTGTTTTCAACCGTCCAGGCACAGCCTTCCTGAGTATTAACGCCAATGCTGTAATTTCCGCCGGATTTCGGCAGAGGAGTCGTGTAATTTCGAGTCAAAGTATAAGTGCAGTTTGATTGTCCGGCTGCTTGATTGACTGTTACTGTGGCGAATTCTACTGAAGAAATCCTGAATGTAATTGTTCCAGAGCGAGCGGCGCCAGTATTGGCTTCAACGCTGTAACTTATATTGCTCGCCGCAGAATCGCCCCCAGTGATAATTATCCAAGGGGCACTAACAACAGTTGAGTAAAAACAACTGCCGGAACTGGTGCCAATTGCAACTGTACCTGTTCCGCCTTGGCTCGGAACAGAAATACTGGAAGGAGATGCATTGATGCTACAGTAACGATTTTGAGATATTCCGAAAGTTTGGTTGTTTACCTTTATGCTGCCAAATCTTTCATTGGGTGAGAAATTTACCCCAACTGAGTAATTAACTGTCCCATTTCCCGTGCCGCTGTTTCCAGAAGTAATCGTTATCCACTCATCGCTTGTTGTTGCTGTCCATGTACATCCGGCTTGTGTGACTACGTTAAAGGTTCCATTTCCGCCGCCGCTTGGAAAGCGATTGTTTGTGGAATTAAAAGTATAAGTACAGTCCTGAGTTTGTGCATCAGCAGCAAAACTAAGGAAAACAACTAAACAAAATAGCTGTATGATAATAATTGAGGCTTTTTTCATTATGTTTCTTCCACTTTTTCCGTAATTAACGGAATTTGCGAATTTGTAATAAAACTATCGCGGGCGATCAATACACTTTTACAGTTTTCTCTATGCAGTTAATTGCTGTGAAATACTTTGATTTATGAGTATGAAGATTCTTATAAAATGCCCTGTATTCATGTAGTCTTTTAAGTATTAAAGATACAGGCGCAAATGTCAAGGAAAGTGTTGATTATCAAATGGTTTAAGGGAGATGTTTAGTCCCGCTGCAATAAGAGTCTCGGACATTTGATGCCGACACTTTAAACTACTCATTCTTGAAAAACGCAGCTTAGGCGTCCTTGTCACAAACACAATTGACAATGATGATTAAATTGAACCTATAATTTAGCAGTCAGCATTGTCTTTTAGTAGGAGTTTTATGACTAAGCTAATAGTCCCTCTGTCTCTTTGCCTCTGTTTGCTGTTTTTCTTCTGCTATAGTTTCTCAAATTTACAGAACTCGCCGGATGTTCAGGCGCAGAATGCCAATAACGCCTGGGATGAATACAAGAAAGAGCGGCGCGAAATGGTGGATCAACATATACGAGCGCGCGGAATACAAGACGGAGCTGTACTCAAAGCGATGGAGAAAGTGCCTCGCCATAAATTTGTCCCGGCTAATCGCACGCATTTAGCTTATCGAGATCATCCGCTGCCCATCGGTCAAAATCAGACTATTTCTCAGCCCTTCATCGTCGCTTATATGACCGAGACTGCCGACATCTCCAGGAAAGACAAGGTGCTTGAGATCGGAACCGGTTCCGGTTACCAGGCAGCCATTCTCGGCGAGCTGGCTAAAGAGGTTTATACGATTGAGATCATTCCCGAATTGGCGGAGGGAGCGAGCAAAATTCTCAATGAACTGGGATATAAAAACATATTTGTCAAAACCGGCAACGGATATTTGGGTTTGCCCGAACAAGCGCCGTTTGACGCAATCGTCGTTACGGCAGCGCCGGATGAAATTCCTCAAGCGCTGGTTGACCAGCTTGCGGTGAATGGGAAAATGGTGATTCCGGTCGGAGACACAAATCAAGAGATGGTCGTAATCAAAAAGACAAAAAAAGGCGTCACCGAAAAGAGAACGATGCAGGTGCGTTTCGTCCCGATGACGGGCAAGCCGCCTCAATAAAGATTTCTGAATGTTTTTTTACTTAAATAAGGAGATAAAACTATGAATTGTCCGGTATGCAACATTCAATTAACTATGATGGAGCGTCAAGGCGTTGAAATAGATTACTGCTCGAAATGTCGCGGGGTTTGGCTTGATCGCGGCGAATTAGACAAGATTATCGAGCGGGGTGCAACAGCATCTCCAAGCGGTTTTGCCAGTCAAAATCAAAGCCAGGATCAATACAATAAATCCGGCTTTAATCAGCCGAATCAGCCAGGCTTTAATCAGCCATATCAATCCGGCTTTAATCAACAGCATCGAATACACGACTCGCATGAGCCGCATTACGGACACCACAAAAAACATAAAAAACGTGAGGGGTTCTTAAGTGATTTGTTTGATTTCGACTAACTGATTGGTTTTGGCGGTTCACTTTCTAAAGAATATTGAAAATTAAAGCGGCGCTGATTAGCGAACCGCTCAAGGATGTTTGACAATTTAATATTGCTTTTTAATCCTGTATCTAAAAATGTATCTACTACTGACGCGCATCGAGGTTTTTGTGTTTATTTTTAAATTTCGTACACGCTCAAAATTACTCGGTGTTACTCCGTAAGAGTAGATGAAAGGGGATTTATTGTTTACCGGAATAATTGAAGAATTGGGAAGAGTTCAAGGTTTGGAAAAAAGCGCCGCCGGCGCGCGAATCGTTATTGCAGCGAAAACGGTGACCGGCGACGCGCGTGAAGGCGATTCGATTGCAGTCAACGGCGTTTGTCTGACGGCTTTAAACGTTACGAAAGATTCGTTTGCCGCCGATGTTTCGGATGAAACTTTGCGGCGTTCGACAATCGGCGATTTGCGGGTCGGCTCGCTGATTAATTTGGAAAGAGCCGTTACGCCCCAAACTCGTCTCGGCGGTCATATTGTGCAAGGTCACGTTGACGCGCGCGGGCGATTTTTAGGCGCGGCTAAAGCCGGAGATTTTTGGACGATTCGAATTGGTTATCCGCCGGAAATGGCTGCTTATCTGGTTTTTAAAGGCTCGGTTTCGGTCGAAGGAATCAGCTTGACGGTGGCGAATTTAACCGATGAATATTTTGAAATCGCCGTTATTCCGAAAACCTGGGAATTGACGAATCTGCACGCTTTAAAAAACGGCGACGCTGTTAATCTCGAAGCCGATGTGATTGCCAAATATGTCGAACGGATTTTGAGCGTTAGGGAAAAATCTCCGGGCTTGACAATCGAAAAACTCGAACAATTCGGTTACAAATAATGCAAATCGTTCAAGCCGAAACAGCCGGAGACATCGAACAGGCGCGCGTTTTGTTCCGCGAATATGAATCGTGGCTCGGCGTTGATTTGTGTTTTCAGCAGTTTGAAGATGAGCTTGAAAATTTGCCGGGAAAATACGCCGCGCCGGAAGGTCGGCTTTTACTGGCGAAAACATTCGAAACGATTGCGGGCTGTGCCGCGCTCAGAAAAATTGATGCGAAAACGTGCGAAATGAAACGATTATTTGTCCGTGAGACGTTTCGCGGAATCGGTTTGGGAAAGCAGTTGACGGAAATTTTAATCGCCGATGCGCGAAAAATCGGTTATCGAAAAATAAGGCTCGACACTTTACCGGACAAAATGCCGTCGGCTGTTCGGCTTTACGAAAGGCTTGGTTTTCGACAAATTCCGCCTTATTACGAGAGTCCGATTGAATCTACTGTTTATCTGGAATTAGAGCTTTAGAATTTATTCTTCTTCGTCGGAAGTCGTGTTGTCGTCCGCAACCCAGGCGACGAACAGACGCAGCCAATTGTCGGCGGGTTCGAGGATTTGAACGCCGATTCGCGCCGTTCCGAAAATTGCCGGAGCGATGCGAACGACGCGAGCCGTCACTTCGACCGCATTGCCGTCCGGTCGGTGCGAGCGAATGTATAATTCGTCGCCGACGGTGACTTTTTGATTGAGGTGGAAAAGCGCGCCCGATGTGGAAATATCGTCGGTTTCGGTCGGTTCGCTCCAAGCCGCGCCGTCTTCGCTTCTGCCCGAAACGACAATCGGCAGCCGCAAAGCCATCCGCAAAGCAAAACGTTTTTCGTCAAATTTCGATTGAGTTCCCATTGTTGCAAAGCCAAACGCTTTTTTTAAGGGAGAAATAAAACTCCAGCCTCGCCCTTTTCAATTTTTCCTTTGAACACACGCGTTTTCGGGAAACGATTTTGTTTTGCGAAAACCTCTTTGGTGCTGAATTCGCGTCGGTTCGACTAACGCAGTTCGGCTAGTTATACTATAAAATATTGATAAAGGCTATACTGAGACGGATTTTTTGTCGAAAATTTTATTCAAAATGGAAAAAACGCATCGCAAAGTAGTTATTTTAGGTTCGGGTCCGGCTGGTTTAACGGCGGCGATTTACGCGGCGCGCGCCAATATGAAACCGCTCGTTGTGGAAGGTCCGCAACCTGGCGGACAATTGACGATTACGACCGACGTGGAAAATTATCCCGGTTTCGCCAAAGGAATTATGGGACCGGAATTGATGACCGAATTCAGGGCGCAAGCCGAGCGTTTCGGCACGGATTTTCTCGAAAGCTGGATTGACCGCGTTGATTTGTCGCGCCGACCTTTCACGCTCTACGGCAAACCGAGCGCCGACGCAGACGAAATTACAACCGAAGTTACCGCCGACACTTTGATTATCGCCACGGGCGCGGCGGCAAAATGGCTCGGCATTCCGGGCGAAGCGCCAGCACCGGAAGGTTTGGGCGGTTACGGCGTCTCGGCTTGCGCGACTTGCGACGGTTTTTTCTTTAAACGCAAGCACGTAGTCGTCATCGGCGGCGGCGACACGGCAATGGAAGAAGCGACGTTTTTAACTCACTTCGCCTCAAAAGTGACCGTTATCCATCGCCGCGATTCTTTGCGCGCATCGCAAATTATGCAGGAACGCGCTCTTAAAAATGAGAAAATCGAGTTTCTCTGGAATACGGAAGTTCTGGAAATTCTCGGCTCAAAAGAAACGGGCGTGACTGGAATCAGAATTCTAAACAATCAAACAAACGAAGAAAGCCTTTTTCCGTGCGAAGGCGTCTTTCTGGCAATCGGGCATAAACCGAACACCGAATTGTTCAGAGGCTGGCTCGATATGGACGAGTACGGTTATCTGAAAACTTTCAAAAGCTCGATGGCGACGAACATCGCCGGAGTTTTCGCCTGCGGCGACGCGCAGGATTCTTATTATCGTCAGGCAATCACCGCCGCGGGAACCGGGTGTATGGCGGCGATTGACGCCGAGAGATTTCTCGCAAACATCGAAGCAGATGTAGATGAAAAGACTTCCGCCGAGTTTGAGCTTAATCAATCGGCTCTGGAAGAATTGGAAAAAGACAAAACCGAAATTGTTGCCGTCGGTTGATTTGCGAAAAAGCTGAAAATGAAAAAAGCCCAATAAAATATTGGGCTTTTTTCATTTTCAAAAATATGTTGACACGAAAAAAAAACGCGTGTAATATCTTTCGCGTAACGACAGCTCATTACAATCGCTTCTAAATTCTAAGCGAGAAAATAGCCTTTTGATTCTTTTTGTCACTGTCTTGTGGGAGAGACATTTTAAAAACGAAATCAACAAATTCTCTTCCATTCGTAAATTAATCTTTACCGCAAACAGTAAGACAGCATACTGGTATCAACTTTCTTATAAATTGACATATGAATATCTGAATCTTGCCAGGCAATTACAACGATAGTTGTTAGATATGATGTTTACCATTACTAAAAAGTAGCCGCATACTTGCGCGTTGCATTTTATTTAATGTTTATCCCGTTTGTATTTAGTCAGTCTTTAAATGCTATCCAAAAATCAGTTTTTTAGGAGTTAATATCATGACAAGGTTAATAGATTCAGCGAGCTGTTTTTTACTTGTGTTCTCATTTTTGGCAGTAAATTCTATGGCACAAAACACAAAATCGTTTCCGGTGAATCGAAGCGAGCCGACGGTTAATACTCCGAAAGAATTGTCTTCCAACCAATTAGTTGCTCTTTCATTACTCAGTAGTCTTTACGAACAAATTAAAGGTATTGAGAATGAACAATTCAAAATTAGAACTCAGACGCAAATTGCTGATGTTTTATGGCAGTATGACGAGCCGCGCGCGCGTGAAATCTTCACAAAATCATTCAATGCAATTGACTCTATTAAATCTTTGCCGAAAAACATACCGCTATCGCCCGGCTCGAAACCTGATATAAACCGTATTAAGGATGGATTACGTTTTGAAATGATTCAAATCATTTCGCGGCACGACGTTAAACTTGCCGAAACACTAATGAAGTCAACGAAAGACACGGAGTCGGAAAATGCTTCAAATAAGGCTGATAATGCCAATCCAAACGCTGATTCAATGCGGGAACTGCAATTTGCAATGGCTTTAGCAAAATCCGCGCCCGAAAAATCTGCACAAATAGTAAGAAACAGGCTTCGTTCGGGATATGATGAGTCGCTTATTCCGATACTTCTGGAGATTCGGCGGAAAAATGAAGTTCTCGCAAACCAACTTTTCACAGACTTTTTAGCTGCCGCAAGCGCGCAACAGCCTTCGGTAATGAAAGTAGCGTCTTTGGCAATGTATGTTACGCCAAATGAATCGGATGCTTTTCTCGGACAAAACCAACCAATTTCACAAACCTTAATCAAACAGTATTTGAGTTTTGCGTTTCCGGCGTTATCGCAATGGATAAATACACAACGGCAAGCGGCAATTGACGATCAAATTGACCAACAAACCGTATCACGGGATGTCACAATTCTGAAACAAATAGTCTTGCCGCTTTTTGAAAAGAATTCTCCGTCTCAAGCCAAAACTCTACGTTCTCAATTAGCGCAGGTCTTTGAAATACAAAATACGGGAGAAGCTAATTTCAGCAACTCCGAAATTCGTGATGAAGTTCAGGAGTTGATAGATAAAGCCGATGCTACAGTTGGTACGAAACAGAGGGATTCTCTTTATATGAGAGCCGCGATGTTGGCTAAACAGAAAGGCGATATTGAAACAGCGTTATCTATCGCCGAAAAAGTAAGTGACGAACAAGACAAATTCTTGGTTGCATCAGTAATTACCTATCAAGCGGGATTTGATGCCTTGAGACAAGACCACATTGATGCTGCACACTCTTATGCAAAGAAAACGCTGTTTCTACCACAGCGCACATATTTATATAAAGAAATAGCACAAAAGCTTTTAAAGAAAAAAGACATTTCACGCACCGCTGAGATTTTGGACGAACTGAAAACTTGGTTAACCAAGGCTGATAATGGGGCGGCAAAAGCGGAAGGTTTGTTAATGATTGCAACTACTACCACCGAATATGATCTGAGTCAAGGTTTTGAAGCAATGCGTTTGGCTATAGATGCAATTAATAAAGCCAATTTCGATGTGGAAAATAACTTTGAAAGTAAAAGTATACTAAAAACAATTTCTGTGACTTTAGAAAGACTAGATTTAAAAACTGGGTTTTCATCGCTTGCTCGCGCCGATTTTAATCAAGCATTATCTGTGGCTCAATCATTGAATAAGAAAGAAGCTGCTATAACTGCTCAACTTGCTATATGCCGGGAAGTGCTAAACGCAAATTCAGCTCTACCGAAAAGCCAAAATACAAAAAAAACTTCTAAAAATTAAAGACCAATCTTTAATTTCAAAACCGCAAGTATTACATACTTGAAACTAAATTTAGAAAGGAAAACGCAAACCATGACAATTCGAAAACTGTTCACTTTTCTGTTCATTTTCGCCATTTTTGGCGTTGCCGGAGCGCAATCTTCGTATGCGCACGGCGCGGAACACAACCACAAACATATTGCTTTCAATTCCAGCGACGCAACCGCGTCGAAGCAAAACATCGTCGTTTCTCATTCGCAGGCTTTTCATAACAGTAAGATTGCCAAAACAAAAAAGGTTAAATACAAGCTGGTTAATGGAAAGAGGATCAGAGTAATGAATACGGAAGAAGGTGGATGGACATGCTGGGCTTGCAGTTGTGTTTGGGGCGTAACTCATAACGGCATAATTATGAATTCGTGCGAACCGCAAGCTGAAATGGAGGATTGCAAGAATCATCGGGGAGTTTGGTGCAGTCAATATGCAACTCCGGGAACTAAAGGCGGTTCTTGATAAATCTGATCGTCAATTTCCTGCAATTCAAACGAGATTTTATGTTGTAAAACCGTTTCTATTAAAAAGTTAATAGAAACGGTTTTCTTCTTAATTCCGAATGAGCCGACAGGTTGTAACGAAAAACATTAATACAGGTTCAGGCATTTTCAAAAGCCTTCGTTATTACTTATACTTTCACGAATTCTGCTTTGTGCGAATGACTTTGTTCGTGTCGAAGCCTTTTTCATTTGCGCGCTGCAAAATTTCCCGCAACCGCATTTCTTCAATTTCGGGCGTACGGCTTAAAACCCAGAAATATTTGCGGTCAGGCGAAGCAACAACGGCGTAATCGTAATTTTCGCCCAGCTCGATTATCCAATAATCGCCCCAGACAAACGGCAGAAATGACAAAAACGCGGGAGCAAAGCGCACTTCGAGTTTCGAGTTTGTTTTTTTGTCTTTAAGCCTGGCTTTTCCGACCGCAACGCTCAATTCGCCGTTTGTTTCTTTGCAAGTGTTGGCGACTTCGATATTGCCGTCGTCTAGCAATTTGTATTCAGCCGTCACGTTTCCGGCACATTTCTTCTCAAAACTGTTCGGCAGACGCGCAACTTCGTACCATTTTCCCGCATAGCGTTTTAAATCAACCGCCGCGACGGTTTCCAGCGGTTTGTCTTCTCCGAAAACAGCCGAAAAAAGCGAAGGCATCATTAGCAAAACGAAAAATCCCAAATATTTCATCTAAAAACCCCCTTGAAAATAATTCCGCCGTTTGGCAAGCGGCATTGTTTGCCGAATATACGCTTGTCAATCTCCGAGCGGATGAGGAAAATCATAACAGCAGGTTTATTTTGATAAAGTATTTATTGACTGGATTAAAAAATATGCCGATTTACGAATACAAATGTCAGGAATGCGGAAATCATCTGGAAGCGATGCAGAAAATCTCGGACGAGCCTTTAAAGGAATGCCCGAAATGCGGCGGAAATTTGGAGAAACAATGGTCGCGCAGCGGATTTCAGTTTAAAGGAACGGGCTGGTACGTGACTGATTACGCCGGGAAAGCGGCGACGGAAAGCAGCAGCGCGGAAACCAAAGCCGACGCGAAAAATGAAACCAAAACCGATGCGCCGAAAACTTCTGCCGGCGGAGAATCAACCGGAAGCGCTGACGGCGCATCGAAATCAGAGACGACGACTACATCTTCCGATAAAAGTAAGCCCTAGAACGATGAAAAACTGTTTTGACGCCGCAAAAAAAATATCTTTTCTGCTTTTGATTTTGGCTTTTTCCGCCGCATTCGCCTTCGCCCAAGCCGGTCGCCGCTCGCCCGTTACGATGAGCGAATCGGACGGACTCGTTCCGGTCGTAGTCTCGCGCGAAGGCGATTCAAAAGAGCCGGTTAAGACCGAAAATTTTGCCATTTACGAAAACGGCGTCGAGCAAAAAATTAAAGCCGTGACTTTTGACGCGACTCCGGCGCGGATTGTTTTGCTCGTTGACAACTCGCAAACTTTGCGAACCGACGTGGCGAAAATGACCGCCGCGGTCAAGGAATTTGCTTACGAAATTTACGAAGGCGATCAGATTTTCGTTGCCGCTTACGACGAAAAAGCGGAAATCATCGAAGAATGGACTGACGACGCGAAAAAGATTGAAAAGTCGCTCGCCACGTTTCGCAAAAAAGGAAATCCCCGTTTATTCGATTCGCTCGCCGATGTTCTCGAACAAGTTGTTCGACCGCTGATGCCCGCAGTCCGAAAAACGGCGGTTGTGATTGTCAGCGACGGGCTTGATCGCGGTAGCACGAAAACGTTTGAGCGCATTTTAGCCGATTATCAATCGGCGAACGTCGCCATTTACGCGATTCAAATTCCCGACCGCACGGGCGGAGCTTATCGCCGCGATCAACCGAAACCGGAAGCCGTAATTCAAAAGTTGACGGAAGGCACTGGCGGCAAAGTTTTTGACTTTGAAGAATCACAAACCGCCGCTAAAGCCATCTGCGACGAATTGAAATACAATCGTTATTTGCTCGCATACCAGCCTTTAAACGGCGGCGGAGTCGAAGCGCGACGCTTGTTTGTAGTCGCCGACAAAGGCATCAACGTCCGCACCAAAACGACACAGCCGCCTAATATAAAATAGCGGCGCGGAGACAAGGAAATGCGGTGAAAATAACTCCAGAGAATTCATTATCTTTCTCCGTGTCTCCGTTTCGTCGCATCTCCATGTCGCAAAAACGATTTCCGCTATTCTTGACATCGAGCGTCTCTTGGTTCTAGTTTTGGCTTTAGCGCAAACTTTCCGCCTTTTTTGCGTCTGCGAAACAGTCAAAATTTTCGTTTTTTGACCTGAAACAAAGGAGCCAGACAGCCGTGAGCGAACGAGACAACAATCCGAAACCGCTTCCCGATGATTTCGGGATGACAATGCCGGGCATTCGTCCCAATAAACAGCCGCAGCAAAACCCTGATAATTTCGATTTGACCGTGCCGAATCTGCGTCTGCCGAATCAGCAGCAGTCACAGCCGCAAACGCCGCCTGCCGCGCCGCCGGACGACTTTGGAATGACAATGCCGGGAATTCCAAGAAATAACGCGCCGCGCAATTTGCCGCCGGATGATTTTGATCTGACTTCGCCGAACATTCGTCGCGAACCACCGAGCGATGTTGATTTCGGTTCGACGATGTCCGGCGGATATTCAAACAATCGAAACGAGCCGGATTTCGGCGCGACGATGCCATACATCAGCTTGCCGGAAAACGAGCGGCGGCAATACCGGGAAACAACTGCGCCGGTTACCGCGCCGCCGAAAAAAGAGGACAAACGCGCCGCGACAGGCATTCCGCTGTGGCTTTGGATAACGAGCGGAAGTTTGGCGTTTCTGGCTTTTTTGCTTATTGCCGGAATCGCCCTGTGGTTTGTTTTCTGGCGCGATACGGGCTTTACGCTCGTCGTTAAAAACGCGCCGGTCGGCAGCACGGTTTTTGTTGACAATCAAAGATGCGGCGAGCGTTCGGGCGACACGATTAAATGTTTCGGGCTGGAAGCGGGCAAGCCGCGAACAATGAGAGTCACGCTCGAAGGTTATACCGATTACACCGAAACAATTCGCGGCGAAAACGGCGAGGAATTTGACGTAACGGCGAATATGGCGCCAAAAAACGTCGTGCAGACGCCGCCGCAGCAAAACAATTGCGACGATCCAGACCCGCGCGTGGCGCAAGCCGAATGCCGCGCTTTGGATGAACTCGACAAGCTCGTCGCGCCTTTTACAGTGGATGATTTGGTGCGCGTTTTGAATCTGCAAATCATCAATTTCGATACCAACAAATTCGATATTCCTGAAAAACGCAGGACGTTTTTGCGTAAAGCGGCACAAAAATTTAACCAATTGCAAGGCACGCCGGTAGTTGAGATCGGCGGACACACCGATAATGATGGCAACGTTGACGCAAATCTGATTTTGTCTCAAAACAGAGCTAACGCCGTCAGAAACTTTTTATCCGGTGCCGGAGTCAGCGAATCTATGCTGACGATAAAACCTTACGGCGCGACAAAACCGATAGCCGATAACAAAACCGACGACGGCAAGTTTAAAAATCGCCGCATTCAGTACACGGTTATTCAACGATAGATGCCGAATGCGAAATTAAAAATCAACGAGTTCGGGCAAGAGCCGCTTGAGATAGAAATCAAAAGCGGCTTAATTACGCTCGGTCGCGCGCCGGATAACGCGGTCGCGCTCGTTTCGGATTCGAACGTTTCGCGTTATCATGCCGAAATCGAACGGCGCGGAGACAATTTTTATCTCGTTGATTTAAACAGCCGCAACGGAACTTTCGTTAACGACGAGCCGGTCGAGGGCGAACGTCGTTTGCAGGAAGGCGACAAAATCAGTTTGGGCGGCGACGACAGCATTGTTGAAATTCTATTTGACCGGCAAATTGAGGCGGGCGCGAAAAGCGGAATGCAGAATGCGGATTTAACTCCTAATTTGCAAGGCGGAAGTTTGGACGCAGCCGGTTTAGTCAATCAAACTGTTAATCCGCAATCCGCAATCCGCAATCCGCAATCAAACATTCCGCTTATGCTGACAATCGCCGCCGTGTTGTCCGGTTTAGCGATTATCGCAGTAATCGGCGTAGTTTTGTTTTTGAGTATTCCAACTAGCTGCGCGGGCGAAGTCGTAATTTCAAGCCCCGAAAGCGGCGTGACGATTTCCGAAACAACGCCGATTCAAGTTTCGGCTAAAAACGCAAAATGCATCGAGCGCGTTTCGTACCGGCTCGACGGAAAAGAATTTGCGTCGGCTGAGGTTGCGCCTTATAAAGCCGAGCTTAAGCCGGAGATTTTCCCCGATTTGGTTGACGACGAAGCGACGCACGTTTTATCCGTCGCCGTCACTGGCAAAGACGGAGTTGCCAAAATTCAGGAGAGCGAAATTTTAATCGCGTTTTCCGGCGAAGACGGCGAAAAATCTAAAGACGAAACGAAATCCGATAAAACGCTCAATGACGCAAACAACGATGAGCCTGAATCGCCTGTGGAAAAACCTGTGCAAATCTCGCTCGCCGAAACGAAAGAAATGTGCGAGCGGCTGATGAAATTTTACGGCAATTCCGTTTATCGCTACGACGCCCAGTTTTTGAAACAGGTGCAGGCGCGAACGGCGGAATATAAAGCCGAAGGTTTTTCGACGCGGGCGGCGGCGGCGCGCGATGCGATAAACATTGCGTTTTTTAACGAACAAGGCTTGCCCGCGCCGCTCGGTTATCATTTGGCGATGTCGCGCAGCCGATTTGAAAACAAACGCGGCGCGGCGGCGAAAGAAGGTTTGTGGCAAATGACCGACGCCTTCGCCTCCGCCAACGGCTACAACGGGCAATGCGGGACGGAAAATTTGAGTGCGGCGACTCAGAATTGCGCCGCCCGCGTCGCCGCCGTTTATGCGAAAGCTCTTGTTACAAATTTATTTGAAGGCGATGTAGTTTACGGCGTCGCGTGTTTCGATTTATCGCCGTCGGAAGCCGGAAATTTCAAAATCTCTCTGACAGCCGCAGACCGCGCGGATTTTTGGAACACGATCAAATCTCCGAAACAGCGCGAGCAGATCGCTCGCTTTTTCGCCGCCGGAATTGTGGCGGAAAACCCGCAGAAATTCGGTTTGAAGCGCGACAAGCCGCTTTTCAATTTGTATCAAAATCTGCTCGGTCAATGATTGAAGTCTTTCTCACATTTCCGACGCCCGAAGGCTCGCGGCAAATCGCGGTCGAAGGCGAAAATCTGACAATCGGGCGCGGCGCGGTTGATTTGAGATTTGACGATCAAAGTCTTTCGCGCCATCATGCGACCGTTTATCGTGAAGGCGAGCGAGTCTGGATTTCCGATGAAAACTCGACGAACGGCACTTTCGTCAACGGCTCTCAGGTTTCGGCATCAGGCACGCCGCTTAAAAACGGCGATTCGATTCGGCTCGGCGACGAAACCACGCTGGCGATTCAAATTACAAAACAGGAAGAGAAGGCGATTGAAGCGAATCAAAAAAGTTTAGCCGCAACAAGTGGAAACAAAATTAATTTTGTTCCGTTTGTTATTGCCGGAATTGCTGTTTTTCTTATTGGTCTCTCCATAATCATCATTGGGGCTGGACTTATCAACGCTGGAAACGATAACCGCGATGTCGTGATAAACACTCCGACGCTTGAAGAAACTCCGAATGATGAAGACGAGAACGAAAACGAGAACGTAAATTCTGCTAAACCGACACCAAAGACGCAAAACACTTCTTCCAACTCAAATTCGACAACCGAAACGACAGAGCCGGTTGTTGACAGCCGCCCGCCGAACAAACCGCCGCCTCCCGACAAAACTTATCTGCAAATGTCGGACGACGAAAAACGCTCGTTTGTGTCGAAAGAATCCGAGCAGGTGGCAAGAATGATCGGAAATCGCAGCGGCGAAAGCATCACGCCCGAAGCCGCTCAGAAAATCAAAGAAATGGTTGACGGTTACGCGCGTCGTCTACGTTCGACAAAAAATGACAATTGCAGCGCTGGCGGCTGGGTGACGAGCGATTTGCAGTCGGTTTTGGAACGCGGGCAGAAAAACGCGCATTTTGTCGTGCGTTCGTTTAATTCCGAAGGCGTTTCGCCGCAGACCGGATTATATCTGGCGATGATCGAATCGGAGTTTTGCCCTTGTTTGCAGTCAAGCACCGGACCGCTCGGAATGTTTCAATTTGCCCGCGCGACGGGCGCGACCTACGGTTTGAAAACAATCAGCGGCGCATCGCCCGCAAACCCGGACGAACGCTGCGAGCCGGAAAAAGCCGCCGCTGGAGCCGCGCGTTTTATGAAAGCTCTGATGGGACGTTTCGGAACGGGACCGAGCAGCGTGCCGCTCGCCGTCGCCAGCTACAACAGCGGCGAAGGCGGTTTGAGTAAAAATCTAAACACCGCGCTCGAAGAAGCCGGAAAAAGAGAGCGCAATTTTTGGTCGCTGCTGCTCGTCGCCGACCGGCTTTCCGAGCAGTTTCAAAAAGAAAACCGAAAATACGTGCCGAAATTTTTCGCCGCCGCGATAGTCGGCGAAAATCCGACCGTTTTCGGAGTCAACATTCCACCGCTTTCGACTGCAATCAAGTAGAAGTTTGATGAAAAACACCGATTTGTGTTAGCTTCACGCTCGAAATATGTGGCGGCGCGTCGTGTTAATTTGGCTGATCGGTTTGCTGCTGGGCGCGATTGTTTTCGTATACGCCGTAAATCGCTATGTTTTTCTTCAAACAAAAGACAAAGCGCAGAATTCGATCACCGAAATTCCGGTTGAAGAACCGCAGCGTATTGCAATAGTTTTCGGCGCCAGCGTCAGGGGAAACGGAGAGCCGTCGCCTGCGCTTGACGACCGAATTATTACGGCGGTTGAACTTTATCGGGCGGGGCGAGTTCGCAAGATTTTGATGAGCGGCGACAATCGTTTTGAAAACTACAATGAACCCGCCGCAATGCGAGAACAGGCGATAAAACGCGGCGTTCCATCTGAAAACATCGTCGCCGATTTTGCCGGACGCCGCACTTACGACACTTGTTATCGCGCCAAAGAAATTTTCGGCGTCGAGCGCGCCATTTTAGTAACGCACGAATTTCATCTCAACCGCGCGATTTATCTTTGTCAGGCTGCCGGAATTGATTCGGTTGGAATTACAGCCGACCGCCGCAGATACGACGATTCGACGCGCCGGGCTTGGGCTTGGCGCGAAACTTTCGCCGTTGTCGCGGCTTGGTTTGATGTTAACGTCTTGCATCCGACGCCGATTTTGGGAAACAAAGAATTGATTGAACCTTAACAGTTATCAGTTATCAGTTATCAGTCAACAAAACTGATAGCTGATAACTGATAACTGATGACTGTTATGTTTTACCGCGAAATTGCGCCTAATTCGGACGCCTCGCACATTATTTTTTCTTTCTGGGAGTTTCGCGTAAATCTGCCGACGACAGAGCCGATTGTGCACGAAATTTTTCCCGACGGATGCCGCTCGATTTTTTATTACAAAAACGCTCGGTTTAAAACCTCCGCGCTGCTCGTTTCATCTCTTGGTCTCGAATCGGTTAATGTTCCCGTTTTTGACGGCGATGTTTATTGGGGAATGCGTGTTGCGCCCGCCGCTTGCCGCGCCTTGTTGAATGATGAAATGACTTCGGAGCAAAGTCGCCCGGCAGCGGAAATTCCGAATTTAGCCGATGTTGCCCATGATTTAACTGCAAAACTCGGCGACTGCGAAAACTTTGAGGCTGCGATTTCAAAGCTTGAAGCAAGCGTGCGCAGGCTGAAACTCGAAGCCATTGACGAGCGAGTCGTCTCCGCAGTCAGGTTCGTTGAGGAGAATCACGCGCAGGTTAAAATTGATGAAATCGCGGCAGCCGCAGGATTAAGCCGCAGGCAATTTGAGCGACGTTTTTTGCAGTCTTCCGGTTTGACGCCGAAACAATATCTGCGCGCCCGACGATTGCGGGCGACGGCTATCAAAATCGTCGAAAACGCGGGGCAAAATTGGGCAAATCGCGCCGCCGAAATGGGATTTGCCGATCAAGCTCATCTCTCGCACGAATTTAACGCTCTGACCAGCCGCACGCCCCGTGCATTTGCCGAGCGCGTCAAACAAATCGAACACGGAAAGTTAATTAAATAATTTTTCCCGCGTGTCGCAAATTTACAAGACGCCGCCCCGTTTTTCTCGCAAAATCTGTTTGCTATGAGAAAAATATTCTTAAATTTAACGTTTATTTTGATTTGTTTCGGTATTTTTTCACATTTCGCAGCCGCACAGGAAAATCGCAGACCGGCGATGCCGGAAACTTATCCGGCGGCGCAAGTCGCGGCAATGAAAAAGATTGATTTTCTCGTCGGAAAATGGCGCGGTCGCGGCTGGGCGCTCGGATATGGCGGAAAGCGCGAAAATTTTACGATTGACGAATCAGTCGAATATCGTCTCGGCGGTCTCGTCGCGGCTGTCGAAGGTCTCGGTAAATCGAAAGACGCCGCAACGGGCGAAGAGCGTATCACGCATAATGCGTTTGCCGTGCTTTCCTACGATCCGCAGGCGAAAGTTTATCGCTGGCGCGCGCATACTTTTCACGGCGGACCCGGACTCGATACCACCGCCGAAATTGGAGATAAAAATTTCGTTTGGGGCTTCAAACACCCGCAAGCGGGCGATACGCGCTACGTTATTACGCTCAACGAAAAAGGGAACTGGTTTGAAACCGGCGAAATGTCGCGCGACGGCGGCAAAACGTGGATAAAGTTTTTAGAAATGGAATTGGAAAAAGTGAAGTAGATTTTTACAAAAATTTTAATAAGCCAACGCTCGAATTCGTTTTCGGTGTTGGCTTATTTTCGTTTTTCGGGCAAAATGTCAGCCAATTTTGACGAATAAAAAATATTCGCCGAAAACGCATTTCTCTCAATCTGGAACAACGGAGAATTGAAAATGAGCTTGACTGTGCTCGCAATTTTGTTTCTGAGCTGGTTGTTTTTCGGTTATTTTGCTTACGGCAGCCGGATTGCAAAACGCTTTCATTTAAACGACAAACGCGAAACGCCCGCCAATAAAATCAATGACGGCGAAGATTTTGTCCCGACGCGCCCGTTTTATTTGTTCGGGCAGCATTTTTCCGCGATTGCGGCGGCGGGTCCGATTGCCGGTCCGATTCTCGCGTGTCAGAGCTTTGGCTGGCTGCCGTGTCTTTTGTGGATTGGTTTGGGCGTAGTTTTAATCGGCGCGGTTCACGATTTTGTAGCGCTTGCTTCCTCCGTCAGACACGGCGCGAGTTCGGTTGCCGAGATTACGAAAGAAAAACTCGGCGCGGGCGCGGGGCGCGCGATGATGGCGTTTATTTTTATCGCGCTCGTTTACGTCGTCGTCGCTTTTACAGACATCACCGCCGGAACTTTTGTCGCGGGCGACGAATCTTTGCAGAATGCTACCGGATTTAATCCGGGCGGCGCGGTCGCGGCGGCGAGCATTTTGTATCTTGTATTGTCGGTTGTTTTGGGATTGGTGGAAAGGTTTTTAAAACCGCCGCTTTGGTTGACAACTGTAATTTTTGTTCCGGCAACTTTTGCGCTCGCATATTTCGGCACTTATATTTCAAATCTTTTGGTTCTCGACCATAAAACCTGGGCGCTGCTGATTTTGGGTTACTGCGTTGTGGCTTCCGTTGTTCCGGTTTGGGCTTTGTTGCAGCCGCGCGGTTATTTGGGCGGTTTTGTACTTTATTCTGCGATTGCGGTCGGTTGTCTCGGCGTCTTTTTCGGCGGTTACAATATCGCGCAGCCCGCTTTTAAATCTTTCGATGTCGGCGGAATGACCGGCACTTTGTTTCCGTTTTTGTTCGTGACAATCGCCTGCGGCGCGTGTTCGGGTTTTCACGGATTGGTTTGTTCCGGCACAACTTCAAAACAAATTGACAAAGAAACGCACACGCATCCGATTGGCTACGGCGCGATGCTCGCAGAAGGTTTTGTCGCGTTTATCGCGCTCGTGACGATTATGATTGTCGCCGAAAGCGCCAGCAAAGGAGTTCCGCCCGGCAAAATTTACGGCGACGGAATCGGCAGATTTTTAACCATTTTAATCGGGCGTGATAATCTCCCGTTTGCCGTCACGTTCGGCGCGATGGCATTTTCGACTTTTGTTTTCGATACTTTGGACGTTTGCACGAGACTCGGGCGTTATATTATTCAAGAGCTTTTCGGTTTGAAAGGCAGAATCGGGGCGCTCATCGGAACTCTTTCGTTCGTCGCTTTGCCGTTCGTCTGCATTACGGTTGCGCCGAAAAATTCTTATCTCGAATTCTGGACGCTGTTCGGAGCGTCAAACCAATTATTAGCGGCTTTGACGCTGCTTTCAATCACGATCTGGCTTTATCAGGCGCGTCAGCGAATCGCTTTCACGCTCGTCCCGATGTTGTTTGTTTTGACGATTACGCTCTGGGCTTTGACCGCGATGGTCGTCGGAAATTTCCGCGCCGCGCAGGGCTTTGATATTAAATTTGTCAATGCCATTGCGTCGCTCGCGCTGATTCTGCTGGCGATTTATCTGGTCGTCGTCGCGCTCTTTAAAATTCAAACAATGAAGCGAACCGGCAGATTAACGGCGGAAAGCATTTAAGAAAAATTTAACATTCGTTATACAATCGGAAACGTGGCACGCGAAGGAATTCCGTTTATTTTAATCGGGCTGTTTATTGCGATAGCTTTTATCTTTGCCGGAATTTGGTGGCTGGCGGTTGTGTTTATCGCGCTGGCGGCGTTTACGGCATATTTTTTCCGCGATCCTGATCGTGAAATTACGAGCGAAGAAAATCTGGTCGTCTCTGCGGCTGACGGGCGCGTGACGCGGATTGAAAAATTAAACCCGGAAGACGCCGATTCGCCGAACGTCGTCAGCGTTTTTCTCTCGATTTTCGACGTTCACATCAACCGTTCGCCGATTGCCGGAGAAATTGCCGAAGTCGTTTACTCGAAAGGCAAATTCGTGATTGCGACGCGCGAAGATGCGAGCCAAATTAACGAGCAAAACGCTTTGACGATTAAAAATGAGCGAATGACAATCGTTTGCAAACAAATCGCGGGAGTTCTTGCGCGGCGAATCGTTTGCTGGAAACGCGCCGGAGACCGGGTTCGGTTGGGCGAGCGTTTCGGTTTGATTCGATTTGGCTCAAGAACCGATTTAATTTTGCCGCCCGAAGTCGAAATCGCCGTCAAAGTTGGTGACCGCGTGCGCGGCGGCGTCACGATTATCGGAAGGCTGCAAAGCTGATGATTGCTAACACAATGCGCGTCCGTAGGGAAAAGTTCAGCGAAGCTGTCCGACGGCGCAATCTAAAAAAAGGTTTGTATCTTATTCCGTCGCTCTTTACGGCGGCGAATATCGGAATGGGATTTTACGCCGTGATGCAGACGATGCACGGTTTTCAGCTCGTCGGCATCGGAGGCGAAGAAAATCTGGCGCGCGCAGCCCAATATTTCGATTTTGCCGCCCGCGCGCTCGGCTGGGCTGTTTTGTTCGACTCGCTCGACGGGCGAATCGCACGGATGACGAAAACGACAACGGAAATCGGCGTCCAGCTCGATTCAATCGCCGATATGCTGACTTTCGGAATAGCGCCCGCCGCGCTCATTTACGCTTGGAGCTACGGATCGGTTTTTCCCGAAAATTCGACAATCCATAAAATCGGCTGGTTTATCTCGTTTATGCTCGTCGTCTGCGGCGCGTTCCGGCTCGCGCGTTTTAATGTTCAAGCGATGAGACCGCGAGTTTTAGCGGAAGGCGCGACCAAAGTTGATAAAAAAAGTTTTGTTGGGTTGCCGATTCCAGCCGCCGCCGGGCTTCTCGCCGCAATTGTTCATTTCTCGCCTGCACCTCTCGTCACTAAAACTGCCGAACAAGCGACAAGTTACGGCGCTTTAATGATGGTTTTGGTCGCTGCGCTCGGCGCATTAATGGTCAGCACATTTCGCTATACGAGCTTTAAATCGGTCGGTCAATCGCGCCGCAGCACGCGCGTTGCGCTCATCGCGCTGGCGGCTTTTGTAATGCTCGTCTGGCTTTTCTCGCGCGAAGTTTTGCTCGTCGCCGCCTCAGCTTACGCCGCGCACGGTGTTTTGCTGTATTTGGCTTCATTTTTCCGCCGCAAACCGCAATAAGCTGCAAAATCATTGAATCACAATCAAAATGCTGGTATTTTTCCCGTGAAATATGATGAAATTTTAAGTGACTAATTTCTGAGGGTTTGTAGAGGACTACATCTGGCTTGCCTTCATTTTTGTTTTGCCGTTAGTCTATTAAAGCTATGCTGCCGCAAGAAAAAGCCAGACGCCATACGCCGGAAGAATACCTCGAACTCGAACGGCAATCGGACGTACGGCACGAATATTACGAAGGCGAAATTTACGCAATGGCGGGCGAAACGCTCAAACACAGCCAGATTTGCGTAAACCTGGCGCGCGAAGTTAGTTCGCAGTTAAAAGGCAAACCTTGCCAGGCTTTGTCTCCGAATATGAAAGTTCGCGCACAAACAAAAGGACTTTTCGCTTACCCCGATTTAACGGTTGTTTGCGGAGAGCCGATTTTTCACGACCAAAAGCGAGACGTTTTGCTCAATCCGCGCGTAATTTTTGAAGTACTCTCGCCTTCGACCGAGCGTTACGACCGGACGATGAAGTTTTTTAAATATCGTCAGGAAATACAGGATTTGACCGATTACATTATCATTTCGCAAGACTCGGCATTCATTGAACATTACGAAAAACAGGCGGACGGGCGCTGGGTTCATACGGTTGTCGGCGGTTTGGAAAACGTTTTGAACGTTGCTTCGATTAATTGTGTCTTGTCGCTTGCCGAAATTTACGACCGCGTTGAAATTGCGGCAGAGGAAATTTTAACGGAGGAATAATTATTTTGTCGGAAAAACAATTTTCGGAAAAAGCAGTAATCGTAACCGGCGCGACTCGCGGAATTGGGCGCGCTATTGCTCTCGAATTAGCGCAACGCGGCGCAAGCGTAGCTTTTAATTATGCCCGGAGCTCGGAGGAAGCGGAAAAACTTCAAAAAGAAATCGAAGGTTTCGGCGGCAAATGTTTTGCCGCGCAGTGCGATGTTGCAAACACAGAAGCCTCTGCGGATTTTGTCAAACAAACGCAGGCGGCATTTGGGCGCATTGATTATCTCGTCAACAACGCCGGAATTACGCGCGACGGGTTGATTTTGCGGATGAAAGAAGGCGATTGGGACGCTGTGATTGATACGAATTTGAAAGGCGCTTGGAATTTCTCGAAAGCCGTTTTGCGTTTTATGATGAAAAACGAAACGGGAGGCGCGATTCTCAATATTTCTTCGATTTCCGGCGTGGTCGGAATGCAGGGGCAATCGAATTATTCGGCGTCGAAAGCCGGATTGATAGGTTTGACGAAATCCCTGGCAAAAGAAGTGGCGAGCCGCAAGGTTACGGTCAACGCTTTGGCTCTCGGACTCGTCGCCACGGAAATGAGCGGCGCTTTGAATCTGGATTATCAATCGAAACTGCTCGAAATGATTCCGCTCGGACGTTTTGCCGAACCCGAAGAAGTGGCAAGAATAGTTTGCTTTTTATTGTCCGACGATGCGCGCTATATCACCGGACAAGTCATCCAGGCTGACGGCGGAATGGCAATGTAAATTTAAGGATGAAGGATGAAGGCGGAAGGATGAATCAAAAACTTTTTTTCATCCTTCATCCTTCATCCTTCATCCTTTATTTTATGGGAACTTTTGAGATTAAACCCGAAAACGCGCACGGCGATGAACGGGCGGAATTTGAGCGGCAGCAGGCGGAAATTCTGGCGCGGCGAGTTGAACTGACGCCGCCGGTTTTTTCTTACATTCTGCTGGGTTCTTTGCTCGCCGTTTTTCTGTGTCAGCTTGTTGTTGGCGAGGATAAATCGGTTTTCGCTGCCGGGCTTGTTAAGCCTTTGGTTTGGCAGGGCGAGCTTTGGCGGCTGCTGACATCGGCTACGCTGCACGGCGGTTTTCTGCATATTTATTTTAACGGTCAGGCTCTTTACAACATCGGCGCGACCATCGAAGCCTTGTCAAACCGCGCCCACGTTTCGATTTGTTTTCTTCTCGCGGCAATCGGCGGCAGCCTTGCCAGTTTATATTTAATGCCTGAAACGACTTCAATCGGCGCGTCGGGCGGAATTATCGGGTTGTTCGGATTTTTAGGCGTTTACGGTTTTAAAAACAAACAACATCTGCCGCCCGGTTTCTTTCGCAACATCATCATTAATCTTTTGCTGATCGCCGCAATCGGCGTCATCGGATACAGTTTTATTGACAACGCCGCGCACGCCGGTGGGCTTGTCGTCGGCGCGATTTACGGTTTGCTGACGACTCGCCGAAACGAATTGTTTGAGCCGAAACCCGCCGGCGGTCTCATCAACATTCTCGGCTACGTTTCGCTTTTGATTGTCGTTGCCGCCGCAATTTTCAGCATTGCGCGAATTTTGAGTTTTCGGCAAATCGGTTAAAAACTTTTGTTAAAATTAAGCAGATGCCGGAAACAGCTTGGAAATCGCGGACGAAATTCGATTTGATAATGGAAGTCTGGGAAGCGCTCGATTGCGAATCGGTCGGGCGCGCGGAACTTGAAGCGATTGAAGAAGCCGTGCGCGGGCATTTCGGCGACGGCGCGGTTGAAACTCCGATGACGCTCGCCAGAATGCTCGCCGACGAAGGCGCGGAACTGCGGCACGCCGAAATTTTAAAACTCGATGTCGAACGCCGAACCGAAGATGCTTACGCCGCGCCGTTTCGCAATCTCATCAAGTTCGGCAATTTCGCCGAAGCCGAAACTACTTTAAAAAATCTGGAAAATCTGCGGCAGAAATTTGTACGTGAAAACGACCGCGAAGGTATGCGGCGTTTGAAAGCGAAAACCGTGCAGGCAAAAGAGCGCGCCCAAATGATTTCCAAAAACGCGCGCGTCGCGCCTGAAAAACGCGAAGAAAAAGCCGAAATCGCCGAATGGTTCAAAATCTGGCTCGAAACGCCCCAAATATTTGCCTCGTGGCTGGCTTTGAGAAAACGCTCGCCGGATTTTCAAGAGCGCTTTCTTTCAACCGAAAAAGCAGAAAAATAAAAGGTGTGATTATTAATCACACCTTTTCAATTTAAAACCATTATCTGATTTTACTTCGTTTGGGCGGTTTTCTTCATTTCGTCCAACTCTTTTTGAAGCTGGACGGTTAATTGTTTCAGCGCGTTTTTGAGCTGCGCGTCCGATGTTTTTTCAGCGGTTTTGTTTACAGCCATCAGATGCGCGGTTTTTAAAGCCTCTTCTTTGGATACTTTAACGTCGGGTTCCACGCCCGTTCCTTCCCAGTTTGTTTTGGAAATCGGGTTAATCGCGCGTCCGGTTGGGATAAACGCGCCGAAATGGTCGTTTAACCGAACAGTCGAGCCGGGATGCGCTCCGCCGCCCGTTGTTTCGCCGACGATAGTCGCGCGTTTCAAGTTCTTGAGGTTGTAGGTAAATTCTTCACCGGCGGAAAATGTGCGGTTGCTCGTCAAAACGTAAACGTCTTTGCCTTCGTACCGCTTTCCAGCGACCGAATTCGGTTTCGTCCAGAATTCCTCGGTTTTATCTTTTTCGCGCCAGTAAAGGCTGTTGAGGTGAACCGGCTTGTCGCCGAATAGATATGAAGTGATGAGCTGAACCATCTCAGGACTGCCGCCGCCGTTTTGTCGCAAATCGAAAATCAAAGCGTCGGTATTAGCGACAAAATTCATCGCCGCCGAAACTGTTTCCGCGCCGAGTTCAGAATCTGTAAATCCCCGAAGGTCAATGTAGCCGATGTTTCCCTGAAGCCGCTCGACGCGCTCGAAACCGTAATTCACGCGCGAGACATTTTTTTTGTAGTTTTCTTTTTCTTCAGCGGTCGGCTCGTTTTTTTCGGCACGAACCGGAATTACATTTGGCGAAAAACGCACGCCAAGATGTTTGTCACGGCTGACGGCTCGCAAATCTTCGGTTAATTTCGCCGCAAAAGCGCGCGAGCCGGTAATTTGGTCGTATTCCTTTTTGCTTGCGCGGTCGCGGATTGCGGCTTCCATTTTCTTCGCCGTTTCGGGAAAAACGTAAGAATCGTTGAGCCGTTTGAGTAGCTCGTTGATAACTTGTGTTTTCGTCGCTGCGTCAATCGCCGAATCCGGCTGATCGCCGCCATTAGGCGTCTGCGCCATCGCGTCATCGGGGCAAAGAATGAAAAAGGCTAAAGCCAGTGCGGTCATAAACGAAACTATTTTGTTCATTTTCTTTCTCTCCATTTCTGTCTGTTTAAAATAATTCTTTTTTGGGTTTTTAGCGGCGCAGCAAACCTGTCAGGAGCAAATCTGCCAGCCGCCGGACTCTTTCTTCGATTTCCGAACGCTCGCCGAGTTCTTTTGTGTTTAAGCTGTAGGGCAAAAGCGAATTAGTTGCGAGCAGCAGCATTTCGGCGGTTTTTAAAGCGTCAGGAACGGAAAAAATCCTGATTTTGTCGCCTTCCTGCAAAACTTCTGCAAAAATCTGCGCTTCATCTTCAAAATATTGTCTCCGGCGAGCGAGCAGGCGCGGGCGCAAGTCGGCAAGTAAATCATTGAGACTTTGTGTGTAATGCTGAACGCTGTCAAAGCGAAACAAAACTCTGGTCAAAAGCATTTCGCGCAAACGTTCATCGGGAGAAACGTCCGCGCTTGAAATCTCTTTCAAACGTACTTTCATTCGCTCAATAATGCGGTCAATATGCGACAGTGCGATTTCTTCCTTGCTCGAAAAATGCAGATAAACCGTGCCTTTGCCGATTCCGACTTCCTGAGCAAGATCATCAATCGTCATTTTCTTGTAGCCGAAACGGGCTAACAATCTGTCCGTCGCGTCCAAAATTTCGTCTCGAATGCTTTCTCTTTGTATGTTGTTTCTCATTTCTGACTGCTGACCGGATTTCTATTTGAGTCATTTTATGAACGTAATGTCAAGGCGGAAAGTTTCAAAAAATCGGATTTTATTCTTAGCTTAGATTTTTGATCTTTTATTTCGGGCTGAGACGTTTTTAGGGAAAAGGCGTTGAATTGAACTCAATTCAACGCCTTTTCCCTTTTGTCTTTACTCAAATGCGAATGCAAAACCCTAACGTTTAGGCGTAATTTTCCAAAGCTCACCGCTGCTTTGATCCGTAACGACGTAAAGCGCGCCGTCAGGACCTTGACGGACATCACGGATTCTCTGTCCGCGGTCTGTCAGCAGATGTTCTTCGCCAACTACGCGATTGTTTTTGATAACCAGCCGCACAAGTTTTTGTGATGCCAGACCGCCGATGAACAAACTGCCGCGCCAGGCGGGAAAAGCGTTTCCCGTGTAATATTGCGCGCCGGAAGGAGCAATTACCGGGTCCCAATAATAAACGGGCTGTTCATATCCTTCGCGCGCCGTCGCCGCGCCCTGAATCGGTTCGCCCGAATATTCTTCGCCGTAGCTGACAACCGCCCAGCCGTAGTTTTTACCCTTTTCGACCAGATTCAACTCGTCGCCGCCTTTCGGTCCGTGTTCCACCGTCCACAATCTACCTTGAGCGTCAAAAGTAGCCGACTGTACATTTCGGTGTCCGATGTCCCATATTTCCGGCAATGCGCCGGATTGCTTGACGAACGGATTATCGGCGGGAACCGAACCGTCCGGGTTGATGCGAATGATTTTGCCCAGATGACTGTTTAACTGCTGCGCTTGAGGGCGAGTCGTCGTTTTGTCGAAGCGGTCGCCGAGCGTGATGAACAGCTTGCCGTCAGGTCCGAAAGCGAGGCGGGAACCGAAGTGTAAACCATTGTTGTAAGTCGGCATCGCGCGGAAAATAATGCTGACTTGTTCGAGATTTCTGCGATCCTGGGTTAAAATTCCGCGCGCGACGCTCGTTCCGCTCCCGCCTTCGCGCTGTTCGGAAAAGCTCCAGAAAATGGTGCGGTCTTTTTCAAAATTCGGGCTTAATGCAACGTCGAGCAATCCGCCTTGCCCGCGCGCGGTAATCGGCGGTAAGCCGCCTTGCCCGCTGACACCCGAAACGCCGCCTTGTCCGACGGGCAGCAATCCGCCAAGCGGCTCGCCGATTTCGCCTTTAGCCGAAACGATACGCATTTGTCCGGCTTTTTCGGTAATCAAAAAGTCTCCACCCGGCAGCGGCTCGACCGCCCAGGGCTGGTTCAAGCCTTTCGCAATCACCGCCACGTCAAAAGCGACATCGGATTTCACCGCGCAAGCGCGAGTTTGTCCGGGAAAAGCGGGTTTTTGTTCGGGTGCGTTCGCCGTTCTGGTTTCGAGCGGCTGGCATTGCGAAGCTGAATTCGTCGAATCGGTCGAAGCCGAAGTTTTAGTCGCTTCGCGCTGTGCACAAGCTGCGCTGACAGTTAGCAGTAACACGGTCAGAACAAACGCAATCTGATTTTTTTTCATAGATTTATCGTTCTTAAAAATAACCCTTGAAATTTAAAGTTTCAGTTGGTTTGATGCCGTTTCCGAATCAATGATGTCCGTATTTTATTCGCCTTTCATAAGAAACGGCTCACTACTTTTGTCTCGCTTTAAAATTCATTTGTTCAACGTTTTCGAGCAGATTTATCACCTGCGTTGCCGGTTCGAATGAATATCGTTTGCTGTCCGCCGAAATTATGTAGAACTGTCCTACTTCAACATCGGCGAAGCGGTAATAGCCGAACTGATTGGTGCGGGCAAATTTCGGCTCCGATAAACCTGCGCCGCCCAATTCAAGCCGGACATTAGCGATACCGCGTCCCGTCTCGGTCAAAACTCGACCGCCGATTTCAACGCGAGCGGCAGTTGGAAAGGTGCTCGACTGCGTAATCGTAAAAGTTCGTCCGGCGACTTCGAGCGCGGCGCTGCGCGGGCTGCCCGTTATATTTGTCTCGACCGAAAAAACTACCTGACCGTTTCCTTCGCCCGGATTCGCTATGATCCAGCTTGCGCTCGGAAAACCCGTGTAATCGCAATTTTGCGGAGCGATAATATAAATGCTGCCTGTACCGCCAGCCGACGTAAAATTTATGTTTTGCGCGGTCGGCGACGTAAACGTGCAAGTCGTCGGCTGCTGAATCGCGCGGGCGATGTTTAATCTGCCGCCGGTTTTGACAAATCCGTTCCATTGCGGCAAAACGTCAACCGTGTTCATCAACGTGGCTTTGACCGAAGCGGCGGACAAATTCGGATTTGCCGCCAGCAGCAGAGCCGCCGCGCCCGCCGCGTGCGGCGCAGCCATCGAAGTTCCGTTCAAAAACCCGTAAGCGTTGTCACCGCCGGCAGTGGCGCTTAAAATTCCGCTGCCCGGAGCGGCTAAATCAACGCTTGTCGCGCCGTAATTGGAAAAACCGGATTTGTTATCGTTTTGGTCGGAAGAGGCGACCGACAAAATGCTCGGACTGTTATAGCCCGCCGGATAAAATGCTTGAGCTTCAATGTTTGCGGAGCTGTTTCCGGCGGCATAAACATTGAGAATGTCGGCTCTCCCGACGGCGTCAATCGCATCTTTCATCGCCTGATCGTAACCGCAAGCCTCGCTGCAACCGCCGTAAGAATTGTTCGTCACGCGAATGTTCACGCCGCGCGTTTTCATCATCCGAACATAATTGAGAGCCGCGATGACTTTCGCGGACGTTGAATTGCCGTTCGCGTCGAAAATTTTGACAGTCATCAAACCGACGTTCCAATTCACGCCGACAACGCCTTTTCCGTTGTTGCCGGTAGCGCCGATTGTTCCGGCGACGTGCGTTCCGTGACTGCCTTCGGCGCTCGGATCGGCGTCGTTATTGGCGAAATCATAACCGATTTTGTCGTCAACATAACCGTTCGCGTCGTCGTCAATGCCGTTGCCGGCAATTTCGCCCGGATTTTGCCAGATGTTAGCGGCTATATCTTCGTGTGTGCGGCGGATGCCGGTGTCGAGCACAGCGACAACGATGTTTGAATTTCCGGTCGTCGTATCCCAAGCCGCAGGCGCAGAGATTTTCTGCATTCCGTACAAACTGCCGAAACTTGTGTCATTAGGCGTAGTTTCCGCGAGGCGATAAATGTAATTCGGCTGAGCGTATTCGATTTCTGGGGATTTTGCGTATTGAGCCAGAGCTTGTTCGGTTGAAATATTGTCAGGCAATTTCACAACCTGCCAGCCGAGTTCGGAAAATTCTTTTGTCACACTTGCGCCGTTTTCAGCATGAAGCGAGCTTAAATTTCCGGGCACTGATTCGCCTTTGAATTTGATGAGCAACTCGCCGGGAACGAAATTGTCTCGTTTGGAAATCGCTTTCGCTTGAGCGGCTTTTGGCGCAAACGGTAATTTTGAGAGGAAAAACGCCGACGCAAACGTCGCAAACAACACGAACAAATAAACCTTTTTCATTAACTAAAACTCCTAAAAAAATCGAAAAGAGGAAACGGAATTATTTTGCAGATGACTTTTAAGCTAAACGATTATAAAACTTTAATCGCGTTAATGAAAAGATGCCTTATATCTTGTAAACTTTGCAGTTTATTATTAGCAGCGTGAAAATCTTTCTTTACACTGTTCTGGCGCTTATAGCTTTTGCCGCAAATTCTCTGCTGTGTCGTCTGGCGCTCAGCCAAAATGCGATTGACGCGGCGACTTTTTCTGCGGTTCGGCTAGCTTCGGGCGCGCTGATTCTTTTAATCATCGCCCTCGCAGTCAACCGAAAATCGGCTTTTTCTTCAAACGCCAACACTCTTTCGGCGTTTCTGTTGTTTCTCTATGCCATCGCCTTTTCTTTTGCATATTTAAGTTTGAGCGCCGGAACGGGCGCTTTGATTCTATTCGGCGCGGTGCAGGCAACGATGATAATTTACGCGCTTTTCAAAGGCGAGCGATTTTTTCGGAGCGAGTGGCTCGGATTGCTTTTAGCGATTGCGGGTTTAATTTATTTGCTGCTGCCCGGTTTGTCCGCGCCTTCGCTTTCGGGCGCGGCTTTGATGCTTGTTGCTGGAATCGCGTGGGGCTTTTATTCGCTTTTGGGACGAGGCGCGCAAAATCCTTTGACGAACACCGCAAATAATTTTCTTTACTCGCTGCCTTTTGTTTTCGCAGTAAATTTGGTGATTTTTCTATTCGGCAATGTTCACGTTTCGGCAAACGGCATTTTATTGGCAATTCTGTCGGGCGCGTTAACTTCGGGTTTGGGCTATGTCATTTGGTACGCGGCTTTAAGAGGATTGACTTCGATTCAAGCCGCGATGGTGCAGCTCGCAGTTCCGGTTTTGGCAGCGATCAGCGGCGTTGTAATTCTTTCGGAAACTTTGTCAATGCGATTAATTTTCTCCGCAATTATGATTTTGGGCGGGATTGCGCTCGCGGTTTTGAGCCGTCAAATCGCTAAAAAACGCGAATAAATTAACGCGGGCTTGAGGTTAAGGAAAAATTGAAACGCCGAGACGCGGAGACGCCGAGTTAAGAAATGAAGAAAAGAGTTTGAGTGAAAAACTCTTGAACCTCTTATTCTTTTCAAAAAAAACTCCGCGTCTCGGCGTTGAAAAAATCTTTAAATCGAAACCTACTCGGTTTTCGGTTTCAGATATTTCTTGCCCTTGAGCTTTTTCGGCAGCAAATCTTCGCTCGTATAACGCTCGTAGCCTTCACCGTATCCTAAATCTTTCATCAACTTGGTCGGCGCATTTCGCACAACGAGCGGCACGGGCAGATTGCCGAATTTGCGTGCGTCTTCGAGCGCCGACATATACGCTTCGTAAGAGCTTTTATCTTTTTTGCAGTTCGAGAGATAAACAACTCCATGCGCGAGATTGATCCCGGCTTCCGGCAAACCGACTGTCTCGACCGCGCGGAAAACCGCGTTTGCGACGACGAGCGCGGTCGGATTGGCGACGCCGATGTCTTCGGAAGCGAAAATTACCATCCGGCGGGCGATAAACTTAGGGTCTTCGCCGCCTTCGATCATTCGGGCGAGATAATAAATCGCGGCGTCCGGCTGCGAGGCGCGCATTGATTTGATAAACGCGCTGATGACGTTGTAATGCTCTTCGCCCGCCTTGTCGTAGCGCAGAAATTTCGATTGCAGAGTGTTTTTCAAACTCTCAATCGTAATTTCATCGTAAAGCCGCGCCGTGTTTTCAATCATCGTGATCGCCTGCCGCGCGTCGCCGTTTGCCATCGCCACGAGCCAATCTTTCGCTTCGTCATCAAGCGTTTGACCTGTCCGGTCAATAATCGTCCGCATTTCTTCCGGCGACAATTCCGTCAAAACAAACACGCGCAGACGCGAAAGCAGCGCGGGAATAATTTCAAAGCTCGGATTTTCGGTCGTCGCGCCGATCAAAACCAAATCGCCCGATTCGACAAACGGCAGTAGAAAATCCTGCTGGGCTTTGTTAAAACGATGAATTTCGTCGAGAAACAAAACGCGCGGGCGGTTTTCTTCGCGCTCGCGGGCGACGATTTTGCGAATGTCGTCTTTTCCGGCGGAAACGGCTGAAAGCTCGTGAAAATCGGCGTTGATGGCGTTTGAGTAAATTCTGGCGAGCGTCGTTTTCCCGACGCCGGGCGGTCCCCACAAAACAAACGAAAAAATATGACCTTGTTCAATCGCCCGCCGCAGCGGTTTATCCGCGCCGACAAGCTGCGGCTGCCCGACAAATTCGTCCAGATTCTGCGGTCTGATTTTGCTCGCCAACGGTTCCATTTTTAATCGTTCGGATTATCTAAACTATAACAAAAAAGCCGCGTTTTAAATGCTTTTTCTCTTTTGCGGCAGATTTGATTCGTTCGGATTTCAACGAGATGAGGTCTTGACTAGGTTTGTCGGATAGAATAAAAGTACAAGAGTTTAAAAGTTTATAAAAAGGAATTTTCTACAAGATGCTGAATATTAAAGAACGCGAAACCGGCGACGAAACAGTTTTGGATTTGGAAGGCAGCGTCGTTTTAGGCAGCGGTGCCGCAGAACTCCGCTCAGCGCTGCGCCGTTTGGCGGAAACGGACAAAAACCGGGTGACGATAAATTTCGCCTCAGTCAAATACATTGATTCGAGCGGCGTCGGCGAATTGATTAACGCCGCCGCAAAGTTCAACAACGCGGGCGGCAATTTGAAATTGAAGAATCTCCCGCCGAAAGTCGAACAGGTTCTCTCGCTCAGCAATGTTTTATCAATGTTTGAGATTGAAGAATAATTAGAGTTTTACGCCCTAAATTAGTCTAATGTTTTTATATGAAGGTATTTATTAGTTGGTCGGGCGCAAGAAGCAGGGCAGTCGCTGAAGCTCTCAGTGATTGGTTAAAACAGGTAATTCAAGCCATCAAGCCGTTTTATTCGCCTGATATTGAAAAGGGCGTTAAATGGAGTGGAGAAATTGACAACGCGCTTGAAGGCACTAAATTCGGCATCGTTTGCCTCACACCCGACAATCTCAACAGCACTTGGATTCATTATGAAACGGGCGCGCTTTCCAAAACCAAAGACGCGAAAATCTGGACGTTTCTTCACGGTTTAAATTATTCTCAAGTTCCACAGCCTTTAGGAAAATTTCAACACACATTAGCCGAAAAAGACGATGTTTTTAAATTATTAAAATCCATTAATTCAGGTCTCTCGGAAGTTGGCGGAGAACCATTAGCAGAGCAGTTCTTAGAGAAAATGTTTAACCTTCTCTGGGAATCGCTTGAGGAGCGTTTAAAAGCAGCCGAATCCTTGCATCCTGTCGAATCTGACGGAACGGCTGTTATTGAACAGAAACGAGACAATTCAGACGTTCTGAATGAAATTTTAGAAATAGTCAGAGACCAGCAACGGCAGATAAATGAATTACGATTAGGCACGGAAACAATCAGCATAAAAGAACAATTAAAGCGGCGTGAGAATTTACATAACCCTAATCTTAATATTGAATTTTCTGTTTATGTAAAAGTAGGTCAATCCCCAGACGAGATGAAGGATGAAATTACGGCTTTTCTACTTTTCTAAGTGATTGGACTATGTTCGCAGACGATGTTGATATTGTAGATAGAGATACCTATTTCACTGTCTATGTCTTATTCAAGTCGTTAGTAGCAAAAAGTTTTATTGAAAAATTTGAAAAACATACCCGGGCAAGATTTGACGACCGTTTATTAAATTGGGGTATTTACAATAAAAATAGCTGATTGACATCTGACGCACATCCGACACCGAAAACAGTTTCACTTTTGGACTTGTTCGAGGCGTAAATGTTAAACTCGTTTAAATCAAAATACTTGAATTGCTACGGAGAAAAAGCCGCTCGTCTCAAGCGGCTTTTTCTTTTCGTCTAAATTGTCATTGACATCTCTGCGCCTCTACTGTTAAAACAGTTTCACTTTTCGTTAGAGTTCTCAAAAGTTAAATCTTTTTTTTATTTTCGATGATAGTTTTTGTTTCTGTTTGGGGCGTTAGTAAAATAAGTGCTTTTCTTTTATTAGACAGGTTTTAAATAACCATCAAGGCAATTCTTCAAATCTTTCAAAGGAGAGTTAAGATGAGTGCATTCGGTCATAAGCTGGAAATCGCAGCTAATATCGCCATCATCGCGGTCGCAGTTTTATTCAGCGCGGTAATCATTCAAAAATACTTATTGCCATCTTCCAGCCAACCGGAGCGCGTGCAACCGGTAATCGGCAAACAGATGAACTTGTCCGATGTAAATTGGACGAGTCAACCGAGAACCTTAGTCCTTGCTCTCTCGACAACCTGTCACTTCTGCAATGAAAGCGCGCCGTTCTATAAACGTTTGATTGAAAGCGTCAAAGGTAAGAACGTAAAGCTCGTCGCTGTATTTCCGACAGAAACGGAAGCGGGCAGAGCGCATTTGAAAGAACTTGGATTAGCTGATCTGGAGGTGAAACAGTCGCCTCTGGCTAATATGCAGGTGAGCGGCACGCCGACCTTGATTTTAACCAACGATAAAGGTGAAGTTACAGATTATTGGCTCGGCAAACTGCCGCCTGAAAAGGAAACCCAAGTCATCAACAAACTCAATTCCTAAGGAGACAAATATGAAAAGTATAGTTATGTCAAAAGTTTTAAGAAAACTTTTAATTCTTGGTGTTTTGATTACAAGTTTATTATTTATTGCTACAAGCAATAAAATTGAAGAACCTGCGGCAGCAGCTCAATGCTGCTCCACATGTCAACAACAGGCATATATTTGTTATAACCGACCGGACCCTTCAACTTGCCAGCCTGGTGTAAATTATTGCTTCAATCACTGTATTGACTGCGAAAATGGTTCGCCGCCAGCTTGCGATAGTTCAAGCGGTGGTAGTGGTAGTTCATTTTGTCAGTATTGGGGCTATTCTAGCTGCATCGGCGGATATTGCCAATAACGAACTTCAATCAAATAAAACTTAACCTGAAAAGCGGTCTTTAGCATAAAGTTTTAGACCGCTTTAGATTGCATTGGTAAACTACTTCACGCTGCCGGGAGCCAGTCATTCACTTTATCTAATCTAAGTTGCCAGTTATAAAGCTGATATTTGAAAAAAATAAAGTCTTCTCCTAGAATTTTGTCTGGTTAACTAAATTCCAGTTTTTCCCTTTTTTACATCACCTCGAAACATAAAAAAGTCCCGATTCTATTTGATGAATCAATAAAAATCGAGGCTTTGCGTTTTTATTAAATATGCCCCGGCAGGATTCGAACCTACAACCAAGCGATTATGAGCCGCGTGCTCTACCATTGAGCTACAGGGGCGCTTGTCACCGAATGCGAAGTCCGATCTTTTCTGTTTGCTATTGATTATTAACTTTGTCCAAAACGTATCTTTTGAACCACGCAGGCGCAGCCTCGGTTTTGATTTCGATTCTTTTAGCTTCTGTAATTTCAGCAACCCACTTTGCTTCGTCGCCGGAGTTATCGAAAATATAAGCGCGATTGGAGTGCTTGATCGCTTCCCAAAGAAAATCTAAAGAGCGATAGTAACGAGTCTCTATTTTATCCGTCGGAACGTTGTGACCGCCTGCTTTAACGCGATTCTGGACGCGGGAAATGTTAATTTGCGGGTCTTCCGTAGCTACAAAATAAAGATAAGTGCGATAACCCACCGCTTGCGCTTTAGCAAGAAACTCCACTTTATCCGGGGATGACATTACAGTTTCAAATGTAAAATTTTGGCGGGTTGGTAGAAGCTTTTGACGGATAAAATCCGAAACCACTGAAGCTAAATAGGGATTTGCTCCGACTGCCGAAAAGTTTAATTTATTTGCTTGTAAAGTGAGTTTTTCGCTTTCCTCCGTTAAATCTGATTTTTTTAGCAACGCTGAGTTTTTGAAAAACTCAATCGCCTCGCGTTCCTCAATTTGAATACCGAAATTATTGAAATCTAAAAAACCCGCTTTTTTGATTGCCTGTTCGATTTCATCGGGATTGATGTAATACCCGAATAATTTTTCGTTAATAATTTTGCTTACATACAGCTTAATTGTGCTTTTGCCTGAACCGTTCGGTCCGGCAAACATCCGAAGCCGCGGAATTATGAAATTTTCACTTAATTTCAATTATTTGCCCCTTCCGCATTTTTACGGACGGCTCAATTCTTTTAATGTTTCGCACTGTTCCGTCAGGAGACACCTCTTTTAATTCTCCTGCTTCGGCAATCAAAACTCTGCTGCCGGAAGCCAATGCGTGGCGATAAGCTCGCGTCGTTGCAACTTTTGCCAACAAGGGAATATGTTTTTCCAGTTGTTTAGTTGTTGCTTCGTTAATCTGTCTTACATTTAACCTCTTTTTTAATCGGCGACTGAGCCGGGTCCGTTTTACTTTTACCGCTCTCTGCTCAATCGAATTTTTAGTTGACATTTTATCGTTTCGATTTTTTTCTGCTAATTCGATAACTTCGTTTATTTTCATAGCAATAATTTTATTACCCAAAAGATATTATCACACACTTTTTTACGCAATAAAGCCCCTTATTGATGCCTCCGGCTTTGATATAGAACCCATCTATATCGCTCGTCAGGCAATCTGCTGGAAAGCATTTCGCAGCGTTCGGCTAAAGTTCTGCAATCAAAAAAAATCGGGGAATTTCCCCGGAAGAATTTGCCGCTTTTTGCGCGAACATGTCCGATTTGAGACAAATATTTTTGACTCAAAAAGCAATCTTCTTTGTTTGTAACACATAAAAAGTTTGTTGATGCCCCCGGCAGGATTCGAACCTACAACCAAGCGATTATGAGCCGCGTGCTCTACCATTGAGCTACAGGGGCGCGTTTCAACACAAATTCTAAATTAAAACTACGGCGTGCCGCAAATTGGTTTTAATCTTCTTCAAATTGCAGCTCGGCAATGATTTCCCGCATATATTTTCTGCCCAGTTCGACTTCATCGGGTTTAAGCGAAACCGCGCCGACAACGGCGTGACCGCCGCCGCCGTAGCGTTCGCAGATTTTGGCGATGTTATGCACGCGCTGGCGCGGCGACCAGGGGTTTGAGCCGACCGAGATTTTCGTGCGTTTTTCGCCGCGCGTCAGGGCGACGTTGTAAGTCGTTTGCGGGTAAAGATAATACGGGATGAATTTGTTAAAACCGTCAAAGCCGTATTCGGTTAAATCAAACGAGACGACGCCGCGCGAATACGCCGCGTTTTCGCGAATCAAATCGAGCGTGCGATTGTGCTGCGCGAGAATCGGCTGCAATTTGGCTTGAATTTCCAGCGTTTCGACGATTTCGGTCAAAGATTTTTCGCGCATCATCAGAATTATTTTTTCTACAAACGCCGGATCGCGCTCGCCTTCGATAACCTGCATCAATTTCAGCGCGGGCGAACGCAACTCGACGCATTGCGCCGCCGATTCGTACAAAGCGCCGTCAATGATGTGCGCCCATTCGATTAATTCTTTGAGACTGTCGTCTCGAAAACCGAATTTTTCTTCAGCCGTGCGCGCGATAAATTCGCAGCAGGATTTCGAGTTTGTATCGAGAAAATGAGTTTCGGAATTTCTTTGCCGAAAATACGCTTCGTCTTCGGGCGATAAAAACGCTGATTCGTGATGGTCGAACCACCAGTTGAGCCGTTCGTCGGCGCAGAATTTAAAATCAACAATGGCGTTTTGGTCGCCGTCCAGCAAATCGCGGTCAAAAGCGTTATTTGCGCGGTGCATTACGGGCGAAAAGGAAATCTCCGCCGCCAGGTTGATTTTTGCGAGATAAAATTTACTGAACAGAGCCGCCGAAGCCGCGCCGTCAAAACAATTTCCGTGATAAAGTACGCGAAGTTTCATTAAAATAAAGTTTAGAGTTTAAATTTTAGTTTGGAAACGACGCAAAAGCGCGAACTCCAAACACAAAACAATCTTTCAAAATAGTTTGCCGCAAGGCGCATCGTCAAATGCAGAGAGAAATGGAACAGGAAATCAGAGTGCGCGCCGCCGAACCGTCGGATGCGCCGATTATAGTCGAATTCAACCAGCGAATGGCTGAAGAAACCGAAGGCAAACGTCTTGCGACCGAAATTTTATCAGCCGGAGTCGCCGCCGTTTTTGCCGATAAACGGCGCGGTTTTTATGTCGTCGCGGAAAATGAATTTAAAGAAGTCGTCGGCTGTCTGCTGATAACTTTCGAGTGGAGCGATTGGCGCAACGCGCTTTTCTGGTGGATTCAGAGCGTTTATGTCCGCGCCGATTATCGCGGAAAAGGCGTTTATCGCAGACTTTATGAGCGAGTCAAAGAAATGGCGCGTGAAAATGAAACGCCGGTTTGCGGTTTTCGGCTTTACGTGGAAAAAGAAAATGAAGTCGCGCAAAATGTTTATGAAAAGCTCGGAATGAAAGAGTGCGTTTATTTGATGTACGAGGAAATGTTGTGAGAATTTCCGAAGCAGAATTTAAACGGATTGTTGACGACATTCTTGACGAAAGCGAAGTTATTTACAAACACAATCCGATTGGGACGCGCGAGGAAACACTGCTCTGGATGCTGATGAGCGTTTTAATCAGCTATTTGAGCTTGTCCGAGCTGGAAACGCCTTGTTTTCCGGGCGCGCCGACTGCGGAAACTTATCGGCAGGCAATTCTTTTTATCTTGCAGGGACGCGCCGATTTTGAAGCCCGACAATATTTGGACAAATTAGAGCGAATTTCGCAGATTGAATAAAATTATGAAACAAAGCATCGCGCATATCGCTCTAGTTGTTAATGATTATGATGAAGCTATTAAATTCTACACTGAAAAATTAGGCTTTGTTCTAGTTGACGATACGCCTCAAAGCGAAACAAAACGATGGGTTTTAGTTGCGCCGAAGGGAGCGGAAGAATGCTGTTTGTTATTAGCCAAAGCGGTTGGCGACGAGCAAAGAAGCAGAATCGGAAACCAGACTGGCGGGCGAGTTTTTCTGTTTTTGAAAACCGACGATTTTTGGCGAGATTATGAAAACCTGCGTCAAAAGAACGTCAATTTTGTCAGAGAACCGAAAACGGAAGACTACGGGACGGTTGCCGTTTTTGAAGATTTATACGGTAATCTGTGGGATTTGGTCGAATTCAAGAGATAGAACCGAGTCAAATATATTGTTGCCTTCATTTTTTATTTCCCTCATTAACATAAAACATTTCATCTGCCGGTCGTAACGGACGAGCCAGCCAGAGCGGGCGGCGCAAGCCGTTTGGTCCCGGCGCGGGGCGCGTCATTGCCAGCCATTCTTTGTAAATCTGAAAAGATTTTTCCGTGTCAACGAAAACGTCGCCGTATTGGTCTTGCGCGTGAGCTTTTTCGACTCGGACGCGCTGATGCCAGCAGTGCATTCCCGAAATCGGGTCTGGATGGACGGGAAAAGTGATGTTTTGATGAACGCCGCCGTCCGTCCAGAAAATTCTCGAAGTGTCCGGGTCTGCGCTTTTGTACGCGCCGATGCCTTCGACGACGCGCATCATCCATTTGCCGTTTTCGACTTCGGAAATGCTGACTTGATTCGTCTGCCAGCGATTATTGCTCGCGTCCTGCGCGCGCCGCCAGCGCCCTATGTGATGCGAACAGGCGACAATGCCCGGTTTGATGCCTTCGGTCACCCAAGCGCGGTTGACGAAATAGCCGATGTCTGTCGAAACGCGCACCAGATCGCCGGTTTTGATTCCCCAACGCTCGGCGTCCGAGGTGTGCATCCAGAGTGGGTTACGGTTGGAGATTTCCGACAGCCATTTTGAATTGCCCGAACGAGTGTGAATCAAAGTAGGCAGCCGAAACGTCGGAACAAGCACGATTTCGTTTTTGCTCGCGTCCAAAGTTTCCGGGTGAATATGGCTTTTGACGTAAGTCGGAAAGGCATATTCAGACCAGCCCCAATCAGCCAGAGTCGGTGAATATAATTCTTGCTTGCGTGAAGGCGTGTTGAATCCGGCTCGCGGAACACCGTCAATTACAACGCCGACGCCTTTGCCGTTTTTGCGAACTCCGCCCGTGTCTTTGTCAATCTGCGTGCCTTGCAAATCCGATTCGGCGAGCGGTTCGAGATGGCGGTTGTAAACCGCGTTTTCGACCTCGAACGCTCCGTATTTCCGCATATATTCGAGCGGCGTCAAATTTTCTTTGGCGGCGGTTTCGGGCAAACCTTTGGTGTTTTCAAAAATATACTGGTAATACTCGTCAATCGTTATTTTCTCGCCCGCGCGATACGGCGACTCGAAATGCTTGCGAATTCCAAGCTCGCCATCCGGGTCAATTCGCCACGACAATTCAAACCAAAATTCGTCTTCTTCCCAGACTTCGCCCGGATTCGTTTCGTAAGTAAACGTGGTTTCGCGTCCCATTTTCCGCGCCGCTTCGCGCAAAATCGGCTGGCGGAAAGAAATCCACATTCCCGAATGCGTTTCGTAGCTCGTCAAATCGTGCCGCTCGCTCGCTAATCCCATAGGCAAAACGTAATCGGCAAAATAAGCCGTCTCGTTCCAGGTCGGCGTCAAAGCCGCGTGCAAACCGATTTTCGATTCGTCCGACAAAGCCTCGATCCACGTAAACCCGTCGGGATAAGTCCAAACCGGATTAAAAACTCGCGTGAAATAAACATCCAATTTCCCGCGCCCCTCTTTCAAAAAATGCGGCAGCAGAAAACTCATCTCGTAATGCGAAAGCGGATATTCCAGGGGAAAATGCAGCTCGTTCCAGAATTTTTGCGCGGGCGGAGTCGAAAAACCTTTCGGTTTAAATTTATTCCACGCGCTCGGCAAAGTTCCACCGACCGTACCGACGCTTCCCGTCAAAACATTAAGAAAATGCAGACAGCGAGCGACAGCCCAACCGCCGAGATTTCCGCTGCCCGCGCTGCGCCAATTGTGCGCCGAAAACCTTGTTCCGGCGCGTCCGATTTGACGGGCGACTTCTTCAATCATCGCGGCTGTGACTCCGCTTTCCGCTTCGGCAAATTCGGGCGTGTATTCGGCGTAAAGCTTTTCGAGTTCAGCTATGAAATTTTCAAAAGTAATTTCCGCATCTGGATTCATCGCTTCCAACGATTCCCGCCAATTCACCCAGTTCCGCAAAAACTCTTCGTTATAAAGCTTTTCCCGAATCAAAATATTCGCCATTGCCAGCAACACGGCGGCTTCGCTGCCCGGATAGCTCGGCAGCCAGTAATCAGCCATCGAAGCCGTGTTGGAAAGCCGCGTGTCCATTACGGCGAGCTTTGCGCCGTTCATCATTCCCTCGATAATTCGCTGCGCGTGCGGGTTGAAATAATGACCGGATTCGAGATGCGCGGAAATTAAAAAGATGAATTGAGCCTCGCCGTGATCGGGCGAAGGTCGGTCGTAGCCCTGCCAAATCGCGTATCCGAGACGCGCTCCGGCGGAACAGATATTCGTGTGGCTGTTATGCCCGTCAACGCCCCAAGCCTGTAAAATGCGGTCAATAAAACCTTCATGACCGGGGCGACCGACGTGATAAACGACTTCATTGCGGCGGTCTTCCTGCAATGCTTTGCGGATTTTCGCGGCAATATCGTCCAAAACTTCGTCCCACGAAACTCTTTCCCATTCACCCGCACCGCGTTTCCCTTTGCGGCGCATCGGGTAAAGAATGCGGTCAACGTCCGTAATCTGATTAATCGTCGCCGGACCTTTGGCACAGTTGCGTCCGCGGCTTCCCGGATGATACGGATTGCCTTCAAATTTGCGGATTTTGAGCGTTTCCTTTTCAACATAACCGAGCAGCCCGCAGCCCGCTTCGCAATTGAAACAGGTTGTCGGGATAATCATGTAATTTTTCTTAACGCGCCGCTGCCCGCTCGTCGCTTCATACTCGACCCAATCGTCCCATTTCTCCGGCGGCGGATAACTCGTCAACTCGCCTGCATCCATCAAGTGCGGAAGAAAATCAGTTTCTTCCGCCTCGTGGTGCAGATTTTCGATTAAATGTAATTTTTCGGCGATGCGCTCAATCAGCGACGGTTTATGTTTAATCATATTTGCTATTAACTAAGAGGAATCATCTGCGGCGCGCGAACCCAGATGTGTTCGGCGATATATAAACCGATTAAAATCAAAATTCCCGACAGCGCGGCGGTCGCCGTTTGTCCGAAAAATAAGAGAATCAGCGGCAGAACGTTTCCGACAAAAACCATTCCCGCCCAGAACGGAACGCGGAAACGCCCGCGCGTAATCAATTCGATTGTCGCTTTGGCGTCATCGGTCGTGTGCGCCGTCCAGAGTTCGATAATGAGAGTCAAAAGATGAAAAACAATCGCGCCGATAGCCAGAAAACGCAGATTCCTGAGCCAATCCGCATTTTCACTCAAAAACAATCCGGCGACGGCAAAAACACCGATGCCAGCCATCGCGGAATGCAGAATCATATGAACGCCGAGCATCGGGCTTTGCCAGAAATCCCGCCCCTTTGCCTGCGCGAAAAGAAACGCCGTATAAACCGCCGTCAGCAGTGCGAAAACAACGCCTGTCCATTCGAGATATGACAAAGCCGCATTTATTCCCGCCAGCTTTGCCGCCCACCAGAGCGACAAAATCAAGCCGTAGCCGGTGATGAAATACGCTCCGCGAACCAGCCACGATTTCCATTGCGGGCGGAGCAGGACGTATAAAAATCTTTCCGGTTTGCCCAAATCTTTAATCAACAGCAAACCCGTAATTCCCAAAAAGACAATCGCCAGCGCCGCGCCGATTCTGCCGACTAAATCCGGCACTTCTCCCGCAAATAATTTCAAAAACAAAAAGGGAATCAAAAATGCGCCCGCCGCAATCGCTTTTGTCCAGACATAAGCCGTAACTTCCCAGCCCCAATGGACGCCTTTGCCGGGCGCGTCGTAAACTCTTCGGGCTTTTTCTTTTGTGCCTTTGCCTCTGGTTTTTGATTCGATTTGATAAAGCGCCTGCGGAACGCTTTTGTCGGCGTTGGTTTTGATCCGTTCTTCCGCAAATTTGGCGTAATGCCCGACGCCTGTTGATTGGCTGCTCCACATATAATCGGTGCCGGCATTTGCCTCGGTCGGTTTTAGAGAAGCGGCGTCGCCGTCAATGTAATAGAGCTTTGGCTGTGTGCCTTTTTCCGGTTTCCGCACTTGGACGGATTCGCGCGCCAAAAGCTGCGATATTTCGGTTTTCGGATCATCCATATCGCCGGAAATAATCGCGTGTTCGGGGCAGACGATGACACAAGCCGGTTCAAGTCCGATGTCAGTGCGGTGCGAGCAGTAATTGCATTTCGCAGCAGTGTGCTCGTCCGGATGCATATAAAGCGCGTCGTAAGGACAGGCTTGCGTGCAGGCTTTGCAGCCGATGCAGCGGCGCGTGTCGAAATCAACGATTCCGTCTTTGCGGGTAAAAAGTGCGGTCACCGGACAAATCTCGACGCATGGCGCGTCGGCGCAATGATTGCAGCGCATCACCGAAAACAGACGGCGCGTGTCCGGGAAAGTGCCTTTTTCGATATATTTAACCCACGTCCGATTAACGCCGAGCGGCACTTCGTTTTCCGATTTGCAGGCGACGGTGCAGGCGTGGCAGCCGATACATTTGCGGTTATCAATGATAAAGCCAAAATTCATAATGTTTCGGCTTGAGATTATTACTGTAAAAGAGCCGATGTCAATGCAATTAAAATACGGCTTGCTAATCCAAAATCCAAAATCTAAAATCTAAAATTACAAATGTTTATTGATCGAGCAAAAATTAAGGTAAAAGCCGGAGACGGCGGACACGGTGTGACGGCTTTTCGGCGCGAAAAATTTGTTCCGCGCGGCGGACCTTCCGGCGGCGATGGGGGGCGTGGCGGCGATGTTTGGATTGAAGCGACCGAAGGTTTAAATACGCTGCTTCATTTGCGTTACAACCCGATTCACGAAGCCGAGCGCGGGCGACACGGCGAAGGGTCGAACCGGCACGGGCGCGACGGCGAAAATGTAACCGTTCAAGTGCCGGTCGGGACGCAGATTTTTGACGTCGAATCGGGCGATCTTCTTTTTGATTTCACCGAAAACGGGCAAAGATTTTTAGCGGCAAAAGGCGGCAAAGGCGGTTGGGGAAATCAGCATTTTGCGACGCCGACAAACCGCGCGCCGAAATATCATTACGAAGGGCGACCGGGCGACGAAAAGGAATTACAGCTTGAATTAAAACTAATCGCGGATGTCGGGTTAGTAGGTTTCCCGAACGCCGGGAAATCAACTCTGATTTCGGTTATTTCCGCCGCGAAACCGAAAATCGCCGATTATCCATTTACGACTCTGGAACCGAATCTCGGCGTCGTTGATTTGGGCGATTATAAAACGTTTGTCGTCGCGGATATTCCCGGATTAATTGAAGGCGCTTCGGAAGGCGCGGGTTTGGGCGACAGATTTTTGCGGCACGTCGAGCGGACGAAAATAATGCTGCATCTCGTTGATGTTTCTTCGATTTCGGGGAGAAATCCGGTCGAAGATTACGAAATTATCAACCGCGAATTGGCAAATTATAATCAGGATTTAGCCGCCCGCCCGCAAATTGTCGTGGCGACGAAAATAGACGCTTTGGACGAACCGGAAAGATTGGAAAGTTTGCGCCAAAGAGCCGAAGCGGACGACAAACCGTTTTTGCAAATCTCCGCTGTCACAAATCAGGGAACAAAAGAACTCGTTTCCGTTGTCGCAAAGCGTTTGGAAGAAATCGCCGCCGAATCGAACAGCAGTTCAATCATTCTCGAATAATGCAGCTCGAAATTATTTCGCGTGAACCGACGCAAAAGCTGACGGAAACGCCGCTGCTTTTTGTTCACGGTTCTTGCCACGCGGCTTGGTGTTGGGAAGAAAATTTTCTCGATTATTTTGCCTCGCGCGGTTTTGATTCACACGCCGTCAGTTTGCGCGGTCACGGCAAAAGCGAAGGAAAAGAGAAATTGCGCTGGACTTCAGTTCGGGATTACGTGCTGGATGTCGCGCAAATAGCCGACCGATTTCAAAACAAACCCGTTGTCATCGGGCATTCGCTCGGCGGTTTGGTCGTTCAGAAGTATCTGGAAAAATACGATGCGCCAGCCGCCGTTTTGCTCGCGCCGTCGCCTGTTTCGGGAATGTTTGCAGACGGAATGCGGATATTTTTTAGCGATCCTTTTTTGTTTTTCCGGGTTTTTGCAAAATTTGACGTGCTAAAAATTTACGGCACGCCCGAACGAGTGCACAAATCGCTGTTTTCCGAAAAGATGAGTCGAACAAAAACTGCGAATTATACTGAAAAATTCGGACAGGAATCATTTCGCGCTTTTTTGGAAATGATATTTTTGCTGCCCGATCCAAAACTGATAAAATCGCCGCTTTTAGTAATCGGCGCGGCAAACGATAGGATTGTCAGCGAAAATTCGATTTTGAAAACCGCGCAAAGCTATCGAGCCGACGTTAAAATCTTTCCGGATATGGCGCACGATTTAATGCTGGAAGAAGGTTGGGAAACGGTCGCCGAGTTTATTTGTTCGTGGCTGGAAAAAAGATTGGTGAAATGAAAAAAATCGCGTTTTACGGCGGCAGCTTCGATCCGGTTCACAACGGGCATCTGGCGATTGCCGAAACTTTGCTCGAAAAGTTTGCGCTCGACGAATTTTATTTCGTCCCGGCTTTTCGCGCGCCGCATAAACGCGACAAAAAAATAGTTTCGCCGTTTTGCCGCTATGCGATGCTCGCGCTGGCGACAAATGACGAACCGCGAATTAAAATTTCCACAATCGAGCTTGAAGCGCCGGAAAAGCCTTATACAATCGAGACTCTAACCAAACTCAAAAATCATTACGAAACCGGAACGCAGATTTTTTTTGTAATGGGCGCGGATTCGTGGAATGAAATCAACACTTGGCGCGATTGGCAGAAACTTCTTCTGTTAACCAGCTTTATCGTCGTCACGCGCCCCGCGCACGACATCGAAACCGCGCACGTCACGCCCGAAATTAATGCAAAAATCGTTGATTTACGAACAACGAACGATGAACAACGAACAACGAACAACGAACAACGAACAACGAATGAAACCGGAATTTTTATCACCGATGCCGTGCAGCTAGACGTTTCTTCGACCGCCATTCGGCGCGAAATTTCGTTGCAAAACGGCGAAAATTGGCGCAAACTTGTTGATGAAAAAGTTATTAATTATATCGAGAAATATAAACTTTACAGATAAAAAATGGAGCAAACTTTAAAAGAAAAATCATTACAGCACGAAGGCACAGCCGCTGCCGCAGCCGAAGCGCAGGCTGAACCGGCGGATGTTTTGGACGAGCGTTTGATCGGTGCTTTGCGCGCCGCGAGCGACAAAAAAGCGGTTAATTCGCTTGTTCTGGATTTGCGCGAAGTGACGGAATTTACCGATTTTTTCATTATCACAAACGGTACGAACGTGCGTCAGGTGCAGGCAATCGCCGACGGAATTTCGGAAGATTTGAAACTGATTGACGCGCGCCCGATCCGAATCGAAGGTTACAACACCGCCGAATGGATTTTGATGGATTACGGCGATTTCGTCGTCCATATTTTTGAGGAAAAATCGCGTGAATTCTTCGATCTGGAGCGCCTCTGGCGCGACGCCAAACGAGTCCAAATCCCGGAAAATCTTTAATAGACCATACAGAAAAATAAATGGCTCACATTGTTTTGCTCGGCGATTCGATTTTCGATAACAAATCCTATGTCGGCGCGGGTGGAAAAGATGTCGTCGCGCATCTGCGCGAAGCGATTCCGGCGGATTGGCGGGCGAGTCTGAAAGCGGTGGACGGCAGTGTAACTGAAAATATTTCGCGTCAGCTTTCGGATTTGCCGGAAACTGCAACGCATTTATTAATCAGCGTCGGCGGTAACGATGCGTTAAGGAACGCCGATGTATTGCAAATGCGCGCCGATTCTGCCGCTCGGGTTTTGAACGAGCTGGCAAACCGCGCGGAGCGTTTCGAGGAGGATTACAGCGAAATGCTCCGAACGGTTTTGGCGAAAAATTTGCTGACCGCCGTTTGCACGATTTATTTTCCGAATTTTCCCGACGCGCAGACTCAGCGCATTGCGGTCGCCGCTTTGGCGACGTTTAACGACGCGATTATCCGGCAGGCAATTCTTAACAATTTGCCGCTTCTGGATTTGCGTTTGATTTGCAGCGAAAAAGCCGATTACGCCAATCCAATCGAGCCATCCGACATCGGCGGCAGAAAGATAGCTCAAAAGATTTTCGAGCTAATCGAAAAGCACGATTTTTCTAAACGCCGGACACAAATTTTTGCTTGAAATGAAACCCGACCTCAGTGAACGCCCGGATGCGCGCTGGCGCAGCATTTTGCACGAAGTAATTTTTGAAGCCGAAACGCGCGCCGGTAAAACCTTTGATGTGACATTGATTTGGTGCATCATTTTGAGCGTCGCAGCGGTCGTTCTCGAAAGCGTCGGCAGCATCAGAGCCGAATACGGAGATTTGCTTTATTTAATCGAATGGTGCTTTACGCTGCTGTTTACGTTTGAATATATTTTGAGACTTTTCGCCGTCCGAAAACCGCTCCGCTATGCGACGAGCTTTTTCGGGATGGTTGATTTGCTCGCGATTATTCCGACATATTTGAGCATTTTCCTGGTCGGCAGCCAATATTTATTGACGATCCGCATTTTACGGCTGCTGCGTATTTTCCGAATTTTTAAGTTAACTGAATATTTGAGCGAGGCAAACGTAATTTCGACGGCTTTGCGCGCGAGCCGCCGCAAAATCAGCGTTTTTCTGCTGGCGGTTTTTTCCCTCGTCGTAATTATCGGCTCGCTGATGTACGTCGTCGAAGGCGAGGCAAACGGGTTTATTAATATTCCGACCAGCATTTACTGGGCAATCGTGACTTTGACGACCGTCGGTTACGGCGATCTTTCTCCGCAAACCGCGCTCGGTAAAACTCTGGCGTCAATCGTGATGATTATGGGCTACGGCATTATCGCCGTCCCGACCGGAATCGTCACCGTCGAGCTTTCGCAAGCCGCCAGAAAACCCGCGACGACACAAGCCTGCCCAGAGTGCAGCGAGCAGGGACACGACATTGATGCTGTGTACTGCAAATATTGCAGCGCGCGGTTGTAAATTTAAATCAATATTTTTTTAGAAATGCGTTTTCGATTTGTTTGGATCGGCAAAACCAAGGACAAAAACTGGCGTGCGCTGCAGGAAGAATATCTCGCCCGCCTTTCGCATTTTGCGCGCGTCGAGATTTCGGAAATCAAAGAAAGCCAGCCGCACGATACGAAAGAAACTGAAGGCAAACGGGTTTTAGAAACCCTGCCTGAAAACGCTTTTACGGTTTTGCTGGATGTTGCGGGAAAACAAATCGGTTCGCGCGAATTAGCCGGGGAAATCGAAAATTGGCAAAACCGCAGCTTGAAAGAAATAGTCTTTATAATCGGCGGTCAGGACGGAGTTTCCGAAGCAATCAATACGCGCGCAAATTTTAAACTGTCTCTTTCAAAAATGACTTTTACGCACGAAACGGCGCGAGTCATTCTGCTCGAACAAATTTATCGCGCATTTACGATTATTCACCGTTTTCCTTATCAAAAGTAGATTCGCTAAACATCAAGAACCCATTGTGGCACATAGAAATAAAAATGAATTAAATCTTTCGGTGAGTAAATATGTTTTCCTTGACAAACTTTAGAAACTCTTCAGAGTTTATTCCTTGCCCATCGAGATTGAATTGGCGCAAATGATTGAAAGTGTCCTGTAGTTTTGTTG
>DASVRD010000086.1:0-27632 GCA_036388775.1 Pyrinomonadaceae bacterium | reverse complement strand
CTAACCTTAACTTTTTTCAATAGTTGCTTTCTACGTCTGTTTTGGGTTTGCCTTTTAAAACGCTCTAATATAAGCCCTTTGGACTTAAATAAAAAAAATGCAGTAATAATCCAAGCAAATAAAATTAATGCTAAAAAAATCCATGAATAAAAATATCCACTAAAGCGTGGATCAAATAACAAAAACATAAAACTTTCAATAAAGTTATAGCTTTGGTTTATTAGAACCGGAGGTAGAAATATTAAGAATGGAATTAATAACCAAAGTAGCATTCTTCTTAAAAGAAGTTTTTCGTTTTTATAAAATAAAGGATGAAATGTTTTAGACTTAGTAATTATTGTTGACCAAATCAAGCCCGGAATAATTAAAGCGATGGTAAAAAATATAAGATATACAACTCCAATAAAAGCTGAGGCGGCGAGTAAAGAAATGGAAGAAGATAATTGCAGTTCCGGTAAATAGTGTATTCGGGCAAAATATAAAAGAAAAATTAGCCCCCCAAAAAACAAAAAAATGCTCCATATTGATGTCGTAGAATAATTTTTTATTTGTTCAATAATCCATTGCCGATTAAGTCCACCACTCACCATCTTATTATCCTCCTTAAATTTATATAGTCCGACAACTGAAATTTGAAAATAGAAATTTAGTTTACATAAGACATTTTTACTCTCTGGGTATTAACGCTTCTTTGATGGCGACTTGCAGCAAGGTTTCGGCTTGTCTTTTACTTTCCCGAATGTTTGCTTCCAGTTCATCGCAGAAAGCCATTAGCTTTTCCAATTTTTCGACGATTTCGCCAACCGGAATATTTCTAAGCGTCGGAAACAACTTGCGGTCAACAAACTCAAGTAATTCATCGCCCGTAATGCCTTCATCATCACCCGCCCAATTTTCCCAATGAAGCTCTGTTGGAATCGGCGATTTGTAATTATCATCAAGCAATTCAAGCTCTTGATCTTTATCGCTGAAAATCTTAAAAAACAGCATCCAGCCAAGCTGCTCGATGCGCTGTGCGTCACCGTTCAAGCCGGTGTCCTGCCACATAATATCGCGGATGGATTTTAAAATGCCTTGAATATTTGCCATTAAAACTCTTTAGGTTAAATTTTAAGATTTGAATTTTTAAATACCTTAGTCTTCTAAAATAAGGTAAGGAGTCATTACAAACATATTTGAATCTTCTACTTTGTAGAGGATTCTTCCAAATGTTTTTGTTGGAATACCTATATTATTTCGTATAGCTGAAGTCGTATTTATTAGACTTCCGATATTTGAACTAAATAAGTGAGGTTGGGGTAATAAAGCATATTTATCGCTATTATCTTCTATTTCGTACATTATGCATGGATCTGATTTTGTTGTCTTACCATCAATTTGTTTAGTGCTAATCCATTCACCCATTGTAAATTGTCCATTAATCCAAACAGTTTTTGTTCCTTCATAATTCTTAAAAATAGCTGGATTAAAATTAGGATATTTTGCTAACTCAGCATAAATTTCTTTTAACATTTCGATTGAGGACTTATTAAAACTTTTTGATTCTAGATTTTGGCTATGGGCAATAAATAATTCTTTACTGTCTCCCTTTTTCCCCTGCGTTTTTGAAAAATAAGTTTGTGGTGAGTCCCCAGTTACAGTTTGATAAACAACTGATATAAAATCAGAGTCTAGATAAATTAGCTTACTTAAAATGTCTTCTGGCAAAAGCATAAGTTGTTAACCTTTAATCAATTCTGAAATTTTTATCATCCCTTCCTCTTTTGGAGCATTATCAGCAAATATCTCCCAATATATGAACTCATCAACATATTTTGTTAAATCCTCTTTGGAGATACTCAATTCTTCGACTGCTGCTCTGAAACCTAATTCTGGAAGAACAGGATCGTAACGGGTTATAGTATATGGTTCTGAGGTAAGACCAGCATTGCGCCAGCCAACAATATCTTGGTGAGTGTTATCAAACCACACTCGATTATATTTTTTACTGTTAATGGTTTGAACATTCTTGTTAATAGGGTCGTGTATGTCCGATGGAATATAAATATAGCCATTAACGTAATTTGCGAAAATTCTACCTATATTTTCGCAAAAGAATCTAAGTGCATCTTTACTTTCATGTGGAAGCCTTTTTTCCTTTGGAAGAATTGAACACGATATTTTCAGCTTAGGATATTTTGCCCTTCCAACAATATCCATAACTAAACGATGTCCAATAGGCTGAGATTTTCCGCCTACTCGTGCATAGTATTTTTTATCCTTAGCTTGATGAGGTGCTGCATCGCTAGTTGCAATATCTATAAGAAACAAACCTTTATCAGTTGCAATACCACTCGTCGCATCTTTTGCAGTTACTACATACACATTGAATGAACTAAGTGGAAAGTCAACTAAATTCGGAATTATATCTTCCAGCCACTCTTTAGTTCCTTTTTTCAATATCAATGAAACTCCACCATCAGCATCTACTGTTCTCAGAGTTCCAATAGGTGTATCCTGAACACCATAAACGATTGTTCCGCCCCCGGAATTTGCAAATGCTGATACCTGTTTTGAGAGTTCACTAAAAACGTCATTTGCATTAACACCAGGTAAAGTGAAATCTAAAAGTCTTGAGCTTTTAAACTCTAACCAATCGTGTTCACCTTGCGGTAAACTTAAAATATAATCTTCATCCCAATCTAAAGCCTTTTTCATATTTGATTACCTAAGCAGCTTTATACAGTTCTGTTTCTAATTCTTTCACAGCTTCCAAATATTTATCTTTTCCGCCGAATACGCCTTTGATAATTTCCGTCGGCGAACCTAAATCGGAAATCGGCGGCTCTTTTAAAACTTTGATATTTTCGATTTCCTGGATGCCTTCATCAGCATATTTATCAAGCAGAGAATCCAAAACGTCGCGAGCCTGTTCGCCGTATTTTGTAAAGTAATTTCGCTTTCTGACATTATTCGCCCGCTCGCGCCGGGTCAAAGGCGGCTGGTCAAAAGCGACGTGACAAATCAAATCGAATAAATCCAGTTTTTTATCAACCGCATTTATCAAATCGCTAACAGGAACGCCCTTTTCCTCCAATTCCTGAATGACAGTTTCTTTTTTATCGGCTTGATGCCATTTATTGAGAAAATCATTGAGCGTGGCAAATTGATCTGTCACGATTTCTTTTGTGTAATCGGTCAACTTGCGCGTGATGAGCTTGCCGTCTTTATCAAAGACAATTCGCGCGAAACCAAAACCGAAACATCAACTCCATTAACGACAACTTTTCTTTGCGGAACAAATTCGCCCGTTATTTCAGGCTGTGGGATTTTCGGCGGTTCTATTGTGATTTCATCGCCCGTTTCTTCATCAACTAACGGCGTTTCGTTCGTTTCTTCTTCATCAATAATCGTACTTAAATCTTCATCTTCCGAAACAGGCTTGACGCGAATCGGGTCGCCGTCAAACTGCGGATCGGCAAAAAGGTCTGTCGCGTTTCGGAAATCAAGAATCGTGAAATAGTGTTTGTTATAGGCTTCATTGATGCGCGTTCCTCTGCCGATGATTTGTTTGAATGTAGTCATCGAATTGATGTTTTTATCCAAAACGATAACTTTGCAGGTTTGCGCGTCAATTCCGGTTGTCATCAGTTCCGAAGTGGTCGCTATCACCGGATAAGCTGATTCGGGATCAATAAAGTTATCAAGCTCTCGTTTCCCGATGTCGTTATCGCCCGTGATCCGCATCACGTATTTGTAATTCTGTGAAACGACATCGGCGTTTTCTCTGGCAATCTCGCTTCGCATTCCTTCGGCGTGTTCGACATCGCAGCAAAAAGCAATAGATTTATCAAAACGGTTTGTGCCTTTGAGAAACTCGCTGATCTTTTGCGCGACAATTTTTCGACGTTCTTCAACTACGAGCTTTTTATCAAAATCCGAACGGTTATAAATTCTATCTTCAACCAGATTGCCGTCTTTATCACGAAAACCTTTTGGCGGTCGCCAGCCTTCGGCATCAACATCAAGCGTTATTCTGATAACGCGATAAGGCGCAAGAAAACCGTCGTCAATGCCTTGTTTGAGCGAATAAGTGTAAATCGGATCGGCAAAATATTCGCTGGTGCTGATGTCGTCCGTTTCTTTCGGCGTGGCGGTCAAACCGATTTGCGTTGCGGTTTTAAAATATTCAAGAATTTCGCGCCAAGCCGAATCATCTCTCGCGCTTCCGCGATGGCATTCGTCAACAACTACCAAATCAAAGAAATCGCGGGAAAACTGTTTGTAGATGTTCCGGGCTTCTTCCGAGCCGGTTAAGCCTTGATAAAGCGACAAATAAATTTCATAAGATTTATCAACCTGATGTTTTTGAACAACAGTCATTTTATCTTTGAAGTGTTTGAAATCGCCGCGCCTTGTTTGGTCAATAAGAGCGTTTCTGTCAGCCAAAAACAAAATGCGCTTTTTCGCTCTGGCTTTCCATAATCGCCAGATGATTTGAAAAGCTGTGTAAGTTTTGCCTGTTCCTGTCGCCATTACCAGCAAGATTCGATTGTTTCCTTTGGCAATGGCTTCAACCGTGCGATTAACGGCTATCTGTTGATAATAACGCGGCTTTCGCCCGGTTCCGTCGTCGTAATAATCCTGTTCGACAATCTTTTCTTCTTCGGTCGTCACAATGCCTTTAAAGCGTTTGTACTTTTCCCAAAGAATTTCCGGTGACGGAAAGCTGTCGTTATCCAATTGGGTTTCAATACTGCTATCGGTTGCCGTTTTATCGTGAAAAATAAAGCCATCGCCATTGCTGCTAAAAACAAACGGAATATCTAAAATGCGCGAGTAATCTAAGGCTTGCTGCAATCCCGCGCCGACGGTGTGTTTATTGTCTTTCGCTTCAACGATGGCAATCGGAATATTAGGTTTGTAATAAAGAATGTAATCGGCTCGTTTTGCAGTTCCGCGCGTGTGAAGTTTTCCCCGAACATAAATCTTGCCGTCGGTAAAAGAAACTTCTTCAAGAAATTGCGTGAACCTGTTCCAACCTGCTTTTTCAATTGCGGGCGTGATGTATTTGGTGCAGATGTCACGTTCGGAGAGGGATTTCTTATCAATCATATCTCAGCAATACAAAATGCTTTAAAGGCAAGATTCTGCTTTTATTTTGGTGTGCCAACGGTGTGCCAAATGTGCAGAATCTATCTGAATTTAGCCGAAATATTATAAACTGAATTGTGAGAAATGCCGAATAGTTTGAAATAATTTGAAATCGGAAAAACTCAAAATAACTGCTTTCTTAGAGTTCGAATCTCGCCATCCCGATTCAAAATAATTGAGTTTAACTCAATTAAATCAATAGAAAAGCGTATCTCGAAAGATACGCTTTTCTTATCTAGTGTGTCATCGGTACATCAATCACGAAAAAGCGCCTTCTCAGGTAGTCGTAATTGAATGTCCGCTTTTTCTTGCGCTGACTACTCATCATTAGCGTTTATCCGCTCCATTTCACTAGCTTCTTTGCTTGATTCCGTTTGTTCTCGAACGGCTATCATTTCATGGGCGGAAAATGCTGCGGAAAAGTCTTCTGCTCTTATGAGGGCAGGGTTTCCGTCTTTTCTTGTTTCGCTTCTGCAGCGCCGCTTGAAGAAGGGGGCGGCTGCCAACCGCCGCTTACATCTCCGATCAGTAAAGCTGTGTAATTCTCATCAGAAAGATTACCGCCGAGCGGCAAGTAACTGCGGGACGGTGAAGAGAATTTCCAGTTACCCGTTTGTCCGGTTTGCGTGGTTTGTCCATTTGCCGCGACAAAACGAAGAATCAGAGTCGCATCTATCGGGGAAAGACCTCCGCTTCCATTAGTATCGCCCGCTATTTGTTGATTAGCTGTTAAATTGCAGCCATTGCCGGCAGCTACGCACCGCAAAATAAGCGTCGCATCAAAAGGGCTGATATTGTTTATATCTCCGGTTTTTGACGCGGTGACGGTATAAGTGCCGCCGGTTTCAAGATTCTCGTTGAACTGATAATAACCGTTTGAATTACTGATTGCCACCGCGTTCGAATCGCCGCTCGCCACTAATCTTGCGCCTGAGACAATCTTCGCCGGTTGATCTGGGGGAGTTATTCCGTAAATAATGGATCCCGAAACGCTGGAAGCAAAATCTATGGATTGCGGTTCGCCGTAGATGAAATCATCCATCGCTACTATGTCAATCCCGTTTTCGCTGTCGTCGTTTGTTGAGGAAAGCGCAGCGTTGCCGCTTTCAATCACCACGCGGGCGATGCGCTCGCCGTTGTTGAAGGAAATACCGACGAATGAAAGACCTGTATTGAAGACCGGGGCTGAAGCAGCCGAAAGCTGTCTGCCGTCGGGACCATAAACGCGAATCAGCGAACGATTGCCGCCGGTTGCCGAATCAACATCCGCGAATACAACTCCAAAGCCTTTGACCGCCGCCGGAATGCTCGTTCCCGGAATAAAGAAAGTCACTTCCATCATATGCGTATTGCGGGCGATGAATAATCGCTGCGAGCTGAAAGTTTGTAGAATGAACGGATAAGCGGCGTTAAGATTACCGAAACGAACCGGGACGCCGGACGCCTGGTTTGCGCTGACGGCGAATTGATTTAACGCCGATCCGGTTGCGTCCTCTATCGAGTTGAACATTATGCCGCGCGGGCTATTGTTGTTAAAGAAATCTGCGGGGAAATTGTTCGGTTCGGAAAAACTGTCCGGCACGCCGTCCCAGTTTACCTCGCGCCTTCCGGTTGCGAACGAACCGCCGACACCGTTATTTGCGCCGCCCAAATCGGCGCGAAATAAGTCAACCGTCGCTTGAAGCCCCGCCGCATTTGCTCCGCTCCCTTGCCTGACGACAGGCGCGGCTGACGTAAAGGTTGAAAACGCGAACAGCCCGAGGCTGCCCAAGACCAAAAATCGAATCAAGTTATTTGCGAAAATCTTTATCATTGCTATTCCTCCATTTATGTTTGGCTTCTAATGAGCCTGTCTGTTGCTGACGGGAGTGATTATGCTGATTCCGGTGCGGTGAATCTTTAAGATTTTCTGAAGTTTTTCTGAAAAATTTCTCTTTAAATTCTCACGAAAGTTTTTATTCGCTTGAGATATTTAGATTTATTATTCGAAGATTGTTTCGTTTAAGGATTGTTTTATGGCTTTAGAACCGTAACAAAATTTATCTGATCAGAGAGAAAGTCTGCTAATATATTTTGACGGGAATGGCAGTTAAATCAGAGGCTAAACGAATTCATCCAAACGCAGACAAACAAATTTCTTTGAATTCGAATTTCGCCATCCCGATTATTTAAGCCGCAAGGGATTTAGCTTTGCGGCTTTTCCGTTTCCAAAACGATTTAAATTATGAAAGGCATAATTTTAGCCGGAGGTTCCGGCACAAGGCTTTATCCGATTACGAAAGCCATTAGCAAACAGTTAATGCCCGTCTATGACAAACCGATGATTTATTATCCGTTATCGGTCTTGATGCTCGCGGGCATTCGCGAAATTCTGATTATCACGACGCCGGAGGATTCAGAAAGCTTTCGCCGATTATTGGGAGACGGCGGCGAGCTTGGCTGCCGTTTTGAATACGCCGTGCAGGAAAAGCCCGAAGGATTGGCGCAGGCGTTTGTCATCGGCAAAGAATTTATCGGAAAGGAAAAGGTCGGGCTGATTCTAGGCGATAATATTTTTTACGGCGCTCATTTAAGCAATCTGGTGCAAGACTTTAGCGATGTCGAAGGCGCGGCGGTTTTTGCTTATAAAGTCAGCGACCCGCAAAGATACGGCGTCGTCGAATTCGACGAGGATTTTCGTGTTATTTCCATCGAGGAAAAACCCGTCTCTCCGAAATCCGATTATGCGATTCCGGGCTTGTATTTTTGCGATAACCGGGTTGTCGAGATAGCGCAAAATTTAAAGCCTTCAACGCGGGGAGAATATGAAATTATTGACGTTATCAAGGCTTATCTGGCAAAAGACGCTTTGAAAGTGGGATTAATGGGCAGAGGAATGGCTTGGCTCGACACCGGCACATTCGATTCTTTGATTGATGCCAGCGAGTTTGTCAAAGTGATTGAAAAACGACAAGGCTCGAAAATCGGCTGCATCGAGGAAACGGCTTATAATATGGGCTATATCAGCCGCTCCGAATTGATGATTCTCGCCGCCAAATATATGAAAAGCGGCTATGGCGCTTATCTGCAAAAAATAGTGGATTGATGAAATCCTGCTAAAATCGAAAGAATAAAAGGCGTCGAGCTTTATAAAGTTCGACGCCTTTCTATTCGTTCGCAGCTGTTTTATCTTCTTTGTCTGACGGTTAAAAAGACGACCTGACCGCGGCGTTCCATTAAAATCAGAACCGGGCGGTCGCCGCTTTTTTCAAGCGCGGCTTGAACATCTTCAAAACTTGCGACCGGCTGACGATTGATTTCGAGAATCACGTCCTGCTCTCTGAATCCGGCTTCGGCTGCCGGTCCGTTCGGGTCAACTTCCGTGACAACCAAGCCTCTTTCCGAATTCACTTGCAATTGCCGTTTCAGATCGGGCGTCAGCGGCTGCATACCGAGACCGAGCCTGCCGCTTTGCTCGCCGCCGGGCGCGTTTTGATTTCCCTGCGGATTTTCGCGTTCGTTCTCTGCCGCCTGCACCGAAAGCTCGCCCAAAGTTGCTTTGATTTGCTGTTCTTTGCCTTCACGCAAAACCGTGAGAGTGACTTCCGAGCCGGGCTGAGTCGCGGCGATTCGATTTCTGAGCGTGTTTCCGTCTTCGACTCGTTCGCCGTTTAAAGCCGTAACGACATCATACCGCTGAAGCCCGGCTTTTGCCGCTGCGCTGTCGGGCTGTACATCGGTGATTACCGCGCCGCGCGTGTCTTTTAAATTGAGCGACGCCGCCAAATCCGAATCAATATCACGAATCAAAACGCCGAGCTGCCCGCGCCGGACTTTGCCGTTTTTGACGAGCTGCTCCATCACGCCTTTGACCATATTCGACGGAATGGCGAAACCGATTCCGATGTTGCCGCCAGCCGCGCCGCCGGGCGATAAGATTTGCGAGTTAATGCCGACTAGCTCGCCCGTCACATTGATCAAAGCGCCGCCGGAATTGCCGCGATTAATCGGGGCGTCGGTTTGCAAAAAGTTTTCAAAGCTGCCCGTGCCAAGTCCCGTTCGGCGTCCTTTTGCCGAAATAATTCCCGAAGTGACGGTTTGTCCGATTCCGAGCGGATTTCCGATTGCCAGAACAACGTCGCCGACGCGAACTTTGTCCGAATCGCCGAGATTCATAAACGGCAAATTGTCGGCTTCGACTTTTAACACGGCTAAATCCGAAGCCGGATCGAGACCGACGACTTTTGCTTTAAAAGTTCGCTTGTCGGTCAGCTCGATTTCAATATCGTCCGCTCCTTCGACGACGTGATTGTTGGTCAAAATCGTTCCGTCGGCGCTGATAATAACGCCCGAACCGACGCCGCGTTCGACCGGCGGAGGCTGTTGCCGCTGACCTTGCGGCAATTGGTCGAAGAAATCCCGAAAACGCGGGTCGTCGAGCAGCGGGTTCTGCTGCTGTTGCTGCTGCGGCGCGCGGCTAGTTCTCCGGCGCGCATCAATGTTGACGACGGCGGGCGCGACTCGTTCGACAATATCGGCGTAAGACGCGCGAATTCCGTCGGCTAAAACAATCGGCGATTGCGAAACCGGCGCGGATTGTTCGGTCTGCGACGTTTGCGAATTCGGAGAAAGTTGGGCGCTGCCGCCGCTGCAACTGGCTAAAAGTGCGACGGCTGCCAAAACAGTGAAAATTTTGAGTGACGAAAGCTGATAGAATTTCATAAATAATCCTTAATAATCCTTTGAACCTTAGTTTCGCTCTCTTCTAATACGATTTTAAATTTAAGTAGTTGCACGACGAAAATCAATACCGGCAAAAAGAAAAAGCGCCGCCGCGCAGACAGCGCTTTTCCGGGATTGATTTTTTAAATTCTATTTACCGCGCACACGCGGAGTTTCGTCGCGAAAAATGTAGCCGAGCGATTTGTAAACGAGCTTTGAGCAAAGAAAAGCTCCTGCGTCTGAATTGTCCATTTTGGAAAACTCGACCAAATCCATACCGACGACGCGGCGTTTTTTCGCCAGCCGCCGAATCAAAGTCAAAACTTCATACCAGCCCAAACCGCCCGGTTCAGGTGTTCCGGTCGTCGGTACGAGCGACGGGTCTAAACCATCAATATCAATCGTTAAATAAACATTATCGGTGAGATGCGAAACGGCTTCGTCAATCCAGTCAATTCGCCCGACAACATCTTTCGCCCAATAAATCCTGGTGTGCGGCAAATCGTCGAGCGAGCGCGCTTCGTCGGCGGAAATCGAGCGAATCCCGACTTGAACCGCCGGAATTCTCAAATCCTTAACAGCCCGCGCCATAATCGAAGCGTGCGAATACGGCGTGCCGTCGTATGAATCGCGCAAATCGGCGTGCGCGTCAATCTGCAAAATCGAAATGTTGTGAAAATGCTCGGCGTGCGCGCGTATCAAAGGCGCGCTGACGGAATGTTCGCCGCCGAGAGAAACGAGAAATTTTTCCGACTCCAAAAGCTCTTTCGCCCGCTCATAGATTTTCGTCATCATCGCCGCCGGTTCGTGTTCGGCAGTAAGCTCGGCGACCGTGTGAATACCGATTTTATAGACTTCGGCATCGGTTTCCTCGTCGTACAATTCCATATTTCGCGAGGCTTCGATAATCGCCGCCGCGCCTTTTCCGGTTCCAGCGCCGTAAGAAACCGTGCCTTCGTAAGCGATGGGTAAAACCAAAACTCCGGCTCTGTCGAAATCGGAAAATTCCGGCTCGCCAATTCCGCCGAAATTCATTGGAAGATTTGCTGATTCGCTCATAATTTGTTCGTTGTTCGTCGTTCGTCGTTCGTTGTTTATTGATTTTGCAACGAACAACGAACAACGAACGACGAACAAATCAGGAAACTTCGATTAGCAGCTCGCGTCCGACAAAGGTGAAGTTCGGGCGCTTGCGTCCTTTCATATATTTGGCGGCGGTTTGCGAAAGGGAAGTGACGATAATCGGCAGCGCAATCGTCGCGTCGCACTGGACGTAAGCCGTCAAAGCGTTTTTCATTGTTTTGCCGAAAAACTGCGTCATTTCGCTGAGCGAACCGTGCGGGCGAGGGCTGACAACGCAGGGCGGTTCGGAGCAAATTGTGACGGCGTATTTGTGACCGCGCGGCTGGGCGCGAATGATATTCAAGGATGTGTCGCTCAATTTAATGTAGCTGTGTCCGTCAACGCCGCCGAGCGAAATCAGACAAGTCGAACGGCTTTTCTGCGCGATTTGCATCATTTCGAGCGAATCCTGAGCGAGGTCGAAAAGCACAGTATTTTTCTTTTCAAAACGCCCCTGCGCGATTCCGACGCAGATTTCGCTGTTGCCCAAATCCGGGCAAAAAATGGGAATCCGCGCTTTGTAGGCGGAAGTTATCAACCCGTCTTCGGTGGCGATTTCCGCCAGTTCTTTTCCCAGAAAATGCAAAAATTCCCTGACCGAATAAGGGCGGCTCGGGTCGAGTTGATTGGCAAACCCGCCAATCCATTCGTCGGCTTCGCGGTATTCGTCGGAGTTTCCCAAAGTGTCGCCCATTCGCACGATGTTTGCCGTGTCAAGCTCTTCGTCGTCCATCGCCGCGTGCGCCTGATAATGATTTCTTCCGAGAGTTTCGTGCAAATCGTGAAAGAGCATTTCGCCGGACACAACCAAAACGTCAACGAAGCGGTTTTTGATAACGTAAGCCAGCAGGCGGCGCATTCCGGCGGGAATCAGATTTCCCGTCGCGGCGATGTAAATCGTCGTGTTATCGCCGAGCGCGTCGAGCCAGATGCGATGCGCTTCCGCCAATTGCCGCGCGCCGAATCCGGCGCCTTCCATTTTTTCGAGCAAACCGGTGATTGAACGGTCGCGGTCAACCGAAACCGGGCGCGTCGGCGCGGTTAAAAATTTTGAAGACTTGCTTTTGCGTTGTGCCGTCATATATTTAATTACGAATTACGAATTACGAATTACGAATTGTGGAATTTGTTTTAATTCGTAATTCGTAATTTGAAACTCGTAATTTCAAAGCCTCAAGGCTTTGTGCCGTTGGGCGAAAGGTATGTGTACGAATCAATTTTCGATTCGTAAAATTCGATTAAATTCGTCGCTTCTTCTTCCGTCAGCTCGTTGCGTTTGACCTGCGCGGCGACAATGCGGCGAAAACCTTCGTGGAGCAGCGATTTGTCGTAGCGCGCGCGGCTCAAAGATTCTCCGAGCGTCGAGCCGGGAATTACTTTTTTGATTAAATAACCGTCGTCGTCAATAAAAACCTGCGCTTCGTGCGGCACGCCGAACAGGTTGTGATTGTTGCCCATCACTTCCTGATACGCGCCGACGAGCAAAACGGCGATATAATACTGCTCGTCTTTGACAAGCGGATGCAGCGCCAAAACTCTTTTCACGTCGTGCAAATCAACAAACTTTTCGACCACGCCGTCCGAATCGCAAGTGATGTCGCAAAGAGTCGTGTATTCGGTCGGTATTTTATTTAATTTGTGAATCGGAACAATCGGAAAAAGCTGTTCGAGCGCCCAATTGTCGGGCATCGAGCGAAAAACCGAAAAATTGGTCAGATATTTGGCGCATAAAAGCAGCCGCAAATCATCGAATTCTTCCGAAACGTATTTTTTTTGCTGCGCGAATTTATCGGCTTTTTCGCAAACATCCCAGAACAAAACTTCGCCTTTGGCGCGGTCTTCGAGCGAGATTAAGCCCAGATTGAACATCGTGAAAAGCTGTTCGCGTTGTTCGAGCGCGTCGTGATAATACTCGCGGTGATTTTTGACGCTGATGGTTTCGCGCAAATCGTGCAATTCTCGAACCGGCTGCGGGTCGTCCGCTTCAATTTCCATCGGCGTAATGTCTTCGACGATGGTTTCGATTTCGTCCTGCACGTTTGTCACTAAGATAGCGTGATACGCAGACATATAACGCCCGCATTCCTGCACGATGGTCGGATGCGGCACGTTTTCGTCGTCGCAGACGGTTTTGATCACGTAAACTACATCGTTTGCAAATTCCTGCGAGTTGTAATTTGCCGAAGATTCAAAAGCGGTTTTCGAGCCGTCGTAATCAACCGCCATTCCGCCGCCGACATCGAGATAATCAATCGGCACGTTCATCTGAATAATCTTGGCGTAAACGCGCGCGGCTTCCTTCATCGCGTTTTTGATGCGCTTGATGTCGGTCAATTGCGAGCCGATGTGAAAATGCAGCAGCCGCAGCAAATCAATGCGTCCGGCTTCCTGAAGCCGGTAAATGACTTCGAGAATCTCGGTCGTCGTCAAACCGAATTTCGCCGCTTCGCCGCCCGAAGTTTCCCATTTGCCCGAACCTTTCGAGTAAAGCTTGACGCGGACGCCGACCATCGGCAGACGGTCGGCGCTGCCTTCTTCGAGCAGTTCGTTAGCGACTGATAAAATGTGATCAAGCTCGGAAAGCTTTTCGATGACGATGACGACTTTTTTTCCCGCGTTCGCTCCGGCAAAGGCGAGACGAATAAATTCCTCGTCTTTGAAACCGTTTAGCACGAGCAGGCTGCCGGGCGACTGTTCCATTGCCAGAGCGCCGTAAAGCTCGGCTTTTGAACCGGCTTCGAGTCCGAAATCGTAGCGCGAGCCTTCGCGCAGATATTCTTCAACGACGGCGCGGTTCTGATTGACTTTCATCGGATAAACGCATTGATGCGCGCCGTTGTATTCAAACTCGCGGATGGCGCTGCGAAATGCTTTTTGCAGTTTGCGGATTTGTCCGACGATGAGCTGCGGAAAGCGCAGAAGAACGGGCGTGTTGATGCCGCGTCGCCGGAGATCGTCAATGATTTCTTTAACGTCGGCTTGACGGCTGTCGTTTTCAAACGGGCGCACGATTAAATTTCCTTTTCGATTTACACCGAAATAACCCGCGCCCCAATTCTCAATGCCGTAAGTCTCTATGGTCTGCTCAATCGCTGCTGTCAATGTTTCGCCGTTCTCCTCGGTTCTTGCGTTTTAAGGCAAAATCGTCTCTCTCAGAGAGATTTATAAAATTTTATTCGTTTGAATCTCTGCATCAAAATTTAGCAAAAAAAGCCGCTTCAAACAACAACTTTTTTTTTATGCACGATTTAAAAGCGTGATGGCACGGGCGTTGCTGGAAAAAGGCGGCAGTTCGTCCAACAATTTATGAAAAGCGGCGAAATCTTTACACAAACTGCAAAATTATTGAAAATTTCAAGTTTGAAAAATCAGTCTAAGCATTAAGATTAAACCCAAGCTCTGCCATAACTTGTCACTTTCGCTGCCGGAAATTGTCAGATTCTATCCGAATACCCGGATTTCAAAAGGAGATCGAACCTCAATGAAAAAGAAAAATGAAGCCGGAACCTCAATCATCGAGATGTTAATGGTCCTCACCTGCGTCAGCGTTATCGCGGCAATTTCTGTAAATTATTATATGAAAGCCAAAATTTCCGCCGAAAACACCTCGGCGATTGCCTCACTCAGCTTGATTCGTCAGAATGAGGTCATTTATTTCACTCAGCGTCAACGTTTTGCGCGCCTCGACGAATTGAACGATTTACACGGAAATCTGGGAACGGTTCAGGGCGATTTAACTTTAACTCGCGGTCCTTTCAAATTCGATTTAACGACTTCCACCGGAACGCCGACCGCCACTGACCCGAAAAATCTGGCAACCGAATATCTCATCACCGCCACCAGAACACGCGACAATTCGGTTCCTTACGTTTTTACGTTAGATCACAGCGGCACGATCACAAAGGTTTTGCCGGTTGAGGGAATTATCGGCGAATAAATTTCGGAACGGTTTTTTGCATTAATCCTTCCGAAACTTCGGTCATTGCCGGAGTCACTCGAAACGTTAAGCGCGGCGGTCAAATAGAAATGGAAAATCAAATTCACGAAACAACCGAACAGGAAGCCAAAGATGATTCTACACATCAAACGAACAGGGTTTTTACAGATGCTTACGCTCTGCAAGTAGCCGAACAGGTATTAACGAACATCGAGCGCGTCCAGTTAAAAGTTCCTCACAAAAGCTATGATGTGAAAAAAATCAGCGCTTTGCTCAGCGATTATAAAGCCGGACAAACGGAAGAAACCGGAGAATCTCTGCAACTTGAGTTTCGGGTTTTGCAGGAGCTGCATTTTTGGCGATTAACGCTCGCGCGCCGCGACGAAGCGGTGAAAACGTTTCATTTGCGCCGATTTTACGATGAAAACGCTTCATCCGTAACCGCTCAAATGCTGGCGGCACTGGGCTGTTTTTACCGCAGCCTGATGCCTTCGTTTGAAATCAGAAGCAAATACGATTTTGTCGTCACTCAATTGTTTTCCACCAAATTGCCCGGCGAACCGCGTTATATTCGCGTCGGCGGAGATGAATTAATCGAGCGTTTGCAGCGATACAACGTCGTTTGGACGGGAGTCGAGATTGACTGGGCGGACAAAAAGACGCTGCGTCTGCGCGAAGAGGCAATTGCCGTTTTTGATGCGTTGCGCGCCGAAGTCGGCGGTTATAACCGGCTCGAAGATTTATTAAAAAGCAATTTCTTTAATCGCGCCCGGCGACACAAACAATATCTTGGCGAAACGTTCTTTGCGCCAGAAGTCACGGCGGCTTCGATTAAATGCAGCGTTGCGGTCGGCAACAAATTTTCACAGCTCGTCTCGGAAGAAAATGAGAGCTTTCGCAATTCTCTCGAATCACAACACGGCGGAATTGATGTTTTGAATCTGGTTTTGGAAGAAAACCCGGCTCATTCGGTCAATTTGCTCAAGCAAATCAATCCCGATTACCAATTTCCGGCTGAAGATGAAGATTTTGAATCCGTCGCTGAGTCAAAAACAATTTCAGAAACTCAAAATCTATCGGAAAACACTGATCCGACCGAATCCGAATTCAAAAACACGGAACCGACTGACATTGCTGACGAAGCAAAACCGGATTTTCTATTTCAAAATACCGGCGAGCAAACCGAATTTGACGCTGATAAGAGCGAGAAATCCGCCGAACCGCCGGAAGCGGAAAACGCTTCGTGCGACGATAATCTGAGTTCGGAGACCTTGTGCGAAAAGAGCGAATTACGGGGAACCGGAAACGCTAATTTTTTACGGGTTCTAAGCGAAATAAGCAAACGTGAACCGTCGGCAAATGCGCTGCGCGAATATTTAAATTCATCACCTTCGCCCGAAGTCGCCTCTTTCGATTTTTCGATTTATTTAAATGACTTTGAGGGAACAACGCAGAGCGAAACCGATTTAAAACGCCGCGCGCTGCGTTTGATTTTTGTCGCCGAAGATTATCAGCGCAGACTTCGGAATAATTCGCAGTCTGCGCCCGCCGCAGAAGAAATTAAATCGCTGAAAAACGAAATACAAACGGTAATTAATGATTTGAGAGAAACCGGAAGCAGCTTGACCGGAGAAAATCGTCAAGAGCGAGCGACAACTCTCTTAACCGCCCTTAACAATCTGTTTAAAGCGCGCTTGAGGCTTATTACCGCCTTTACAGAGATTACCGATGCTCAAAATAAGACGAACAAACAAAATGATTCAGGCGCGGAAAGAGCGAATAAAAATCAAAATTTCAAGGAAACGATTGCTAAGCCGAAAACGCTTGAAACCAAACAACGCGAATCGTCCGAGGTAAATCGCGGTTTGGTCGCGCTCACAATCCTGATTGTGCTTTTTGGCGTCGTTTATCACTTCTATCCGTTTGCCGGCGAATCCGCCGAGACACAAAAGGTTGAAACTTCCAATGTCAGAGACGTTAACGTTAAATCTTTGCGCGGCGGCGAACATCTCTTAGTTGCGCGAATCAGCAACAATACGCTGATCGGCGTTGTTAACGATGCATGGCAAAACGAATTAATCGAGAATAAGCGCACGGTTCTGCAATCGCTTCTCGGACAAGGAACTCAATATCATTACAAAACGGTTTTGCTTTTCAATTCAAAAGGCGAAATTATCGGCAACGCCACTGACCGCGAAATTAGGGCAAAATAATTTTAAATTACGCCGAAATTTTCCAAAGTTCCAATAAAAGCTGAAAATTAGAAATAGCCTCCGGGCTTGACAGCAAAAGGCGCAGTTGGTTTAATCCGCATCTGAAAGGGTGCAAAACCGACTGCGCCTTTATAATTTTTTACAAACTCGCGTTTTCCTACCCGGAGGAAAATCGTTTAACATCAAAATAACATCAGCCTTTACAGGAGATTTTTAATGAATAACGCTAGAGGAATTATTGATTACGCCGCCGAACACGGGGCGAAATTCGTGTCCGTCCGGTTCACGGATTTGCCCGGCGCTTGGCATCATTTAACATTCCCGATTGAAATGCTTTCGGAAGATTCATTTGAAGACGGTTTCGGTTTCGACGCTTCGAGTCTTCGCGGCTGGGCTGCGATCAACGAATCGGATATGCTGCTCGTGCCGGACAACAAACGCTTTTGGATTGACCCGTTTTCGCAGGAAACCACGCTTTGTTTAATCGCCAACGTCGTTGACCCGATTACCAAAGAAGGCTACTGGCTCGACCCGCGCGCCATTGCTCGGCGCGCCGAAAGCTATCTGAAATTTACGGGGATTGCCGACACCGCGTTTTTCGGACCCGAAGCCGAGTTTTTCGTTTTCGACAACGTTCAATTTCACAACAACCAGAATTCCGCCGGTTACACGCTCGAAGGCGAAGAAGCGCACTGGAACAGCGGGCGCAAAGACGAATATGCCATCAATCAGGGTTATCACATCCGCCCGAAAGAAGGTTACGTTCCGGTTTCGCCGCTCGATAGTCTGGTAGATTTGCGTGCGGAAATTTCGCTTCTTTTGGGCGAAGTCGGAATCACGGTCGAATGTCTGCACCACGAGGTCGCGCCGATGCAGTGCGAAATTGATTTTCGTTTCGACACGATGCTGCGCACGGCGGACAATCTGATGCTGTTCAAATACATCGTCCGCAACACGGCTCACGCTCACGGCAAATCGGCGACCTTCATGCCGAAACCGCTTTACGGCGACAACGGTTCGGGAATGCACGTTCATCAATCGCTCTGGCGCGACGAAAAACCGCTTTTCGCGGGCGATCAATACGCAGGGCTTTCCGAGACGGCGAAATTTTATATCGGCGGGCTGTTAAAACACGCTCCGGCGCTCGTCGCTTTTGCCGCGCCGACCACAAACAGCTACAAACGGCTCGTTCCCGGTTTTGAAGCTCCGGTCAATCTCGCTTATTCGGCGCGCAATCGTTCGGCAGCCGTGCGTATTCCGATGTTTTCGCAATCGCCCAAAGCCAAACGGCTCGAATTTCGTCCGCCTGATCCGTCGTGTAATCCGTATATCACGTTTGCGGCGCTGTTGATGGCTGGTCTGGACGGTATTCAAAATCGCATTGATCCGGGCGAACCGCTCGACAAAGACATTTACGATCTTTCGCCCGAGGAGTTAAAAGACGTTCCGGCGCTGCCCGGTTCATTGGACGAATCTTTGAAGGCGCTCGAAAACGACCACGAATTCCTGCTGCGCGGCGACGTTTTCACGCCGCAGCTCGTCGAACGCTGGATTTCTTACAAACGCGAAAAAGAAATCCAGCCGCTCAGAATGCGCCCGCATCCGCTCGAATTCTCGATGTATTTCGACATTTAACAAAAGAAAAGGTTAGCTGATTTCTACAATCAGCTAACCTTTTTTAGCAAAATTCTAAAAGGTGACTTTCACCGCAAATTTAATTAATCAGATACACGAAAAAAGCCTGACGTAATAAAGCTTTTCCTCCACTCGTTCCACGCATTGTCCAATCGCTGCGCGTCAAAACCGTGAATTTTAACAAAGTATTCCTTTGCTTTTGCAATCGAATCTCCTTTGGCAAGTATTTCGAGAAAATAATATTGGGCGGGCTTTATTTCCAGTAAGCTCAAACGATAATTATTTCGCGTCACTACCGCATAACTATCTTCTTCAAAGGGAAGCTCCGGTTCTTTTTTTCGCGTGACATCCAGATAATATCGGCAGATGGGATAGCGATGATAAAAAAGGCGAAATAAGGGGACGAGCTTTAACTTCTCATCGGGCGTAGATTCGGTTGCAGGTTTGGTTTCCTCATCGGAATGCGCGTCAAAAATGACTGATAACGTATATTCAAAACGCGCCAGCTCGATCATAAAATCTATCCATGATTCCTTTTCTTCCTGCCCGGCGTCCGGTCTTGTATCTTCCAGAAAATCGGGGAATCTTCTGCCGAGATCATTTAAGGTGTAGCTGTCCGAAGGATAAGCGTCCAGATATTGATCGGCAAACATTTGAAATAATTCTTCACCCAGGGCGTAAGCCAACGCGCTGAACTGGTTTTTCATACAATCGCGCAAACGGGCGATATAACTGTGTCGGTAAATATTCAAATGCCGGGCGGCGGTTAAGCGGCTCGATTCATTAATCGGATATTCGGAGTTTGCCGCTTGTATTTGACCGTTCTGCCCGATGAGCGCCGACTGCATCCAATTCTGCATTTGCGCGAGAGTAAATTGCTTTCCCGTTGACATAAAAAAAGATGCAGCTTATTTGCTGAATTCATACTGCACATCCGCGATCAGAAAATCTACCGGATTTGAAACCATAGCTCCGTGATGTTCGGCTTGTTCCCGGCGCGGCTGCCTTGTAAATGCATTCATAAAATCTCTGGCTTTTAACAATTCGGCGAGATAATCTTCAAAATCCGGGATATTGCTGTCCCATTCCAGCAGAGTCGCCGCCGCTCCGCCGGTTAACTGCCACGCCAGCGTAAAAAGCTCCCACACGTCTTGTGTCACACGTCTATCATGCGTATCAATAATATAATCGCCGCAGTGCTGATGCCCGGCGAGATGCATCTGGACAACGCGGTCGTGCGGAATCTGCCTGATATAATGCGCGGGGTCGAAATCGTTATTGAATCCTGAGACATACACGTTATTTACATCCAGCAGCAGCAGGCAGCCGGTTTCCTCGGTCATATACCGCAGAAAATCCCACTCGGTAATAGTGGATTGTTTGAAGGTCAGATATGTGCTCGGATTTTCAAAAACAAACGGGCGTTCCAGAAAATCCTGCACCTGATTGACGCGGCGGCAGATGTGTTTGAGAGATTCTTCCGTCAGCGGAACGGGAAGCAAATCATGCGTGTTGAGACCGTTGATTCCCGTCCAGCATAAATGATCACTGATCCACAAAGGCTTGATTTCCGCAGCCAGATTCTTCAGCTTTCGCAGGTATTCGGTATTCAGGGCGTCCGTACTGCCGATAGAAAGCGAAACCCCGTGCATAACGACGGGGTAACGTTCAGCGATTCGGCGCAAAACCTGTCTCGGTCTGCCGCCCGAATCCATGAAATTTTCCGAAATCACTTCAAACCAATCTACCGGAGGATTATTCTCCAGAATATAATTAAAGTGCTTGCTCCTTAATCCCAGCCCAAGACCGGGATTACACGCTTGAGAGGCTTTTTTACTCATCGTCTAACTTTCTTTCGGAGCACTGCAGCCGTTTGTCTCGTCGCTTTCCTTTGCGGAACTGCAATGATTTGCCTCGCCGGTTTTTTCCGGCGAACCACAATGATTTGTCTCGCTATTTTCAGGACTGGCGCAATGAGCTGATTCCGCGCCTTTTTCCGGCGCACCGCAATGCACTGTCTCACCGTTTTGCGGTGAGCCGCAATGAGCTGACTCCTCGCTTTGTTTTGCAGAACCGCAAAGAATCGGATGCAGGCTTTTTTCGCAAAGTTCCTGTGCATCTTTCGCAGGATCGTTAAATCCGAAAGTACCGGCTTTATCGCCGGCGCTGCCGCAGGAATCGTAACTGCCCAATGCTTCAACCAGCCATGCCTGCGGCGGTCCGCATTGATACGGCGACGCTCCGATAGTGCGATTGGCTTTCTCCATTCTTTCTTCAAATAATTTACGCGCCAGAACCCAGACGCTTAATCCTTTGTTCGCGCCCTGCGTGCTGAAGCGTTCCGCCTGAATTGGTACGGCGCAGGCGCCCTGTCCAGAGCAATCGTTCGCGCCGGGCGTAGCGTCATCCTCGTCAGAGCCGTATAAACCGCATCCGCCCTGCCCGCGACAGTTGTTCAGAGTGCGGCAAACATGCACGCCCGCCGTTGCGCACCAGCCTGTGCCCGCGCAGGAATTTGTGCCGTAACGGTCGTGACCCTTGCAGGCATTTAATCCCATACAGACGTGCAGTTCCAGAGGCGCCGTCGTTACCGCAGTATTAGGAGGAGGCGCTACCGGCGCTGACGGCACAGGCGGTGCGCCGCAAATACCACCGACGAGCTTTGAGCTTCTGACACCTTGTTCCGCAGGTGCTGAACAACCGCTTCCGCTGCAACCATTTTCCGTTGATGAAACTTCTGTATTGTCCATAATTGTTTGTGTTTTTGTGTCAAATAAAAATAGTTATAATCTTACGTCCGGCAAAGCGTCTATTCTTTGTCCGAGACGCGAAATTCCCGGATATAATGCAACGGCATTTTGAAAAAGCGCCATCAACTGCGATTTCGGACTTGTTAAAAGACCGAACGGGTAATTCTCGAAAGTCGGAGCGGCATTATATGTTTGTCCGTTTGAAGAGTAAGTCAAACCCGACATCGTGCCGCACAGCGCATCGAGAATGAATATCATTGATTTGTGAATGCCGAACATAAATATCTCATACTGCGTGTTGGTTTTCTCCTGTCTGTAACAGGCTTCCGTCATAACGAACAGATATGTATAGACGCCGTTCAGGAGCGTTGACAATGCCTGTAGAGTACCGTCGGGATACCCATTGGCTTTAGGATAAGACGCGGTTGTCGGATTAGTCGGGCAATTGTAAACAAAATAACTGCTGAGTTCTTCGTCCAGACCGTAAGACTGAAATACCTCGGACAAAGTATTGTATTCGCAATATAGCTGGGCAAATTTTTCAAAGTGTGAAAGCTCTTGTCTGTCCGGGTCGTCATAGTCCGCTTTTTTTATCGTTCCGCAGTCCACCGAACCATCTGAATTTAAGTGGTTCATATTTTTGTCGTCGTTGCCTTCGCCCTGTTCGACAATCTGGTCAATCGCTTTACCGGCGGATGCCCTGTCAACGACGTGAATCAAATCGCCGGAGTCGTCGGCATCAACAAACTGCGGTTTATGCTCCTTGTTGTAATAGACGGTGTCTATCATATTTGGCGCATAATAACGCTGACCCGGAACAAGCTGCGGAAGCTCGGTATTATAAGTCAGGTCGTTTGTGTCAATGCACTCTTTTATCGCGTCATAAAACTGACCGATTGTCGTATAAGGTATGGGCATTGCCATCGGCGCGGCTGCGGCGGGCAAAGGCTTCGGACTTTCTATTTTGAGAAAGGTCATCAATTGCTTTAACGAAAACGGCGCCAAATCAATGTCGAATTCCGGTTCGTGACCGGGAAGCCTCGCCGGATATTTCGACGGCGATCTGCCGGTCAAAATCGGCGCGCCTATTAATGCCTGTTTCAGATTGGATGAAAGCGCCATGTGGAGCATCTCTTCCATCACCACGCTCATAATCGTTGCGCCCACTTTGTTGGCGTAAACCATAATCTGCGCGGAAAGGTCTAAAGCGATAGGTCTGGCTTCCGACATAGACATTCCATTGCCGGTTAATTTCTGCACCAATCCGCCGCTTATTGCGTCCTGATTGGGCACGCGGTTGACTGAATAATATGTGTAGAGATAAACGGGAATAGTAGCAATTTCAATTTCAATTGCCTGCTGAATAGCTTCGCCAAGATTCTCCGGGGTTACTTTTGTTTCGTCTTTAAAAAATTTGGTTAGTTGCATATGCTTCCGTTCGTGTTAGAAATCATTTTGTGAGAGTTAAACTAAGGCGTTGATATAGTTGACTCAGGTAATGTCTGGTATCAATTTATCTCTCTTTATCAAGAGAAATTATTTGAATTCCGGCACAAACATTTTTCGCTCTGTTCGGTTTCAATTGAGACAAACTGTATTTGCCCTTTCGTGTTTTTAACCGCCTAATTAATCAACGCCCCAAAAGAATGGAAAAACTATCATCACTCAAAGTTTTTTTTAGAAAATTTTATATGTTCCTGAAGCGTGATAAAAGACGGCAGTCTTTTGCTGTAAAAGCGTGACGCTGAATCAAGATATGTTAATGCCCTTTTAAGCTGTTGAACTCTCCACCTAATTTAATGCCAGCCGATTATAACCATTTTTTATCGCAAGTAAAGCGCTGGAGAAGATTTGCCGAATTTGGGCTTTTTCTTAAGCCGTTTTCTGAAAATGCCGGAAGAAAAAAGGTCAAGTTTTTGACAAATTAGGAGATGTAACTTTACAAGTCCGCTAAAATTTGCATCGGCACTTTTTTTAGTATTTCTGCGAAATTAAATTATAATGCGTGAATAATAGGCGTATTTATAAGAGATTCTGCCGTTGCTCTTTATTATTTATGGAAATTAAACCTGTTACGCTCGAAGGCGAATTTGTCAGACTTGAACCTTTATCGCACGAAAAACATTTTGAGGATTTACGCGCCGTTGGATTCGATGAGGAAATTTGGCGCTGGTCACCAAAGCAAATCAAAACCGAAGCGGATTTGCAAAACTACATTGAAACTGCTCTTGATGAACAGCGTCGCGGAGTTTCTTTGCCGTTCGCAACCGTTTTGAAAGAAACCGGCAAAGCAATCGGCTCGACTCGTTTCGGAAACATTGATCTTGCAAACAAACGAGTCGAAATCGGCTGGACTTGGATCGGGCGTGCGTTTCAACGCACTTTTGTCAACACCGAAGCAAAATTTTTGATGCTTCGCTATGCTTTTGAAACCTGGAATTGCAATCGCGTCGAACTGAAAACCGACGCTTTAAACGAGCGCTCGCGCCGCGCGATTTTACGGATTGGAGCAAAAGAAGAAGGAATTTTGCGAAAACACGTCGTCACCGATTCCGGGCGACTCCGCGACACGGTTTATTTCAGCATTCTGGATGATGAATGGCAGGCGGTAAAACAAAATCTGCAAAATAAATTGCAAGCGAAATCGTGAAAATACGTTCTTCGTAAAGTTTCGCTCATTGCTTTTGCGCCCAGTTTTTCGCATTATTTTGAGCTGATATTTTTTTACATTTTGAGGAGTTACTATGAAACGCAAAAATCTTTTAATAATTTCAGCCTTGTCGCTTTCAGCCGTTGCGACGGCTTGCTCGACGACAAGCGCGCCCGCCGAAACAAACGCCAATTCAAACGTCGCTGTTTTACAAAGCAATTCAAACCCGATTGCAAACGCCGCGCCCGCCGCGTCGCCGGCGACAAATTCGGCGGTTCCGGGAATTCCGAACGCGCCCGCAAATGCGAATATGGCGAAAGGAGACCCGACGAAAAACGCAAAAGTTCAGAGTATTACGAATCCGGCGCCGGATAATTCGGAAATTACGGTCAGCCTCGGTCAGTTTCCGGTTGAAACGCGAACTTTCAAAAACAACGCCGAGCTTGCCAAAGTCGAGCGCATTCAGGATGTAGCGAACAAGAAAACAATCGTCAAAATTTATTTAAGAAACGGACAAGTCAAAGAATTGCCCCCAAACGTCGTGGGAAATCCGATGGCAGCTTCGGCGGCGGAAATTTTGCAAGCCGCCCAAAACGCGCAGCCCGCAAAACCCGAACCGAAAGTTGAAAATCCGCCCGCGCCGCAATCCGAACAGAAGTTGGAAAAACGCGGCGCGCCGCAAAAAAATCAATAAGCGGTTAAATTCAAACAATCAAACGGCGAGCGATTATTCCAAATCACTCGTCGTTTAATTCTTCGAGTTCGATTGTTATAATGCGTTCCCAATATGGAAAACGAAGCGAAAACTAATTGGACGATTATTTGTCCGTGCTGCGAAGCGAAACTAACCGTTGACGCCGCGACGGGAGCGATTCTCTCGCACGAAGAAAAAGGGAAAAAGCTCGGCTCGTTTGAAGAGCTGCAAAAAAATCTGGCGGCGCAGAAAGAAGCCAGAGAAAACATTTTCGCGCAGGAAATGAACCGCGAGAAAGAGCGCGAACGCCTGCTCGAAGAAAAATTCCGCGACGCTTTTAAACGCGCCGAAGGCGAGCCGGATACGCCGTTTAGAAACCCGCTCGAACTTGATTAAATCGAGGTTGCAAGTCGTATCAAACAATAAATTTGCAGGTTTTGCTTGATTTATGAATGAATATTCATTCACCAAAAAAAAGTTCGTGACATTCTCGATTTCGTGTGTTACCATTCAAATCTTTCAGGAGCAGGAATTTCAGGTTAGGGCTTTAGAGCAGACCTGTTTGTCCGAACCGGAACATGCGCCAGCGCTCGATAATTTACCTACATCCTGCGGCTGGCTTAAATACATCTAACAGTTAGTTATAAAAAAATAACGGTTTTAAAACCGAATAAATACGCATTCAAACTATAAAGGAGTGATAAAAAAGTGATTCAGAATCGTTTTATGCCGCTGCACGAGCGGATTCAGGAAATTGACCATATTCAAGCTCGCCGTTATTCCAAATTAAACGGCGCCCCGCTTGAAATTGCGACCGAAGGCATTATTCGCCACTTGCGCGCCTGCGACAAAATGGATGTCAACCCGGACGCTTCGGCGTTGCGCGAAATTATTGACGACGCGCTCAACGGACGCCGCGTTTTTGCTGAAACTTCAGACGACCGCCGCGCCGCCTAGTTTTTACAACATTTTTATTTTAGAGAAAAAGACCGCTTTCGATTGAAAGCGGTCTTTTTGTTTTGAACATCAATTTTTTCAGCTAAACCCTGTAAAGCGTAAGCTTTCCGAACAAACCTTTATAAAATAAAACCTCTTGAATTTAACGTTTGGGAAAAAATTGTAGGCTCCAAAAAGTTAATAAATCGCCCACAAACCGGGCGTTAACAATTCAAGCAAATGCCCGTCCGGGTCGCGAAAATACAGACTCGTTCCGCCGCGCGCCCATCCAACCGTGCTTTCGATTAAAATGTCGTTTTGCGCCAGCCAGCTTTCCCATTCGTTTAATTCGTCCGCCCCGATTGAAAACGCGACGTGAAGCTGTCCGTCGCCGTCGTGCGGAGGAATAACACCGCCGGAAGCATTCGTCGGCTCATTCGACGCGCCTTTTAAAAACAAAAGCAGAACCTGCTTATCCGAAACGTTTAAAGCGCACAAATGCTCGTCTGCAAACAAAGTTTCAAACTCAAAAACGGTTTGATAAAACGAGATCGAGCGTTTTAAATCTGCGACATAAAGCGCGGTTTCCAACACCGCATCCAGCTTTGGCATAAATATAAACTCTCGGTTTTTATCGAATCATTCGATGCTCAACCATCAAGCAGCGATCTTGCACGACTTTGATTCCGGCGGCGGCTAAAGTATCGGCAGCTTCGTCGTTGACAATGCCTGATTGAAACCAAACCGCTTTCGGCTTTTTCGCCAGAATGTCTTCGACGTACGCCGGAATATCCGAAGGGCGACGAAAGACGTTGACCAGATCAATTTCATCCGGTATTTCAGATAGCTTTCGATAAACCTTTGCACCCAAAATCTCTGTCGCTTCAGGGTAATAAACCGGAACGGGCACGATTTCAAACCCTGCGCGCTGCATATATTGCGGCACATAAAAGGCGGGCTGTCCGGCTTGCGCTTCGGTTTTGATTCCTAAAACCGCAATGCGTTTAGTATTGGAAAGCAAATCACGAATTCCTCGATTATCGTCAATGATGTTTTCCTGCGTGTTCATAATGATTTTAATTGTATCAAAACATCGAAATTGAGTATGAAAATGTCTTTGCCGGGAAAATAGAAATTATTGAATCTAAAATAATCAAATTCATTCAATTAGACTTATTGAACAAAATTGTAAGTCAGCCGTAAATGAATTCAGGACGAGTTGCTTAAAAAGTTTTCCGGTGTAATCAATTTTGAACGGCAATTTGTTAATTACAATCTCAAAAATATGTTTTGTCCAAGTTGCGGTCAGAAACAGGCGAGTGAAGAAATGAGGTATTGCTCACGGTGCGGCTTTTCGTTTGAGGTTGTCGCGCAGCTACTCGATCATAACGGGTATCTGCCGCAGTTGGAAGAAGCGAGCAAACAACCAAGCGGCGGGCTTTCGCGCTCGCGCGGCTTGAAATTCGCTTTGATTTGGTTTTTGAGCTTAACGCTTTTCCTCGCCCCGGTTTTAGCCGCCGCCGGAGCGAACAGGCTTCCCCAATTTTTTGCGGCTCTCGGTATTTTCGGCGGTTTGTTGATATTCGTTTTCTCAATGTTATTTTTGAAAAAAGCGCCGCGCCGCCGAAATGCCGAGAAATTTAATCCGATTCGGAAAATGAGAGAGAAGAAAGCCATGCGGGGCGCGGGCAATAAAAATGCTCTGCCGCCGCAGCAATCCGTTCCGGCGTCGGCTTATATTCCGCCGCAGAATGCGGGAAAAACGCTCGACACTTACGATTTGAGCCGTCCGGGCAGCGTGACGGAAGGAACGACCAAACTTTTGGAACAGGACAAATAGATTTAACAAAATACAAAAAGC
>DASVRD010000085.1:0-11158 GCA_036388775.1 Pyrinomonadaceae bacterium | reverse complement strand
ACAGAACAAGCCGATTACGACGCTTTCGGAAATGTAACGAACGGAGGTCTTTCGACTCGTTATCAATTTACAGGCAGAGAATATGATAATTACAGTGGATTGTATTATTACCGCGCCCGCTGGTACGACTCACAATTAGGCAGATTCATATCAGAAGACCCGATTGGTTTTGCTGGCGGAGATATAAATCTCTATGGGTATGTGAAAAATAATCCTATACGTTTTACTGATCCTTTTGGGTTGGATGACGCTGATCGTATTTTTGAAGAAACATACTTTCCACAAGGTTATGAAAAGTGGGTAAGAGATAACGGTATAGATAAAATCTGGATGAAAGAAGTATACGATCATGCGAATAGACCAGAGAATTATAGATGTGGTCCCGGCTATTTTTCTTTTCCGCTCTCAGCTATTCCTCAGCATCCATTTGGTTATAATTTTAAAGACACAGGTTGTTATAATCACGATGTTTGTTATGGCGCTTGCGGCAAAAAGAAAGAAGACTGCGACAATGCAATTCTTGATGATTTACAAAATGAATGTATGTCAAAGGGGAATGTTTTTTAAAAGTTAGGATGTCTATTTTCTGCAAGAGCTTATTATGATGCAGTTGACATCTTTGGAGATAACGCATACGACGAAGCCCAAAAAAATAGCAATTGTTGTGGAGACAAATAAAATGCTGAAGAGTCTTAAATTAAGGGACGATGTAAGAATTGGATTTTACTTTGTAATTCCATATTTACTATTGATTTTATTTCTCGCGGTGTTGATGTTCACTTTGAAAGATGGAGGCTGGATGTTAGTTCCAATTGCTTTTATCACTGAATTCCCTTTCTTACCTCTTATTTTGGGTTTTTGGATGTTGATAGCCGGAAATGAAGAACTGTTGCTAAGTACAACAAGTTTATCGAGCATGCTAGGAATAATTATAGGCGGAGTTATTAACTCTTTTATTCTATTTATATTGGGATATTTCATGTCGAAATTGTTCGGAAAAAGAAATATCCGTTAAAGATAAATAAAGATAAATGACGAATTTTGCTAACTATAACATTAGTGCAATTAAGGCTTTCCATTAAGGTAATGCTGACAAAAAGAGTAAAGACACACATTTTCCGCACGCTATCAATTCACAGGCAGAGAATATGATAGTAACACTGGATTGTATTATTATCGCGCTCGCTGGTATTCATCAGAACTTGGCAGATTCATTTCAGAAGACCCGATTGGTTTTGCTGGCGGAGATATAAATCTCTATGGGTATGTGAAAAACAACCCAATAAAGTATTCAGAGTGGAAGTTGTCAGCGCAACCATTTTGACTTTCTAGCGCATCTTAAAATCACTTTTCAGACAGCGTATTGTTTTCACAAAATGTCGAATCGAAAAAATTTGGAGGCATCGGTTATGCATAGCAGTTTTCTACGAGGCGCGGGCGCATCTGTGCTTTTGTTTGCTCTATTTTGCGGCGTCACTATGACACCGGCGGCGGTTTTTGGGCAGGAAACCCAAAAGCAGACACAAACCGCACAAACCGCAAAAGATAAAAAAGAAAAGAAATCCGATAAAAATAAACAGCAGCAAGGCTCGCAGCCTTCCGCCCAGCAGGTTGCGCAGGCAAACGGCAAAGGCGCGCTTGGGACTAATGAAGACCCGACGATGATCGGCAAACGCAATATCAACAAAGGTCTCGGCGGCTGGCTCGGCGGTTCGATGGAAAAAGAAGTCTCTTTTGGGCGACAGCTAGCAGCCGAAGCCGAAAAAGAATTAAAGCTGGTTGACGATCCGATGATTACCGAATACGTCAACCGCGTCGGGCAAAACGTCGTCAATCACTCGGACGCGAAAGTTCCTTTTACGATCAAAGTCGTTGACAGCGACGATGTGAACGCTTTTGCTCTGCCGGGCGGTTTCTTTTACGTTAATCGCGGCTTAATTCTCGCCGCCGACAACGAGTCGGAGCTGGCAGGCGTAATGGCGCACGAAATTGCTCACGTCGCGGCGCGTCACGCGATGGAAAATCAAGGCAAAGCGACGCTGCTGAATTATGGAATGCTCGCCGGAATCATTTTCGGAGGCGGAATTATCAGCCCTATTTTGCAAAATGCCGGAGGAATTCTCGGAGGGCTGACGATGCTAAAATTTACGCGCGGCGCGGAAGAGGAAGCCGACAAATTAGGCGTCCAATATCTCTACGCCGCCGGTTACGATCCGAACGGAATGGCGACGATGTTTGAAAAGCTCGCCGCGAAAAACAAGAAAAAACCCGGCACGATTCAAAAGCTCTTCTCGACTCACCCGCAAGCGCCCGACCGCCGCGACGCGACAATCACGCTTGTCTCTCGTTTTCCCGAACGCGAAGAATATGTAATGAGCACGTCGGAATTTCAAAAGGTCAAAAAATATTTGCTCCGGCTCTCAAACGCCAAAGCAAGCATCGCGGGCGATATTGACGAAACGGAAAACTCGCGCCCGACGTTGAAAAAACGTCCGCAGGAAGACCCGAACGCGCCTGCTCCGACGACAACCGAGCCGACGACCGAAGAGAAGAAAAACGACGGACCGCCGGTTTTGAAGAAACGCACGGAACCGACTCCGCAGCCTTCGCCAAGCAATTAACGAAGCTCGAATAAAAATAAAAAAGGTGAATGCCGAAAAGCGTTCGCTTTTTTATTTTGTGTCGAAAAATGTCAGTTAATTTTAGCTGTCAACTTTTTCTCTTACTGATATAATCGCCGTTTATGTCAGTCAAACTTTCCGATATTCAAGCCGCCCGGACGATTTTGCAGGACATTATCGTTCCGATTCCGATTGTCAGCGACCCGAAACTTTCCGCCAAGCTCGATGCAAACGTTTATTTGAAAGCCGAATGTCTTCAACGCGGCGGTTCTTTCAAAGTGCGCGGCGCGTATAACAAAATCTCGCGTTTGACGAAAGAAGAGAAAAAGCGCGGCGTCGTCGCGCCGTCGGCGGGAAATCACGCGCAGGGCGTGGCGCTCGCCGCCAAATTGAACGGAACCAAAGCCGTCATCGTAATGCCGGAATTCGCGCCTTTGACTAAAATAACCGCCACGCGCGGTTTCGGCGCGGATGTGATTTTACAAGGCGTGACGTTTGAGGAAGCCGCCGCCCACGTTCAACATCTTATTGAAACCAAAGGCTACACTCTGGTTCACGCTTTTGACGACGAATTAATTGTCGCCGGGCAGGGAACAATCGGAATGGAAATCGTTGACGATAAACCGGAAACGAACGTCATCGTCGTCCCAATCGGCGGTGGCGGAATTATTTCCGGGATTGCGATTGCGGCGAAAAATCTGTTGCCGAACGTTAGAATTATCGGCGTTCAAGCCGAAACGTGCGCGCCGATGAAAGAATCGCTCGAAGCCGGAGAACTGCGCGTTGCGCCTTCCGCGATGACGATTGCCGACGGCATTGCCATCAAACGCCCCGGCGCGGTAACGCTGCCGCTGGTACAAGAATTTGTTGACGAAATCGTGACCGTTAGCGAAGACGAAATAGCCGACGGAATCGCGCATTGCGTTCAAAACGTCAAGCTTGTTGTCGAAGGCGCGGGCGCGGCTGGCGTGGCGGCGCTGCTGGCTGGAAAAATTAAAATCGAAAAGAAAGATAATGTTTGCGCCGTGCTGTGCGGCGGAAACATTGACGCAAACCTTCTTGCCCGCGTTCTCCGGCAAGTAATGGTGCGCGAAGGTCGCTATCTATTTCTCAAATTGCTGGTGCTCGACCGTCCCGGCGGTCTCGCGCCTTTGACGGCTGAAGTGGCGCGCACCGGCGCAAACGTCATTGATATTTTTCACCGCCGCGCAATGTGGCTCGCGCCGCTCGGACAAGTCGGAATCGAAATGCTTCTGGAAGTGCGCGACCGCGCGCACGGGCGCGAAGTCGAGCAGCATCTTGAATCGGTAGGCTATCACGTCATTCGTGAAAAACCGGGTGATTGGACGGATTGATTTTTACCCGGTTTGCGAATTAGCCGAATTGTTACCGTTCGCTGCAAGCAGATTGACGAATTTTTTAGCGGCTGCGGACAATTGCCGGTCGCTGCGGTGAATGACGCCGACCGAGCGCGTCCATTCCGGTTCGGCGAGCGCGACAACCGCAAGCTGCCCGGTTCGCAATTCGTCAATAACCGCCGGACGCGGGACAATCGCCAAACCGAAACCGACTTCGACCGCGCGTTTGATCGTTTCGACATTGTCAAATTCGACGGCTTTGTGAACGTTCACGCCGTAATTTTTAAATATTTTGTCGGTCGCTTTGCGCGTCGGAATGTCGCGCTCGAAATGGACGAAATCGCAGCCGTTTAGCTCTGCGGCTTTTATTTCCTCACGCTCGGCGAATTCGTGATCGGGCGGGCAGATCAGCACCAAACGGTCATTCTGCATTGGCACGACGGAAATTCCGCGCCGCGGTTCTGGATAGGCGACGACGCCCAGCTCGACCGTACTGTTTAAAACATCGCGGACGACGCGCGTCGTCCGCGAGTATTCCATATCAATTTTCGCCGCCGGAAATTTCGACATAAATTCTCTGACTTTTGCCGGCAGCTCGTGCAGCCCGACGCTGTAAACGGTGGCGACGCGAACCGTGCCGGAAACCGTTCCGGCGATTCCGCGCATATTTTCCTGCAACTGGTCGTAAGTGACGAGCACATTTTTACATTCCTGATAAAAAATATCGCCGCCTGGCGTTAATTTTAATTCGCGGCGTCCGCGTACGCGCTCCAAAAGTCGGCGTTTAAATTTTTCTTCCAGATTGCGAACCTGCTGGCTGACCGCCGATTGCGTGACGAAATTGCGCTCTGCGGCGAGCGAAAAACTTTGTGTTTCGACTAAATCGCAGAAAATTTTCAGTGTTTCGATATGCATATTTAAATAATAAGTATTTCTCAAAACTTAATGCAAGATAATTCATTTTACCTAATAAGCGACCATTAGTAAGATGCAAAAATAGGAAGTAATGTGGTTTTATCGGCGAGCAAAATGCGGGAAATATTTGAGTTTTCCGGTTTGAAAAAATATAATGCCTGAAATTTTTGTTGAAAAAATAAAATCATATTCCGCTTTCCGAGGCTGAAAACTTATGGCGATCAGGATAAGCAAGACTTTTCTGCTGCGAAAACTGCATCAATTAACCGGCATCGTGCCGCTCGGCGCGTTTTTCTTCGTGCATATGTTTACGAATTCAAAAGCGATGAGCGGCAAAAAGGTTTTTAACGACGCTGTTGCTGATATTCATCACATACCGTATTTATTGTTTGTCGAAATTTTCGGCATTTTTCTGCCGCTCGCGTTCCACTCGATTTACGGCATTTTTATTTCAGCCGAAGCCAGAAACAATGTTTTCAACTACGGTTACGCGCGCAACTGGTTTTATTTTTTTCAGCGCGCTACCGGCGTTTTTCTGTTTTTCTTTCTCCTTTTTCATATTTTGAATATGCGATTCGGCGCAATTCCGGGGCTTGAAACTTACGGAAATCCTGTAGCCGGAAATGCCGACCGGGCTTTTGACATCGTTGCAAGCGAATTTCAAAGCATAGCCATTTTCATTTTCTACATCCTTGGCATTGCAGCAACCGCCTGGCATTTGGCTTACGGATTCTTTTTGTTTGCGGTTGATTGGGGAATCGTGATCGGCGAAAAATCGCAAAGATATTTGCTTTACGGTTCAATGGGACTAGCCGTGTTTTTATTTTTAGTCGGCGCAAATGCGGCTTTCGCTTTCCGCTATAAATGCGGTTTGCTACCTAAGGTTTTGTGCGAGGAAGCTGAAAAAAGCAAAATTGTCGAACCTTCTAAAAGCGGAGAGACAAGAAAGTTTTAATGTATGAGCGCGAATTAAAACGAATGCGCGAAAAAATCCGTCTTCGGCAGTACGTAATGACAATTCACGCCGATGAAGAAATGGATGATGACGGATTAACGATTTTCGATGTAGAAAACACAATCTTGACCGGCGAAATTGTCGAGCGACAAAAAGACCGCGAAACAAAAGAAGCAAAGTATTTGGTTCGCGGGCAAAGTTTGAACGGAACTGATTTTGTAGTGGTTGTGACAAAATTTGGGTTTGTTGGCAAGCTAATCATTTTAACTGTGTATGTTGAATAAGGATAAAAAAAATTGCGACGTTTGTGGCAAACAAGAAGCGCAAATTAAATACGTTACGCGCAGTTACGGCAAAGGCGCGAATTTGTTGATTATTGAAAACGTGCCTGTGATTGTTTGCCAAAATTGCGGAGAGAGCTATTTAACGGCGGAAACTTTGCACGAAATTGAGCGGATTAAGCTGCATCGAAAGAGCTTTGCCAAGCAGCGAAATGTCGCGGTAGCAGAGTTTGCCTAAAAATATTAACGGAAAATTATGGCTGGGAAAAATGGAATCAGAATTGCAGTTATCGGCGGCGGTTTGGCGGGACTTGCGGCGGCAATGAAAATCGCCGAAAAAGGTCACACGGTTGATTTGCTGTCGGTCGTTCCCGTAAAACGCTCGCATTCGGTTTGCGCGCAGGGCGGAATTAACGGCGCGGTCAACACCAAAGGCGAAGGCGATTCGACCGCCGAACATTTTGACGACACGGTTTACGGCGGCGATTTTCTGGCGAATCAGCCGCCGGTCAAGGCTATGTGCGAAGCCGCGCCTTCGATTATTTATTTATTCGACCGGATGGGCGTTCCGTTTTCCCGCACCCGCGAAGGTCTTCTCGATTTTCGCAGATTCGGCGGCACAAAACATCATCGCACGGCGTTTGCCGGAGCTTCGACCGGACAACAGCTTCTTTACGCGCTCGACGAACAGGTGCGCCGCTACGAAACGGAAGGCATCGTCAATAAATACGAAGGCTGGGAAATGCTGTCGCTCATTTTGGACGATCATCAGGTTTGTCGCGGCGTGGTGGCGATGGATTTAAACTCGCTCGAATTAAAAGCGTTTCCCGCAGACGCCGTAATTATGGCGACGGGCGGACCCGGTTTGATTTTCGGCAAATCAACCAATTCGATGGTTTGCACCGGAAGCGCCAACGCCGCCGCTTACATTCAAGGGGCGAAATATGCGAACGGCGAATTTATTCAGGTTCACCCGACCTCGATTCCCGGCGAAGACAAATTGCGTTTAATGTCGGAATCGGCACGCGGCGAAGGCGGCAGAGTTTGGGTGCCGAGAAACGTCGGCGACAAACGCAATCCGCGCGATATTCCAGAATCGGATCGTTTTTATTTTCTCGAAGAAAAATATCCGGCTTACGGCAATCTCGTCCCGCGCGACATCGCCACGCGCGAGATTTTTCAAGTTTGTCTGGAAGGAATGGGAATCAACGGCGAGAATCAGGTTTATCTCGATTTAACGCATATTCCGGCTGAAACTCTGACTCGCAAATTGGGCGCGATTCTGGAAATCTACGAAATGTTTGTCGGCGACGACCCGCGACACGTCCCGATGCGGATTTTTCCGGGCGTCCATTATTCGATGGGCGGACTCTGGGTTGATTTCAATCAAAGAACAAACATTCCCGGACTGCTTGCGGCGGGCGAATGCGATTATTCTATTCACGGCGCCAATCGTTTAGGCGCGAATTCTCTGGTTTCGTGCGTTTACGGCGGTTTCGTCGCCGCGCCCGCAGCGATTGAGTACGCGCAAAACGTCGAAAGAAACGGCACGGAAACAAACGGCATTCACGCGGCGGAAGTAAAGCGACAGCGGGAAATCAACGATCAGTTGTTGAAACAATCGGGCGGCGAAAATCAATATAAACTGCACGAAGAAATGGGCAAATGGATGACCGACAATGTGACGGTCGTTCGTTACAACGACCGCCTTCGCGCGACCGATGAAAAATTATTGGAATTGCAAGATCGTTTCAAACGCATTTCGATTTACGATTCCAATCTCTGGGCGACACAGGCTTTGCCGCACGCGAGACAGCTCAAAAATATGCTCGAACTCGCGCGCGTCATTACGCTCGGCGCTCTAAACCGCGACGAATCGCGCGGCGCGCATTACAAACCGGATTTCCCGAATCGCGACGACGAGCAATTTTTGAAAACCACAATCGCAGAATATTCGGGCGAAGGTCCGGTTTTGAGCTATGAAGCGGTTGACATCGGTTTAATCGTCCCGCGCAAACGCGATTACTCGAAAGGTAAAACCGATAAAGGCAAGCAGGAACAGGAAACTCTGGCTGTCGCCGGACAAGCCGCCGCTTCGGGCTTGCCCGTCAAAGACGGCGCGGCGCAAATCGTCGAAGCCGGTTACAATCAGAAACCCGAAAATTTAACGGCGGAAAAAATCTGGTCGCAGCCGAAAGGCGAATTAATTGACCCGGAAGAATCAAAGACGCGCGCCGAGCAAGGCAAACCGCTTGACGCTGCGGGCGGCAAACAAACCGACGAAAGATAAAAAATGTCTGCGGAACTGAAACAGAAGAAAAAAATAACGCCGGAAGAGTATTTGGAGCTTGAGGAAAAAGCCGAATACAAAAGCGAATATTGGGACGGCGTAATGGTTCCGCTGCACGGCGACCCGCCGGAACTGGTCGGCGCGAATATCAATCATATTCAGATTGTTTCAAATCTAACGACATTGTTATCGCCCCTGCTTCGCAAGCGCGACTGCCGCGTTTTACCGAGCGAGATGAAGATTTGGATTTCAAAACGCGGCAAATTTTTTTACCCGGACGTTGTAATCATTTGCGGAAAGCCGCATTTTGTCAAAGATCGGAAAGATGTTATCGAAAATCCGCTGGTTTTGATTGAGGTTCTTTCCGGCAGTACTGAAGCGAAAGACCGCGCCGAAAAGTTTTGGTCGTATCAAACGCTCGAATCTTTTCAAGAATATGTTTTAGTTTCGCAGGATAGAACAGTCGTCGAGCAATTTATACGGCAAACCGACGGCAGTTGGAGGTATTTAGCGACAATCGGAATTGAAAGCACCGTTACTTTTGAAACAATTGAAACGACTTTACAGCTTCAGGATATTTACGATTTAGTTGAATTTGAAATCGAACAATTATGAGCGCAACGAACGGACACGCAAACGGAAAAGCAAAAGACTTTACGCCGCCGCAAACGGTTAAATTCAAAATCAGGCGGCGCGAGAAAATGGATGCGGCGCAGTATTGGGAAACATTTGAGATTCCTTATCGCCCGAATTTGAATGTGATTTCGGCTTTGATGGAAATTCGCAAAAATCCCGTGACGGCAGACGGCAAGCAGACGACGCCGCCAGTCTGGCAGATGAATTGTCTCGAACAGGTTTGCGGGATTTGCACGATGGTGATTAACGGGCGCGTGCGCCAATCTTGTTCGGCGCTCGTGGATCAACTGTTGTCGGAAGCGGGCGGCAGCGAGATTACGCTTGAACCGATGTCGAAATTTCCGAATGTGCGAGATTTGGTGGTTGACCGGGCGCAGATGTTTCAACATCTGAAGCGCACGAAAGTCTGGGTTGAGCTGGACGGAACTTACGATTTGGGACCGGGACCGAAAATGTCGCCCGAAGTCGCCAACGAGCGTTACGCTTATTCGCGTTGTATGACTTGCGGCTGTTGTCTCGAAGCCTGTCCGCAATATCACGAGGACAATTACATCGGACCGCAGGCAATCGCCCAGGTGCGTTATCAAAATATGCACCCGACCGGCAAAATCACGCGCGACGAACGGCTTTCGGCGCTAATGGAAGACGACGGCATCGCCAATTGCGGCAACGCGCAGAATTGCGTGCAGGTTTGCCCAATGTCAATTCCGCTCACCAGAGCAATTTACGAGACAAACCGCGAAGTAACGATTCACGGGCTTTTCGGTTGGCTCAGAAAATAGCGAAACGAATAATTTATCGGGAAAAGCGGTCGAAAATTCGCCCGCTTTTTTGCTTTCGTTTTCAAACGGTTTTCATACCGATAAATACTGCAAAACAATCGTCTGAGAAAGCTGTTTCATAGATGAAATAAATGTTATAATTTTTGAACTGTTATCGTGCTGAAAATTGGCGAAAATCTCGGTCATTATAAAGTGCAGTCCATAATCGGAGCGGGCGGAATGGGTGAGATTTATCGCGCCCGCGATACGCGCCTGCGGCGTGATGTCGCTCTTAAGATTTTGCCTGAAAACCTGATTCAGAGCGATTCGGCGATTGAGCGTTTTATGCGCGAGGCGCACGCGGCTTCCGCGCTCAATCACCCGAACATTTTGACGATTTTCGACATCGGCGAACACGATAATATTCATTTTATTGCCACCGAATTTGTCGAGGGACAAACGCTTCGCCAGAAAATGCAAAAAACCTCCATGAGTTTGGCGGAAGCTCTCGACATTGCCGTTCAGGTCGCCAACGCGCTCGTTGCCGCGCACGAAGCTGGAATCGTTCACCGCGACGTAAAACCCGAAAATATAATGATTCGCAGCGACGGCTACGTAAAAGTTCTGGATTTCGGCATCGCCAAGCTCGTCGAAATGCGGAATGCGGAAGCTGAAAACTTAATGCAATCGCCTCATAAAAATCCGAAATCCGAAATCCGCATTCCGCAATCAACAATTCCCGGAATGATTATCGGGACGGCGAGTTATATGTCGCCCGAACAGGCTCGCGGTTTGACGGTTGACGGGCGAAGCGACATTTTCAGTCTCGGCGTGGTGATTTATGAAACGATTGCCGGGCGTCTGCCGTTTTCGGGCGCGACTCTCAGCGATATTATTGCCGCAATTTTGAAAGTTGACCCGAAGCCGATCTCCGATTTTGTCAAAAATGCGCCGTCCGATCTCGAATTGATTGTTGCTAAATCTCTCGAAAAAGACCTCGAAAAACGTTATCAGGCGATGACGGATTTTATGAGCGATTTAAAACGAACCAGGCAGCGGCTCGAATTTGAAATTGAATTACAGCGCATTCACGATTCAAACGAGGAATTGAGCTTAGCTACGAAAATTCTCCCGTCCGAACAGCAGACTCAAATTTTGTCTAAAACTCGCATTTCGACGCGCAAAACACGCACTCGCAAGGCGATTGATTCGCTCGCCGTTTTGCCTTTTGTCAATGGAGACGCGGGAGCCGAAACCGAGTATCTTTCGGACGGTATTACGGAATGCATCATCAATTCGCTTTCCAAGCTGCCGAAATTGCGCGTCGTCCCGCGCAGCACG
>DASVRD010000084.1:0-33104 GCA_036388775.1 Pyrinomonadaceae bacterium | reverse complement strand
GCCACATACGGCACGATACGCGCCTTGAGAGCGGCTTCCAGCTCGTCCAATTGTTCGAAATTGGTCGGGTCAGCCATCGCCAGATGCAGATTGCGACCTTCGCGCCGGAGCGGAACAAAATGGTTTTTGAGCATCGAATCAACCGGAATTTCCGCCACGAGTGCGTAATCTATCGGCGATTTTCCGTCAGCCGGATGCAAATCAACGTAAGGCAGGCGATAACGCATCGCCAGCCGCTTGGCGTCGAGCACTTCGGGCGGTTCGTTTTCGAGCACGGCGGTCGCTGCCGCCGATTTTTTTCCGTTTGGACTCATTTTATTTTTTAATGTGTTCTTCCCCCGGCGGGCGCGGAAATCGTTTGAATAATCGGCATATAAATAGCCAGCAAAATCATAATCACGAAGCTGCCCATGACGACCAGAATAATCGGTTCGAGCAGAGTTGTTAATTGCTCCATCCTGACTTCGGCTTCGGCGTCGTAAAAGCTGGAAACTTCATCGAGCATCTCGCGCAAGCTGCCCGAACGCTCGCCGATTCCGATCATATCGAGCGCGAGCGGCGGCAGCCAGGCGGCGTTTTCTAAACTGTCGGTCAGCGTCTGACCTTCTCTGACGGAAGACAAAACCGAACGGCTGCGTCGGCGCAATTCGCGGTTCGTCACAGACTCTGATGCAATTTCCCACGATTCCGGCACTGTAATTCCGCCCGCGAGCAGCGTCGCCATCGAGCGCGAGACCTGTGCGGTCGTCATTTGCACGATCAGATTGCCGATCAGCGGGAGCTTGAGAAAAAGCCTGTCAAAGAAAAGTCTGCCGCCTTCCGTACGCGACCAAAAATAAAGCCCGGCGATTGTCGCAATCGCCAACGGGAAAACCCACCAGAAATTGCCTGCAACGGCGTTTGAAATCGAAACGACGACGCGCGTTAAAAGCGGAAGCGAGCGCCCAGCCGTAATGCCCGAAAAAAGAGTCGCCATTTTCGGCACGACGTAAACGCTCAAAAACAAAACCATGAAAATTGACGCCGCGAGCAGAAAAATCGGATACGCGAGCGCGCCGCGCACCTTTCGTTTGATTTGCACGCTGCGCCGCAAATAATTAACATAGCGCGCCAAAACGTCATCGAGCGCGCCGGAACGCTCGCCCGCTAAAATCGAAGCCGTGTAAATGCGCGGAAAAATCCGCTGCTGTTCAAACGCTTCGCTCAAAGCCGTACCGCCTCGAATCTTTTCTTCGACCTCGCCCAAAACGTCGCGCATGCGCGGGCTTGCGGCGCGGCGGCGGAGCATCGAAACTGCCTGTAAAACCGGAATTCCGGCTTTTAAAAGTGCGGCGATTTGTTGATTAAAGAGCAGAAAATCCGCCGGTTTGACAGCTTTCGCGCGATTGCTGCCGACAAAAGGCAGCGACGAACCGAATTCCGATTCGCCGGACGAAATCGCAAAAACGCGATAGCCTTCCTTTTCCAGATGAGCGCGCGCATCGCTTGCCGCGTTCGCTTCAACCGTTCGTGTCACAATCTCGCCTGAAGGAGTTCCCAGACGACAAACAAATTCTGCCATTTTTCTAACTTAAAAATTGCTCAATAATCGAAAGAATTTTCTTTTAAAATCGCCGCTTTGAGTATAACATCAGCCGAAGCCGCGTTTTCTTACACGCGCGGCGGAAAATTAAAGTTGCAAAAACAAATGTTCGAGCAAAAAATAGCTGCGCCCAAAACAACTAAAATGAAGCGGCAAACAATCTAAATTGTCTTAGCTAATTTTCCGCTCCGAACAAGAGGTTTATTTATGAATTCAGCCAAAGTCTCTCTCAAGCTGCTCGGTTTGATGCTTGTTTTCGTCCTCGCGTCAACCGCTTTTGCACAAAATCCTACTCAGACTCCGACTCCGAAAGTCCTTAAGGAAAAGGAAACGCTCATTATTAACGAAGACCTCATCACCTTAAACGTGACCGTCACCGACAATTTCGGACGCTACGTTTCCGGTTTGAAGAAAAACGCTTTCACGATTTTTGACGAAGACGAAAAACAGGAAATCGAATTTTTCAGCGACGACGACGCGCCGGTTTCGGTCGGAATTGTTTTCGACGTTTCCGGTTCGATGAAAGGCGACAAGCTCAACCGCGCGCGCGAAGCTCTCGGAAAATTTATTCAAACCAGCCACCCGCGCGATGAATATTTTTTGATTGCATTTAACAAACGCGCGCAGCTACTGCTCGACCGCACGCGCGACGGAGAAGCCGTTTTGAGCAAATTGCAGCTTGTTCAGGCGAAAGACAACACGGCGCTTTACGACGCCGTTTATTTGGGGACGGAAAGAGTCACGCGCGGAGCGCACCAGAAACGCGCCATTATTCTCATCAGCGACGGGCAGGATAATAATTCCCGCTACACTTTTAACGATGTCAAAAAACAGATCAAAGAATCGGATGTCACGCTTTATTCAATCGGAATTTTGGGCGGCAGCGACAACAGCGGGCTTGGAATGATGGGACAGGCGTATCTTGACGAATTAAGCTCGGTGACGGGCGGCTCGTCGTTTTATCCCAAGACGAACGCCGAAATGGACGAGATTTTCGAGCGCATCGCGCTTGAGCTTCGACATCAATATTCAATCGGTTTTCGCCCGGAAAATTTTAACAACGACGGCAAATGGCACAAATTAAAAGTCAAAGTAAAACCGCCGCGCGGTTTGCCTAAACTCTTCGTCCGCACGCGCGAAGGCTATTTCGCCACCGTCGCCCCGCGCGATTAAAGTTCGGGCAAATTGCCGGGGCGGTAAATCGCGGCAAACACGAGAACCGCCGACGGAATCAAAATGAGCCGCAAAAGTAAGAAATTTTTTGCGGCTCTCCCGATTTCAGTGATAAAAAGAGATTTGCAATGAAACTTGGAAATATAAAGATTAATTTCTGGGTCGTTTTTTTTGGCGCGATTGTAATGTTTGCGATTTTCGGCTTGCCGTTTGTTTCAAACGCGCAGGACAACAGCAATTCGCGCCCGCGCCAAGCCGCAGCAAAAGCGACTCCGACACCGACGCCGCCCGTCATTACGCCTTCAAATCTGCCTCAAACAACGCCGAAAACTTCGCCGACTCCGCCGCCAATTGAGGAGGAGAAGGATCCGCTTGTTATTGAAAGCAACATCGTCAGCCTAAATGTTCGCGTTGTTGACCGAAACGGTCGCCCGCTCGGCGATGTTCGCCCGGAAGAATTCAAAGTTTTTGAAGACGGCGTGGCGCAGAAAGTCGAAACCGTTATTAAAGAAGAAGTTCCGGTTAATTACGGAATGTTGATTGATAATTCCGGTTCGCTTCGCTCGCAATTGGAAAAAGTAATCGAAGCCGGAAAAATTCTGGTTGACGCCAACAAACCCGAAGACGAAGCCTTTATTATTCGTTTTGTCAGCTCGGATAAAATCGAGGAAAAGCAGGATTGGACGAAAGACAAAACCGCTCTCAAAGAAACGCTCGACGAGCTTTACATCGAAGGCGGCTCGACGGCGATTATTGACGCCGTGATGCTCGCCGCCGATAAAGCCGCAGAATACGAAAAATCAGCCAAACGCGAAGACCGCAAGCGACGCGCTCTGATTCTCGTCACCGACGGCGAAGACCGCGCCAGTTATTACAAAGAAGAACAGCTTTTCGCCAAGCTCCGCGAGGCTGATGTGCAGATTTACACGATTGGTTTCGTCAACGAGCTTGGGACGGATAAGAGTCTGTTCGGCAAAAGCGACAAAGGCAAAGCGACTTCTTTGCTCGAAAGAATGGCGAAAGAAACCGGCGGCAAATCGTATTTTCCAAATTCGGTCAGCGAGCTGGCGCAAATCGCGCGCGACATCAATAACGAACTGCGAATGCAGTATATTTTGAGCTACCAGCCGACGAATGAAAAACGCGACGGCAGCTATCGCGCGATTCGCGTCCAAATTGCCGACGACGCCAAACGCGGCAAACGCATTGCTTTAACCCGCGCCGGATATACAGCGGCGAAAAACTGAATTTTATAGTGGGAACTGAAAACTGAGAACGGAGAACCGAATGCTAAATCAAAGACTTTCGGTTCTCCGTTCTCAGTTTTCAGTTCTCAGTTTTATCTAAAACTTTTTTGAATTCAGACTTTCTTTTTTATCAGTCTCGCCGCTGACGTTGACTTTTTGAATCATTAACACGACGCGCAGGTTTTCCGGTCGTTTGTCGTATGAGGCGGGAACAAAAACAGGCTCGTTATTAAGAATCTTTTCAAGCTCCTCCAATTTGTTCGGATCGTCCGGCGCTTCGAGAACCCCGGCGACGTGCGCCAAACCGTTTCCGAAAACATCCGCGACGACAATCACCGCGCCTTCGTCAACCTCGCCGCGCATCAGCGACGAAGTGAAGGAAACGAGCGAGCCTTTCGGATTTAAAGAAGGCGACTCCAAAGCGTGCGGCGAACGCAGAGCGGCATAATCGGCGGGCGAATATGGCAAGCCCGTATCGTAAATTTTGGTTGTCCCGGCTGCAAAAACCGTTGTTGAACTTTGTCCGACCGATGCAAGGTGAATATTCAAATTTCGGAAAGTCGTCATTGCCGTGTGCAGAGCGGCAAACATCATCATAAACAAGAAAACCGAAGCCACAGTTCCGATGGCGTAAGGCATTAAGTTGAATTCAAGCCAGCCGCGCCAATCGTTTTTTTCCGAATTCGTTTTCCGAATCGCCTTTTGCGCAATCAATTCGGTGGCAACGGCTCGGCGCAGCGAATCGGTAAAATCCGGCGAAACGGCTGGACGGCGAATTGCGGACAGGCTGGTTTTTATTACGCGCAAATCGGCGACCTCCGCCCGGCAAAGCGGGCAGCCGCGCAAATGCTCGTCGCACAAAGCGCGAACCGCCGTTGAAGACGTTTCAAAAACGTCCTCAACGTACATCGAAAGATTTGAGCGAAATTCCTGACAATCCATTTTTAAGTTTGGCGAGTTAATCGAGTTTGTCGGGTTTGTCGAGTTAAATACAGCTTTTTCTCGACAAACCTGAGAACTCAATAACTCGCAACTGCGAGAGCATAGCTCACCGACCCCGGCTGTTTTTCGCTGCTTTGAAAACAAGCAAAAAACAACGTTTCGTTTCGGTTGGCTGCCTTGCGAAATTTGCGGCTTTGTCGGATAAACATTAACGTGATGTTGCTGGTCACGTTTCAAAAGATCAATCCGGCAATTCCGCTTTCGCCCTGACGCTTCCCCGAATCACATTTCGTCACTTCGACCCTTCGTGGCACCGATTGTGTTTCAAAAGTGAGCCGGGGCGGGTCAGCTATGCCTTTTAGTAATCAGTATTCAGTAATCAGTAATTAGTTTTAAAATATCTAATTACTGATTACTTGTTACTTATTACTGATTTACAAAGAACGTTGTAACTTACGTTTCAATTCCTCTCGACCGCGAGCGATTCGAGATTTGACGGTTCCGATATTCGTTTCGAGCGCGGCGGCGATTTCCTCGTAGCTCAAGCCTTCGATGTCTCGCAAAACTACGGCTTCACGAAAAGCGAGCGGCAATTTTTTGAGCGCCTGTCGAATCATCGTTTCCTGCTCGCGCTGCAAAGCGAAATCTTCGGGCGACTGTTGGTTATCGTCAGCCAGAGTTTCGTGCAGCGAAGGCTCGTCAGGCTCGCTCGCCGAATCGAGCGAAAACGTCAGACCGAATCGGCGACTGCGCCACCAGCGCTGACGGTTGCGCGCCTGGTTGATGGCGATTCGATAAAGCCACGTTTTCAAGCTCGCGTCGCCGCGAAAGCTTTTGACCGAACGCACGACGCTCAAAAAAGTTTCCTGAGTCAAATCTTTGGCTTCTTCAGCGTCTTCCGTCAGGCGGACGAGCAATCCGTAAATATCAGTCGAAAATCGCCCGACAAGCTCGTCAAACGCTTCCGCGTCGCCCGTTTTTAATCTTTCAAGGAACTCAATTTCGCCCGGCAAACAAAGCCTCGCATCCGTCGCCAAAGCGGCTTCCGGCAGGTTTTGTCCGTCAATGGCGATTGTTTTTCCAAAATTCATCCGTCGCCTACTATTTTACCTTTTTCCGACAACGGCGCTTCAACCGAGCTTTTTCCTTTGCCTTTCCTGGCAAACATTCTGTTAGACACCGCCGCAAAAATTTTGTTCCCGAAAATTTTTCAAATTTGTTCGTTGTTCGTCGTTCGTTGTTCGTTGCTCTTTTTAGATTTACTGAGCGCGTTGATGTATGCGTTCAGTTTAGGAGCTAACTCATCAATTATTGGCTTTAATTCTTTTACTTGTTCTTCTGATAATAAATTTCGTTTAAAAGCGCGTCTTAGCCAATCTTTAGTTTCGTTGAGCGAGCCTCTGGCGATATGCGCGAAGCGTTTGTTTTCAATAAATGTGTATCTGCCCGTTCCTTCCGCGATATTTGCGCCGATGCTGTCGGCGGCTCGAACAATTTGTTTGCCAACCGTATCGCGCAAAAATTATTCCAGCCCGAAACTATTTCCCAAATCTTATCCGATAACATTTCCGATAGCTGATAAACACGCAAATTCTCAAAATTAGTCTTTTCCATAAAATTTCAGCGTGCCTTGAAAATCCACAAAACAACGAACAACGAACGACGAACAACGAACAACCTAGCTTGACAATCTTTCGCCGCGCTCGTTACAGTTGGCATTTATCGTAATATCAATACCAAATAAGCTCTCATTTGAGAAGAACAAACAGAGGAAAAAGTGGCTCAGAAAAAGAAATTAGAACGTGAAAATACGCTCAGACAGCCGGTTGATCGCTTTCAATCGGCGGCTGACGAAAGAATCGAAACTTTAGGCAAAAGATTTGAAGGCAAAGGCAGACCGATTTTATACGGTTTGCTCGCCCTGCTCGGCGTCGCCATTATCGGCGGCATCATTTACAGCTATTCGCAGCGCTCGGCAGTCGCCGCGCAAACTGCGCTCGGCAAAGCGATTGACATACACACGGCGCAAGTTTCGGCGTCGCCCGATCCGAAAAATACGGAATTGACTTTTCCGAACGACAAAGAGCGAACCGAAAAAGCAATCGCCGCGTTTGAAGAAGTCGCCGCCAAATACGGCAGCCCGCACAAAGAAAAAGCGCAGTATTTTATCGCCGTCAATCGTTTAAAGCTCGACCGCGCGGCGGGAATTCAAGAACTCGAAAATTTATCGAAAAACAGTGGCGAAGTAGGCACGCTTTCAAAATTTGCGCTCGCCGAAGCGAGATACGCCGACGGCAAATACGACGAAGCGGCTGCGGGTTATAACGAGCTGCTGCAAGCGAAAACCAGCATTATTGCCGATGAGACGCTTAATTTCGCCATCGCTCAAACTTACGAAAAACAAGGCAAAACGCAGGAAGCCGTTGACATTTATTTTAATCTCGTAAAAGCCGCCCGCGAAGCCAAAGATGCCCAAGGTCAGCCCGTTCCGCAATCGCAGACGGCGCGCGAAGCGTCAACCAAGCTCGAAACGCTGGCTCCGGCGCGCTACGCCCAGCTTCCGGCTGAATCGGCTGACAGAATTGTTAATTTCTAAGGAAAACCCGATTGATTCGGCTTTTCATCTAAACCGCTGAAGGTTAATCGAAATGCGAAAAGCCGCCCCGCAGAATGTTCCCGAAATTGCCGCCAACGGCACTGCCGCAGCCGGCTTGGAAACCGGCGCGGCGCGGCTTTCTCAAATTGAGCAAGTGCGCGTCGCGCCCGGCGGTTATTTCGCCGCGCTTTTTCTCTTTAGCCTGCTTGCCGGATTTTTGTCTTATTTCGAGCTAAACACGATTTCGTTGATTTTAATCGGCGCGGCTTGGCTCGTTTTTCCGGTTCTAGCCTGGTTCGACCGAATAACTTTCGACGGCGAAGCGCTGCGCCGCAGCGGAATTTTTCCGCGTTTGTTGGGCAAAATCTTCGGTCAGCCGCAGAAATTAAAAATTTCCGACATCGAACAAATCGAAACGCAAGCGGTTCGCGCGCTGCAAAGCGGCGGGCGGGTTTTTTATCGTTATCGCACGGAAGTGCGCGGCGCGGGATTGATTTTCGCTTTCGCTTCGGGCGGCAAAAGTTTTCGCCGGATGGTGCGCCGTCTTTTTCCGCTCATTCTGGAAGACAAGCTCGACGCTCGCTCGCTCGAACTGCGCGATTTTCTGAACGACCCGAAAGAAACCGGCACGCGCGCCGAAGCCTTGCAGATTCCGTCCACCGAAACCGCCGAAAACGCATTAAAAACCGTTAGAAAAAACGACCGGATGCGCCGTTTGAAACGCGATTTGTGGCAGCACGAAAATCGTCAGGCGGAAGCCACCAATCAAGCCGGGCAGCTTCGACAAGTCGCCAACGAGCTGCGTCTTTCGGGAAATCTGGCGCAATCGCTCGAAGCGTTTCGCCGCGCGCTTTTTGTCAAACCGAACGACGGCTGGCTGCTGCTCGAATTCGCCCGCGCTTTGCATTCTTATGCCAGTTCGTCAAGACAAACGAAATTGATGCGCCGCGCTTTTGCCGCATTAAGGCTCGCCGCGCTCGTTAGTTCCGACAACGCGAAACTGCTTGCGCGTATCGGCGAAAGCTATTTTCAGTTCGGCGAAACCAAACAAGCGGAAAAGGCTTTTCGCCGCGCTCTGGAGGTTGACGCCGAAAATTTCCGCGCTTATTGCGGATTGGCGGAAACGGCTTTAAACGAAGGAAAATTGGCGCACGTCGTTCATCATTATCAAGCCGCCGCCCGCACCGCTCACGATGAAGCCGGAAAGACCTGGGCGCGCACCGAGGCGGATTATTTTTCCCTCCTTAACAGCGACGAGGATTATATGGAAGCCGAGTTTACGCGCATCTCCTGGCTGCACAACACGGAACGGGGCAGCCGGATTTGTCTGCGGCTGACAATTTTAGGCTTGGGAGTTATTTTGTTCGGTGCGTCTTTTGACGACGCAATTACCCAGCTCGGTTTAGCAATCGCCGCCGGAACGGCGCTTTTCTGGCTGATTTTGAGCCTCGCGGGAAAACTGCTGCAAACCCGCTGCGAGCTTGACGAAGAAGAATAAGAAAAAAACTTCAACTTGAACTCCAAACGCCGCCCGCAATTTAGCCAACAACCTACATTTTTATTGACACGAATCACTTTCAAAACTATTATCACCCGGATTGCTTAAGAATTATCTAATGCGGGTTTTTCATAATTTTCACTTACAAAAAATCAATCATTTTGCGTTGTCCGGCGCGTTGATGCTGATTTTGCTGTTTTCTCAGGCAAATGCTCAACAGCGTTTGGTCATTGTCGGCGGCGGCGAGCGCCCGAAAGCGGCGATGTCAAAATTCGTCGAATGGGCGGGCGGCGCGGCGCGGGCGCGCATTCTGTTCATTCCGTGGGCGACAAGCGAGCCGGAGGCGAGCTTTAAGTATTTTAAAGAAAGTCTCACGGCTTTCTCTCCGCAGGAAACCGAACTTGCTCCCGTTGCGCCTTTAACCGAAGAAAAGAAAAGCAAATTTTTAAGTCAGCTTAAAAATGCGACCGGCGTTTTTTTTGGCGGCGGCGATCAGACGAGAATTATGAACGCGCTCAAGGACGAATCGCTTTTGCAGGCTCTCAAACAGCGTTACGCCGCAGGCACGGTTTTCGGCGGAACGAGCGCGGGAGCTGCGATTATGTCCGCTCAAATGATCACCGGCGAGGGCGATTTCACGGTGATTGACGGAGGCAAAGTTCAGACGAATTTAGGGTTGGGACTTTTGCCCGATTATGTTATCGTTGACCAGCATTTTATCAAGCGGCAGAGGGAAAACCGGCTTTTCGGATTGATTATGCAAAATCCCGAAAAATTCGGCGTTGGAATAGACGAAAGCACGGCGATTCTGGTAACAGATAACCGTTTTGCCGAAGTTGTCGGCGCAAGTCAGGTGATGCTGGTTAGCGCAAATGCCGGTCAAAGGCAGGCGTTAATTATTTATCTGGCACAGCCCGGTGATAGATTTGATTTACGAAAACGCAAGCTCGATAAACGCAAATCTTCTGTTCAAGGCAAATGACCGTAAACAAATTTGAAGCCGGTAGAATTTTTCTCATAAATAAAACTCGTTGATTTAAAGACGGGCTGGTTTTTCTGAATATTCAGCAATTCTTTTTGTTTTCTACAATTTGAATTTGATAGAACCGCAGCGGCGGATTCTTGATTGAACGCAAGTATGCCGGGAAACCATCGGGCTTGATAAAAGCCGTCGTTGAAACGGTTTTCTCGCTTTTCTTGCTATTTCCATTTTATCACGGCTCAAAACTCAAACCGGTTTGAGCAACTGTATTCGGAGGCAGATTCAATGAATAAACGCGACTCAAAAATCAATGCCTTTTTCATGTGCTTTGCATTGATTTTCTCTCTGTTTATCGGTCAACAAACCTTTGCCCAGACCGACACTTCTTCAATCAGCGGAACAATCACCGACGCGCAAGGTAATGTTCTGACGGGAGCGACCGTCGTTTTGTCAAACCCGGAGAAAAACTTTACCCGAACGCAAACTACCAACGAGAGCGGAACATACGCCTTTAACGCCATTCCGCCCGATACTTATACAATCGAAGTCAGTGCCGCCGGCTTTAAAAAAGCGGTTTTAAAAGACGTGCGGGCGCTGATTTCAAAGCCGACCGAGGCAAGCGCACAGCTTGAAGTCGGCGGTCTCACCGAGACCGTTATCGTCACGTCGGGAGGAAATGAATCTCTCATCAACACTCAGGACGCGAGTCTCGGCAACAATATCGTCTCGCGCCAGATCACACAGCTTCCGCTCGAAGCCCGCGACGTAAATTCGCTCCTAACTTTGCAGCCGGGCGCAACACGCGAAGGCTATGTTGCCGGAGCGCGCGCCGACCAATCAAACGTTACTCTCGACGGCGTGGATATTAACGAAGCCCAGACAAATCAGGCGGGAGCGCCAAAAGGCGGAGAAGGCTCAAACGCGATTAGGGGATTTTCGGAATCTCCCGACACTGGAACGGTTTTGCGTCTGAGCGGCGAAGCCATCGAAGAATTTCGCGTCACGACGACCAATCCGAACGCCGCTTTCGGACGCTCTTCCGGCGCGCAAATTTCGCTCGTCACAAAAAGCGGAACCAACAATTTTCACGGCTCGCTTTTTGAATACAATCGCGACACGGCTTTTACGGCGAACGACTTTTTTAATAACCGCAGCGGATTAGAGCGCCCGCAACTTAGGCGCAACACATTCGGCGGCACCGTCGCCGGACCGATTATCGAAGATCGCCTGTTCTTCTTCTACAGCTACGAAGCGCGGCGCGATAAAAGCGAAAGAACGGTCGTTTCGAGAGTTCCGACCGCCAGTTTAGGTCGCGGAGAAGTTCGCTACAGGAACGCTAGCGGCGGCATTACGACAGTCACAGCGGCTAATCTGGCTACTATTTTTCCGGCGATGGGAGGAGCGAATCCTTTGGCGATTGCGGCTCTGGCAGAAGCGGCGCAAAAGTATCCGGCGAATGACAATACTATCGGAGACGGTCTAAACACCGCCGGTTTTCGATTTAACACGCCGATTTCGGTAAAATTGAACGCGCACGTCGGGCGTTTCGACTACAAACTGACATCGAAACAGCAGATCAACGCCCGCTTTCAGGTTCAGCACGATTTATTCGGCGGTTCACGAGTATTTCCCGACACGCCTTCGCAAGACACCTGGTCGCACCCGTTCGGTTTTGTCATCGGGCATGTTTGGACCGTCAACAACAGTGTGGTCAACAATTTCCGTTACGGCTTGACGCGTGAGGCGTTCACATTTCAAGGCGATGCGGCGAAAAATGAAATTTATTTTCGCAACGTCTTCTTTCCGGTCCTCGATTCAAGGACAATTTCGCGTATAACGCCCGTTCAGAATATAGTTGATGACCTTTCCTGGGTCAAAGGAAACCACGTCGTCCAATTCGGCACGAACATTCGTCTTATTCGCAACAAGCGCACGACTTACTCCACTGCGTATGATGTCGCTTTTACAAATCCGACCGGTTACGCCAGCAGCGGGTCGCCGATTACGGACGCGCTAAACACCTTTTCTGCATTTGGAGCCGGCGCAGATCGCAACGCTGCCCGCGACGCGGCGGTCGCGCTGCTCGGCAGATTGACGGCGTATACAGCCCGGTTTACCTTTGACCGGGAGGGAAATCTGCTCCCGGCGGGAACTCCGAGCGAGCGCGAGTTTGCGACCGAGGAATACGACGTTTACGGTCAGGATATCTGGAAGATAACGCCGAACTTAACTCTGACTTACGGATTGCGCTATGGAATCAGCCGCCCGGTTTATGAAACAAACGGTTACGAAGTGAAGCCGAGTATGCCTCTGGCAGAATTTTTCCGCCGCCGCGTTGAAGGCGCAGCTCGCGGGGTTCCGTATAACGACCCGATTTCGGTCGAGCTTTCCGGTCCTGAAAACGGTCGCTCTCCGCTTTACAACTGGGACAAAAATAATTTCCAGCCGCGCGTTGCCGTCGCCTGGTCGCCCGATTTCGGAGACGGATTTTTGGGAACAATTTTCGGCAGAAACAGCGAATCGGTTATTCGCGGCGGTTTTGGAATTACAAACGATTATTACGGTCAGCAATTGGCGGTTTCGTTTGATTTAAACAACCGATTGGGATTTTCCTCGGCACAGGCACTTGCCGCCGGAACTTGTAATACGACGACGGTTCTCTGCCCGCTTTTCACAGGTTTTGCTCAAGACGTGAGAAGCTTGCCGAGAATCACGGTTCCGACGAATCTGAAGTTTCCGCAGATGCAGCCTGCCGATAACACCCGGCGAATCGAATCATCGCTTGACGAGAATCTGGTCGCCCCGATTCATTATAGCTGGAATCTCACTTTTGAGCGTTCGCTTCCCGCCGGATTTGTGGTTCAAGCGTCCTACATCGGGCGCGCCGCGCGTAACCTGCTCGCATCGCGCGACGTGGCGACGGCGAACAATTTGACTGATCCGGGATCGGGAATGGATTGGTACACCGCAGCCGGAATGCTGGAAGACTACCGCAGAAGCGTAGCCCCGGCGATTGCCGCCCTCCCTAGTTCACAGCGAGAGGCGGCGCGACAAGCGGCAGTTAGGAATATACCGGCGATTGCATATTTTGAGAATCTATTTGCCAACGTGCCCAATTTTGCACGCAATATGTTAGGCTCAAGCCGCGCCTCCTACGCAACAAATGCAACGCAAGCGGTCTTCGGCGACGCCTTAATCTTCAACAATAACGATTGGGTAACCACGCAAAGCGAGATTGATGTCGCTTTGCGGAGCGCGGGACTCAGCCCGGTCTTTTATCACCCGCAATATGCCGCGCTCGGATCGGTCGGCTCAATCGGCAGGTCAAACTATCATGCCGGGACGCTTTCCGTTCGTCAGCGCCTCGGAGATAAATTGACAATGGACTTCAACTACACGCTTTCGCATTCGCTGGACGACGCTTCCGGTCTGCAAACCAGCGGAAATTTCGGAACGGCGCTGATCGTAAATCCGATTCGGCAGCAAGACAGCTACGCCAATTCGGATTTTGACGTGCGCCATATCATCAACGTTAACGGCGTCTGGCAAATTCCGGTCGGGCGCGGCAGATGGTTGTTTAGTGACACGAATAAGGTTGTTAACGCCTTTCTCGGCGGCTGGCAGCTTTCGGGAATCTTCCGCTGGAATTCCGGCTTGCCGACTTATTCGCCGTATGACACTTTGTGGGCGACCAACTGGAACATCCAAAGCAACAGCGTTCGCCTCAGACCGGTTCAATCCTGCCCGACGCGCGGCGAAGACGGATCGGCTCCAAACGCTTTCGGTTGTGATCGAACGGCTGCTTTCCAAAGCTGGCGCAACGCCAAACCGGGAGAAACCGGAGACCGAAACGTCATTCGACTTCCCGGTTACGTCGGTCTCGATTTAGGTCTTGCCAAATCATTTACGATGCCGTGGGGCGAAAATCACCAACTGCAAATTCGCGCCGAAGGATTTAATGTGACGAACACGCAGAGAATGGGAACTGTCCGCACATTGCAAGTGGGAGTAGATCCGCAAGCAAACACGCCGCCTGCGGATTGGTGGAATTTCACCTCCATCCAAGGCACTCCGCGCGTTCTGCAATTCGGTCTCAGGTACAGTTTTTAAGATCAGGCGTTAAGTTACGGATTGACGCTTGTATAAAAAAAGGTGCGGTTCATAGCCGCACCTTTTTTTTTATTTCAAAATTCTCAATCTATTCCGAAGCTGCTTTTTTGGCTCGTTTCGGCGCGCTGGTTTCTCCGGTTGAAACTTCGGCTTTTTTCGCTCTCGGAGCAGATTTCTTTTTGGTCTCCGCTGCGGCGATTCCGCTGTCAGCGTTGTTGTCGCTGCCTCGGAGTAAAGCATCCCAGCGATAGGTATTCGCGGGCGCGGTTGTTTCGTTCATACGGCGCAGAATGTAATCGGTCATTTCGTTAACGATCCAGTTGTGATTGTACTCGCCGACCGAAGCAAGCTCGGCGTCGGGCGCCGGATTCATAAAATCAATCGCGTACGGAATGCCGTCTTTAATCGCAAACTCGACCGTGTTTAAATCGTAGCCCAAAGCGCGGCAAATCGTTTGCACGTCGCGTTCGACCCGGGCGTACAATTCCGGCGACAGGTAATTTTCTATTTGCACGTACTGCATTCCCGACAAATATGGTTTCGTCGGATCGTAAGGCATAATCAAAACTTTTTCCTGCCCGACGCAGTAGCAGCGGACGAATTGGTCGAATTCGATTCCCTCCTGCAAAACCATACATAGCGTGCCACTTTCGTTGTATTCTTTCCACAGCTCCTGCAAAGAATTAACTTTCGAGACGTTTTTCCAGCCGCCTCCGTCGTGCGGTTTCAAAAATGCCGGAAAGCCCGTGTATTCGACAATTCCTTCCCAATCAACCGGATATTCGAGATTTTTCAATGAATCCGGCACAATGCCTTCGATATAAGAGCGCTGCGGGAGCAAAACGGTTTTCGGAATTGCTACGCCCAATCTCGCCGCCAGGCTGTAATTAAAAAATTTATCGTCAGCCGACCACCAAAAGGGGTTGTTGATGATAATCGTTCCTTCGAGCGCGGCTTTTTTCAAAAAAGCGCGATAATACGGCACTTCGTGCGAGATGCGGTCAATGATTAAATCGTAGCGTTTGCCCTCGTCGTGCTTGATGCCGCCGATTTTAACCATTTCGGCGACTACCTCGCCGTTGCTGCGTTCGTTGATTGTTTTAATAAAATTTGCCGGAAAAGTTACTTCGCGTCCGAATAATAAGCCGATTCTTTTCATAAAATTTAAATCCTTTCTCAATAATTTGGTTTTGATAAATTTGCACTGTCGCCAATTTGGAGACAAGGTGAAAACAAGAAATTTATTTGACGACACCGCAGATGTCAAACAGACAATATTTTTTCGGCGCTTGTGCGAACTAAATTTCGGCTTCTTTCCGCAACGGCAAAGGCATCTTTAAGATTCTTTTACGGCATCAATTTAAGCGTAACTGCGGAAAAATGTTCGTTGTGCTAAAATCAGCGATTGAAATTTGATACTCTTCCTTTCCGCTCGTCCAAGCTGTAAGTTAATTTTACTAGGAGACTTTTTTTAAGTGCTGCTTCGCAAGTTTTTAAGTTCGTTTCTTGTTTTGTCCGGTTTTGCCGCGACCGGCTTTGTCGCCGATGCTTCGGCTCAAAATCAACCCAAAAATCAGGAAAAACAAGAGAAAAAAGAGAAACAGGAAAAACCGAAACCGATTTCCTTCGACATCAAAAATCCAACCGCCGAGCAAGTCGCCGAATTAGCGATTTACGCTTACGGCGGATACGGCGGGCGCAACACGCTCGCGCAGATTCGCAAAACCGAAGTCGAAACCGGGCAAATCCGTCGCTTTGGCGAGGACGGCAAAGCGGACGAATCGAACTACGAGCGCCGCATTATGCGAGGCGCGTCGCTCGACAAAGACCGCGTGCGCGTTAATCAAAAAACTCCGCAAGCCGAATACGCTTTGATTTACGACACGGCGAAAACTTTCGGCGTGATCAACAACACGACTTTTACGCCGCGCACCGAAGCCGACCGCGCTTTTCAGGCGCAGATGTTTCACAGCATTGACGCTCTCCTGCGCTACAAGGAAAACGGCTCGACGCTAAATCTTGCGGGAAAAGATAAAAGTATGAGCGTCGAGTATTTTATACTGGACGTGACCGACAAACAGGGACACGCTACTCGTTTTAACATCAGCGCCAAAACCTTCCGCGTACAATCGCTCGAATATACGATGGCTTTGAGCGAAAGCGGCGCGCCGACGAAATTCGTCCGCCGTTTTTACGATTATCGTTTCGCGCAGGGAACGCTTGTTCCGTATCGCTCGGTGCTTTACGCCGACGGCAAGCAGCTCGAAGAAACAAACGTGCTGACCGTCACTTACGGAACTAAAATTGACGAGGCGCAGTTTCAGGCGGTATAAAATAAAACATTCAAGTATTCAAAAGCGGGCTGTCCAGCCCGCTTTTTTTTGTTTAAAAGATATTTTGAAACCGGATTCTCTTTCGCGCGTGAAAGTGCGGCAGAGGTCAGCAGTTCTTAAATTTTTAAATGGAGAAAACTAAAATGAATAAAATGCCCCGCATCGTTGTATTTGCGCTTTCGCTTTGCGCCTTGATTTGTTTCAACGCACTTGCGGTCGTCGCGCAGGAAAATAATCAAAAAGCCGAAACCGGTACGGAAAGCTACGAAATTGTTTTGCAGCTTTTAAAATCAAACGCTCCGGGCGAAACCGGAAGCAACCAGCTTCCGAACAGTTTGCAGCCGATTGCGAAAAAATTACGAACGGATTTCAGCGCCAGCGATTACGGTTTGGTGATGACGCTGTTAAACCGCGTTTCAGCACAGGGGAATCTGGAAACCAAAGCCGTTAATCCGTTTAGCGCACAGCAAACGGATGTTAAATCGCTCGGTTTTTATGATTTGACTTTAAATGGAATCAAACCGAATCAAACCGGCGCGGTTCAAATTGACCTTTTGCGTTTCGGCATCCGAATTCCGGTTACGACGTTTGTCGCCAACAACGGAAACAGCACTCCGGTCACAAATTACGAAAATCTCGGAATTACGGCTCGCCCGCTGAGCATTGATTTAAACGAGCCGACCGTTGTCGGAACTCTGACGACATCGCGCCCGAATGAGTTTCTCGTGCTGGTGATGACCGTCAAACCGGAAAATCGTCCGCTCGCCAAAAAAAATTGAGCAGTAAAACTAAGCAGTAAAACTAAGTTGAATTTGTTATTTTGGAAGAACAGCCGGAGCGCGCATAACGTTGGGCTTCGGCTGTGAATTTTGACAATCGGATTTGTGGAACTTTTGAGTTGTTTCAGCGTGTTTCAGTCAGTAACCGAAATTTTCGGGATATTTGAAACGCTAAAATTAAAGTTTTCGCTTCCGATTGATTTTATTGACGCAAACAGCGGCGAGCTGTAAACCTCGGATGGAATCAGTCACATCAACCGGCGAAATAAAACAAGCTGCGCGAGCGGTTGAATCTCTGTCCGACCACGAGCTTTTGGAAGCGACCCGAAACGGAGACGAAGCCGCATTTGCAGAGATTATCAATCGTTATCGCAATCCGATTACAAATTTTATTTACCGGATGCTCAACGATTACGAGGAAGCGGTTGATCTGGCGCAGGAAACTTTTGTTCGCGTTTACCGCGCCGCCGAGCGTTATCACGCGGGTTACGCTTTTTCGACTTATATTTATCGAATCGCGTCGAATCTCGCCATCAGCGAGCTGAGAAAACGAAAGCGCCGCCGCCTGATTTCCCTGACGGGTTTGTTTCAATCGCACACGGAAGAAGGCGAAAAGACTGAGTTTCAGCCGACGGACGAAAAACCTTTGCAGGACGCCGCGCTCGCCGACGAGCAAATCAAAGAAATTGTGGCGAAAGCGATTGCCACATTGCCGGAAAATTACCGCGCGCCTTTGATTTTGCGCGACGTTGAGGGCAAGAGTTATGAAGAAATCGCTCGAATTTTAGACGCTAACGAAGGAACGATAAAATCGCGCATCTCACGCGGAAGAAATCTGCTGCGCGACAAATTGAAGAATTATTTTTAAAGATGAATTGTCAATCATTCAAAAACCAAATTGACGAAGCGGCATTCACAGCCGAATTAAATCGTCATCTCGAAGCCTGTTCGGGCTGCAAAACGTTCAGAGAAGAACGCGAATGCCTGAGCCGACTCTTCGCCAAGCTCGAACACATTAACGCGCCTGCGAATTTTGAATTCGGCGTGCGCGCGAAACTCAATTCGCCGCCCGTTGCGGCAAACGGCAATCGCGTTTGGATTCGCAGGTTTGCTTTCGCTTCACCCGCGCTGGCGGCTGTCGCGGTTTCGGCGTTTGTTTTTACTAATTACAACGTCTTATCGCCGGAAACCGAGACGACTCCGGTCGTGGTTCAATCCGGTAATCCTGCGCCAATCCTAAATCCGCAGCCGATAACGTCGCCGACTCCGCAAATTTTGGCGGAGACTAACAACAATTTATTAATCGAAACGCCGTTTGCGCGGAAACAAGCTCCGCCTGTCGCAAACGTCGGCGAGCAAACTGCGCGTCGGAATGTTTCAACAAAGCAACCGAATTCGGCTGTTCGCAAAACAGACAAAGAGCCGATTAAAAGCCGAGATATTGATGAACCGATAAATACAAAACCGATGATGGGAGTCGCTCCCGCCGCGACACCCTTGATTCAGCCTGAGTTTAGGGGAAAAGTTGCCCCCGACAAAGTTTTATCGTTTTTCGGAATCGAGAAAATTTCGGGTGACGGAACAATAGAATCGGTTAATTCAAACAGTCCGGCAGCGGAAAAAGGCATTCTCGCCGGAGATAGAATCGAAACAATAAACGGGCAAAAGTTTGCCGGAGCCGATCTTGATAATTCATTTCGCCAAGTGACGATTGAGATTTTGCGAAATGGAACTAAGCGGAGTATCACAATGGAAGCCAAAAACAGTCTGCCGAAATAAGACTTACGTTGAAATAACAAAATAAAAAAGCCACCTCAACGGGTGGCTTTTTTATTTTGTTATTGATTGACAATCCCTGCTTCGGGCGGCAGATAACTGCGCGGATCAATCGGTTGATCTTCGAGTCGCACTTCGTAATGAAGGTGCGGTCCGGTCGAGCGTCCCGTCGAACCGACGCGACCGATTTCCTGACCGCGCGTTACGGTTTGACCGATCTCAACGCCGATTTGCGAAAGGTGTCCGTAACGAGTAGTTAAATTGTTGCCATGGCTGATTTCGATCATATTGCCGTAACCGCCTTGCCAGCCGGTTTTAACGACGACGCCTTCCGCAGGCGAAACGACGATTTCGCCTCTATCGCCGTCAATATCCAATCCCGAATGGTGTTCCACGCCGCCTCCGCCGAACGGGTTCGAGCGCAATCCGAATTCGTTATTGATTTTTCCGACTAAAGGATAAATTGAAGGAATGCTGGCGCGGTCGCGCAAGGTTTCTTCGAGAGCGCGTATTTTTGCGTAAAGCACGTCGCTCGTCGGTTCATTGAAGGTGTAAATCTCGGTTTCTTCCGGTCCGCCTTCGCCACTGACGGCTAAAGCTGATGGCGCAAACTGAATTTGTTGCTGATGTTGAGCCAGCTCTGAATCATTGGTTTGCCGAATTAAATTATAAAAGCTGTATGAAATAAAACCGAATGAGACAATTGCGATGCCGGCGACCGATTGCAGCCAGAGTTTGGAAATTTCAATACGACGTATCTGAATACGATGTTGATTAGAACGTGTAACTACAAAAGTGTAGAACGGGTCGTTCTTTTTAATCATCAAATTAGCTCCTTATTTTAGCGAGTTATGCGCGAGTCATACGATCTCGCGTAGTGAACCGCGTTCGATAGATAGCCAATCGAAGAAAGGCGACTTAAACGCGAATCAGATTTTTTGTTTTATTAAAACAAAAAGCCCCGATGACAGTTTTCTGGGTAAAACTTCTAACTCAGACAAATTATTTATTATTGTCAGTTTGATAGGGCAGTTCTTACTCTAATACAAAAAGATGCCTTTTGGCAAGGCTTTACGGGAAAGCGCAATGAAACTCCGAATTTTACCGCCCATTTTCGGCTTGCACACGCGGGCGCAAGACCTTTCCGATTATACGCGCGATTAACGAATTTGGAAAGAAATTTCCCGCTTGAGCGGCAAAATAGTTTGACCAGCCGGAAATTATGTGGCTTTGTCCGGCTCGCACGCCGCGCAAAGCCGTTTCAACTACGGCTTCGGGCGTTTCCAAAGCGCGCAAAGGCATTTTCCCGCCGACTCCGGCTTCGTTAAAGAAATTTGTCCGCGTCCCGCCCGGACAAAGCGCTATGATTTTGACGCCGAAGCTGCGATTTTCTTCCCACAACGCTTCGCTAAAGCTCGTGACAAACGATTTTGTAGCGGCGTAAGTCGCCATAAACGGTATAGGTTGAAAGCTCGCCGTTGAAGAAACGTTGACAATAACGCCGCTTCGTCTCTCGCGCATCGGTTTTAAATAGCGATGCGTCAGAGCGAGGAGCGAACGCACGTTTAAATCAATCATCGCCAATTCTCTGTCCAAATCTGCGTCGGCAAATTCGCCGAAATTGCCGAAACCTGCGTTATTAATCAGCCATTCGATTTGCAGACCGAGACGTTCGGTTTGCTCGAAAAGTCTGGCGTCCGATTCCCTTTCGGTCAAATCGAGCGGAAAAAACTGGGCTTCGATATTGTGTTTCGCTTTTAATTCTTCACACAAAGCCGCCAATTTTTCGCCCGAACGCGCGACAAGGAAAAGATTATGTTTTTCCTCTGCCAACCTGCGAGCGAAGGCTTCGCCGATTCCGCCCGAAGCGCCGGTGATAAGCGTTGTTTTCATAACAGCAACTTATCAGAAATCGTCGAAATCGGAAATTACGCTTTCGCCTTTTCTCGCGTACAAAAACGCGCCGACCGAAGCGATGATGATTGTTATTGTACCGAAGAAACGCAGCAAATTGGCGATTAAATTTGTATGGCGCAGCAATCCGGTTTCGGTTAAAAGATAATTCCAATCGTGAAATCCGCCTTCGCTTCCCGTCACCCCGCTTAACAGCGGCAACTGCATCACGACCGCATCAGCCGCGTAAACCGAAACATCCGTGACGCTTTGCCCGACCCAGAACAAAACGATTGCGGCGGAAAAAGGCTTTTCGTGCCAGACGAAATAACCGAAAAAGACGAGCGGCACGACGACCTGAAACAAAGAGCCGCCCGCAATTCCCATAAATTCACCGAAAAAGCGAAAGAAAACGTGACCGGCTTCGTGAATCGGCGTGTGAACGAAATGCAGAAAAACGGCGTCAATCGGCGAATAAGCGCACCAGAGAAAATAAATTGTAAAAATTACGGCGAGAACGATTTTGAAGGAATCTCTTTGCATTGCGGTTTTAAAATCGGCAGGCGTGGAAGTGACAAAACGCTGAGAAGCGACAAGTTCTTGTCGCTTCTCAGCGTAAAACCGATGAGCGTTTTTAGCAAGATTATTTTTTCGCCAATTTATTTTTAACCAGAAAAGCCTTAACGCTTTGGTTAAATTCAGCGGGTTTTTCCATCATCAAAAAATGGCTGACGCCGTCCCACATCTGAAATTCGAGATTCGGCGCAAGACCGCGTAAAAACTGCTCGGTATCCGCAGCCCAAAACGGCGATTTCGCCAGAATTGCCAGAACCGGAACGTTGATTTTGTCCGGCGTATAAATCTTTTCGTCATACATTCCGTCCATTGCGCTAAGAGCGACATAGTCCGGCGTTGCGAGCATCGCCGTGCGAATCTCGGTTTTGAGCTTGTCTTCTTTAATGGGCTGGAGCATTCCGTCAATAAAGCCTTGCGCGACCTGTTTATAATTTGCCCGCATCGGCGCAAAGAATTTTTCAATTTCCGCTCTCGGCGCAAACGGTCGCAAAGCGCCGTCAACAACGACCAAACCGGCAGTTTTTTCCGGGTAAAGCCGATAAAACTGGCGAACTACTGGAGTTCCCATACTGTGACCGACAAGAACGGCTTTTTCGACTTTCGCGTTTTTGAGAACCGCTTCGATTGATTTGGCGAAATATTCCATCGTGTAATCGGTTTTCGGTTTATCGCTTTTTCCGTGTCCGATTAAATCAACCGCAATGACGCGCATTTCAGGAAACGCAGTCATTGATTCGCGCCAGAAATCATTGTTGCAAGTCCAGCAGTGAACAAAAACCAGCGCCGATTTTTGTTTTGAACTGCCGATGTCGTAATAGTGAATTTTATTGTCGCCGAATTTCGCCCAATTGCTTTTCGGCGTTTGAACTGAAGCCAAAACAGTTGGCACAGAAACTAAAAGCAAAGCTAAAAAGATTAAATTTTTCATTTGTGTCTCCCGTTAAATTCTTCTTTTGAAATTGCATAAAAAAGGCATTCAATTCCATAGTGCGTTTCGGTATTCTCGTAACGCATTCCGCATTTTTCCATAATTCGCCACGAACCGACGTTTTCCGGCTGCGCGACGGCGACGATTCTTTCGAGTCCGGCTTGATTAAAACCGTAATCGAGCCAGCCGAGAGCGGCTTCCAGACCAATTCCCTTGCCCCAGAATTCTTTGCTCATTCCGTAACCGACTTCGATTTCGCCTGTGTCTTCCAGCGGCATCAAACCGCCCCAGCCGATCATCTCGCCGGTTTCTTTCCAAATCATTGCCGTTACTCCGAAACCGAATTTATCGTAGCATTCAATATAAAATTGCAGACGCGTTGCAATAGATTCCGGGTTTTGCTTTCGAGTGCCGCCGAGATATTTATTAACTTCAGAATCCGAACGCAGTTCAATTAATTTGTCCAAATCATCCATCGTGAATTTCCGATGAAGCAATCTTTCCGTTTCGAGCATATTCGTTCCTTGTAATCGCGTAGCGAGCCAGCGTCAAACCGTACGAATTAAAATATCTTTCCTCGTCAAAACGCATTCCGAGCTTTTCCATCACCCGGCGCGAAGCCAGATTTTCCGGCATCGTCAAGCCGACGGCGCGCTCTGCTGCGCGGTTTTCAAAAGTGTATTTTAAAGCAAATGCGGCGGCTTCCGTTCCGAAACCTTTGCCCCAAAAAGCGGGCGCAACGGCGAAACCGATTTCCGGTTCTTTCGTTTCCCACAAAATCCAGGTTCCGCTCCAACCGACGACCGCGCCGGTTTCTTTTAAAACTACAGCCCAAAACCCGAAATTGTCGGTTTCCCAATGACGCGAAACCATTCTTATCCATGAAACCGTTTCGCGCCGTGTTTCGACGGGCTTAATAAAACGCATAAAACGCGAGTCGGAGCGAAATGCGGCAATCGCATCTATATCGGCGTCTTCAAACGGACGCAAAATTAAGCGGTTTGTCTCGAACAAAATTAAATTGAACCGCCGAGACGCAAAGACGCCGAGTTAAGAAAAGAAGAATAAAACACTTTGAATTTCTCTTGGCGTCTTCTGCGTCTCGGCGTTTAAATCAAATGCACGAGCAATCCGTCTCGCAGTTTCGGCTCGAACCACGTTGATTTTGGCGGCATAATCTCGCCCGCGTCCGAAATCCGAAGCAAATCTTCAATCGCCGTCGGAAACAGCGAAAACGCGGCTTGCGCGTGTTTTTCGTTGACCAGTTTTTCCAGACATTTCGTTCCGCGCGCGCCGCCGACAAACTGGATTCGCTCGTCGGTTCTAACGTCTTTGATTCCCAAAATCGGCGAGAGCAGAAAATCCTGCAGAAGCGAAACATCGAGCGCGTCAACCGGGTTCAGCTCGCGGAGAAACTGAACGTTAAAAATTAATTTGTACCATTTTCCCGAAAGATACAAACAAAATTCGCCGCGTCGTTCGGGAACGTGAATCGAGGTTTCTGCGACGATGAAACTTTGACGAACGCGCGCTAAAAATTCTTCGTCGCTTAAATTGTTCAAATCTTTGACGGCGCGATTGTAAGCCAGAATTTTCAATTCTGCGGCGGGAAACATTGCAGCCGCAAAGAAATCATAATCGCCGTTTGCGCCTCCGGCTTGTTCTTTGAGAATTTGCTGCGCGCGGCTTGCGCTGGCGACGCGATGATGTCCGTCGGCAATGTAAAGCGCGGGAACTTTGGCAAACGCGGCGACCAAATCAGCGGTTTGCTCGACGCGCCAAATGATGTGCTCGACTCCGTCTTGAGCCGTAAATTCATAAAGCGGCGCGGTTGTCGTCGCGCGCGAAACGAGGCGGTTAATTTGTTCGGTTCCGCGATAGCAAAGAAAAACCAAGCCCGTTTGCGACCGTGTTTTAACGATGTGCCGGGTTCGGTCGTCTTCTTTGTCAGGGCGCGTTTTTTCGTGCTTTTTAATCAAATTACGGTCGTATTCGTCAAGCGAGCAGCAAGCCGCGACGCCGGTTTGCGAGTGTCCGCCGACCGTGAGCCGGTAAATGTACAAACAGGCCTTCGCTTCTTCAATCAAAATGGCTCGATTGATAAATTGATCGAGATTTTCTTTCGCCCGTTGGTAAACCTCCGGCGCGTAAACGTCGGTTGTTTCGGGCAAATCAATTTCGGCGCGCGTAACGCGCAAAAAACTGTGCGGCGATTCATCAGCCAGATGCTTTGCTTCTTTGCGGGTGACGACATCATACGGCACGGACGCGATTTGCGCCGCAAGGCTCGGCGCGGGACGGGCGGCGCGAAAAGGTTTGATTAATGACATAAAAATCGAACGCTCCAAATAAAATTATGAACCATTTATAATGCCATCACAAACCGTTCGTAATATGCCGGAAACCAAACGGCTTAATTTGCGATTAAGCCGCGCCTGCTTGTCACGCCTTATCGTATTTAGTAGAATTAAATTCCTTTATAAGTCTTGTCCGCAAGCCTTTTCAACGTCGCAATTAATAAATCATGAGAAAATTTGAAATGGGTAACGTCCGTTCGTTAATGCGCTTTTCGTGTCGGCAAAAAACTGCGATTCATCGCGGACTCTTATTCTTTTTGAGTTTTGTTTTGTGTTTGCCGACCGTAATGCCGGGTCAGGATTTTCTCGCACCTAAGGAAGTCGAAGCGGTAGAAGCCCTCTTAGCCACGCAAAACGATTTGGTCGGTCCGGCTGGAACCGAACGATTCGGAGCAATGACCGTCGTTTTGCCGAACGGCAATCTCGTTGTGACCGATCCGTTTTACGACATCACCGTGCCGTTTCCGGTTGAAGACGCGGGCGCGGTTTTTCTTTACAACGGCGGCAGCGGAGCTTTGATTTCCGCTTTGACCGGAGACGAGCATAGTGATCAGGTCGGAAGCGGCGGCGTGACTCTTTTGGCAAACGGAAAATTTGTCGTCAGCAGCCCGAATTGGAGCAATTTCCGCGGCGCGGCGACCGTTTGCAGTCCGATTAGCGGCTGCGGCAGCATAATTACCGCCGGAAACAGTTTAATCGGTAGCGCACCGGGCGATAACGTCAGCAATTACGGGGTAAAGGCTTTGACGAACGGCGATTATGTCGTTCGCAGCGCGAACTGGAACGGCGGACGCGGCGCGGCTACTTTCGGCAGCGCCGCAAGCGGCGCGACCGGCGCAATTTCCGGCTCAAACTCGCTCGTCGGAACAGTTTCGGGCGATGCAGTAGGTGATGCTGATGTCATCGCTTTGGCGAACGGCAATTACGTGGTTTTAAGTGGCAATTGGAACGGCGTCGGCGCAGCGACTTTCGGCAATTCCGCGACAGACGGCGCAATCGGAACAGTTTCCTCCGCAAACAGCCTCGTCGGAAGCAGCACCGGAGACTTTGAAAACGTTCGAGTCACAATCCTGACGAACGACAATTATGTCGTGATCAACAGTCGCTGGGACAACATCCCAATGTCTGCGCCCGACGCCGGAGCCGCAACGTGGGGCAGCAAAACCGGGGGCGTCAGCGGCGTGATTTCTTCGTCCAACAGTGTTGTCGGCTCGCAAGCTAACGATCAAGTCGGCGGCTCGCCCGGCGTTGTTCCTCTGATCAACGGCAATTACGTCGTCGGAAGTTCGGACTGGAACAACCAGACGGGCGCGGCAACCTGGGGCGACGGCATAACCGGAAGTTCCGGCATTGTGAGCGACACCAACAGCCTGGTCGGCACAAATATTTCCGTTCAACTTGGCGGAATCTCAAACAGCGGCGGAATTTATCCGCTAACCAACGGCAATTACGTGGTGAGCTGTCCTGTTTGCAGTGTTAATTTTCAAGATAACGGCGCAGTAACCTGGGGAAACGGCTCGACCGGCACCAGCGGCGTGGTTTCAGCCGCAAACAGTCTTTACGGAGCTAATGAATTTGACAGCATCGGTCGCGGCGTTTTGGCGCTCCCAAACGGCAATTACGTTGTCACCAGCGAATATTGGAACGAAGCTCGCGGCGCAGTAACAATGGTAAACGGCGCGGCGGCGGCTTCGGCAGCGGTCGGCGCGGGAAATAGTTTGACCGGCGCAAATCCGAACGATTTAGTCGGCAGCGGTAAAACGCTGCTGCTGACAAACGGCAATTACGTGGTTTTTAGTCCGGGATGGAACAACAATTCGGGCGCAGTAACCTGGATGAACGGGCTTGCCGCAGTGAGCGGAACTGTTTCGGCGGCAAATAGCTTAGTCGGAACAAGCGCGGGCGACCGAATCGGCTCGGATTACGGCGCTGCGCTTACAAACGGCAATTATGTGATTCAAAGTCCGAATTGGAGCGGCGGGCGCGGCGCTGCAACTTGGCGCGACGGTTCGACGTTGACATCGGGAACTATTTCGGCGGCGAACAGCTTGATCGGAAACAGCTCAGGCGACAATGTCGGGCAAAAGGTCGTTCCTCTGGCAAACAATAATTATGTCGTAGTCAGCCCGAATGTGAGAAACGGAACGGTTTTAAGGGTTGGGGCGGTGACGTGGAGCGACGGAGCGGGCGGCACAAACGGCACCGTCTCGCCGGGAAACAGCTTAATCGGCACGACTGTTGACGATAATGTCGGCAATGCGGGCGTCGTTGCTTTGCCGAACGGCAATTATGTCGTGACGAGTACGAATTGGGATCGGGCGTCAATCAAAAACGCCGGAGCTATTACCTACGGAGCGGGCAACGCCGCAACGACCTTCGGAGCGATTACCGTCAACAACAGCGCACGCGGTTCGAGCGCGAGCGGCGGCGCGTCTCTGAATTACGCTTTTGATTCGGTAAACGACCGTTTAGTCGTGGCTCGACCGAACGACAACCGCGTCACGCTTTTCCGTCCGTCAGCGACCGCAATCATCAATGGAAACTCTAACAACGGAGCAACTTGGGATTACGGAACTATTATTCAGGCAACGGACGTTGTTGTTCCCAGCCCGCTGGTCGTGACCTTGGCAAATAATACGCCGGTCAGAGACGTGACGGTCAGAATCGGCGGTACTTTGTCGGTCAGCGGCAATAACGCGATTTCCGGCACCGTAAACGTCAGCGGGACGCTCGATTTGAGCGGCGGCAAGCTCGATGTCGGCAACAATATTGTAATTATAAATTGCGGCGGCAGCATCGCCGGAGCCTCTGCGGCGCATTATATTCAAGGCAGCTTGCAGCAATGCGTTAATTCTTCGAGCTTCAATTTTCCGGTCGGGACGGCAAACGGATATTCTCCGGTTCAGCTTTCAAATGTTATCGGCGGCGGCAATTTTACGGTCAAAGCCGTGCAGTCTCAATATCCGCAAACAATCGGTTTGCCGAGCGGGCGGCTTCAGCGTTACTGGACGCTGACCAACAACGGCTTATCGCAAGCCGACGTGACGTTTAATTATCTCGAAAAGGACGCTGCGGGCGGAACGGAAAGCAATTACCGAGTTTATAAAATTGCAAACGGCGAAGCGTCGCCGCGAACGACATCGCTCAATACAACGACAAACACCGCAACGGCTGCTGGCGTGACAAGCTTTTCCGATTGGACGCTGGCGGACGGCGAGACTGTGACGCCGTTTGCAATAAAGGGACAAATCACCGTCGCCGGAAATCCGCTGCCGGGCGCAACGGTCGCTTTATCCGGTTCGTCGAACAATTTTATTCAAACCGACGCATCCGGTTATTATTCTTTTACCGTCAATAGCGGCGGAGATTACACCGTCACGCCGTCGCTGACAAATTACACTTTCGCGCCCGCCGACCTGACGTTTGAGAATCTGAAGGAAAGTAAGCTCGCTGATTTTACGGCGACGCCCGCTTATAATCTTTCGGGCGCAGTCAGCTACGGCACGACGCCCGCGAATCAACCGCAGAAATTCGTTTCCGGCGTGTCGCTGACGGCAGCGTTAGGCGTTTCTTCCGTATCAACCGCAACAGGTCCGAGCGGGGCATATTTGCTGGAAAATTTAACTTCCGGCGGACCTTATACAATTACGCTTTCAAAAACCGGAAACGTCAATGGAATCTCGCCGTCTGACGCGACGATGATTCTTCGTCACATTGCTGCTAATGGACAGGGACCGAATGCTTTAAATGCAAATCAACGAATTGCCGCCGACGCAAGCGGCGATGGAAACATCACTCCGTTTGATGCAACGCAAATTTTGCGCTATATAGCTGCCGGCGCGCCAAATGCCAATACCGGACAGGTTGGTAATTGGAGATTTTCGCCTCCGACTCGCGATTACGAACCACTCGTCAATTCACTCGCGGGTCAGGACTACGAAGCTATTCTAGTCGGCGAAGTCAACGGCAATTGGACGCCGCCCGCGCCCGATTCTATTCCGACAGTGGAAAACCGGACGAAAATTGCAGCAACAAGAGAAAAAGCGGCGCAAAAACGTTGATTTGGTCAGGGAATTATTTGGCGGCGGACTTACCCGCTAAATAGCGATAAATTTATTAATTGTAGGATTTCAGTTGCGGTTTTTCTTTGATTTGGCTAAACTTTTTTTAACTGTTTGTGTGACTTCCGTCCACATCACTTGCTTCCAGCCAATACTTTTGGGAAGATCATTACAAATAAATCCCAACCTACGGCTGTAATTTAATCAGCTTCACAAATAAAGAATAGGTTATTTAATTTTAGGAGATTAAATATTGATGCGTAGTAACACCTCTGCTAAAAGTGTATCTCAGTCGGTAGCTTTCCTCTTTTTGCTGCTTTCGTTGTTCGTTCCCGCAGTTTCTTTTGCTCAAGATAACGATTTATCCGAGATGGGTCTTCTTCGCAAGCAGCAGGCGATTAACAAATTGGGCAATCGTTTAGCCGCCGTAGCTGCCAAACACGGTAAATCGCCGAGCGAGCTGCGCCGGATGTTTTTGCAGGATTCGACTCTTCACATTGATAAAAACGACAGATTGCTTTATGTCGAAGCGGAACCCAACGCAGCCGAAGTTGCCTCAGCCGATGCCCATGACGCTCCGCAAATCGCTCCTTATCCATACTCCGAGACATTCGCTTTGCATAGCCGACCAAGTTCGGCGCGCAAAATCTATCTCGATTTTAACGGTCACACAATAAACGCGGCGAACGCCTGGAAATCATATTTCAGCAGCGGCGTTGCGACACCTTTCAATCTTGACAACGACCCGAACAGTTTCAGCGCGGCGGAGCAGGATGTTATTCAAAACATTTGGCTAAGAATATCCGAAGATTATGCGCCGTTCGATGTTGACGTAACTACTGAAGACCCCGGCGGCACGGTTTACGGAACGCGCGCAGTAATGACGCCGACCAATTTTATGGGATCGGGCATTGGCGGCGTTGCCTTTATGGGCGCATTTGGAGGACCGGAAGATTTTCAACCCGCCTGGATTTTTACCGGCGGCTGGGGCGGCAACGATAAAGGTATTGCCGAAGCCGCTTCGCATGAAATCGGACATAATTTTGGCTTGGATCACGACGGCAATTCTCTTTGCGTCCCCAGTTCGGGCTGCAACGCCGGTTATTATTCGGGACACGGCGTGTGGGCGCCGATTATGGGCGTGGGATACAGCAAAAGCGTTTCGCATTGGAGCAAAGGCGAGTATCCGGGCGCTACCACCCAGGAAGACGATTTGGTGATTATGCAAAGATACGCTCCGCTCATAGCCGATGATTACGGCAACACGACCTCGGCGGCGCGAGTTTTGAGCGGCACTAACATCAACATTTCCGGTTTGATCACAACGAGAGACGATGTTGACGTATTCAGATTTACAACCGGCTCCGGCAACGTTTCAATCAACATCAATTCGGCGCCGCGCGGAGCAAACCTCGATATTAAAGCGCAGATTTTAGATTCAGCCGGAAATGTCATAGCGACTTCCGATCCGTCGTGTTTCAGCTTGGCAGCCACATTCCCGGCGGGAATGTCAGCCAGCTTTAATCAATTTCTTTCCGCCGGAACTTATTATTTGACGATTGACGGAGTCGGCAGCGCCAGCGACGATAGTTCGGCAGGCTATTCCGATTACGCCAGCCTCGGACAATACAACATCATCGGAACTCTCGGCTCTGGTGGCGGCTCGCAGCCGCAACCGCCGGTCGCCGTCGTTTCGGCAAGCTCTCGTTCCGGGACTGCGCCTTTAAACGTTAGTTTCTTTAGCACAGGCTCAAATGATCCCGATGGCTCGATTGTCAGTTACGTCTGGAATTTCGGCGACGGAACCGGCTCATCGGCTCAAAATCCGTCTAAAATTTATTATTCAGCCGGAACATTTACGGCTTCTTTGACCGTGACGGATAACAGCGGGTTGACCGGAACGGGGAGCGTTTTAATTACGGTTACAAATCCCGCCGTTGCGAGCATCGCGGGAACAGTGTCTTACGGCAACACGCCAGCCGGGCAAAGCGCGAAATACGTTTCGAACGTTTTGCTTTCGGCTAACAGTGCGTTCTTTGCTTCTACGAACGCGAACGGTTCTTATTCGCTAGACAATTTAACAGCCGGCGGGTCATATACCGTCACGCCTTCAAAAACCGGAAATATCAACGGCATTACTTCGTATGATGCGACGCTTGTGCTGCGCCACGTAGCTTCCGGCGGATTCGGCACAAATGCGCTAAACGCAAATCAACAGCTTGCCGCCGATACCAATAACAGCGGCGACGTAACTTCATTTGACGCCACGCAAATCCTTCGTTATGTGGCGGCTAACGGAGCAAATGCCAATACCGGAGAGATGGGAACCTGGAGATTCTCGCCCGCACCGCGCAGCTACAATTCGGTTTATAGTCCGTTAACAAATCAAAACTACGAAGCTATTCTAGTCGGCGAAATCAATGGCAATTGGTCTCCGACCGGCTCGGGAATTATTTCCGGCAATGAAAAAGAACTGAGGGAGATTGCACAATGGCAAAAACAGGAAACAGGAGAATCTCCTATCACCGAAAATGCCGTTTTCAAGTCGGAACAATCAGCGAAGACGGAGTTTAATGTTAACGCCGAAGCCGCTCAGCAACAGGCGCAAATTTCTTTGCCGACAAATGCGACGGGACAAAACGGCACCATTATTTCGATTCCTATTACGTTGAATAGCACCAGCGCGCCGATTGTGGCTTACACTATTGAAGTTTCGTATGACCCCAATGTCTTGCAAGCCGCTGAATTTCCGATTAGCACGGCGAATACGTTGAGCGATCCGAACACCGGCGCGGTGTGCCAGGTTTTCTCCGGCACATTCAATACGGGAAACCGAACTACACTTAGAATGGCGGCTGCTTGCAGCCGTAACATCACGGCTTCGGGAACGCTTCTGTTCCTGCGTTTTAATGTAGTTGGAACAGCAAACACGGCGACAGGTACGACGACTCTGGAGTTTACAATCAGAAGCGGCGGTAATTCAGTGCCGAATCTTGAGAGCGATGGCGGAACAATTCCGGTTGCAGTGACGAACGGTTCATTTACGGTTGTTTCTTCTGCTCCGATTGCTTCGGTAACAATCGCAGGACGAGTTTTAACGGCAGACGGTCGCGGGCTGCGAAACGCACAAATACGATTGACCGCTGCCGACGGCACTTCAAAAACCGTGATGAGCGGAGCTTTTGGTCATTATCGCTTTGCAAACGTTCAGGCAGGACAGGCAGTTACGATTCAAGTCTTTTCAAAACGATTCGGATTTCAGCCGCAATCCGTGACTGTTTCGGGTGATATATCCGGTTTAAATTTCGTTGCTCAACCTTAAATGCCGCGTCTAAAGACGAAAACAAAAGCAATTTAATTAATGATTGCTTTTTCAATTGAATTAACAAACCCAACATGAGAAAGTTTGATCGGAAATGTTTTAACGCAATATTTAAGTTGCAAAAAAATGTTTTTAAAGTCATAATTTTCGAGATTTTGTTTGGTTCAACAGAGGAGATATAAAAATGTCAATTAAAGCCCTTTTTTCGTACACAGTATTTGCAATCGCTTTGCTTATGCTTTCGTTCGGCATCGAAGCGAAAGCGCAAACGGCATCAATTTCACTTCCCGCAAATACAGCCGCCGCGCCCGGCAGCCAGGATGTTGAAGTTCCCATTACCTTAAGCAACAACACAGGTCAAATTGTCGGTTATGTGATTGAAATACAATATAATCCCACCGTTGTGGTGCCTGACCAATTTCCCTTTGACACTTCCGGCACGTTGAGCACTATTAACCAATTTAATCAGGGATGCCTGGTCGAGGCGGGTATTACCCAGAATTCCGCGACTCTTAATACGCTCAGATTAGCGGCTGCTTGTAATCCTCCGATTACGGCTGCTTCAGGAACTTTAATAAAATTGCGTTTTGACGTTGTCGGCAGCGGCGGAAGCTCTACGCCGTTAACGTTTAACGTAACCGCCAATAACGCGACTTCGCCGACGTACTTTGAATTTGCCAGCGGAACTCCTAATCAGCCTACGCGTGTCGCTCCGACAAATAATACCAACGGCACATTTACTGTGACGGGCGCGACGGCAGCTTCGGTTAATCTCGCGGGACGAGTTTTAATAGCAAACGGTCGCGGGTTGAAAAACGCGCAAGTCAGATTAACGACCGCCGACGGGACAACCAGAACGGTGATGTCTTCGGCTTTCGGTTACTATCGCTTTACAGACATTCAAGCGGGTCAAACCGTGACGATTGAAATCCTTTCAAAACGATATGGA
>DASVRD010000083.1:0-22304 GCA_036388775.1 Pyrinomonadaceae bacterium | reverse complement strand
TCTTGGCGCTTCCTCATCGTCATCCAAATCAATATCAACATCTACGTCTACATCAATCTCTGGAAGCTCAACGCGAGCCGCTTCCACGGCTCGCCTGATTTCTTCCTGATCAATTTTCATCGCTTCTTTAGCGGCGTCTTTTGATTCTGCGATTGCTTTCCTGATTTCCTGCCGCGTTTTTTCGTCCATATAAACGCTGCCTTCAATTGCAGGTGTCGGCGGAGTCGGCGGAGCCACCACAACGTTTGGCTTTACCTTCACTCTTGGCGCTTTCGGCGGTTTCGGGGGTTTTACTTTTGAACCGAAATCGCCATGGAAATCAAAATCCGGTTCGTCCGTTTGGCTCAGCATATTGACCGCCGCTTTCGGCGAGCGTCCGTCCTGATTGCGACGAATGTTAATCGTGCCGTTGACGCTGCTCAAGCGAATCGGAATTTGCCCTTCGCCGATCTTGCCGTAAAGATTGTTGCCGACGTATTCGCCTTTTTTGACGGGTAAATTGAAATCATTGTTGATATTGCCGTGAACGGTCGAGGCTTTGACAATTGCGTCAACGTCCGATGGAAGCTGCAAATTGAGCTGCCCGTTGACGAGATTGACTTTGATTTCGCGAACGTTGTCGAGTCTGTCAAAACCGACATTGAGCGTGCCGTTGACGGTCGAAATATTGACCGAACCGCGCAGATTTTGAGCCGTCACGCTGCCGTTGACGGTCGAAGATTTAACGACGTTCGACATTCCGGCAAGCGTCACGTTGCCATTGACGGTTTCGACTTCATCGAGCTGGGCGGTGCGCGGGACGGTTAGTTTGTAATCAACCGAATATTCCGTGCAGCGATTGTCATTGCCGTTTGACCAGGTTTTGTGATCTTTGTCGCTGCGGCTGACAGTGATATTGCGGTCTTTGCCAAACTCGGTTTCAACGCGCACCCAATTCGGATTAGCGTCAATCTGAATTTCAATATCTTCGGGCTTTTCGCATTGAATTCGTTTAATGGCTTCAACGCGCACTTCGTTTTTGTCCCAAGCCGCGACATCAACTTTGCCGTTGACGTTCGAGAGCGAAACCCGCCCGTTCGGGTTGAGCGGATAAGTTTGATCAAAACGCGAATCCTGGGCGGTCGTTTGAACGATTTCCGTTTTTTCAACTCCGGCGAAATTGGCGTTGACCGTTTGCGGTCGAGACACGGGCTGCGGCTGGGCGGCGCTTCCCGCCGAAATCATACCTGCAACTAACAATGAAATTATCCAAGACATTTTTCTATTTCCTCTTATTTGATGATGACGAAACTCTCTGTTCCTGCACTAAAAACACCGACAAGGAAAAGTTTGTGACAAAAAATTTTGACTTTTTTCGGAAATTGAATTTTAACAAAGAAAAAGCGGCTCGCGCGAGCCGCTTATAAAGGATCGGATATATGAATTTTCAGACTATCTTTGCACTAGCGATTAATGCGGTCGCCGGCATTGCTGATTGCATCGCCAACCGAATCAATCGTTTCGCCGACGCCGCGTTTAAATTTGCCCCAGGTTTCCTGCGTGTCGCCTTCGATTTGATCGGCTTCGCCTTCGGCTTGCAGATCGCGGTCGCCGATTAAATTGCCGACGCCTTCCTTCAGAGAGCCTTTGGTTTGATCCCATTGTCCCTCGACTTCATCTCTATTTGGTGCTGCCATTGCGTTTTCCCCTCTCATTTAAAATGCGACTTATTTTCATACAGTCACTTTGTTTTATATTTAAATGGCAATTATTATGCCGTTAATGATTCACCATATTTTGCCGCAAAAAATCGAGGATGCGAAAGAAACATCGCATCCTCGATTTTTGTTTAAATTCGCCTCAATCCAAACCCGGTTTCAGTTTTCGGAAACCGGGGTTGGAGATTCGGCTGCAATAAAGTTTACAGCTTCCGGCTATTTTTCTTTGGGTTGTTCAATCTCAACCAGAGAAGCGGAAGGCGCTTAAGAGCCGTTGATTTCTCCAATCAGAAAAGCTGTGTAGTTATGACCGGAAACACTGTTGTTCAAAGGCTGATACGGGCGAGAAACCGGATCGAACTTCCAATTACCGACTTGTCCGGTGTTGGCATTTGGCGCGCCGGCAGCTATATATCTCAGAATCAGCGTTGCATCAAACGGAGAGATGTTTCCATCGCCGCTTGAGTCGGCGGCAATTCTCTGATTTGCATTCAAGGCATTCGGTCCCTGTCCATTAGCAGCAATGTGACGAAGAACCAATGTTGCGTCAAACGGAGAAATACCGTTTCTGTCACCCGTCTTTGTCGGTGTAACCGTGTATTGTCCATTGGTAAACAAATTATTCAATGTATATCCCCCGGCGCTGTTTGAAGCGGCATTTACCGTAGGCTCGCCAATGCTCGAAACGGCTGAAAGCGATGCGTTAGCAACGTTTATGCTGGCGTTCGTACCGTAAGTAACGGTTCCGCTGATCGAAAGGATCGCTTGCGGCACGGCGGCGGGAATTTGATACAGTCCTTTGCCGTAAGTCGCAATTCGTAACATTCTACCCGCTCCCGAACCGGCAAACGCCATATCGAATACGGCGACTCTCGGCAGTCCGAAACCGAACGGCGCCCAAGTCGAGCCGCCGTTAGTAGAGATGTAAACGCCGATGTCGGTTCCGGCATACAATACATTATTTTCAACGAGAAGAGCGGTGACAGGAACCAGCGGCAAGCCGGTTGCAGCGCCGCTAATTGCCGTCCAGGTTGGAGGCGAATTGTTTAAATTTGTAGTTTTGTAAATTTGCGGAGTGTTGAAAACCGACAGCGTCACATAAGCCGTGTTTTGATTTGTCGGATCAATAATTACACGGGAGACGAAATTGTTCGGGACGGCGTTTGCCGAATCGAGATTTTGCAAAGTCGTTGTTCCCGGACTCGTTCCAGTTCCCCAAATTCCTCCGTTTGACATACCGACAATGCGCACGTTGTCATTTTGCGGCGAAATGCCGATGGTGCTGATAGCTACGCCGGATTGAATCGGCTCCTGGCTGACTTTCGTCATCGTTACACCGCTGTTGGCGGAGCGATACAGCACGTCCGAACCGAAATAGAGAGTGTTCGGATTGCCCGGACCGCGTTCCATCGGAGCGTAGAATAAAATCGCCGACGCCGAACAAGTCATTCCGTTCGGAATAGCGCCGCCGAATCCGCAGCCGTATAATGCCCAGCCGTTTGGATTAGCGGATGCTGAGGTTAAAACCACGTCATAACCCATCGCATTGGTCTGATTAAAATATGTGTGATACATCGTCACGGCGGTTGTATTCGATGCGTTTTGATCAACCACCACCTGACCGCCGTCGCCGTCCGCCGCGTGCGACCAAACTCCCGCGCCATTGAGAAAATTCGTTCCATTGTCCTGAGTTCCGCCAATGGAAAACGTCGGGTCTGTCGGATGCGTGTCGAGACTGTTAAATTGCGTGGCAAGAAATTGCGAGTTGTTCAAGGTTGTCCAATTCGCTCCGCTATTGGTTGATTTCCAGATTCCGCCGTCGTTGCCGTGATAAATAATCGCCGGATTTGAAGCGGCAACGTCAATAGCGTTCGTATCGCCGTGTAGATTGACCTGGCTGGTGGTAAAACTTGCCGCGCCGTTGGTTGAATAAGCAAAAATAGGATTTGTTTGCCCGCCGATGTAAACGCTGTCGTTGTCGGGATTCGTGTTGGTCGGCACGGCTTTGACGGCGATGTTAAAAAAACATTGACCGCCGCAGAAATTGTTGTCTATCCGCAATTGGAAACTCGCGCCGCCGTCAATTGAACGATGGATTGTGCCGCCGGCACTTCCGGTTGCCGCGTAGATCACAGGATTGGGCTGTCCTGAAACATGATAAATAGATAACTCTCCATTTGTATCGCTGGTAGTTCCTGTCACTGTCAGCGGCTGCGTAAAAGTCGGAGCCGGAGCGAGCGCATTGTTTGTGACTAAAATACCGCCCGGGCTGGATGTCACCCAGGCAACAAGGAGATTAGGATTGAGCGGGTCAATCGCTAAATCACGAATATTGGTGTCCTGGCTGGCAAGCGGAAGCGCAAGTTTGTCAAAAGTTGCGCTTGTCGTCGCATTCGTTGAGCGGTAGATGCCGCGATTGGGCGGGGAAGGAAGCGTCGCCGACGAGCGAAATCCGCCGAGACCGCTGGTCGTGCCGACAAAAATTGTCGCCGGGTCGGTCGGATGAACGACGACTTCACCGATGGCGCGACCATTGAGCTGAGAGAATCCGAGCGGTCCGTTCAACGTCGCCGTCGTGCTGGCGTTCTCAATTCGATAAACGCCGACTCCGAAAAAGGAAGCGCCGGTAAAATGCGGCTCGCCCGTCCCGACGTAAACGATTTCGGGATTTGAAGGAGCAATGGCAATGGCTCCGATCGCCAGGCTTTGCGCGTTATCCATCAACGGAATCCAATTCGTTCCGCCGTCCGTTGTGCGATAAAGTCCGCCCTGCGAAGTACCGACATAAACAATATCCGAATTGGTCGGGTGAATAGCGACAGCCGTGACACGTCCGCTGACGCTGACGCGGTTTACTTCGGTTTGACCGTTTGGAATCGGCGCCGGACCGAGCGGCGTCCAAGCTGCCAGCAAAGCCGCTTGCTCCTCCAACGGAGCGGCGGCAGCTTCAGCCATAAGAGTTTCTTCCTGCTTCTCGATTGTTTCGACGGCTTCACTGCGGGCGCTGATATTTTCTATCACATCGCCATCCATCATTCCGCGATACATCGCGATTTGTTCTTCGCGCCTTAGCAAAAACTCTTCTTTAGTAAGTTCATTTTTTACTGAAGCAAACGAGGGAATATCCGGGTCGTTTCCGAATTTCAGTAATTCTTTGACGGCATCTACTTTTAAAACAGCAAACACAGCCATCAAAAGGATTACCGCTGCTGCAACAGATGCGGATACAGACAACTTAAACTTTTTCATGGGAACTCCTATTTATAAGAAATTGAAATATTTCATACGCGGGTATAGGCAAATGAATCAATGTTGATTCAATTATGGAAGCCGCATTTTTAAATTTTCTTCTTAATTACAACCCGCGGTTTTTGCGGATAGATTGTTTGAAGGCAAGGTGATTCTAATTTAAAAGTTTTTAAGTTTCAAATTCAAAAACAAAAAATTCGTATTTTTTGAAAACTTTTTTAATCTGAAACAAATTTGAGTTGTCATTCGGGCAAACGGCGCAAGAACAATGACTTATCAAAACAAAAAAAGACGATGGAAAGGACCATCGTCTTTTTTGCTTTTATTTTCCCCGCTTTTACATTCCGCGATAATTCGGACCGCCTCCGCCTTCGGGCGTGACCCAATTGATGATTTGATACGGGTCCATAATGTCGCAGGTTTTGCAATGCACGCAGTTTGAAAAATTGATTTTCAATTCGCGCCTGCCGGTTTTCGGATTTTCTTCCATTTCATAAACGGCAGCCGGACAAAAACGCTGGCACGGATTTCCGTATTCTTCGGTGCAGCGCGTCGCGCAGATTTCGGTGTCAACGACGTGAAGATGCGCGGGCTGATCTTCGTCGTGCGCGACCGAAGCGTGATAAACATCGGTTACTTTGTCGAAGGTTAATTTCTTATCGAATTTTAAATCGCCGTAACGTTGCGAAATATCGTCGCTCGTATAACCGTAATCTTCGAGCTTACGCATTTCGAGATGCCCGGCTTCGTGTTCGGTTTTATCGGAAAGCCCCCAATTTCTGCCGCCCGTAACGAACTGCAAGCCGCCATTCACCAAAGCCATAATACGACCGTTTGCAAACGCCGAGTGAAAATTGCGAACGGCGTATAATTCGGTTTTGAGCCACGATTTTTCAACTTTTTGCTGATAAACCTTGAGCGTTTCGGCTGAAAAATCGCCGCGCAGGAGAGCTTCAAAAATCGTCTCCGCCGCCAACATTCCCGACTTCATAGCCGTGTGAATGCCTTTCAAACGCTGCCCGTTTAAAAACGCCGCGCAATCGCCGATCAGCAAAACGCCGCTCGCATAAATCTGCGGCATCGTGTGCCAGCCGCCTGCGGCGATGGTTTTCGCGCCGTAGCGAATCATTTTTCCGCCTTCCAGAATCTTGGCGATTTGCGGGTGCGTTTTAAATTTCTGAAATTCGGCGTGCGGATCAATCAGCGGGTCTTTGTAATCGAGTCCCGTGACGTAGCCGATGTTGACGATGTTGTTTTTCTGCCCGTAAACCCAGCCGCCGCCGTAAGTTTGCGAATCCGAAGGAAAACCCAAAGTATGCGTGACTTTGCCGGTTTCGTAATTCCCTTCCGGCACTTCCCACAATTCCTTGACGCCTAAGCTGTAAACCTGCGGATTGCGGTCTTTGTCCAAACCGAGGCGGCGTGTTAAATGTTTTGTCAGCGAACCGCGCGAGCCTTCGCCCAAAACCGTGACTTTTGCCAGCAGATCAACGCCCGGCTCGAAATTCGGTTTCCGTTTGCCTTCTTTATCAATTCCCTTGTCGCCCGTGCGGACTCCGACGACGCGATCCAAATCGTCGTAAAGCATTTCCGCGCCGGGAAATTCGGGAAAAATGTTGACTCCGGCGGCTTCGACTTTTTCGCCGAGCCATTCGACCACGCGGTTGAGCGAAATGATGTAATTGCCGTGATTTTCGAGCGGCGGCGGAATGACGGGCGATTTAATGGCGCGCGTTTCGGTCAAATAGAAAAAATCTTCGTCCGTCACTTCCGACTCAAATGGAAAGCCCTGTTCGAGATAATCGGGCATCAATTCCGCAATAGCGCGCGGGTCAAGCACCGCGCCCGAAAGAACGTGCGCGCCGACCGAAGCGCCTTTTTCGATAATCCCGATTTCGTTTTCGCCGAGTGCCGGTCGTTTCGTTTTTCCGGCAGCCGCCGCTTCGTTATGTTTGTTGATTAAATTCGTCAGATGCAGCGCTGCCGCCAGATTTCCCGGACCTGCGCCGACAAATACGACATCCATTTCAAGCTGTTCGCGTTCCACTTGTTTTTCGCTCCGTTTTGTTAAAAATGAATGACCATTCAGTTAGCGAAAGTATAACAGAAACAATGCCCGCTTGCGCTAGTCAAACAAAGCGAGTTGCGATACATTTTGCTTATCAACTGAAGTTATATTGCTTAGCTATGACAAGCTCTACATTTTGGAAACCAGTTATTCTCTCTCTTATTGCAGCTTCAATCTGCCTGTTCATTGGTATGTTTTCGGCAGGCGGCGGACATAGCAGTTATTTATTGTCGAAAATTTTATTTCCATACACAATGGTTTCCATTGTCTTTTTCAAGTCAATCACTATTCCGTTTATTGTGCTGGCAATTATTGAAATTCCTTTTTACGGTTTAGCTCTGGGCGTCGCAAATGCAAAAAACAAATTTCTTCCATTTGCTGTTGTAATTTTACTCGCGCACATTTTAGCTGTAGCAGCTTGTTTTTTGTTTATTGACGAAAGCTTTGTTTGATTGTTTCACGGATGGACAATTTATCAATTTTTTGAATATGAAACGGAATCACGAATTTTCATAAATTTTAAGTTGAAAGCATTCACGCAAATTTTGATTGTTGAATTAAAGATGAGCAATAAATCGAAAACAGGCTGGCTGGCAAACAAACATCACGAGCGTTCAATTCGCGCGCTCGAACGCCAGCTTGAATATCAAAGAAAAAAAGCCGAAGCTTTGCGCGGCGAGGAAAGCAAAACTTTTATGACTTTTTGGAGCAAGTCGCAGTTTAAACGACAAATGCTCCAGAAAATTCACCCGATCACGCCCGAAACGCGCGTTCTCGAAGTCGGCAGTGGCGCGCACGGATTGATTTTCGGTTTCGGCGAATGCGCCGGGGTCGGCGTTGACCCGCTCGCGGTTCATTACAAAAATCTTTTCCCGACGTGGCAAAAAAACGTGCCGACAATCGCGGCAATCGGCGAGCAGCTTCCGTTTGCGGACGCCGCGTTCGACGTTGTTTTGAGCGATAACGTCATTGACCACGCCGAAGCGCCCATCGAAATCATTTATGAACTGGTGCGCGTTTTAAAACCCGGCGGTTTGTTGTATTTCACGGTCAACGTCCATCACCCGTTTTATTCTTTTGCCTCTGATTTACACGGCTTTTGGAACGCGCTCGGCGTTCCGCTTGAGCTTTCGGCTTTTGCCGACCACACGGTTCATTTGACGCCCGAAAAGGTGAGCAGGATTTTCAATGAATTGCCGCTTGAGATTTTGGAACAGAAACACAACGTCGCCGAAACGAAACGAAATCAAAAACAGGCAAAGATGCGCAATTTCGATGCGGGACTAAAAAAACTGTTTTATAAAAACGCTTTGTTTGAATTAACCGCCATTCGGAAAAATTAAAGATGGTGAATTCCAAACAGTTTCGTTTAAAAATCAATCTTTTATTTTTCCTTGTTTGTTTGCCGCTTTTGCTGTCAAATTTGACAGCCTGCGTACGAAATTCAACTCAAAATTCACGTCTAGCCGATTTTCCGCCCGTTATTTTGTGGGCTTGGGAACAGGAGGCAAATCTCGATTTTCTCGACGCAAAAAAATACGGCGTGGCTTTTCTGGCGCAGACGTTAGAGATGAAAAACGATGAAATTTTAATAAATCCGCGTCGCCAGCAGCTTCGCGTTAAGCCCGAAATTGCTTTAATCGCCGTCACTCGTATCGAACCGCTCGAATCGCCGACGCTATCCGACAAACAAAAAAACGAAATAATCAGTTTGATACTAAAAACGCTGGATTTAAAAAACGTGCGCGCCGTGCAGATTGATTTTGACGCAGCCCTCTCTCAGCGAGATTTTTATCAAAGTCTGTTAAAAGATTTGCGCGCACAACTGCCGGAAAAAACGCCGCTTTCGATTACGGCGCTGGCGTCGTTTTGCATCGGCGACCGCTGGCTTTTTGAAGCTCCGGTTGATGAAGCCGTGCCGATGATTTTTCGGATGGGCGCGGACGACCGAGCCGTGAAAAATTATCTGGCAAACGGCGGAGATTTCAAAGTTGAAATTTGCCGGCAAAGCTACGGTGTCTCGCTCGATGAAGCGGTGCAAATGAGTTTTAACAAATCGCGCCGAATCTATGTTTTTAATCCGCTGCAATGGAAGCCCGCAGACATGGCGAAAATCGAGGAAAATTTCAAATAAAAGGCGGAAATCAGCCGCAAACTATCAACTATAAACTGTGAACTATAAACTGATTTGCAAAGAAACGATGGTTTTCTGCAAGACAGTTTATAGTTGATAGTTGACAGTTTATAGTTCGCTTTTTTCACTTGCGAGATAGACCTGTAAAAACGCCGACAAAACTCATTCCGCCAAACATCAGCGATACCAAGAAACAATCGTATAACGCTCGCCGCCTTCAACCGGAGTTACTTCGTGTGTAGTTTCGGAGCGAAATGCAACGAGCTTTCCCGGCTGCGGCTCGGCGGTACGGCGATAAGAATAATTCGGAAATCCGCCGTGAAAAACAAGTTCTCCGCCTTGATAAGTGCCCGGCTTAGATTCCACGGATTGAGCATTTAAAAAGATGACGATTGAGATTTTACGAAATCTCGTCTCGTCGTAAATGAGCGGTGTGTTGCCGTCCTGATGCGCAACGAAAAAATCACCGGCTTGATAACGAAGAAACTGCGGCTCTTCGCATTCGTTGAGCGTTACACCGAAATGCTTTTCGATCTTTTTCCTGTAAGCAAGCAATAACTCGCTGACTAGATCTCTCGTCTCGAAAGAAACCTCAACACGCGACACTTTTCGCACAAGAGGCTCAACCGTTCCGCCGGACTCTTTGCCGTAAACCGTTGCTGCGGCGTTTGCGCCGGTACGAATTTCCGCCAAAATTTTTCTCTGCGCCGCAGCGTCAAGAAAATCGTTGATTTCGAGTAATTCAATCATCTGATTTAAAACGATCTCGCGGCTCGCGCAGTTTTTGCTTTTCGCAAATCTTCGCGGTTTAAATCAAGCTCGGTCGCTGGAATAATTTCGATTTTTATCGCCGGAAAACGCTTTTGCAAATCGGGCAAAAACTTTTTGGCATCGCCTACGATAACGATGCTTATTGTCGTCTCTTTAAATAAATTCCGCACAAACTCGCGCGCCGAAGTGTCGTTTACCTTTTGGACATTTTGGACGAATCGGTTAATTTCATTTAACTCCAGATCGTACAAAGCCAATTCGCCGATTTGTCGAACCAATCCGTTGGTCGTTTCCAAATCGCGAGAAAATTCACCGATTAAAACCAGCTTACGCGGCGTTAATTCGGATTCCGTAATTTGTTCATTTGCCAGTCGCACAAACTCATTGACCATAATTTGAGCGACTTCCGGCGCTGATTCGTTTTTGGTTTGCGTTCGGGCTAAGAAAATGCCGCCCGCCTGAAGCGCTGATAAATCGCTTCCTGCACCATAACTCAAACCTCGTCTGATGCGTATTTCCTGATTCAGACGCGCCGAGTAACCGCCGCCTAAAACCGAGTTGGCGACAATGGCTTGATAATAATTTTTGTCGTGTCTGGCGAGCAGGCTCGGCTGCCCGACTGCAACAGCAGCCTGTCCGGCGTCCGGTAAATCCACAACAGTAATCTTTTCAATTTTTGGCTCTTTCGTCTGAGTTGGGGCTGCCTCCTGAATCATGGTAATAATTCCCGGCTCCTTTGGCGGAGTATTTGGATACTTTCCTATCCGTACCAGCGGAGTTTTCGCCCAACCTGAGAAATATTTATTAGCCAGAGCAAAAGCAATGTCCGGCGCAATATCGCCCGCGATAACAAGAACAGCATTATCCGCTTTGTAATGTTTGTTATGCAGATTGACTAAATTTGCCCGCGCTATCCGCTTGATGCTTTCGGGCGTTCCGGTGAGCGGGTAGGCATAAGGTTCGCCAATAGCACCGTAAAGAATCACGCGATTAGCCACAAGATTGGCGAGAGTTGCGGGCTGCTTGAAATTCACGCTTAATTCATCCAGCAATTGCGTTTTGTAACGAGTTATTTCAGCAGGCGAAAAAACCGGATTTAAAGCAACATCAGCCATAATCGCCATCGCTTTGTCCATTTTGTCGGACATCGCACGCACCGCGACGCTCGAATAATCCCAATCCGCGCCGGATTCGATAGAGCCGCCGAGAAATTCGATTTCTTCGGCGATTTTTGATGCAGAATGAGTGCGTGTGCCTTTGGTTAAAAGCTCGGCGGTCATATCAGCCGCGCCCGCCAACGTTTTCGGGTCAACTTCGCCGCCCGATTTAATCATCAATTCGGCGGTCACAAGCGGCACGTTTTTCGTCTGAACGACAATCACGCGCAAACCGTTTCGCAGAGTTTTTTCAACCGGCTGCGGAATCTGCGCTTCACGCGGCGCGCCCGGCTTCGGCGGCTGTTCCTGCGTGAAAACATTAACGCCGGAAAAAAACGCAGAGACACAGAGACACAGAGCAAATTTAAGAAATAAACAGCCAACTTTGAACCTTGAACTTTGAACCTTGAACATTATTTGTCGTCTCCTTTCGGCGTTTCGTTTTGATAATTAATGACGACGAGGTTTGTGTCGGTAAAATATTTTTGCATCACGCGCCGCACGTCTGCGGCGGTGACGCTGCGAAGTTTGTCAATCGCGTTGTTGGCTTCGGCGGCGTTTCCTAGAATCAGCTCGGCGCGCCCCAAAGCTACGGCTTTTCCGTCGTTTGTTTCGCGTTCGGCGAGAGTGTTGGTGATTATTTGATTTTTCGCTTTTTCGATTTCAGCAGCCGTCGGCGCGGCAGTCTGAATTTTCTTTAATTCAATGAGCAAAGATTTTTCCAAATCCGCGATTTTCTTGCCGCTCGCGGCAATCGCATAAAAAACCATCAAGCCTTTGTCGGCGCGGTCGTCAACGTAAAACGCCGCTTCCTGCGCGATTTGCTGTTTATAAATCAATTCCTGATAAAGCCGCGAAGATTCGCCGCCCGATAGAATGTTTTCGGCAATTTCGAGCGCGGGCAAATCCGCATCATTCGCTTTCGGCGCGAGATATGTAATCGCAATCGCCGGAAGCGGCACGTTCGGCGCGGAAACGGTAAAACGCTTTTCTTCAGTGCGCGCGGGTTCTTCAATTACAACGCGCTGAATCTTTGCGTCATTTCCTTCGATTCGCCCAAAATATTTATCAACAAAACGGTCGAGTTGATTCTGTTCAAAATCGCCGACGACAATCAAAATCGCATTATCCGGGCGATAAAAAACATCGTAAAACGAGCGAACATCTGCGAGCGAAGCTGCGTCCAAATCTTCAATCGAACCGATTCCCGGTCGTTTGTAAGGATGCAGGGCGAAAGATTTGCGCTCGATTTCGTAATAAAGCCTGCCGTAAGGCGGATTTAAAACGCGGAAACGAAATTCTTCCTTGACGACATCGCGCTCGGATTTAAAATTCTCTTCGACAACATTCAGATTAACCATCCGCTCGGCTTCCGCCCAAAGCAAGGTTTCGAGATAATTCGACGGAACGACTTCGTAATAATTCGTAAAATCGTCGTAGGTCGAAGCGTTGTTCCAGCCGCCGACATCTTCGGTCAAACGGTCGAACATCTCGCTTTTCATATTTTTGGTTGATTTGAACATCAGATGCTCAAAAAGATGAGCAAATCCGCTTCGACCGGCGGGATCGTCTTTGCTCCCGACTCGATACCAAACCTGAACCGTCACGGTCGGACTCGAATGATCTTCGAGCGAGATGACTTTGAGACCGTTTTTTAAAGCTCTTTCTTTAAAATTCAGCGGTTTGACGTTGATTTGCGCTTCAGTTGAAACTGCGCCCAAAACGACAAACGCAAATAACCATAACAATAAAATCTTTCGCATTTTGTTTTGATTCTCTGACAAAAATTTCTGTATTTACGGGAGATGCCTGCAATTTGTTTTCGATGAGGTTTTAAAGACTGCGGTTTGCGCTTTTTGCATTTATCTGAAAACAAATGCCGAGAGCGATGCGTTAAGCGCGCATCAACTCTCGGCAAATTTAAAATTCAACTTGTTTAAAATTCCAATCGAAGCGTTTTATTTTCCGCCGCCGATTGAATCTTTCATTGATTTACCAACGCGGAATTTCAGCGTGGTTTTAGCCGGAATTTTAATCGCGTCGCCGGTTGCCGGATTGCGTCCTTCGCGCGCTTTGCGCTCGGAAAGAACCAGTTTGCCAAAGCCCGGCAGAGTAAATTCGCCGTTTTTCTTAACTTCGCTCATCGCGAGGTTAGCCAATTCGTTTACAAACTCTTTAGCGGCGGCACGTTTCATACCGGATTTGTCCGCTAAGTGATTGATGATTTCCGTTTGCGTCATTCGTTTTTTCGCGGCTCCACCGCCGCCGCCTTTTGACGAACCGCCGCCTTTTCCTGAACCTGATGAACCTTTTTTAGCTGCCATTTTAGGGATTCTACCTCCAAAAGATTTGAAATGATTTTAAGTTAATCGCCGCTTTCTTCGAGAAAAAAGCAAAAGCCAAAAACTGCAGGAATCAGCCGTTTGACTCGAAAAGCATAATCGGCGCGCGTTTGCATCCAACGATTTTGATTGTTTTGTTCACCGGTAAAATTTAAATCAATCGGGGCGGCAGGATTCGAACCTGCGACCTCTGGTTCCCAAAACCAGCGCGATACCGGGCTACGCTACGCCCCGTTTCTCTAAATTTCTCGGTTGTTATTCGTCATCGCACTCAAAAGATGCTTACAAATAGCGGATTTTATTCCGTTAAACCCGCACGGTCAAGGGAAATTTTGAAAAAATCGTTTAAAAATCGAATAATTTTGCGTGTTGCGCGCCCGCGATGGCTTATTTCCTGCTTTATATTTTCCGGCAGCTCGCCAAAAGTCTTTCGGAAATTTTCCGGCACAAAAATCGGATCATAACCGAAACCGTTGTTTCCCTGAGGCTTATCTGAAATCAATCCTTCGCACATCCCGATTTCGAGGCAAATGATTTCGCCGTCCGGCGCGGCGAGCGCAATCGCGCAAACAAATCTGGCTTTTCTTTCACGGTCGCGGGTTTTTTTCAGCTCCGCTAACAGTTTTTCAATCTTTTCCGCATTTGAAGCCGTTTCTCCGCCATAACGCGCCGAAAAAACGCCGGGCGAATTTCCTAGCGCTTCGACCTCCAAACCGGAATCGTCCGCCAAAGTCCAAAGTCCGGTTTGCAGGGCGTAACCGGCGGCTTTTAATTTCGCGTTTTCCTCAAAGCTCGCTCCGGTTTCCGAGACTTCTTCAATATTATGAAAATCTTTTAGTCCGCAAATCTCAATCGGCAAATCTTTTAAAAGCTCGACGAATTCGCGCACTTTACCTGCGTTTCCGCTGGCAATCAAAATTTTATCCGGTTTTTCAAAGTTCATCTCAAATTCACTCTATAAAATTTTGATTGCAACTTGAAAGCCCAAACATTTAAACTCTTTGTGACAGGATTCGCGCTGCAAAAGCTGCGAGTCCGCCAAACCACGAAGTCGTTTTCGACAGGAAAATATTTTGGTTCCAACGTCGCCCATCTCAAATTTAGCCGTTATAAATCCAACTTTAGAATCTTCGCCCGTTGCGAATTTCGACAGCGCAGATACGCCGCTGCTCGCAGTACGGCGGGAATTGTCGCTGTGGCTGGCGGCAATTGCAAAATTCGTCGAACCGGAAAATTATTCGTTCAAAGACGCCGACGCCAAAAACGCCGCGCGGCAGGATTGGTCGAACGAGCTGCGCGCCTTGCGTTATTCGCTAATGCGCGCCGCGCTTCTCACATCGCAATTGGCGGCAAAATTTAAAACGCCCGAATTTGAAGTCTTGCCCGCTGAACTCGAAACGAAAGAATTTGCCGAGCTGTATTTGATTCTGAGCCGGTTTTCAATTGTTTGCGACCGATTGCTGGCAGTTCAGCCGTTGGATTATTACGGCTGGTCGAATTTTTGCGATTCACTGAAAAACAATCTCGATAAAACGACGCTGCCGCAAAAGCTGGTTTCGACGGATTACGCCGCACTTCCCGAATCGCTACTCGTCTTAAATCGAACCGCAAAAGCTCGACACCCGTTCGGCAAAGAAGTTTTGGAAACGATTGCGCGTTTAAATCGTTTGCTCGAAATTTTGAGAATCATCGGAAACAAGCTCCAAAATGATTTGCCGCTCAAAAACTCGCTCTTATTTTTCTCTCTGATTCACGGTGAAACCAAAGATTTGACGCGCTTTATCGAACAGCGATTGCTGCGCTCGATGCCGCCGGAAAACGAGTTTTTCGATTTGCTCGACGGAACGATTTACATTATTTCTCTGGAGCTTAAAAAAGTTTATTCGCGCGAGTTAAAAGGAGTTCTCGATTTGCGCCCCGCGCCGCAAGTCGTCGCCCGCGTCGAAACTTCGCACGGTCTTTTGCAGGATTGTTTCCAGCAGTCAATCATTCTGCTCGCAGAGGCTTTCGACCCGGAAATCGAAGGCTGGCGGATTTTCCCGAATTACCAAACCCGCCTCGAACAATCGCTCGTTTTGCGCCTCGACCTTTGGAATGCGCTGCAAAACGTTCAGCGAGCCGAAAAGTCGCCCGACACATTTTCCGCCGATAAACTCAGAAAATCGCTCGAACATTTACGAAACAGTTCACTTTATTTTTTGATGTTCAAAGACTGCGAGCCGACCGAGCGTTTTATCGAAGAAATCCTGCAAACCAAACGCCTTCAAGACATCACACACGTTTTACACCGTTTCGGCGCTTATCTCGAAACTTTGCTCGGACAAGTAAATATGCGCGGCGTTCTGGCAAACCATCCATTTGATTACCCGAAAATCGAAGATTGAATTTACTTTCTGAGCTAACAATTTTTTCAACGCCGAGACGCGGAGATTTAAAACTAAAGAGATAAAAAGAATTAATTTATCTTATTTTTCTTTCTCGGCGTCTCGGCGTTTCGGCGTTTCAATTTTTCTTAGGCATAAATTATCGGTTTTGAGGAAAGCGAAAATTCGCTTTCATAAGCGTTCGCCAAACGCAGCAAAGCGTTTTCCGACCAATGCGCGCCTAAAAGCTGAACTCCGATGGGCAAGTTTTCGCTTGAAAGCCCGCACGGAATCGAGATTCCAGGAATTCCCGCCAGATTTGCGGAAGCCGTGTAAACGTCGCTCAAATACATTGCCAGCGGATCGTCCGATTTTTCTCCGATTTTAAACGCGGTCGAAGGCGCTGTGGGCGTAATAATGGCGTCGCAAATTTGAAAAGCGTTGAGAAAATCCTGTTTCAGCAATGTTCTGACCTTTTGCGCCTTGGCATAATATGCCTCGTAATAACCGCTCGACAGAACGTAAGTTCCGAGCATAATCCGGCGTTTTACTTCCGCTCCGAAGCCTTCTTCTCTCGTTTTGCGATACATCTCGCGCAATTCCGGCGCGTTTTCCGCCCGAAAGCCATAGCGTACGCCGTCGTAACGCGCCAGATTTGAAGATGCTTCGGCGGTTGCAATAATGTAATAAACCGCGATGTTATATTTGGCGTGCGGCAATTGAACGTCAACGATTTCCGCGCCCAATTTCCGGTAATTTTCAATCGCCGTTTCAACCGCTTCGCGCACTTCAGAGTCCAAGCCTTCCCCAAAAAGCTCGCGCGGAACGCCGAGCCGCATTCCGGCAATCGGAGAATCAATTTCCGACAAATAATCCGGTACGGGAACATCGGCAGTTGTTGAATCGTGAGAATCGCGCCCGGCGATTGTCTGCAAAACCGGCGCAATGTCGCGGCTCGTTTGCCCGAAAATCCCGATTTGGTCGAGACTAGAACCAAAAGCGACCAGCCCGAAACGCGAAATCCGCCCGTAAGTCGGTTTCAAACCGGCAACGCCGCAAAACGAAGCAGGCTGGCGAACCGAGCCGCCGGTTTCAGAACCCAGCGCGACGCGGACAATTCCAGCCGCGACAGCCGCCGCCGAACCGCCCGACGAACCGCCCGGAACGCGCTCCGTGTCCCACGGATTGCGAACCGCTCCGAAAGCCGAATTTTCGTTTGACGAACCCATTGCAAACTCGTCCATATTCGTTTTGCCGACGATAATCGCGCCTGCTTTTTCCAGACGCTCGACGGCGGTCGCATCGTAGGGCGGATTGTAATCGCCCAAAATCCGCGAGCCGCATGAAGTTTGCGAAAATCGGGTGCAAATGTTGTCTTTGACGGCAATCGGCAGACCTGCGAGCGGCAAATCTTCGCTCGCGTTTTCGATTTCCGCAGCGCGTTTTAAAGCGTAATCGCGCTCGATGGTTAAAAATGCGTTTAATTGCGGATTTAATTTTTCAGCCGCGCGAACAGATTTTTCTACTTCGGCGCGGATGCCGTTTTCTGCTGTATTCATCGGATTTTAAAATTCTGATTATAAAACTTTCGGAACGCGGAAATGACCTTCCGCCGGATCGGGCGCTTCGGCGAGCGCGGCTTTTTGTCCTAAAGACTGGTGCGGTATGTCTTCGCGCCGCGTGTTTGTCGTTTCGCCTTCCGCTGTAAAACCACCGGTTGCTGTCTCAATCAACTCTGTGTTCAGTTCATTTAATTGCTCGACGTATTCGACGATGCTCGCCATCTGCGGCGTGTAAAGCGCGACTTCTTCGTCCGAAATTTCGAGATGCGCCAATTGCGCGATTTTTCTAATATCTTCTGCCGTGATTGCCATAAAAGTAATTAGTAATCAGTAATTAGCTCGTAGTTTTAACTTTTTGGTGAAGGCTTGCAAGCATTCGTTTAATTTCAGATATTTGGTTATTCATATCCTGATAAGCGTTTGAGTCAATATAACCAACATCACGAGCCAGAAGAAAATGGTAATCCAATTCGCTTGCAGAACCCATTGCGATTTGTAGGAAATGAGCATATTCTTTGTTGCTGCCCCGTCCGCAGCCTTCGGCAATATTAGCAGGAATGGATGCACAAGATCGTCGAATCTGACTAGTTAAACCAAATAACTCTTCTTTAGGGAACTTGCGCGTCACCAGATAGACTTGAACAGTCAATCGGTGGGATTTTTCCCAAACTTTAACTTGTCGAAAATCACGCATTTTAGCGAAAACTGATTACTTATTACTTATTACTTATTACTTTTCTCCTCGCCAGACAACTTCCGGCGGCGAGCAAAAAGTTTTTTCTCAAATTGTCGTCTTCGATGTTTTCCGCCGCTTTCGCTACATTTTCCGGGACGTTTTTCATTGCAATTCGCTCCTGTTCAAGACGACTAATTTCTTCTTTGTAACGCCGTTCTCGTTCTTCCTGAACTGTTTTTTCGTCAATCCGAAATTCGATAAACGTGACGGTCGGGCGTCCGAGCGTGGCGTTTAATTTGAACAGCATTTGCCCGCTCAGAGATTCGAGATGTCGTTTCCACATCGCGTCTTCGACCGCGACAATCAAATGTTTTTGATACAAGCGAAACGGCACCGCGCGCGTCAGCAATTCTTCGCCGCAGATTCGTCGCCAGGCGATGAAAACAAGCGATTCGTTGAGTTCTTCGGCTCGTCCTTCCTGCCGGAGCATCTGCGGCAGCGTGTGAAAAATGCTTTTCATCTTGATTTGGGAATTTTAGATTTTGGATTTTAGATTTTTTTCAAAAAGCGTTTTTGCCAATCTAAAATCTAAAATCTAAAATCTAAAATTGAAATGAGTTTAATGGAAAAAGAATCTCTGCCACAAGCGAAATCACTTGATTTGCCTCAATTAATTCTTGCTTCCGCAAGCCCGCGCCGCTCGGAAATCTTGAATGCGGTCGGTTGGAAATTTGAAAAACAAGCCGCCGATTTGGACGAAACCGAACTGGAAAATGAAAATCCGGCTGATTATGTCGTGCGATTAGCGCGCGAAAAAGCATTGGCAGTTGCCGGAAAAATTGAAAACGGCTTGATTTTAGGCGCTGACACAACTGTGGTCGTTGAAAATGAAATTATCGGAAAACCGAAAGATTTGGCTGACGCCGTCCAAATGCTCGGCAAATTATCCGGGCGCTGGCACGAAGTTTTAACAGGCGTCGCCTTAGTCAAAAAAACCGACGGGAAAACAGAAATTCAAGCCGATTTGGAACGAACAAAAGTCAAATTTTTTCCGCTTTCCGATTCTGAAATAAATTACTTAGTCGAACGAGGCGAACCGCTCGACAAAGCCGGAGCTTATGCCGTGCAAGGCGTCGCCGCGCTGTTTATCGAAAGAATCGAAGGCGATTATTGGAACGTCGTCGGGTTGCCCGTTCAGCTTGTTTATAAGCTGGCGCGGCAGTTTTGAAAGCTGTGCGAATCATAATAAAAACACTTTAGGTCCTTAGCATTTAAGTTTTTCAGAATTAAACCGCATAAGAACGCAAAGGTTTTACGCAAAGGACGCAAAACCGTTTTTTCAAAAATTTGAATGCAGAATAATGTAAAATTAAAAAAACACAATTTTTGAGTGTGTTTTGTGCAGAAACATTTTTGAATTTTGAGAATGACAAAAAAAAATTCCAATCAATCACCGAAACAAAACGTTTGGGCGCGTCCCGGAATGAGCGTGACTTTTCGCGCCGAATTGATGCCGGGGCGGGAAACTGAAAAACGCACCTTTCGAGTTAAAACCGTATTGCCGAACAACCGCGTTATGCTCCACGATTTTGAGGGCGAGCATTCGGAAAACGAGTTTGAGCCGCTTAAATTTTAAAAAGAAAAAGCGTTCGTCAAAAACGAACGCTTTTTCAATCGAGTTTAAAATTTATTTTAGAGAATTTTGTCAATTTCCGCCGAAATTTGCGCGGTTATATCGGTTTCGGGGTCAATGCCTGTAAATTTGGCGGCGACCTTGCCCTCTTTATTCAAAACCACAAACGCCGGAATCTGATCCAAGCCGAAGGCTTTCACAGTCGCGCCCTCTGGATCGCGCAAAGTTCTCACGCCTAATTTGCCGCGTTCGCCGAAGGTCGTCAACTGCGCGTCCGTCGCGTAGTTATTTGATTTGGCGTCGGCTGAATCGGTGCTGACGAAATAAAGCGTCACGCCGCGTTTGGCGTAATTCTGCTGCAAAGCGTTGATAATTTTAATCTGATCGCGCGAGAGCGGCAGCCAGGACGCGCCGACAGCCAGCACAGCCGGAGTTTTCAAACCGTAAATTAAAACGTTTGATCCGTCGAGCGAGCGCAGATTAATTTCGGTCGGCGTCGTTTGTTTGGTTTGCTTTTGAGCGCGAACGACCCGTGCGCCTCCGATTAGCAAAATTGCCGCGCCCGCGACGCCGGCAAAAATCTTTTTTTTATTTAATCGTTTTTTGGTTTTCATATTCATTGACATTGAATGACAACTTAGAATCATCGGTCATCAATGTTTTAATCGAATTTTCAACGCTTGTTGTGATGCCGATGAACCGGCGGAAGTTGGATTTTCGGAAAGTTTATCGCTTGTTCAAAACGGTATTATCAATCAAGCGTGTTTTGCCGAAACGCACGGCGACGTTGAGCAAAACCGGATCGTCTTCGATTCGCTCGACAGGCTGCATCGTTTCGTTGTCAACCGCCGCGACGTATTCGAGATGGGCGCGCGGCTCGGCGTTTATCGTTTGCGCGATTAATTCGACCAGACGCGGCGCGCTGCGTTCTCCGTTTTTAAAAGCGAGCTTCGCTTCGCGCAAAGCCCGATAAATAATCGTCGCTGCTTCGTGTTCTTCGCGATTGAGATAAGCGTTGCGCGAAGACATCGCCAAACCCGTTTCTTCGCGCACAATCGGCATTACGACAACTTCCGTGTCGAAAGCGAGGTCGCGCACCATTCGTTTGACGACGGCGACTTGCTGGGCGTCTTTCTGTCCGAAAAAAGCGAAATCAGGGCGAACCGTGTTGAGCAGAATCGCAACAGCCGTCGCCACTCCCCGAAAATGACCGGGACGCGCCGCTCCTTCCAAAACATCCGAAATGCCTTCGACGTAAACATAACTTGAAAATCCCGGCGGATAAATATCTTCGGCTGTAGGCGCGAAAATATAATCAACGTTGTAATCAGTCAGCAAAGCCGCGTCGCCTGTTAAATCGCGCGGGTATTTATCGAAATCCTCGTTTCTGCCGAACTGCATCGGGTTGACGAAAATCGTCACAACGACGACATCACACATTTGCCGCGCTTCGCGCACAAGCGACAAATGCCCCTCGTGGAGCGCTCCCATCGTCGGCACCAATCCAATTGTTTTGTCCTGTTCGCGCCTCAACTTCCGCGCAATCGAACTCATTCGCTGGCGGCGGTGAATAATTTCCATAGAAGCTATTAGTAATAAGTAATAAGTAATCAGTAATCAGTTTTTTTAACTAACTACTAATTACTTATTACTTATTACTTATTACTTTTCACTTGAATTCCTTCGGGCATCGGGTAAGATTCCTGTTCGTTCGGATAATCTCCGTTTCGGACATCGTTTGCCCAATTTTGCACGGCTTCGGTTATTGTTTCGCGCAAATTGGCGTATTTGCGGACAAATTTGGGCTGTCGCCCGAAAGTTAAACCGAGCAAATCGTGCAAAACCAAAACCTGAACGTCGCAATCAATTCCCGCGCCGATTCCGACGGTTGAAATGCTTACGGATTTAGTAATTTCGGCGGCAAGCTCGCGCGGAACCAGCTCCAGAACAATCGAAAAAGCTCCCGCGTCTTCGAGCGCTTTTGCGTCGTCAATCAATGCCTTTGCGGTGTCGGCGGTTTTCCCCTGCAAACGATAACCGCCGAGACGGTTAAAAGATTGCGGAGTCAACCCGATGTGTCCCATCACAGGAATTTCTTCGTTAACTAATCTTTTGACGATTTCCAAACGATTTCGCCCGCCTTCGAGCTTGACGGCTTCCGCGCCGGCTTCTTTGATAAATCTGAAAGCGTTTTTAACGGCGTCGTGTTCGCCCGTATGATACGAGCCGTACGGCATATCGGCAACGAGCAAAGCGCGCTTTACTCCGCGCCGGACTGCTTTTGCAGCAAACAGCATTTCGTCCATCGTCACCGGAATAGTGTTGTCGTAACCGAAAACTACGTTTCCCGCGCTGTCGCCGACCAGAATTATCTCGACACCAGCTTCGTCAACGATGCGTGCGGTCGGATAATCGTAAGCCGTCAGACAGGCGAGACGCTCCCCTCGCTCCTTTGCCGCGCGCAGAAAAGGCACGTTTATTTTTTCGATTTTCGGTGTTTGATGCGATGACATTTGGCGCGTGTTAGGGATTTTAAATTTTGACAGGCTCTTTTGCAATCGGAAATTGCGCCGCCGGAGAAGAAGCGAGATTTGCATCAATCGGATTCCAGCGGTGAACCTGCGCTTTGTCCGGCGTTTCGACGAGCAACTG
>DASVRD010000082.1:0-6446 GCA_036388775.1 Pyrinomonadaceae bacterium | reverse complement strand
CCAGTCTTTTTCTTTAAAAGCGATTTTCGCCAGCGCATTTAGAATTCGCCCGTATTGCTCGCGGTAAAACGCGCGCTGTTCTTCAGCCCAATCGTCGTAAATGCCCGCCATAAATTCGCCGCGATACAATTTATGCGCGGCGTCTAAATTTTCCCGAAACCGCGCTTCGTCGCCGTCGCGCTTGGCTGCTTCGGCTTCGGCGAAAAAGCGGTCGAAATCTTCCGTGTCAATCGAATAAGACAGTTCCGGGTTGAGCTGATAAGCGCCGTCGCGGTAAAGCAGAAAGTTTTGCTTGATGGTTTGGCGGCTGTTCAAGGCTTTGCGAATGTGCGAAATCGTCGGGTGGAAATTTTTCTCGACCGCTTCAAAATCCGATTCGCCCCAGAAAGTGTCAATCAGCGAATCTTTCTCGACGCGACGGTGACGGCTTGTAGCGATAAAACAAAAAATATCCCGCGCCCGCCGCGTCGTCCAGGCATCAGGCGCAAATGGTTTCGACGAATCGCGGAAAATTTCGACCGGACCCAAAACTTTGAGCGTTAAATCAACGACCGGCGCGGTTGGAGAAGAGGTGAAAAGGAGTGGAGAGGAGGAAACAGTTTGCGCGCTTTTTGCCGATTCCTCTTCTCCCTTTCTTCTCTTTTCCTCTTCTATATTCGGGCGTAAATCAACCGGCAGATGCTCGATAACATCTTCGTCCGCAAACAAAGTCGGGTAGCGCTCGATTTCGCTGCGGAGCCAGTATTCGTAATCGAAACGCGCCGCCAAATCCAGAGCGCGTTTAGCGTGCTGAAACATTTCTTTGCGCAGTCCGGCGTGGTGGCAAACCGAGGCGAGCAGAACCGATGCGGAAGCCTCGTAATAATAAAGATTTTGCGCGTGAAAATATTGCAGAATCGCTTCCAATTCCGCCGCCAGATTTTCCGTTTCGCGCTGCATCAGCCGGACGCGGCACAAGCTGAGACGCGCCGTGTGAATCCCGATTTCGTTTTTCGCTTTTTGTCGAAACTCCAACAATCGCTCAAGCAGATTGCGCGCCGCCGCCGCATCGCCGCGCATCACGGCGAGCAGAGCGCGTTCTTCGTCCAATTCTTTGGCGAGCGGGTCAATTCCGGCTTCTTCGTAAGATTTGCGCGCGCGCTCGTAATATTCGGCGGCGTGCAGGAAATCTCGTTTCTCTCGATAAAAATTGCCGTAAGACTCAAAAACTTCCGCCCGCAGGGATTTCAGATTGTAAAGCTGGCAGAGTTCCAGAGCTTTATTTAAATGCGTCTCGGCTTCCGTCAATTCGCCGCGATAAATGTACATTCGGGCGACGTTTAAATGCCCGACCGCTTCCTGCGGCAATTGCGCTGTCTGCTCGTCGCCGAGCATCCTGCGAAGCCAGCGCAAGCTCTCGCCGAAATCGCCGCGCAAACCCGCCGGAACACCCAGATTGTGCGAAACCAGACGAACAAAACGCGCATCGCCGCGACGTTCGGCAGCTTCGAGGGCGAGCCGGAAATGGCGTTCCGCCCCGCTCCACGAGCCTTGCGCGATGAGACACAGACCGCGCGTGTTTTCGCATTTCATCCGCACTTCGGAATCTTCGCCGACGAGCCGCTCCGCCTGTTCCAAAAACGCGAGAGAAACGCCGCAATCGCCGCCGCGCCGCGACAGACTGGCGAGCGAATGCAGAGCTTCGGCTTCACCTTCGGAATCATTTTTTTCATTGAGCAATTTAACCGCGCGGCGCAAAATATTAACCGCTTTTTCGGTTTCGCCCTGCAAACGAGCGACTTCGGCTTTGTAAATCAAAGCGCGCGGAAATTGATTTAAATTTTCTTCGGGAATCCGGTCGGAAAACATTCCGAGCGAGAGAATCGCGCCGCTCGTCAGCCAGTTTTCGCCCGCTTCGGCGATGATTTCGGCGGCTCGCCCGTAATTTTCCGCAGCCAGCAGATAAGGCGTCGCTTGTTCCCACTGCCGCCGGGCGAGAAAAAATTCGGCGATTTCTGTTCGCTCCTTCGCCACGCTGTCGCGCCCGATTTCGGTTCGCAGACGGCGGAGCAAAAAATCACGGAAAAGCGGATGAAACCGATAAACTTCGCCGCCGCCTTCGCCCGCGACGGTGACGAAAACATTTCGCTGAACGAGCGTCGGCAAAACGGCGGAGGTTCTCGCTTCGGGAAAAAGCTGGCTGCAAACATCGAGCGGCAAGCTCTCCAAAAGCGACAATTTGAGCATCAGGCTTTGCGTCTCTTCCGGTTCTCGCGCGAAAACTTCTTCGGCGAAATAATCGAAAATGTCTTTTTCCGACTGCCGCAAAACGTCGGTTAAATCCATGTTCGCAGCGTGATTCGTCGAATGAGTCTGCTCTTCGGCGACTTGCCGGATAAGCTGCAAAGCCGTCGCCCAGCCGTGCGTGCGTTTGCGATATTCGGCAAGCTCTTCCGGTTTAAGCTCGATATTTAAAGATTTGCGAAACAAATCGCGCGTTTCTTCATCGGTAAAAAGCAAATCATCGCGCGTGATGACGAGCGCGCCGCCCTGCGTTCGTCGGCGCACTACGGCGAGCGGCGGCAAATCTCTGGTCGTGATGACGACGTGCAAAACGTCCGATGAATAAGCGAGCAGACGGTCAACCAGCCGGTGAACAATTGTCTCGCGCCCGATGTGGTGATAATCGTCCAAGACGAGAATCAGAGGCTGTTCGATTGTTTCGAGAATCTCGTTTAATAAAAGGTCAACCGCGCGTTCCGGGTTGCGAATTAAATCGTCGCCCGCTTCTTCGAGATAAGACAAAATCGTCTCGCCGAAATCCGCGACGACGTGCCTGATGCCGTGAACGATATAGCCCAAAAAAGTAAACGGATCGGCGTCGGTATGGTCGAGCTGATACCAGACCGCCGGTCGCTGCGGCTGATTGCGAATAAAATCCGCGACGAGCGTAGTTTTGCCGTATCCTGCGTCAGCGGTCACGAGCGTGACCGGAGCGCTCAAATTCGCTTGCAGCTTTTGCGTCAGGCGCGGACGCGAAAGCAAATCTATCACCGCGCGGGGCGGAAGCAATTTGGTTCGCAAAAAGAAGCTCGGTCTCTGCATCGCTATTTCAATAAATTTCGTGAATCAAGGGATTTATTATGTCACAAATTTTTAACTCTTAAGACTAAAAACGGCAACTGGTAATGTCCTAAAGTTGTGGCGCGAGCAGTTTTTCTCAAAACTGGTAGAAAAGAAGTGGTTTGTTACTTTGAAAACTTTATGATTTGGCTGCCTAAAATGATGCGTTAAGCGAAGATTGTGAAGGAGCGTTGATGACGTTAATAAAAACGGTCGTTTCTTTACTCTTCTTATTGGTCAATTCAACCGAAACGTCCAATAAAAGTAAAGTGTGCAAAAAGCGTAGTTTTCGCACATCCTCGTTTGTAGTTTTGATTAGCTAGTAAGGGAAAACTCTAATGTAAATTTCTATAAATCCTTACTTTTCTGACAGGTTTGAACAGTAAATTTAACAAAAATCGAAGCAATAATTACACCTAACAGGTTGACTCTAAATTAAAGCGGTTCAGCAATTCATTCGTGTTGCAATTCCAAAAGACCGAGCAAACACTTCTTTTGAAGAAATATAATGCGAAACCAAAAAGTTGCATATTCGACTTGCAACCGATTGGTTTCTCAATTATAATGTTTCACAAATGAGACGAGACATTTTTCAAGCCATCGCAGACCCGACCAGACGAGCCATTATTGCTTTGATAGCATTGCAAGCTATGACTCCAAACGCTCTTGCCGAAAATTTTCATATTACCCGACAAGCAGTTTCAAAGCATTTGCGTATTTTAACTGAGTGCGACTTGGTTAAGCAGGAGTTTAAGGGAAGAGAAATCTATTACCAGCTTGAAATCGACAAAATGAAAGAAATTGATGAGTGGATTGAGCAATTTCGCAAAATTTGGGAAACCCGCTTCAATCAACTTGACGATTTATTATCAACAATTAAGGAACAGAAAAAATGAACAAAAATTTGCTCTTTGATTTCACCGTAGATAAATCAACAAAAACGGTATTCATAACCAGAGAATTTGCTGCCGACCAATCGTTGGTCTGGGATGCTTTTACCAAAGCGGAATTGCTTGACCAATGGGTTGCACCTAAGCCTTGGACATCAAAAACGAAATATATGGATTTCAAAGTTGGCGGACGTAGATTTTACGCAATGGTCAGCCCCGAAGGGCAAGAAAAGTGGGCAATTCAGAAATACACTTCGATCAGCCCGAAAACCAATTTCAAGATGTGGAACGCCTTTGCCGACGAAAATGAAAATCCCGAATTGCCGGGTTCCGATTGGGACTACAATTTCAGCGAACAAAACGGTCTGACAAAAGTGAGCATTACTGTTTACAACGAATCTCTCGAACGCATGGAAAAGATGATCGAAATGGGCTTCAAGGAAGGACTTACGATGACTTTGACAGGTCTGGAAAAATTGTTGGAAGCTTTATCACAACGGTGATTCACGCTTCAACACATCTGGGAAAACTAAAAGACGATAAAAGAACTTACACCCAATATTAACGATATAAGAAATAAAGATTATGAAACATATATTTGAAGTATTTGAAGGATATGATCTCCGCAAATCCGTAGCAATAATTTCGATGCTTTTTTTTGTGGCAATTCAGTCGTATGGGCAGACGGGTAAACCTGTCGAGAGTGGTTACGCACCTGTTAATGGCATTAAAATTTATTACGAAGTATATGGCACGGGTAAGCCTCTCATTTTACTGCATGGAGCTTTTTATACCATTGAGTTGAATTGGGGCGAATTAATTCCTGAATTGTCAAAAACGAGAAAGGTAATTGCCATTGAAATGCAGGGACACGGACACACACCGTTCTCAGATAGAAAATTAGACATTAATACTCTGGCAAGTGATGTGAAAGGTGTAATGGACTATCTGAAAATAGACAGTGCCGATGTAGCGGGATATAGCATGGGCGGCTCCGTAGCTTATCAGTTTGCCGCACAATACCCTAAACGGTTAAGCAAATTGGTAATCATTTCTTCTACTTATAAAAGCAGTGGCTGGATACCTGAAGTAACCAAAGGGTTTGAAAATTTTAAGCCTGAATTTTTTGATAATACACCACTCAAAACCGCATACGATGCAGTGGCTCCTGACAAAACAAAGTGGAGAAAATTCTTAGAACAGATGTTTGCTTTTGCCAAAGTTCCATTCGACGTGACTGACTTCAACATTTCAAAAATTTCTGCTCCGGTTTTAATCATATCCGGCGATAATGACGGAGTGGATAAAATTGAGTTGGCAAAAACATATAAATTATTGGGAGGTGGAGTTTCATCTGACTTGCAGCCGATGCCAAAATCGCACCTGGCAATTGTTCCCTCGCAAGGGCATGTGAGCTTAATGATGCAGACGAAAATAATATTGGATAACCTAAATGATTTTTTAAAGTAACCATTACATTTTAGCCGGGAATATAAAAAACTCTTCGGCATACCGCCGCTTCGAGACATCGCCAAACTTCGCAGTAGTTTAGGGCAGTAATCTATTAGACAGAATAACTGTTTTGTCTAATGCAGTTGTGCCTTTTGAATTGTTCGATGCGGGTTTATTTTTCACTCGCAACTTTGAAATGTGGGTTCTCGATGATACCAAAGATATTTCCAAACGGGTCTGTCACCGTCGCTACGCGAACGCCGCTGCCGACATCATACACATCGCTATGTTTCTTCGCGCCAAGTTCAAGCATCCGCTTGTAGCTGGCGGCGGCATCTTTGACGCCCCAATAAGCGACTGCATTATTACCTTTTGACACCCCGGACATATCCGGGTCCAGCCCTAACTCGAAGCCACCGATATTAAAGCCAACATAAAACGGTTGGTCAAAATAAGGCTTGATTCCTAACGCCTCTGTGTACCACGCTTTGGCTTTCTCAAGATTATCCACATTGTAAACGACAGTTCTTAGTCCTTGAAACATTTTCTTCTCCTTTACGCCAACCGACGCGGGTTTATTTTGCTGCTGAAAACTAACATTTGCTAAAGAAAGGACAACAAATAGCGCAAGTGATGCAAGAATAAGTTTTCGTTTGGTCATTGTTTTCTAAATTTCTTATTTTTTGTGTCTTGGCTTGGGTGTGGGCTGCGCCGTCACGAAATCTACGCTTTGTTTGAGCCAAACGGCTAAATCCCTTTTATCCGTCCAAACTTCCGGCGGAACAACGATATACTGCTTGCTCGGAGTCGAGTCGGTTTCATATTGCAGCCGTTTCGCTTCTTCCAATTTTAGTAATTCCATTTGCGCCGCCGGTGAAAGTTTAAGTGCCAAACCGACGTTTGAAAGAGATGCAAAAACGCGGCTTTCAACGTAAGCGCAGACTCCGCCGAACATTGGTTTAAATTCCAGTTCCAACGCGAAACTTTCAGCCGCCGCGACAA
>DASVRD010000081.1:0-7996 GCA_036388775.1 Pyrinomonadaceae bacterium | reverse complement strand
GCGGCGTTTCCGGTTTAATCGAACCGACGTAAAACTCGATTTTGTCGGCAACTCCGTTTATCTCGGCATTTTCCGCGGCAATTTTCACGGAATCAACATCGGTGTCGCATGCCAAAATATTTTCGCCCTTCGCCTTTCGACTTTCGCCTTGCAGCTTTGCCGCTGCCATTGCCAAAACGCCGGTTCCGGTTCCGACATCGAAAAAACTCATTTCCGGCTCGTAATTTTCTTCGATTGCCTGCAAACAAAGCCGCGTAGTTTCATGCGTTCCGGTTCCGAAAGCCATTCCCGGCTCGATTCTTAAAACGATTTTGCCGGTTGTTTCAATTTCGCTCCAAGTCGGCGCGACAATAAATTTTGCCGTTTCGGTCGGTCGCCAGTGCTTTTTCCATTCCGCCAGCCAATCGTGGTTTTCAACTTCGCGCAAAACGATTTCGTTAATTGAATCAAACGACAAATTGTAAATCGTCAGCGAGTTTTTGATCTCGCTTTCGATTGTTTCGAGATTCGGCTTTTCATCAAAATAACCGACAACGGAAACCGTCTCGCCGATTTCTTTTTTGCCGAGCGTGCTGTATTCAGTGCCGTTTGCGCCAGCTTCGTTCAATCCGAATTCGACGGCTTCGACGGCTTCCGGCACGAGCGAAACATCAACTGCGAACCACGTTTTTTGATTTTCCATCAATTAATTTTGCAAATCGGCAATCGCCCGCGTCAAATCGTTTTTCATCGCGCTTGCCGAAACGAAACGATTTTCCGGTTCGCGCGCCAGAGCCTTTTCAAAAAACTCTGCTAAAGGTCTGTTCGGCTGCAAAGTCAATTCCTCGCTCATATTCCGAACCAGTTCTTGATAACTGCGCCCGCGAAACGGTTTTTCGCCGTGCAAAGCCTCATAAATGATCACGCCGACTGCGAAAAGATCGCTGCGCTCGTCAGTCTGCTCGCCGCGCAGTTGTTCGGGCGGCATATAGCCGAAAGTTCCCATAATCGTGCCGGGCGTTGTTACTCCCGCCAGCTCTTTTTCGCTGAGCTTTGCCAGTCCGAAATCCAAAATGCACAAACGAGCTTCGCCCGCTTCCGTGTGCGACACCAGAACATTGTCCGGCTTCAAATCTCGATGCACAATTCCGGCTTTGTGCGCGGCTTCGACGCCGTTTAAGATTTGCGAAAACCAATCGCCGATTGTTTTTAGATTTAATTTGCCCTCGCGTTTTAAAACCTCTTTCAAGCTCTCGCCGGGCACAAGTTCCATCACGAGAAACGCGCCTTCGGTCGAAAGCGTGCCGTAATCGAAAATCGTGACGACGTTGCGGTGTTGAAGCCGTCCGGCGGTTTGCGCTTCGCGCTCAAAACGCCGCAGTGCTTCGCGGTTGCCGAAGCTTGCGCCGCTCAAGATTTTGAGCGCGACGATTCGGTTAATCCGCAAATCCGTCGCTTCGTAAACCGCGCCCATTCCTCCTTTGCCGATTAGTTTTTCCAGACGATAGCGATTTTCAATCGTGCGTTCGACGGGCAAAGTAAAAATCAGCTCCGAATTGTCCGCCTCGCATTTTTCGCCGTTTCGGTCGTAACATCTGCCGCAGCGCGGGCATTCTTTCAAAAGATTGATATTGCCCTCGTCGAAACGCGAAAGAACTTCGGTTTTAATTTGCTGTTCGCGCCGCACGCGGTCTTTTAAGCTGAGATTTTCGTGAACAAGGGCAATCTGATTTGCCAGAGTTTCGAGTAATTGCTTGTCGCGCCCGGTGTAAGGGATTTCCGACATTTTTTCGCCAAGCGAGAAAAAACCGGCGAGTTTTCCGTCCGTGCCGTGCATCGGGACGAGCAGATTTGCGCCGATTGAACGCAGCCAATCAGTTTCGCGGCGCGGCAAATCTGCCCCGTCATCGTCCAAAGGAAATTCGACCGCGCCGCGTTTTGTTTGCATAAAACGCAAAAGCGGCGAATCGGCGGCGAGCTTCAGATTTGCAGAGTTTTCGCTCGTCGTAAAACCGACGCTGAAATCGCTCCCGCCGCGTTGGTCTTCGTAAAAAAGATAAACACTCGTCGGGTGCAAAGCGGATTGAATGCGGCTGCTGACGAGGCGAGAGAGCTTCGGCATCGAATCCGACTGTTTCACGTCGTCAACCAGCGCGCCCAGGATGCGTTCCTGATCGTACTGCTCGCGGAAAAATCGCCGATCAATCCACTCATTCAAGCGCGAGCGCATCAGCAAAAAATCAATTACGGCAATCGCGATGCATAAGTAAAACAACAGAGAATTTTGGAAAAGAATCTCGGCTAAAGTGCGATTCGGATTCGATGCAATATTCCAGACGATTCCTGCAACGGGCAAAATAAGAAGAAGCCGGAGCGCGTTTTTCGCTAAAAGATATTGCAAACTGCGCCGCACAATAAACGAAACGGGGATGACTCGATGCCGCACAATCGCATATGCGAAAGAAACCGGAATTAAGAGAAGCGGCAGAAGAATAACGATTGATAACCAATCTCTGCCTTCCGTCTGAATTTCAATTCCAAAAATTGAAGCGGCAATGACTGTTGCAACTACTATCAACGTCGGCGCAAATGCGGCGATTGCCCCCGCGACAACAACGTTTAGTTTCCGGCGCGCCGCTCCGCTCGCCCAAAAATAATTGAGCAGCAGCATCACCAAACCGCCTAGAAGATAAAAGAGAGCCGAAAAAAGCGAAGTGATGGAAACCAGTAAAATCCTGATCCATTCGTTTGCCGGAAACCAATTTTCCAATCCGAGATAGTGAAACATTATCCCCGGTATAAAAAGCAGCGCGGGCAAATACAACAGCCATTCGATTTGAGGAAAACGACGAACGAAACGCGGACGCTCTGGGAAAACAAGCGCGAAATGAAAAAAGAGCGCGGCTGCCGGCGTGGTAAAGATTGAAAAGAAAAATCTGAGGTTTTGGAAAAACTCGGGCATTTCGGCTCTGAACGAATCTTTGCCAATTCCCAAAGATAGACCGCAAAACATCAAAGCCGTCAGAAGCGCCATTTGATCGTTCGGCTTGAGCAGAAAAATCAGCATCCCGACCAGCAAAAAACTCGCCGGAATAAGAACGATTTCCAAAAAGCCGACAAAACGGTCAATCGCAGACAGCGGCAAAGTTACGAGTTGAAATTCACGATTTTCTTCGCCGCGTTTTACGCGAATTTGAAAAGCGGTTCCCGGTTTCTGTTGAATCGTGGCTTTTTCGATTTCCTCGTTCCTGTCAACGCTTAGTTCATTGATGCTGATTATTTCGTCATTTACTTGAAGCGGCGAATTTTCGTTTAGCAATAAAGCTATGCGGACGCTGTTTCCTTCGACTTTGGTTTGCCATTCGACCGCGCTGCTGTCGAAGAAAAAATATTGATAAGCGAGCGCCCCAAAATCAGCGAGAAGCAAAGCGAAAAGCAAGCAAATCAGCGCAAACCGCAGACGATTCGGACGCAACGCATTTTCAACTGCCGGCTCAATAGTATTGTGTATAGTTTCGCCTTCATTTAGTTCAGTTGTCGCAAGCTGTGTCGGAGCGGTTTCAGGCGAATGTTGAAGTGTCGTTTGCCTGTTTTTCGCAGACGATTCATCAAGCTTGAGCGTTGGCTCGCCTGTTTCGCCGATTATCTTTGTGGTGTCTTCATTAGGGTTCTGCATCTTTGAATTTAAATTAAATAGTAGTTACGCGGTTGGAGGCAGAAACACGACCGTTAGGGAGTGTGTAAGAATAAAGCACACTCCCTAACGGTCGTGTTTCTGCCATTTTGCATTTTAACTGCGTAACTCATATTAAATTCGGTTTTAATCAGCCGATTAGAGCTTGTAATGCGCTTTGCGTTGTTGAATCCGCGCACAGGTTCAGGCGCGATACTTCGCAGAAAAAAATCCTATAACGTCGAGTCAAATTCTTCAAATGATACCTAATGTGTCGCTCTTTTTCATATTGAATGTTTGCGTTATGAATAATTTAACTTTTCGTTTGTCGCAGAAATCTTGATTTACGTCCGTTCGTTTTCTAAGATTGAGAAAACCTGAAAGGAGTTCGATAAATGGCAGATAGAAACGATAAATGCAAACACGCGAATTGTAGCTGCCGTGTGAACAATGATGCGGAATATTGCAGCGCGGCTTGTCGAAGCGCGGGCGAACAGGATATTACGGGAATCGCTTGCGAATGCGGTCATCCCGGGTGCGCCGGGGAAATTGATCAATAAACGGCTAAATAATGTGAAAAAGCGGGCTTGAAACACTCAGCCCGCTTTTCTGATTTTCCGGCATCTAAACTAAATCGAGCCGGTTTCGTATTAACTACAATTTCCGTCTTCCTACAAATGAATTTTTCCGAAACTTTAAAACTCGCTTTTTCCCAAATCTGGGCGCATAAACTGCGCTCGTTTTTGACGCTGCTCGGAATGATTATCGGCGTCACGGCGTTTATGGTCGTGCTTTCGCTGATTCAGGGCTTTAATAGCTACGTTGACGAAAAAATCGCCGGAATCGGCTCGAATTCCTTTTCGATTCGCCGTTTCGATCCGTTCAACGATTTCAAAGACAGCGACACAATTGCCGCCGCGCAGCGACGCAACAAAGATTTAACTCTCGATGAGATGGAGTATATCCAAACGCGAGCGCAGTTGATTGACAAAATCGGCGCGCGAGCGGGCGGCAGCCGTACGCAGGTCAAGCGCGGAACGCAGGTTTTGGAAGACATCGGGGTTTCCGGCGCTGAACCGATTGTCGCCGACATCGAAAATATAGACATCGCCGACGGCAGATTTTACACCGACACGGAAAACGATGCGGCAATGCGCGTCGCTTTCGTCGGCGCTGACGTGGCGGACAAACTTTTTCCTTATGGCGGCGCTGTCGGCGGAGAAATTTATATTCGCGGCATTCCTTACCGGATTGTCGGCGTGGCGCGCGCGAAAGGAACGGTTTTCGGGCAGCCGCAGGACAATTTTATTATGGCTCCGCTCAAAACTTACGGCAGCCAATTCGGCGGTTTTATCCGCAATCGCGGATTGTATTTTGTGGTTAAAGCAAAATCGGACAAATTTTTTAAAGACGCGGTGGATGAAGCTCGCGTGTTGATGCGTTCAAAACGCAAGCTCGGATATTTTGAAAAAGACAATTTCGGAATTATCACGCCCGATGCGATTACCGGAATTCGAGACCGGCTTCTCGGCACGATTTCGATTGTCATTTTAGCCGTTCCTTCGATTGCGCTGATCGTCGGCGCAATCGTGATTATGAATATTATGCTCGTCGCCGTGACGGAAAGAACGAGGGAAATCGGAATCCGCAAATCAATGGGCGCGCGGCAAGTAGACATTTTGCGGCAATTTCTGTTCGAGTCTTCGATTTTATCGGCAATCGGCGGATTTATCGGATTGTTAATCGCGCTCGCAATAGGTGTAATAGTTTCCCGCCTGTTTATCCCGACGCAAATCTCGCTTTTTTCCGCAATTATCGCCATCGGCGTTTCAGCCGCAGTCGGAATTATGGCTGGACTTTTTCCGGCTTGGAAAGCCGCGCGGCTCGATCCGATTGAGGCTTTGAGAGCCGATTAAAATTATGTTTAAAGGAATTACGACTTTTTTTCGCAACCATATTTACGAGAACCTCGTGATGGGTTTAAATACGTTGCGCGCCAACAAATTGCGCTCGGCTCTGACAATCGTCGGAGTCGTCATCGGCGTGATTACGGTGATGCTGATTTCGTCAATTATCAGCGGGATTGACGCGGCTGTGAAAAAGGAAGTCGAATCTTTCGGCACGCGTTCAATTTTTATCGCTAAATTCGAACCCGGAATCCGCACCGGAAATCTGACGCGCGAGGAACGTCTTAGAAAACCTTTGACCGAAGACGACGCCGAAGCTCTCAAACAGCTTCCTGCTCTGGAAACCGCTGTTCCGATTTTGGATATTTCCAGCAATTGGTTCGGTCAAAGAATTATGGTCACAGGACCAAACGGGAAAACCACTTCGAACGTCAATATGCAGGGAACTTACCCGGACATCGAAAAAAGCGGCTCGGAAGTTATGCTCGAAGGACGCTGGTTTACCGATTTTGAAGCGACGGAAAATCAGAAAGTCTGCGTCATCGGAGCGCAGGTCGCCGATAATTTTTTTAATTACGGCTCGCCGGTCGGGCAGGAATTGGAAATCGGCGGCGAGCCTTATCGCATCGTCGGTCTGCTGCAAAAACGCGAGCAGATGCTTTTCGGCGGCGGCTCGGACGATTCAAACAATACGATTTACATCCCGTTCGGCGTCGCGCAAAAATTAAAACCCAACGCTCAGGATTTATTTATTCTGGCGGTCGCCAAATCGGTCGGACAAATGGACACGGCGAAAGACCAAATCACAGATATGCTCCGCGTCCGGCGTCAAGTCGCGTTCGGACAGCCGAACAATTTCGGGATGGCGACATCAGAATCTATCGTCGAACAATTTCGCGCAATCACTGGCGGCGTGGCGATTGCGATGATTGTTATCTCATCGGTCGGTTTGATGATCGGCGGAATCGGGGTGATGAATATTATGCTGGTTTCCGTGACGGAAAGAACCAGAGAAATCGGAATTCGCAAAGCCATCGGCGCGCGCCGCTCGGATATTATGCTCCAATTTTTGATCGAAGCGATGACTTTGACGGGCTTTGGCGGTCTGCTCGGTTTGGCAATCGGCTGGGGCTTAACGTTTCTGGTGCGATTGGCGATGCCGTCTTACGTGCCGCTCTGGGCGCCGATTGTCGGTTTTGTCGCTTCGGTCAGCATCGGTTTGTTTTTCGGTTTGTTTCCGGCTTGGAAAGCCGCTCGCTTAGACCCAATCGAATCTTTACGTTACGAATAATTAAAACGCTCTGCCGCATTTAGTTTAAAAAAATGAGCGAGTCAAATAATAAATTCCGACGCCGGCAGCACCGAGCAATAAAATTATAACAACGGCGACGGCGGCAATTGTTAATTTGAATTTGCGGTAACGGTTCGGATCAGGCGGCGAAAGCTGACTTTGCGGAAAATAGGGCGGCGGATTGTTGGGCATTGTAAATAAATTCCTTTCTTAAATTAACGAACAAAATAAAAAGTGCGGATTGCATTATACAATCCGCACTCCGCATTCAGAAATCCGCATTTTGTTTACGGGTTTAATGCCGTCTGGTTTCTTTTGACCATTTGCGCCAGATCGCGCGCTTTCGGCAGCAGTTCAATGCCGCGCATAAGCTGCGGATCGGCTTCGTTGTAAGTTTGAAACGCGGTGGTCGAGCCGAAAGCCGCTGTAGATAATTCAAAACGAATTTGTCGCCCGATAAAATCGCGTTCTTTGTCGAGCTGCGCGGCGGTCAGGTGTTTGTACTCCGGTTTCGATGCGATATATTTTTTAAATGCCGCGAAAAGCTGTTCGTTAAACGGAAAATCCGTCGCTTTCAAATCGTGTCCGAATTCAATCGCGCGATCAACCTTGTAGCTTTCAAATCCCGGAATGCGACCGGCTGCGACTTCGAGAGCGAAACCGAAAACCGGATAATTCAAGCGCTGCTGAACCGGAGTCAGCAAAGCCGGTTTGACGGCTTCATCTGGCTGAATTCCGCCGCCTTCATAAACTTTGCGTCCTGCGTCGGTCGTTTTTTCGGCTCCGGCTGGTTTCGCGGGTTTGCGTTCGTCGCGTAAAGTTCCCCCCTGATAATAATAATCGTAAAGATTTCCGTTTGAATAATCGCGTTGAATGCTGCGTCCCGAAGGCGTCTGATATTTGGCAATCGTCAGAAGAAGCGCCGAATTATAGGGCAGCATAAACGGATTCTGCACCAAGCCTTTGCCGAACGTATTTTCGCCGACAATCAAAGCTCGGTCGTGGTCTTGCAAAGCGCCCGCAAGAATTTCGGATGCTGAAGCCGTGTTGCGGTTGACGAGAACGACGAGCGGGGTTTTATCCGGCGAAGGATTTTCGGATTTGAAATAGCCTTCGCTGCCCGGAATCCGCCCACGTTGGGTGAAA
>DASVRD010000080.1:0-49268 GCA_036388775.1 Pyrinomonadaceae bacterium | reverse complement strand
TTCGCGGTTTTCGCCGATCTCAGCCGGTCGAATTATTTTCACCGAATCTTCAAGCCCGATTTCAATAATCAATTTTTGCATCTCCGCCAGCTTTTCGCCATCGCCGATCCAGACGAAAAAAAGATTTTCATCTTTTAACCGCCGCGCGGTTTCGAGCAAAACCCTGTAGCCTTTGCGCTCGACAATGCTGCCGAGCGAAAAAACCAGCAGGCGATTTTCCGGCAAATCGTATTTTTGCGCGAGCTTTTCGCGTTCGAGCGGCAAATTTAAAACACCGAGAATCTCTTTTGTGTTGATGCCGGTGTAAGCAACCGGAATCGAGTCGAAAAACTTTTCATCCAGAAACCAGCGCAAACTTTTTCGCATATCTTCGTTGGAAGCGAGCAAATGAAATTTCGGCGAACGGCAGAGTAATTTATATTTCAAACGAATCCAGCGGTTGCGAAGTGTCGGCGCATCCGATTGCGAAATATGCAGCGTGACGAAAACGTGAGATTTACGCGCCAGAAAAAACAACAAGCTCGCCGCGTTCCAGGGCGCGGCTTCGATATGGACGATTTTATTTTCCAAATTCGATTCTGACAAATGCCGCGCGAGAATCCAATGGCAACGCAAATCATTCCATCTGCGCCCGATTTTCTGCCTTATGTTTGCGGCTTTGGTCGCATCAATCCGCGCCGGAAAAAAACTTGTCGGAATGTTTTCCCGCTCGAAATAACCCAGCAGCTTTTCGCTCGTTCCTTCCGGCATCACGGCGCGCACTCGAACATTCATTTCGCGCAAAAGCCGCATAATTCCGAGAAAATAAATTTGCGCGCCGCCCCATTCCGTGTAATTCCAGACGAATAAAACTTCTTTTGATTGGAGCGCGAACGCCTCGCCCGCATCTGTTTTGCGGCAAGATTCGGTAAAAATCTGATCGCGCCTGTCGGCGCTCAATATGGGCGATTCGCCCGCGCTCCCAAATTTAAACATTTTCTATGCGTAATCTTCGGCGAGACTTTTTTCTTTGTCCGGTTTTTCGCGCCACAATCGGGTTGACTGCAAACCGAGCCGCCCGACGTGAATTGTAAAAGCGGCAACCGCGTGGGCTTTTGTCGGCGCGCCGACCCAAAGCGAGCGAAACTGGACGCGCAGATTCTGCAATTTGCGCCGGTCAGCCCAGAGCGTTTGATAAAGCTCCCGCCAGGAATGATTCCGCAGAGATTTCGGCGGAACGTTCGGCTGGCAAAAAACGCGGGCTTGCGGTTCGAGCAACAATCGCCAGCCGCGCTTTCTCATTCGCGGCGTCCATTCCGCGTCGCCGAAATTGACGAAATTTCGCTCGTCCATCAAACCGCATTCGCGAATTGCTTCCGTTGGAACTAAAACGCAATTTCCGACAATCAATCCGACTTCAAAGGCTTTGTCGGGAACCGTGTGGACGGTTTGCCGGTAATAATGACGCCAGCCGCCCTGCCACGTTTTCCAGCGCGGAGCAACCTGAAAAACCGTTTTCATATCGTCCCACAAAACGAGCAGAGCGCCGACGACGGAGCGCGGATTCGCTTCGGCGGCGTCAACCATTCGACGCAAAAATCGGGAATCGAAAATCTCGTCGTCGTTGATGCAGAGAACGTAATCCGGTTTGTGTTTCAAAGCCGCTTCGATGCCGCGATTCGTTCCGGCGGTGAACCACAAATTGCCGTCGCCCGCGAAAATTTCGACTTCGGGAAACTCGCGGCGAATCGCGTCGCTCGTTCCGTCCGTCGAGCCATCGTCAACTACGACAATGTGAACTTCCAAGCCGGTTTTATCAATCCGCGCAAGGCTGCGAAGACATTGCAAAGTTATCTCGCGGCGGTTGTGGCAAGGAAAAACAATTTCGACTTTTTTATTTTCGCTCATCAAAAAAGAACCACAGACGCAAGCAGATTAAGACAGACTAAAACAACCATCTGCGGGAAATCCGTTTTATCTGTGGTTTTAAATTTAAAACCGTTCGCCGTGCCACAATTCGCGCAGCCGCGCCGCGTTTTCTTCGTCGTTTGTGCTGCACCCGACCGGAACGTATTCGATGTTCGGGCGATTTTGCAATTCGCCGCGCAAAATCCGCCAAAAATCAATTACGGTAATTTTGCTGAATTCGCGATTAAAATCGGCGTAAGTCAAAGTTTGAAATTCAGGATCGGCGGTTGTAATTAAAACAACTTCGGCTTGTTCCAGACATTTTTTCGCCGAATCCAGAATCAAAACTTTGCCTTTTAATTCGGCGTTCGCCGATTCTCCTGCGAGCGGGTCGTAAGCGACAACGCGAGCGCCCGCTTGCGACAAAGCGTTCGCAAGATAAACGCCTTGCGATTCTTCGACGACGTGCGAAAACGGCTTGTAAGCCAAACCCAAAATTGCAGTTGTTACGCCGTCCTGAATGACCGGGCGCAATTTTTCGGCGATTCTTTCCGCCATCGAGCGATTAAAATCGTCTGTCGTTTCGGCGAGGGCGGCGCGCGTGTCCATTTCTCGCGCGATATAGCTCAACGCGACGTTGTCACGCGGAAAGCATGGTCCGCCGTAACCCAGAGCGCCGGTCAAATATTTTCGCCCGATTCGTTTGTCCGCGCCGAGCGCGTCTGTGACGACATCAACGTTTCCGCCCGGAACTCGCTCACACAAATCGGCGAGCATATTGGCAAAAGTGATTTTCGTGGTGACAAAGCTATTGACCGAAATTTTCGTCAGTTCAGCGTTTTCCAGACTCATTCGTTTGCACGGCGGATTGCCGAACATCGTTTCCGTGTAAATTTGTTCGAGCTGATTACCGGCGCGTTCGTCAAATTCGCCGAGAAGAAGAAAATCAGGATTCAAAAAATCACGAATCACGCTGCCGAGCGCGATAAATTCAGGGCTATAACAGAGTCCGAAATCCGCGCCGCATTTTTTCCCCGATTCTTTTTCCAGAATCGGCAGCAAACCGTAGCGAGTCGCGCCGGGCAAAACAGTCGAAGTTAATACGATGTTGTGATAGCCGTTTTTCTTTCTCAGAGCTTTGCCGATTTCTTTAAAAGCCCAAGCCGCGTATTGCAGCGAAAATGCTCCTTTTTCATCGCTCGGAGTCGGGACGATGACGAAAGAAATATCGGAATTTAAAATCGCGTCTTCGTGGCTTGTCGTCGCGCGAATTCGGGCTTTGTTTTCTTCGATGTATTTATCCAAATCGGTTTCCTGAACCGGCGCGCGCCCTTCGTTAACAAGATTAACGGAACGCTCGTTGACATCAACGCCGACGACTTCAAAACCGCGCGAAGCGAACGCGCCCGCCATACTCGCGCCTAATTTTCCCAAACCGATAACCGAAATTCTCGACTTCATCTACAAATAAATCCTTGATTATAAAATTTTATTTAGCTTTCGCAGTGACGCATAAATGCCAGCCGAAACGTTTTTCCATTGCGCGAAAAACCGTTTCGGGGAGCATCTGCCAGTACCATTCTTTGACGTAGTTATATTTTACGTATTCCGAGATTTTGTACGGAAAAATATGGTCAACAAAAATGTCTTCGGCTTCAAAACCGTTGCCGATTAAATCTTTGATTGTTTTTTTCGTGTATGAATAAGTGACCGGGCAGCCCGTCTGCGCTTCGGAGTTGCGGGCGATATGTTCGTCAATTTTCCAGAATTGCCCGCGTCCTTCGGTCAACAAAATCCACAACACTTTCCAGGCGTAACGGTAATAAACCATCAATTTCAAAGAGCTGCCCGTGTGAACGAAATTCGCGCGTAGCTGCTCTATGATTTTTTCCGGGTTCGGCGAATGATGAACGACTCCAAATGAATAAACAAGATCGTATTTTTCGGGCGGAATAAAATCCGAAAGCCGCTCGGCGTTGGCTTCATAAAAACGGATTCGGTCGGTCAAATTAAAAACTTCGGCGCGTTTTTTCGCCAGTTTTAAAGACTCGCTCGACAAATCAATTGCCGTCACTTCCGCTCCGGCGCGCGCAAAATTCATCGTGTCAGTGCCGATTCCGCAGCCGATTTCCAGAACTTTTTTGCCGCGCCAGCGGTCGAATTCGGCAAAAGCGGGAATATGCGGCTCGACAAAATATTTGCGCGCTTCGACCTGATTAAAATATTCTTCCGTCCCAACCTCGGCGGTCGAGTGACGAATGTTGCACGGGCGGCGATTCCAGTAATCGCGAACCGCATTAATTTCGACATCTGCAAAATTGCTCATAAAAGCAGTGTTAAATCAAAAAGATAAAATCCAGGCTATAAAAACTAATCCTTCAATTGCGCTCGCACTTGTTCTTCAATCCAGCGATAAGTCTCGCGCAAACCGTTTTCAAGCGAAATTGCCGGTTCCCAATCGAGAACTTCGCGCAATTTCGTATTGTCGGAATTTCTGCCGCGCACGCCCATCGGTCCGTCAATGTGCTTTTTCGAGATTTTGACGCCCGCAATTTCGGCGACAATATCCGCAAGCTGATTGATCGTCACCATACGATCCTGACCGAGATTTAAAGGATCAAAAAAGTCTGAGCGCATCAGGCGATAAATGCCTTCGACGCAATCGTCAATGTAGCAAAACGAGCGCGTCTGTTCGCCGTCGCCCCAAATTTCGATTTCGGTTTTGCCCGTCAACTTCGCAAAAGCGATTTTGCGGCACATCGCAGCCGGAGCTTTTTCGCGCCCGCCTTCCCAGGTTCCCAATTCGCCGAAAATGTTGTGAAAACGCACGATTCTGGTTTCAATTCCGTAATCTTCGCGATAATGCGTGCAGAGTCGTTCGGTGACGAGCTTTTCCCAGCCGTAGGCGTCCTGTGGCATTGCCGGATAAGCGTCCGCTTCTTTTAAAGGAGTCACGTTCGCGTCTTCCTGAAGATGTTCGGGGTAAATACAGGCGCTCGATGTGTAAAGATAGCGTTTTACGTTGTTTACGCGGGCGGCTTCGAGCGTGTGAATATTAATGAGCGAATTGTTGTGCAAAATCTGCGCGTGATGGTTTGAGATAAATCCCATTCCGCCCATATCTGCGGCGAGCGCGTAAACTTCCGCGACGCCGCGCGTCGCCTGCAAACAATTATCCCAGCGACGCAAATCGAGCAATTCAAATTCGTCGGCGTCCGAGCGGGAAAATTCCGGCTCTTTAATATCAACGCCGCGCACCCAATATCCTTTATTTTTTAAATATGTGACCAGATGGCTGCCGATAAATCCGCCCGCGCCCGTCACCAATACTTTTTTCGTTTCGTCTGCCATTAAAATTCAATTACGAATTTCAAATTACGAATCATGAATTAAACTCCTTCATTCGTAATTCGTAATTTGAAATTCGTAATTAACTAATCCTCGTCTCGATTGTAGTAAGAGCTATAGTAATTTTGATAATAGTAATTATTATCCTGAGAGCGCAGATTGACGTTGTTGAGAACGACGCCGAACAGTTTTGCCCCGACTTCGCCGAGCAATTGACGCGCGCGCTTAATAACTTGTCTGGACGATTTGCCCGAATGAACGACGAGCAAAACGCCGTCAACCATTGACGAAATCAAAACGCCGTCGGTGAACGACGCAATCGGCGGCGAATCTACGACGACGTGCGTAAAATTCGCTTCCATAATTTTGAGCATTCTGGACATTTGATCCGAACCGATCAATTCCGCAGGATTCGGCGGCACAGCGCCTGACGGAAGCAGATAAAGATTCGATTCGTCGTCGTGCTGAATAATATCCAGCATCTCGTCTTCTTCCATCTGGCTCGACAAAATCGAGCTTAAACCGTGTTCGTTGGAAACCTGAAAAATGCCGTGCAGGCGCGGGCGACGCATATCGGCGTCAATAATCAAAACTTTGGCTCCGGTTTGCGCCAAGCTGATAGCCGTGTTGACGGCGGTCGTTGTTTTGCCTTCGCTCGGAACGCTCGATGTCACCAAAAGCGATTTCGGAGCGTGTCCGGCGGTTGAAAGCAAAATCGAAGTGCGAAGCTGGCGATATGCTTCGGCTAAAGCCGAGCGCGAATCGTTGCTGATGAGCAATTCGGAACGTCCCGGACTGTTTTGGTTTTCCCCTCCCGCGCCCGCAGCCAAAAGTTTGCGTTTTTGAGCGATGTCAATCATCGGAATGACAGCCAAAGCGGGAAGCCGCAGGATGTTTTCGACATCTTCCGTCGTCCGCACTGTATCGTCGAGATATTCGAGAAACAGCGCCAAACCGCAGCCGAAAACGAGCGACAGCATAAACGCCATCCCGACATTCAATAAACGGCGCGGTCCAATCGGGTCTTCCGGCGTGATGGCGACATCGGCAACCGAAACGTTGTTTCCGGTGCCGACGGCTTGTACATCGTTTTCACGTTGTTGTTTGAACAAATTGTTCAAAAGATTGTTATTGTTATCGAGCCGCTGCTGCAAAATAGTAATGTCAATTCCCGCTTTATTCTGTCCCTGCGCGAGATTGTATTGACGGTCGAATTCGGCTTTTATTTTCGCTTCCTGATTACGCGCGCGCTCAAAACGGCTTTTTAGATTGAGCAGTAGATTACCCTGATTGCGTTTGCGGTAGTCTTCGAGTTTTTTGCCCAGCGTTTCGATTTCTTTATCCCTCTCCAGAACTTCCGGCGCTTCCGGCGTGTATTCGAGCAGAAGGCGTTCTCTTTCTTTTTGAGTTCGCGCGATTTCAAGCTGCAAATCATCAATCACTCTTCGCGCGTCGCTGTCTTCCGTCAGCGCCAATAATGATTCCGGTTGTTTTGCGGCATTATATTCAGCTTCCGTCGCCTTGCGAAGGTTCGAGGCATCCAAAAGCTGCTTGTTTAAGCCTTGTAACTGTTCGCCGGCAAGAGTTTTTTCATTTTCAAACTCTAAAATATTTGAGGTTTGTTTTAGTTTGACGAGCAGTTCCTGGTCGCGTTTGACTTCAGCCTGTAATTCGGCGACTCGTTCCTGCAAAAATTTGCTGGTTTCTCCGCTTTTGCCGGTTCTCTTCTCCTGATTCGCTCTGACAAAAGTCGCAGCTACGCCGTTGACAATCAGAGCCGCTAATTCGGGATTCGTATGCTGAAAAGAAATGTTAATCAAACGAGTTTCTTTTTGCGCCGCGCGGACTTCGCGCACCGGCTCGATAACCAATTTTCTCTGTAGCGTATCAACAAACGGCGCGAGGCGTTTTGCCTCAGCCATATCTTCGATGGTTTCCGTCTGCGCGCCCGTCGAAACCGGAACTGCGTTTGAGTCGCGTTTCTTTTCCGGGCTGGCTAAACCGATTGAACGCAAAATCGAGCGGAGCGGCGAGCGCGACTCCTCCGATTTCGGGTTCATAAAATCTTTGTTGTTTTCAAGATCGAGTTCTTTGACGACGCGGCGCAGCAGAGTCGGGCTGTTTAAGTTTTGAAGCTGCGTGTTGAAATAAGCCGGATCGCTGACGACGGGCGCGCGCCGGTCGCTGGCGACCAAATCGGGATTAACCTGTTCAAGATCAACCTGCACGCGCGAATGCGCTTCGTAAACGTCCGGTCGGCGCGACATATAAATCGCCGCCAGCGTCGTCATCAAAACCGCGATGCCGATGACGAGCCACAAACGTTTGCGAATCGCCCGCCAGTAATCCAATATGCGAATGCCTTCTTCGGCTGCGGCGGCTCCGCGATAATTTCGGTAAGGCTCGGCGGCAGCCGGAAGCTTAACTTCGATGGCGTTACGTTGTATCTCCGATTTTTCCGGCTGAATCGTCGGAATGATTTCACGGCGTTCTTGCATTAGCTCACTCTGATAAAACTATTAGTTTACTGATGAAATTTAGAATAAAAACGGGATTACCGCTGGCAGTCCGTTGATGAATGCTTTTTTCAAAGTCTCAAGATTAGATTTTTTGGTATCGGTCGGGACTTCGACAATATCGTTCGGTAGCAAAAAGGGGTCTTGCTGTTTTCCCGAATTGATTGCCAGCATATTATACGGAATTCGGCTTTTATTTCCGCTTTCGTCTTGTCTGAGAATAAAAATCTCTTTCATTTTTGTGGCTGATTCGACGCCTCCGGCTTCGGCAATCGCCTGCGTCAAAGTGCGCGGCTCTTTGAGCAGAATCGTTTTCTGCTCTTTGACGTTTCCGATCACGTAAGCGCGGTCGGCTTCGAGAATCGAAACAATATCGCCCGGCTGAATCAACGGATTTGCGGTGTCGTCGCCTTCCATCACGCGGCGCAGATTATAAGTGTAAAACTTGCCTTTTAAAGTTTCCTCGCCGGTCGTGTTTGCGGCAACGGAGTTTTGCATCGAGCATAAATCAACATCGCCCATCCGCGCCAGCAGAACTTTCGAACCGGCTTCTTTGTTCGGACCGCCCGCGAGCGAAATGGCTTGAATCAGCCGTATTTGGCGATTGATATAAAACGTGCCCGCTTTATCAACCGCGCCCATCACGGCAACCGGCTGCGATTTATAATCTTTCACGTAAACACTGACAAAAGGCTGTCGCAGATACTTTTTATAATATCCGGCGATTTCTTCGCTCAATTCATTTTCGGTTTTGCAAACGGCTTTAATCGGCTGCTCGATGCGCGGCAGAATGATCACCCCTTTTTCATCAACTCGCAGCGGTACGGGCGATGAATATTGCGGATATTTCAAAATCTGAATAATAAGCTCATCGCCGACGCCGATTCGGTATCTGCGCGCATTTTCGTCTCGCTCGGCACGTCCTAAAACCGCCGGATTTATTTTGCCTGAATCGGTTTGCGGAGCTAACGGTTTTTCCTGCGCGAAACCGGCGGCGGAAAAAATACCGAACACCAATAACGTGCTGATTAAAATTTGTCTGACGGCTTTTAGCATTGCATTTACCTCTTTTTAGGATTGAGCGTTTAATCGGTTGAGAAATTTCTCTGCGCGTATTAAAAAATACCGTAATTTTACCGCCTAAAGCAAACCGAGAGCAATAAAAATCGCTTTCCGGCGACTTGCATTTCAACCAAATCAATTCTAAATTTTGAATTCCTGCAATCACCTTATATCTTTAAGAATCGTAAAGCGAAAAGAAAATGGAAGCTGCAAATCTCGGAACGCCGATGCTTCGGCAATATCACGAATTAAAACAGAAATTTCCCGGCACGATTTTGTTTTTCCGCTGCGGCGATTTTTACGAGCTGTTGTTTGACGATGCCGTAACGGGCGCGCGCGAAATGGAAATCGTTCTCACGGCGCGCGGTAAAGACCGCGGAAATCCGATTCCGATGTGCGGAATTCCGCATCACGCCGCCGTCGGCTACATCGCCAAGCTCGTCCGAAAAGGCTATCGCGTAGCCGTCTGCGAACAAATCGAAGAAGGCGTCGGCAACAAAAAAACCTTTCGCCGCGAAGTCGCCCGTATTATCACGCCCGGCACGGCAATTGACGAACAACTTCTCGAAACCAAAGATTCGGTTTATCTCGCCGCCGTTTGCGGCGCGGGCGAAGCGTTCGGCGCAGCGTTTCTCGATTTGTCAACCGGCGAGTTTCGCGCCACCGAATGTCGCGGCAAAGACAGTTGGAAAACTCTCCGCGCCGATATTGAATCGTTCGCCCCACGAGAAATCCTTTACCCGGAATCTTTCACTGCTTTAATTAAAGATTCATTCGCAAATTCAAACAATTCTGCGGCTAACGATGAAAAATCCGCAATCCGCAATCCGCAATCCGCAATCGCAAATGTTGTTCCCTTTCCGACGAAAAACGATCAGACCGGATTTTCCGCCACGCTCACGCCGCTCGATGATTGGCTTTTTTTCGACGATTATTGCGAAGGCTTATTAAAAACTCATTTCGCCGTCCAATCGCTCGACGGTTACGGTTTGACCGAAAAAACGCAAGCCGTCCGCGCCGCCGGAGCCGCCCTGCGCTACGTGCAGGAAACACAGCGCGCCGCAGCAGCGCACATCGCCGATCTCAATTATTTCGAGGCGAACGAGTTTATGATTTTGGACGCTGTGACGCTCCGAAATCTGGAAATCGCCGAACCGCAAAGCGGTTCGGACAAACGCCGCACCTTATTCGGCGTGATTGACCAAACCGTCACGAATATGGGTTCGCGCCTTCTAAAATCGTGGCTTTTGCGCCCTTCAATTCGACGCAGTGAAATCGAAGCCAGAGCAATGGCTGTCGAAGAATTATGCGATTCGATTTTGCGCGACCGATTGCGCGTTTCGCTCAAAGAAATTTCGGATTTAGAGCGTCTGATCGGCAGACTCAATATGAACACGGCGACGCCGCGCGATTTGCTCGCTCTATCGCGGTCGCTTAATCAAGTTCCAAATCTCAAAAAGTCGTTATCGGACGCATCCAGCTCTCTGCTTCTTGTCTTGCACGATAATATTTCTGAATTGCCCGAAATCAAAGATTTGATCAAAACCGCAATCTCGGAAAATCCGCCTTTGAACATTTCCGACGGCGGCGCGATACGTGACGGTTTTAACGCCGAGCTTGACGAATTGAGAAATTTGAGCCGCGACGCGAAACAAACCATCGCCCAGTTTGAAGAAAACGAAAAACGTCGTTCGGGAATTGCCGGTTTGCGAGTCAAATTCAACAATGTGTTCGGCTATTTTATCGAGATTTCAAAATCGAATCTGTCGCGAGTGCCTACCGATTATGAACGCCGCCAAACTCTGGTTAACGCCGAGCGTTTCACGACGCCGCAGCTTAAAGAATGGGAACGCAAAATTTTAGGCGCGGAAGAAAGAATTTTGGAAATCGAAACCGAGTTGTTCGGACAAATTCGTGCAACTGTCGCGCAGGAAACAAAAAATCTGCAAACAACGGCGCGCGCTTTGGCAACTCTGGACGCGCTCGCGGCTTTGTCGGAAACGGCTTCGCGCCGAAATTTCGTCCGCCCGGTTTTGCACGGCGGTGACGAAATCGAAATCAAAGACGGGCGGCATCCGGTCGTTGAAGCGTTTTTAAGCGAGCCGTTTGTCCCGAACGATTTGTATTTGAACAATTCGACCGACCGTTTGCTGATTATCACCGGACCGAATATGGGCGGAAAATCTACGGTTTTGCGGCAAACGGCGATTATTCAAATTCTCGCGCAAATCGGCTCTTTCGTTCCCGCTCGGCAGGCAAAACTGCCGATTGTTGACCGTGTTTGGACGCGAGTCGGCGCGTCTGATGATCTGGCGTCGGGGCGCTCGACTTTTATGGTCGAAATGACCGAAACAGCGGCGATTTTGCACAACGCGACGCCGCGCTCACTCGTTCTGCTCGATGAGATCGGGCGCGGAACTTCGACTTTCGATGGGCTTTCAATCGCGTGGTCGGTCGCCGAATTTTTGCATGATTCTTCGGAACACGCCGCCAAAACGCTGTTCGCCACGCATTATCACGAACTGACCGAGTTAGCCGAGCGTCTTCCCGGCTCGCAAAATTATCAAATCACAGCATCGGAACGCGGCGGCGAAGTCGTTTTTCTACATAAGGTCGAACGCGGGCGGGCGACAAAATCTTACGGAATCGCGGTGGCGCGACTTGCCGGTTTGCCGCCTGAAGTTATCGCCCGCGCGCGCGAAGTTTTGGAACGGCTCGAACGCTACGAAATTGACGTTTTCGCCGATGTCGTTGAGCAGAAACAAACTGCGACAAATGAATCAAACGGTTTAAATTCCGCCGTCAGACGTGCGGCGCGCGGTCGAATGGCGATGCAGACGACTTTGTTTCAAACCGCAAACGAAACTTTGATTGAAGAATTAAAGCAAACAAAAATAGAAAACTTTTCAGCCGAACAATTGCGCGATTATCTGCTCGAATTGCAGAAAAGAATTGTTTGATTTTTCTCTTAAACTTAAAAATGAAAGAAGAGCTGAAACTATAAACTGTAAACTACCAACTATCCACTGTTTCGCATTGCAGAACAGTTAATAGTTGATAGTTTACAGTTTATAGTTTGACTTGTTTATATTTAGTCGGCGTACTTATTTTTGGGCGGGTTTGCGAACAAAGGTGAAATTTTCTCTGCCCGTTTCCTTGAATTTTTCGCTCAGATTTTGAGCGTTAACTTGATAGCTTTCAATCGTCATCGTTTCGCCAGCTTCGCCGTTGACGGTTTGAGCGATGCGATGCGGGAGCATCAAACCGTTGACGCTGCGATAATCCGAAAAGCGCACTTGAAATTCGGCTTCTTCGAGCTGGATGCGCGGCATTTCTTCGCCGGCTTTGACGGTTTCGGTAACGTTTCCGTTTTCGTCTTTTTTGCGGATAACAATTCTATTTCCGCCGTCGCCGCTGATTTTTTCGCCTTCCGGTAAAATGTCTCGGAAAACCATTACATCTTTTTCGACCGTGCCCGCCGCCGCGCCGCCGCGGTTTATAACGAACTGCACCGGTTTGTTTGCGCGATAGCTCATCATCAACGGAAGATGCGTGTTTTTGTCAACATAAAGTTTGACGGCAAAACCGTTATCGTTGCTCGCTTCGACAATATCCGTCGCCGTTCCGTCAACGATGCCTTCGCCCGCGTAATTATAAATCGCATTCAAACCCGGCGACGTTTTCAACAAAAGTCCGAAAAGAAGTCTCGATAATTCGTCGCCATGCCCGGCAAGTCGTTTTTGCAATTTTTCCGGCTCGGCGCCGTCCGGTTTTCTGTGAACAGATACTTCGAGATTTCTGACGAAGACTTTTTTGCCCGATTCGGCTGCCAGATTCGCTTCGTCGCCGATTTTGAAGTTTCTGTGCAGTTTGCCCGAAGTTTCGAGAGCCATCTCGACGTTACCGTCAAATGAACGCTCTTGACCGTCCGGCGTTTTAATCTTGTGACTGGCTCTGCCGTTGATTAATAAATTCTGCACGGCGTCAATCACCGCGCTACCGCCGAGCGCTTCGCGCGCTTGTCTTAAAACGGCTTCGGCGCGCTCGTCGCGCGAAGTTCTCGCTTGCGCCGCTTGCAAACTGCAAATCGCCGCGTCGCCGATGACGAACATCGAACATAAACAAATAGCTAATAATTTTCTCATTTTTTTTTACCTCTCAGGATTTCTAGGGTTTTGAGCCTGTTGCTCGTTTTCGAGATTCATCATCGCGCGAATTTATAATAAATAGGTTAAGGCTTCGCAAAGAATTTGTTAAGAATGTAAAATGTTTGTTTTACAAGATTTCAATGCGAAATTTTCGTGCTAGGATTCTTTTTGTGTTGAAGTTTCTGCGCGACAAATTGTCTTTAACCGTTTTGCTGGCTTTGCTGTTGCCGGTGCTGCTCGGAGTTTTGGCGACTTTGCAATATCGCTGGCTCGGAGAAATCAGCACAGCCGAGCGCGAACGAATGCAGGCACGTTTGCAAACCGATGCGCGGCGTTTCGGGCAGGATTTTAACGCGGAAATGACCAAAGCGTTTTTCGCGTTTCAGTTTGATTTGGAGGACGCCGAAAATGCCGATCAACTTTCCGAGCGTTACGTGCTGTGGCAAAAACAAACGCAGTTTCCCGCGCTCGTCTCGGAAATTTACGTCACGAAAAAGACCGAAAACGGCGAGCGGCAATTAACTCGATACGATCTTGCGGAAAAACAATTTTCCGCCGTTTCCCGGAGCGAAGAATTAAAGCCGCTGCTCGATAAAATAAATGACGAATCAAAATCCGAAGCTCCACTGCCGTTTACTCGCAGTTTCGATACAGTTGCCCCGGAAATTCCGGCTTTGCTGATTCCCTTTTTCGAGCGAAAAGATCAAATCGTCCCCGAAGAAAAGCGTATTAGATTTAAAATTCACGAGACGAACGGCGGCAATTTTCTGATTGTTAAATTAAATTCGGAAGTTATCAAAAACGAAATAATTCCAGAGCTGGCTCGTCGTCATTTTTCCGATTCAAATTTCGCGTTTGCGGTTTTTAACAGCAATGAAAAGGAAAAGGCGATTTATCAATCGCAGGAAAACTTCGATTTTTCCAAAGCCGACGCCGCTGCCGGATTTTTTGAAATTAGCCCCGATTCGTCGAATATTTTACTTTTAAGCTCTCCGCTGCCCCGAGTTCAAACGAAAAAAGAAGGTACTTTTGTTTTTCAATCAAAAATTGAAAGAAGAGAAAAACAGCCGCTCCGGTTAAAACGAACAAATTCAAACGGCGATTTGCAGTTTCAACTTTCACGAAATGAAGAGAAAGAAACGATTTCTTACATAAGAGAAGAATCGCCCGGAAGATGGCTTTTAAAAGTCAGCCACGCCGACGGTTCGCTTGAAAGTTTTGTCAATAAAACTCGCTGGCACAATCTCGGAATCAGTTTCGGAATGCTCGCTTTGCTCGGCGCGAGCGTCGTTTTGCTGATCGTTTCGGCGCACCGCGCAACGCGGGCGGCGCAGCGACAGCTCGATTTCGTTTCTTCGGTAACGCACGAATTTCGCACGCCGGTCGCCGTAATTTGTTCGGCGGGCGATAATCTCGCCGACGGAATCGTCAGCACGCCGCAGCAAATCGAACGATACGGCAAACTGCTGCGCCGCGAAGGAAATCGTTTGACGGAAATGGTCGAGCAGATTTTAGAATTTGCCGGAGCGCGCTCGCGCCGCAAAAAATACGATTTTCAAACCCTTTCCATTCCAACTTTAATCGAAGCGGTTTTAGCCGATTGTCAGCCCGTAATTGAAGAAAAAGATTTTACGGTTGAAAAACAAATCGCCGCCGATTTGCCCAATATCTCGGCTGATCCAAACGCGCTCAAACAATCAATTCAAAATCTCGTCAACAACGCTCTGAAATACAGCAACGGCAGCCGCTGGATTAGAATTTCTGCGCGGCAGGAACGCGGGCGCGTTTCGATTTCGGTCGAGGACAAAGGATTCGGAATCGAAACGCGCGAGTTGCGTCAAATATTCGAGCCGTTTTATCGCGGGCGGAAAGCCGTAAGCGAACAAATTCACGGAAACGGACTCGGTTTAAGCCTCGTCAAACAAATCATTGAAGCGCACGGCGGCGAGATTCGAGTCAAAAGCGAAACGGGCAAAGGCAGCCGGTTTACAATCGAAATTCCAGCCGCTTTGCCGGAAACGGAACCACAGAGACATATAGACAAAGAGATTTTAAAAACTGAAATTCTATAAATTGTTTTTCAATTTATTTCTCTTTGTCTCTGCGTCTCCGCGTTTAAATTAAACTTGAAAGTTTTACTCGTCGAAGACGAACCAGGATTGATTCTGACGCTGACCGACCGGCTTGAAAGCGAAGGCTTTGCGGTTGAAACCGCCGCCGATGGCGAGAGCGGTGAGCGTCAGGCGATTTCGGGCGATTTCGATTTAATCATTTTGGATGTAATGCTGCCGAAGAAAAACGGTCTCGACGTGTGCCGCGATCTTCGGCGGCAAAATGTTGCGACACCGATTTTAATGCTCACCGCGCGCGGTGAAACGATTGACAAAGTTCTCGGATTAAAGCTCGGCGCTGACGATTATTTGACCAAGCCGTTTGAGGTTCTCGAATTGCTCGCCCGCATCGAAGCGCTCTTGCGCCGCTCGCCCCAAAAAAATCAAAACAATCAGCCGGAAACTTACAATTTCGGCTCAATCTCAATTGATTTTCGCCGCGCCGAAACCAGAAAAGACGGTTTGCCCGTCGAATTATCGGCTTTGGAATTCAAGCTCTTGCAGCATCTGATTGAACATCGCGGTAAAATGCTGTCCAGAGACGAACTGCTCGACGAAGTTTGGGGCTACGACGCAACGCCGACAACGCGAACCGTTGACGTTCACATCGCATGGCTGAGGCAAAAGCTCGAACCGAATCCGCGCCGCCCGCAATATATCATCACGGTTCACGGTTTGGGCTATAAATTTACCGGCTAAAGTACGCCTGCGTACTAAATTTTCAGACGCAAAATCATAAATTTAAATGAAAAATATTTTGTGGAGCTAAATTTATGCCAGATAAATCAAAAACTATAACCGGAAAAGATGAAGTGAGCGCTGGAGCAACCGAAGTCAATGGACAATTAATAAACCCAACCGGAATCGGTGAAAACGCCGATCAAGAAAACACCGGAAATGCCGAATCAAAAAAGGGCGATAAAAACAAAAAAACTACATCAGGGACAATCGAAGGAAAAGAAAAAGCCAAAAATCGGCGCGAATCGAGCTTAGAATCAAAAGATTCAGACCCCGACAAATCCGATCCGAAAAGCAATCAGGACGAGCCGAAAGCCAAGAAACGCGCTCCCGATAACAACGAAGACAACGGAAAGGACAAACCGAAGAAAAAATTGAATAAAAGCGAGTGATTATATCGCCGTCGAGAGTACAAACCTGAAAAGCTTGTACTCTCATTTTCTTTCACAGCGCGCTGCCAATCAACCGTTTTCCAACGTTTCTTCAAATGTTTTTAACGCCGCTCGCTCGACTTCTCGCAAAGGAACGTCGAATTCGAGAGCAGCCGCGCGGCATTGTTCGTATTCCGGCGCGGCTTTTAGAATTTTGCCGTTTGATTTAGCGACTTTGACATCAATCGCGCCGAAAACGGTTTCAACCCGAACTGTTTCGCGCGGCAAAGCATGGCGCTTGATCTCGGTTTCGCGCACGCCGAGCGTCGAAGTCTCACGAAATAATAATTGTAAAAACTTTTCCTTATCTGCCGTGTGACACAAAATCGAAATCTGCACGGCGGGGCGCGATTTTTTCATCACAATCGGCGCGAACCAAACGTCGAGAGCGCCAGCCGCAAAAGCTCTCTCCAAGACAAAACCGGAAATCTCCGGCGACAAATCGTCAATATTGGTTTCCAGCAAAGTTAGTTTTTCGATTTGTTCGTTGTTCGTTGTTCGCTGCTCATTATTCGTTTCTCCCAACATTAGGCGAAGCACGTTTGGAAAATCTTTGTATTCGCGCGAGCCTGCGCCGTAGCCTGTTTTTTCGATTTGAAAATCCTCAAGAACGCCGAATTCTTCGCAAACGGTTGAGATTATCGCCGCGCCCGTCGGCGTTAAAAACTCGCCCGTAATTTCAGTCGAATAAATCGGCGCGCCCTTTTCTTTTAATAATTCGACGACTGCGGGCGGCGGAATGGGAAAATTGCCGTGCGCCATTCGGACAAAACCGCTCCCGACGTTTAATTTTGAAGCAACGAAACGCTCGACGCCGAGCATTTCAAAACCGACGCACGCCCCGACGACATCCAAAATCGCATCCATTGCCCCGACTTCGTGAAAATGCACTTTTTCGACCGCAATTCCGTGAACGCGCGCCTCGGCTTCGGCGAGTTTGGTGAAAATTTGAATCGCGCGCTTTTTGACCGTTTCGCTCAAACCGGAATCGGAAATGATTTTTACGATTGTGTGAAGATGCCTGTGCTGATGCTCGTGCGGAATTGTAACGCGCGCGAAATTCGCGCTGATGCCCGAACGGTCAACTGTAGAAAATTCGATTTGCCAGCCGTTAAGATTGAGCAATTTTAATTGCTCGATTAATTTGTCGCGGTCAATTCCGAGCGCGACGAGCGCGCCCAAAATCATATCGCCGCTCGCGCCCGCAAAACAATCGAAATACAAAGTTTTCATCCCGCAGATTGTATCAAAGAAAATTAGAGTAAAAAGCGGAAAAATTTTCTCTTTAAACTTTTATTTAAAAGGAGTATTTTCTATTTGGGAATCCTCTTGTTGCCCGCATCATTTAACCTCGACCTTCCGCAGCAATTAAAATCTATGCAAGACAGAAGACAGCATCCCCGTTTGAGCGTCGCAAGCGAGCTTTGGATTGGACAGGACGGCATTTTTACCCGCGCCGATGAAAAACTTTCGGATTTAAGCGTCGGCGGAGCTTTTATTGAAACCGCGCAGCATTATTCGGTCGGCAGTGTCCTGAGTCTTCGTTTTAAATTGCCGGACGCCGGGCGTTTTCTGACCTGCACGGCGATTGTCAAAAATTCGCGCGACGGTCAGGGTTTCGGAGTTCAATTTTTGGATTTGTCGCCGGACGACCGCTGGCTGCTCGATTCCTACATTCAAAAACAGCGTCCCGAATTCGCTTATTGATTCAATCGGTTTTTTCGGTAAATTGTTCTCTCGCATTGCATTTTCTCCAAAATCGAATTAAAGTTTGCGCGATTGTTTTTCGATTTTGAAAAGGAGAATTAAAAATGTTGAAAAAAATCGGTTTTTCATTGTCAGTTGTATCTTTGGTTTTGATTTTGACTGGTTCGGACGTTTTCGCACAAGCACGGATTCAATTCCGGCGGGGCAGCAATTCGGCGTCCGTCAGCGGCAATCTCGCGGCAAACGGGGTGAGAAGCTATGTTTTGCGCGCCCGGCGCGGTCAAACTCTGACGGCTACTTTGAGTTCCGGGAACGGCAGAGTTGATTTTACGCAGGGCAATTTGCACGATTCGCAGTTCAGCCGCGTGGTTGAACGAAACGGGGACGTTTATATTGATATTGACAATCACGGCAACCGCGCAACGAGATTTACTTTGACCGTTTCGATTCAGTAAAACTTTAACGATTTCATAAGAAAAAAAGCGGCGCGATTTTCCGAACGGCGTCGCTTTTTTGCCTTTAAAGCCCGCCGCCCGTTATACTTTTTGTTTTTTATCAAACAAAAGGATAATTCAATAAAGTGAATCTTTTAGAACTGCAAACAGAATTGCGGGAACGAGTGCGTGAAGCCGCGCTCGAAAATTTTAATGTCGAGCCGGAGCAAATCGCTTCGGAAGTCCCGCCGCGAATCGAGCTGGGAGATTTGGCATTTCCCGTCGCCTTTGAAATCGCCAAACAAGTCAAACAACAAACCGGCGAAAAACAAAATCCAAGAAACATCGCCGAACGATTAAAAGAAGCGCTCGAAAAATCGGAATCGGTCGCTCGCGTCGAAGTCGCAGGTGCCGGTTATCTCAACGTCTTTTTCGACCGCGCTAAATTCCTGAAGGAATTCGCCGACGCGGAAGCTCTCCCGAAATTAAAACTTTCAGACGACGCTGCGCGCCCGAAACGAATGGTCGAGCATACTTCGGTCAACCCGAACAAAGCCGCGCATATCGGTCACGTCCGCAACTCAGTTTTGGGCGATACGTTTGTCAGAATTTTGCGCGCCAACGGCGACCGAACTGAAGTGCAAAATTATATTGACAACACCGGCGTCCAGGTCGCCGATGTCGTCGTCGGTTTCGTTCATCTGGAAAATAAAAATCTCGCGCAAATCAAACAACTCGCTATAGATTTAAAAACCGAAGGCAAATCATTCGATTATTATTGCTGGGATTTATACACGCGAGTCGGGCTGTTTTACAAAGAAAACGAAACGGAAAATCTGAAATTGCGCGCCCAAATTTTGCACGAATTGGAATCGGGCGCGGGCGATATTTACGAGCTGGCGGATTACGTCGCTACCAGAAATGTCGAATGTATTCTCGACACAATGGAGCGGCTCGATATTCGTTACGATTTGCTGCCGCGCGAATCTGAAATTTTACATCTGCATTTCTGGCAAACGGCGTTTGAAAAAATGCAGGAGCTTGGCGTAATTCGTTTTGAAACCGAAGGCAAAAACGCGGGCTGCTGGGTGATGCCGTTCGGCGATTACACAGGAACCGAAGAACACGACGCAGACAAAATTCTCCTCCGCTCGAACGGAACCGTTACTTACACGGGTAAGGACATCGCGTATCAAATGTGGAAATTGGGTTTGCTCGGCTTGGATTTTAATTACAAGCTTTTCCACACTTACCCGGACGGCAGACAAGTTTGGGTGACGATAAAAGAATCCGGCGAGGCGAGCGCTCCGAAATTCGGATCGGGCGAAACGGCTTACAACGTTATTGATTCGCGCCAATCTTACCCGCAGGAAATCGTCAAAAAAGGCGTAGCTGCAATCTCGCCCGAAAAAGGCGAACGCGCTTCGGTTCATTTGGCTTATGAAATGGTCGCGCTTTCGCCCGCGGCAGCCGAAGAGCTTGGTTTTAAATTAAGCGAAGAAGATCGGCTGCGTCCGTTTATCGAGATGTCCGGTCGCAAAGGCTTGGGCGTCAAAGCCGACGATTTGATCAATCGGCTGGAAGAAAACGCTTTGCGCGAAGTCGAAGCCAGACACGCCGGTTTATCCGAAGCGGAAAAACGACTAACGGCGAGCCAAATCGCCGTCGGCGCGCTGCGATATTTTCTTTTAAAATTTACGCGCAACACGATTATAGTTTTCGATTTCGCCGAAGCTCTTTCGTTTGAAGGCGAAACCGGACCTTATTGCCAATACGCGGCGGTTCGCGCCAATTCGATTTTTAGAAAGCTCGAAGAAAACGGCGAATCGAGCGCGGAAAGCGGAATACGGAGCGCGGAATCGGGAGCAGTCGCGGAAGTTTTATCGAGTGAAATCGGAAACGAGATTTGGTCGCTTTTGGCTTTAGCCGCGCGTTTGGAAGAAACCGTCTCTCATTCGGCAAATCAAAATGAACCGGCGTTTTTGGCAAAATTCACATTCGCGCTCGCCAAAGCATTTAATCTTTTTTATCATCGCCATCGAATTATCGCCGAAGAAAATCTTACGAAACGCGCCGTTTTAATCACCGTTGCCGACGTTACGCGGAGACAACTGATTGCTGCGCTTCGGACGCTCGGAATCATCGTGCCGGAAAGAATGTAGTATGCGCGGTTTGACAACTTGATAACGAGTTTGTTATCAAAGTTATACCAAGTTAGTTTCCGATGATTCTTTCGTCCGAACAATCTGCCAATGCGTCGTTGCCCGAATTCGGTTGCTGTTGCCGGCGCGCTTTTTAACAGCAGATTTTACTTGTGAGAGAAGTAATCGAAGTTGTTTTCTTTTTTCTCTAATCATACTGCCGGTTTCTGAGTAAACCGGCAGTTTTTTGTTTTTTGAATGAAATTTTCTTCGACGAATGCAGCAGTTTGGCTAGATTTTTGCTTGATATATTTTTGTGTTGAAAAGACGAGGAATTCCACTTTTTTCGGAGGCAAAATGCGGAATTTTCGGCAAATTGCTAACAAAATTGAATTGAGATTTATTGTTTAAAATTCGATTTTTTCGCGGATTTTTTAAAAGTTATGCTAATCGTAATGTCGGATAAAGCCGGGCAAAGAGATTTCGACCGCGTTATCGAAATGATTGAAAGTTTAGGTTTTAAAGCTAACCTGATTCAGGGCGAACAACAAACGGCAATCGGCATTACCGGAAACGGCGCAGCATTCGATTCATCGGCTTTTGAGAATTTGCCCGGTGTAGCGAAAATTATTCGATTAACTAAAACCTTTAAGCTCGCTTCGCTTGATTTTCATCCGGCGAAAACAATCGTCAAAATCGGAAAAGCTGCCGTCGGCGGCGACGATTTAACAATAATTGCCGGAGTTTGCTCGGTTGAAAACCGCGAGCAGCTTTTTACAGTCGCCAAAACGGTCGCCCGCAGCGGCGCGCGACTTTTTCGCGGCGGCGCTTTTAAACCGCGAACGAATCCTTACGCTTTTCAAGGCTTGGGAGAGCCGGGCTTGCAAATGCTGGCTGAAGTGCGCGAAGAATTCGCCCTGCCGATTGTTACAGAAGCGTTGGACGAGCGCGGTGTTGATTTGGTCGAAAAATACGCCGACTGCATTCAAATCGGCGCGCGCAATATGCAGAACTTTTCGCTTCTCAAGCGCGCCGGGCAATCCCGTTTGCCGGTTTTGCTCAAACGCGGAATGTCGGCGACGCTCGACGATTTGCTTTCCTCCGCCGAGTACATTTTAGCCGAAGGCAATCCGAACGTAATTTTATGCGAGCGCGGCATCAGAACTTTTTCCGATCACGCCCGGAACACGCTCGATTTATCTATTGTTCCGGCGATTCGGCGTATGTCGCATCTGCCTGTAATCGTTGATCCGTCGCACGGTTCGGGCAAAAATTTTATGGTCGCTCCGCTCGCTCGCGCCGGAGTTGCGGTCGGTGCTGACGGAATTATGGTCGAGATTCATCCAGAACCCGCGAAAGCGCTTTCGGACGGCGCGCAGGCTTTGACGCCGGAACAATATCTCGAACTCGCAGAGCAAATCCGAATGATTCACAAATTGATTTCGCAAAAAGAATTCGCTTTTTCGGCTTGATTAAATTTTAAGGTAAATTTATGAAAAGCAGCGAAGAACAAATTACGAGCCGCGATAATTCGCGTTTGAAACACGCCCGCGCGGTGCGAGAAGGGCGAATTGAAGGCGAAATTTTTGTTGAAGGTTTGCGACTCGCCGAAGAAGCGGCGGAAGTTCTGGAAATTACGGATTTTTTCTACACGCCGGAATTTGCTGAGACAGAGCGCGGCGAGGAATTGCTAAAAAAATTGCATAATTTTAACGGCGCGATTGTCGGTCAAAAACTGCTCGAATCAATTTCCGATACTAAAACTCCGCAGGGCGTTGTGCTGCTCGCCCGAAAACCGCAAACGGGCAGGCAAATTTTAGAGAAAAAACTCAAATCAATCTCGAAGCCGCTTTTTGTTGTTTTGCACGAGCTTAACAATCCGGCAAATGCGGGCGCGATTTTGCGAACGGCGGAAGCTGCGGGAGCTGCGGGAGCGATTTTGACTCGTAAATCTGCCGATGTTTTTTCTCCGAAATCTTTGCGCGGGGCGATGGGCGCGGCGTTTCGTCTGCCGCTTTGGACAGGTGCCGAATTCGACGAAACAATCAATTTTTTCCGCGCAAACAAAATAAAAACGATTTGCGCCGATGTTCGCGCAGAAAAAAAACATACGGAAATTGATTGGCGCACGGGAGCGGCGCTGATTGTCGGTTCGGAGGCGCGCGGGCTGACGCCTGATGAAGTCGGGCAAACCGATGAACAAACAAAAATTCCGATGAAAGCTCCGGTCGAAAGCCTAAATGCGGCGGTTGCCGCCGGAATTATTTTATACGAAGCCGCTCGCCAGCGAAATTTTTAAATCGCATTTCGAGTTTCGGCTTTTGAGTTTGCCTTTTATCCGCTAAAATAGCGTCGCATTGATAAATATCAGAGCGGCGCTTTTTTAATTGAAGATGGCTGAAAACAACAATCGCCCGGAGCAAAAACAGCAGCCCGCCCCTAAACGCGGTACTTTCGTCGAACGGCTGGTTCAAAAAGCCTTGTCGAGCTTTGGCGGAATTTTTGAACGTCCGTTTAAATCGGAAACGGAAACCGACCGACTGCCTTCGACGAGCGATTTGACCGACCGGCTCAAAAAATTGATTGATCGAGGAGTGCGCGAGCAAAAAGATGGAAGTCGGATCGCGCCGCATCTGATTCGTTTGAAATACACTTGGGGCGAAACGACCGACGAATTTGAAACCAATCTGGAAAGATTAAAAAACGAATTGCTCGTCGTCGCCATTGACCACATCAACGACAATCGCTATCGAACAATCGCGCCCGTCAAGTTTGAAATCAAACCGGATATTTTATCCGAGGGCTTGACTCTTGCCGTCGGGTTTGACGCAAGCAACATCTCCGAAGCCGAAAAAGTCGAAATACCTACCGAAATTTTCGCTGGGCTTCTGCCGCAGGATAACACTCCAAAGCCGCAAAAACCGCAGGAAATCGAAGTCGCGGTTTCCGTTGTTTTACCGAGCGGCGGCGACCGCGAAATCAAATTGCATTTCATTCCAGACGGAAAAACGAATCTAACCGTCGGGCGCAGCAAGGAAAACGATTTGTTTTTGGACGACAAGAGCGTTTCAAAGCTGCACGCTTCGCTCGTGATGAACCCAGAAGGCAAATTGCGCGTCGCCGATGTCGGCTCGACAAACGGAACTTACGTTGACAAAGAGCGTATTTCTTACGGCAAAGCGTATGAAATCGAGCCTGAAAAAACAGTCGGCTTCGGCGAAGCCAAATGTCGTTTTGAATGGGATTTTTCGTCTTTTGAAAACGAGAAAGTTCAACCCCAAACAGGCGAAAGCGATTTTCGAGAAAGTGTTGACGACTTGGAAGAATCTGAAACTGTTTTTTCAAATGAAACTGAAACGGCGATTCGAGATTCGCCCGTCGAACCGGAAACCGTGAGAAAATCATCCGGCGAACCGGAAACGGTTTTGAGCAATCCGAAAAAAGATTCGGATACCCTGGAAATGAAAACGGATAACTGAGAACTAAAATACAAATATATTAAATTCTCAATTCTCGGTTCTCAATTCTTAATTTAATAATGCTGCTTTTTCTTTTACAATTCAATTTTGCTGAATTAATCAAACCGCTCGAACGCTATCCGGCGCTGCTCAGCCTGGTTTATTTGGCTGGCATCGCGTTTGTCGTTTTTGTTCTGGTTTTATTTGTCGTTTTTAATCGCCGCCGGAAATCTGCGCTCGCGGTTGAACCTGACGAAAATTTGCCTGAAGAAGTCCGTAAACGTTTGGGAGCGCGCAGTGCCAATCGCGCTTTGTGGGTTTTTCGCGTGGTTTTCGTCGCGCTCGCTTTTGCGGTTTTCGGTTTTCACGTTTACTGGGCGTTGTACGCAGCGGAAAAAGACCCGCGTTTTGCCGTTTTGGAAAAACGCGACATTCGCGTCAAGCGAGTTTCAAAATCTCAATTGAGCGGTTGGATTTTAGACCGCGACGGCGATTTGAAAGACTCTTTCGCTTATTGGAAAATTGACAAACAAAAAGACCAATCCGGGCGCGAAGACGAGGATTTAGCCAGAGTTTATCCGCTCGATAAAGAAATGGCGCATCTTCTGGGAACGGAACGCGGCACGCCTGGACTCGAATACAGTCTTTTTAGAAACCGCGAAGAACCGACGCCCGAAGCGCTCGAAGTTCTGCTCGACCCGGACATCAAAAAAGACGAAAACCGCGACGTGCGTTTGACGATTGACCACGAATTGCAGCGTTTTGCTTTTGAGCAATTAAAAGACAAACGCGGCGCAATCGTCGTTTTAAATCCGCAAAACGGAGAAGTTTTGGCGGTTGCAAGCAATCCGACTTATTCGCTATACGACGCTCAAGATCGCGACAAATTCCGGGATATGGACGCCAATCAGCGAGATCGTCCGCTCGTCAGCCGCGCGATGCGCGAATATTATGTGCCGGGTTCTACGTTTAAAACTTTTACGATGATTTCCGCGTTTCGCGCCGGACGCCAAAACGAGATTTTAAATGCTTATCCCGGCGGTTACGTGCCATATCGAAATTCGCGTTCGATTACCGACGCGAACGGCGGCTGCGAACCGCCGTTCGGCTGCGGACCGCTCAATATTTTGCAGGCGTTTGAAGCGTCGAGCAACCAGTATTTTTCCCAAATGGCAGTGCTTTTGGGCAGAGATCGAATGGCTGAAACAGCCCGAATTTTTGGAATAGAACCTGTCGAAAAACCGGAAGACGCTTTGACGGTCGGCTTTATTCCCGAAATCTGGAATGCTTCGTCAAACCATGTCAAAAACGCCGTTGCGCTGCGCAAATCAACAATCGTCACGGGCAAAGAAATCAGCCTTTACGATTTGGCGATTCAGGGAATGGGGCAAGGTTATGCCGGACAAATGACGCCGTTTCAAATGGCTCTCATTGCTGCGGGTGCGGGAAACCTGAACGGCAATTTGATGAAACCGAAAATCGAATTGGAGCGCGCCCCCGAAGTTTTCTCGAACGTTTTAACTCAATCGCAAGCCGAACAGGTGCGCCAGATTATGGCTCGCGTGACGGAAGAACCGGGCGGCACGGCGCGGAGCATTATGCCGATTTTGGGTCAAGGCATTCGCGTCGGCGGCAAAACCGGAACGGCGCAAAAACAAGTTCCGGTTTACGACAAAAAAACCAATAAACCGAAATTCATCGTTATCAAACGCCGCAACCGAAAAACCGGAGAAATCACCGAAATCAGGCGAACCGTTTTGGAAAAACGAGTTGACGGCTGGTTTATCTGCATCGCGCCGCTCGAAAATCCGCAAGTCGCAATCGCCGTGATTGTCGAAAACATCGGCAACAGCTCCGGCGGCAGAACCGCCGCGCCGCTCGCCGCCAATATGATTGTCAAAGCCCGTCAGGAAGGTTTATTGGGCGAAGCGATGCGAATCGCGCCGACAAATAATCAACCGGCAGCCAGAAAACCTCAACCAACTATTCGCAGAAGATAATGAATAAAAGTCGTCCGTCAACACATCTGTTAATTTTGCTGATCATCGCGGCGCTCGCCGCGCTCGGTCATTACACGATTCATTACAGCGCGCTGATTCGCGGCTACGAAACTTCGTGGGTGACGGCGGGCAGAAATTTGTTTTTGTTCGTTCCGCTTCTCGCTTCGGTCATCATTCTGGCGCGCACGGTTCGTTTTGCCGGAAACTGGACGCTTTTTACGACCGCCGTTTTGTTGTTTTCAATCGGTCTGGTCGGGCAATATCGTTTATTTTCAGACCCCGAATATGTTTCCATCGGCGACAAAGCGCAGGCGCGCGAGCAAAAAATCGAAACACAGCAGCTTCGTTATATCAAAGAACATTATTCGGCTGAAAAAAAACGTCTGATGGGCTTGCCGGCGACGCCGCCCGCGCCCGTCAATCTCGCCGACGAAACGCCGCGCCCAGCGCCAGAAGGAATCGGCGATGTTTTATTTTCCGGCAAAACTTTGATTCCGCTTTTCGCGTTCGCCTGTTTTCTGGGCGCGTTTTTGCTGTTTAGAAAAGACCGCGTTTTAGACTTTTTTCAAAACAACGGTTTTCTGCTCGTTTTGCTGACACTCGTGCCGCTGATGCTTGCCGCTTTTACTTCGAGCGGCGGCAAATCAATCGGCAATATGACGCCTTGGGAAATGTCGAAAGTTCCCTTCCTGCTCGGATTCGCCGCGATTTTAACGGCTCTTTACCGCAATTTAACGAAAACTACCTGGGGAGTTCCCAGTGGGCGCGATGTCGTTCCGCTCGTTTTTATGGCGGCGATTCCGTTTGTGCCGTTTCTGGTTTTAAAAGATTTCGGGCAAATGCTTGTTTTCGCTTCCGCTTACATAGTTTTGTATCTGGTCGCCGTCAAACGCCTGCCGCAACGGATTGTTTTCGTCGGCTCGGTAGCTTTTTTGATTGCGATTTTAACGCTTGCGGTTTTGCCGACGACGATGCAAACGCGCGTGCCGCTGCTTTCGACGATTGCCGAACCGCTCAAAAAAGCTCTGCCCGGTCGCATTCATCAAAGATTTTATCTCTGGTTTGAAGCTCTGAAACCGCCGCCGTCCGATACTTTTTGGTGGAAAGACGATTTTGAAAATTTTTACGCCGAAGAGTATCGCAACGAAATAATCGAGAAAAATCCCGATTTGCAGGAAAAAGCCGCGCCGGTCGAAAGACAGATCGCGCCGCTCGTGCAGCAACTCAATCAGCTTCCGAGAGGCGATTCGCACCGAGCGGATTTACAAAAGAAAATCAACGATTTGCAGCGCCCGATTAACGCGGAAGTCAAGGAACGCGCCAAACAAGAGCTTGCCGAATTGCGCCAAACGGCTTATCCGCAGCTCGCCGAAACGGAAAAAGTCGGCGACGAGCCATCTAACATCGAAAACAATCAGGCGCCGAACCCCGAAGCGCAGGACGATTACAGCGATCCGGCGACTGCTTCGATTGAAGAACAGCAGGCGGCGCGTTCACGCCTCGATTCTCTGAATGAAGAAGCGTGGTTTGCCGACGACGCGATGCAGTCGTCGCGGGCGACATTCGGAATTTCGTCGGGCGGCAAAACCGGGCGCGGGCTGGGGCTGGGTTTCCCGGAATTGATTCCGGTCGCCGATTCCGATTATATTTATGCCGCGCTGGGCGAAGAAACAGGGCTGGTCGGCGGTTTGCTGATTATTCTCACGCTGATTGTTTTCGTCAACGCCGGAATTCGCACGGCGCTCGACGCGCGCGATATGTTTACGAAATTATGCGCCGCCGGCTTAACCGCTTTTATCGGTTTTCAAGGCTTGGTCAACATTGGCGGAATCACGCGCGCTTTGCCGATGACCGGAATCACTTTGCCATTTGTCAGTCACGGCGGTTTTTCGCTGATTACGAGCTTTGTGATGCTCGGAATGCTGCTGGCGATTTCGCATCGCAACGGAGTTGACGCGCAATTTAACGGCACGAAACCACCCGAAAATGAATAAGAAATTGGATTTGACGAATTGTTAATCGCTCGCTGTTTACTACTTTTTTATTTACATTTCGGTAATATGGTGTATTTTTGTGGCAGCGATGCGCGGCAGAATAAATTCGGGAGAATTTGAATGATGACTAACACAGCAACTTCGCGTTTTATATCGGCTTCGGTTTCCGACAAAGGTTTGAGCGAAAAACGCCCCGTCAACGAAGATTCGTTTTTGGAGCTGGTTGATTTGGGTTTGTTCGCCGTTGCCGACGGCGTCGGCGGCGCTCAAGCCGGAGATGTCGCGTCGCAAATGGCGATGGAAGTTTTGTTTGAAGCTTTTTCGCACCCGCATCCGGGCGTTGATACCGAAGAACTGATGGAAATGGCGATTCAACGCGCCAACCAGTCAATTCATCAAATGGCGCGCGATCTTCCTTCGCTCGATATGATGGCGACGACAATCGTCGCGCTTCACGTCGCCGACGGAGTTGCCATTATCGGTCACGCCGGAGATTCGCGTCTTTACCGGCTCGATACGCGCGGCAATCTGTTTCGCGAAACACAAGATCATTCAGTCGTCGAAGAAGAAGTCCGCGCCGGACGAATGACCGTCGCGCAAGCCGCAAATCATCCGTCGCGCAACGTCATCAGCCGCGCGCTCGGCGCGGAAGATACGGTCGAAGTTGATATGAAAACGATTATCTTCGAGCCGGGAACAACATTTTTGCTTTGCTCTGACGGCGTGACTCGCCACATTCAAGACCACGAGCTTCGTGAAATTCTGCTCGGCAATCGCTCTCCGGTTGATGTCTGCAACGAAATCAAAAATCTCTGCTACGGTCGCGGCGCTGAAGACAATTTAACGGCTGTCGTGGTAAAAGTTGCGCCCGGTTCGGAAACCGCCGCTTTTGATGAAGACGAAGCGACAATTCCCGGCGTTCGGACTGCTGCCGCGCCTCGACATGAAGATTTTCATAGCGGAAACGGCGCGCTCAAAACGCAAAACGAAGTCGAAACCGATGAATTACCGCCAATTATTCACGACGAAGCGGCAACGCAGCCGCTCGAACCGCCCGCGACGATGAGCTTTCCCGCCGCGAAAAACAGTCTTGACGATACACCGGCGGACGAACCGGCGACGCAGCAAACGGCTCGTCCCGGTGAAATAACGCTGCCGAACAAGCTCGAAAATGAGCGTCTGCGCGAAAAGGTCAACGCAGCCGCGCCGCTGATTTTCGAGCCGATTGAACAACCGAAAAGCCGCAGCTCAATCGGAAAAATATTCACCTGGCTGCTTTTGATTTTAATCGCGGCGGCGGTTTTTGCAGTTTTGATTTATGCGTTTATGCGCTCGCAGCCGCAGCCGATAACCGAACCGCCCGCGACATCTCAGCAAACATCGCAATATCAGTCGTCACAGATTTCCACACTCGCCGACAGCGGATTGAGCGCTGCCGAAGTTACCGAATTTCGCACTTTTGAAAGAATTCGCCGGACGGTTGACGACAATCCGGCAGTCGCTCCAAACGCTGCCGCGCCTGTTTCGGCGGCGGATTTTTATTTGCGCGGGCGCGCTTTTTTGCAAACCGGAAATTATGAATCAGCCCTCGAAGCTCTAAAAACCGCGCAGGAAATGCTGCCCGAAACGAGAGACGTTGACCGCGAAACATTGCGCGTTGATGTCGCTTTTGCAATGGCGGCGGTCGGCGCAATGGCAAATAACGCCAACTCAAAAAAAATGCTCGCCGAATTAATCGCCGAACGTAAGCAAACTGCCAGGAATTCCCCGCCGCCCGTTCGCTAAATTTCCCAGCAACTCGGTATCAATTCTCCCCTTTTTATCATTATTGCAACATTGTATTTCGGCGTTTCGTTTTAATTTCGGATGCCGAGATTTTGGAGTTTCTGCTTTTCTCGGGTTTGTGCGAATATATTCGCAGAAGCTCTCCGGCACACGGCATTTGGATGAAAGAGTTAGTTTTACAAAACACCAGACTCGACGGGCGCTACGACGTTCTCAGGCTTTTAGGACGCGGCAGTTACGCGGAGATTTTTCTCGCCCGCGATAATCAAGCCGCTTCGAATTCTTCGCACAAACTTATCGTTATCAAAGCGCTCAACGTTTTTTTGCAGGAAGCGCCCGACGCCGATTTGGAAAGAACGCTGATCGAAAATTTCCGGAATGAAGCTTACGCGCTCGACAAAGTTCGTCATCCGAACGTCATTAACCGGCTCGGACACGGCACGGCGCGCGATCTGCGCGGCAGCATTTTTCATTATCTGGTTTTGGAATATTTGCCCGGCGGAAATCTGTCCGAGTTGTGCCGAAACACGCCGCTCGGATTTGAACAAGCGCTTTTTTATTTCGAGCAGGTTTGCGCAGGTCTACAACACGCGCACGAGCAAGGCATTATTCATCGTGACATCAAACCGCAAAATCTGCTGCTCACGCAAAATCGCGAAGTGGTCAAAATCGCCGATTTCGGCGTCGCCCGATTCGCCGATCTCGATTCGCCGATCACGCGCGTCGGAACAAACGTTTATGCCGCGCCTGAACACAGCCCTGCGAACAGCAATTCGCCGGATTTTTTAACGGTTCAAAAATTGACTCCGGCAGCCGATGTTTATTCGCTGGCGAAAACGATTTACTCGGTAATGTTCTGCGAATCGCCGCGCCGTTTTTCCAATTTGCCCGTCACCGAATTGCCCGAAAAATATCGAAATCAGCGATGGTCGGAAGGCATTTTGCAGGTGTTGAAAAAGGCGACGCAAACCAATCCGACTGACCGCTTTCAATCCGTTCAGGATTTCTGGCGCGATTTTGCGGAAATTAAAAACAAATTAAACGATTCTTCCAGGCAATCAACCGAACTGGACGCTTCAAATTTAACGGATTTTGTTCCGCAAGCTCCGGCGACTCCGAGCTTTCCGTCGCTCAAAGCCGTTCAAAAAGCCGTCGCCGAAGAAAGCAGCAATCCGATTTTGCCAAAGCCTAAAATCGTCGTCGAGCTAAACCACACGGAACAAAATCGTCCGCCGGAAAAAACTAAAATTCAAACGGAAACGATTTCCGCCGAACCGCGCCGAACAAATTCCGGTTTTGTTCCAAGTTTCAACGGCAATCAAAACAATTTGCCGACAAACGGAAATGCAGCGCAGCTTCAGGAAATTTCAGAGCAATCTGTTGAAAATCGTCGTCAACGACCAGCCGGTTTTTTCAAAAAACTACTGGTCGCGGTTCTTTTGCTGACGATTTTTTCCGGCGTGCTTTACGGAACTTTTCAATATTTGCGAAACGGCGGAATTTTGCCGTCGAGCATCAATATTTTCAAAGCGCAGCGCGGCGTTGCCACCAAAGACGCCTGGCTGCGCTCATCGCCCGGCGTCACAAACAATCAGCTTGGAATCGTCACCGAAGGCTCGGAAATGAAAATTTATAATAAAAGCTCGGACGGAAACTGGTTTGATGTTGAGATAGTCAAGCACGGTCAACCGGAAAAATCCAATTTAAGCACGATGCGCGGCTGGATTCACAGAAGCATTGTTGATTTACAATGAATACTAATTACTAATAAGTAATTAGTAATAAGTTAAAAAGCTGATTACTGATTACTGATTACTGATTACTTGATTCAAATAAAATGGGAATTCTTGATACATTAAGACGCTGGGTTGACGGTGAAGATGCCGAAGACGCTCTCTCGCGCGCAGCCGCCGAACAAGCGCGTCCGCGCCGACAAGCCGAACAATTTATCGTCACCATTGCGCGCGCCATCGGCGAAGTAATGCAGGCTGAAGCCGTTCCTCTGCCGCCGGATCAAATCGTGATTCCGCCCGAATACATCGTTTTTTTAAGCGAAGATGACGACCGCGAATGGCAGGGAATGAAACGCCGCGCGCTCGAACAAGGTTTGTATCACGTTTTGGCTGAACACGCCAGAGATTTAGCCGGTAAGACAAAGCTCGCAACAGCTTCGTTCAGCGTCGAATTGCGGGTTGACGGAACGCTCGACAAAGGCGAAGTCCGCGTCCAGCACAGTTGGGAAGAAACCGCCAGCACGACGAAAACCAGCATCACGCCGCGCAAAGGCGCGCAGCCGCCCATTGTCGCTCAACCGCAGAATGCGCCTCAAAACCTTCCACAAAATGTGCCGCAAAACGCCGCGAATCAAACCTCGCAGCTTGCGCCGACGATGTTCGCTCCGGGCGGAATTCAATCGCAAACGGTGGAAAGAAATGCGGCAAACAATATCGAAGCGAAAACGGCTTCTTTATCCGGCGGTTTGGACACGGAAGCGACGCAGGTTAAAAAACGAGAGCTGTATCGTTTGGAAATCTGGCGCGACAATCGGCAGCAATCAGTCGTTCCCGTTTTTCAACCGCAAATCTCAATCGGGCGCAAATCGCAAAAAATCGCTTCGGACATTCAGCTCGACGGCGACCCGGAAATCAGTCGCCCGCACGCGATTATAACGAGAGATTCGACCGGCAAATTTTGGGTTACGCACAAAGGTAAAAATCCGACGCTCGTCAGCGGTCGGGAAGTTCCCGCCGGACAGCCGACGCCGGTCACGCCGCAGGATGCAATTTCGATTTGCAGTTACATTTTGCGAATTCAACAGTAATTTTCACAAAAAAACCGGAGCAAAAAGCTCCGGTTTTTCATTACTCTAAAATCGTCTTAACGAATTTTTAAAGTCGGATCGCTGAGCAAAATCCAAGACCGGCGAACATCCGGGTCCGTGGTTGCGCCTTTGGATACTTTCACCGCATCGCCAATTCGGTCGAATTCGCCGCCGCCGATTGTTTTGAAGAAACGTATTGCCATTAGCTCCTGCTGATCCGGGAACGTCAAACCGCTCGACGACCACGCGGCGACAGCTCCGTGCTGCGATTCGACCATCGCTTCGGCTAAACTTTCATTAAATGAATCGGCGAAAGCGCCGTTCAAACAATTCAGCGGAAGGAAAAGCGGATAAACCGTATTTGTCAAAAGGGCTGCATCGTTCCTGCTAAAAGCTGCCGTTGCCCACCAAGCGCCGATTTGTCCGTGACCGGAATAAGCTACCAAAAAGCGTCCGCTGTTGATGTCGTTAATAATCATTTGGCGCACTGTAGCCGAGTCGCCGTCCGTGCGCTTGATGAATTTTACCGGCGTATTGGCTGGCAATTCGGCGCGAACTTTCAGATTCGAGCCGTAAAAGTCCCAATCGAGCGCGCTGTCGCTGATAAAAAGCCCGCCTTTCTGCAAAAGCGCGGTGCCGACGGTCGCTTCAAACGACTGAATTTTATTGATGATGTTTTGCAAACCGGCATTGGTATTTACCGGCAATCTGCCGATTGGGAAATCAGGGATGTTGTCGTTATTAAAATCAACCAGCAAATCGTCGGAAACGGCTTCGCCGAAAAGAGTTTCGAAATTTCTGGTCGGGACGAAATTACTCGGCTGAGTGTTTTGATAATTTCGCTGGTCGTAATTGGCGTCTCCGATCAGCAAAGCGTATTTCGGATTGACCGATTGCAAAAACGAGCGAATCGAGAGCGGCGTGACTGAGCCAAAACCGGATTCGTCGTAAACGTCTTCGACATTGACGACTTCAACCGTTAAACCTTGACTGCGGCGATAAGCAGCCAGAGGTTCTGCGGCGGCGATAAAATTGCCGTGCGAAATGATGACCAAATCTTTGTTGGCGGCTGAAGTTAAAATCGTAGAAGGCGAATTCGAAGTAACCGCTGCCGCGTTGAGCTGCAAAATCCCTTCGTCGCCGACTGCAAACAACATTTGCGGGCGATTGGCGGGAATAAAAATGCTGCCGTTTCCTTCGTTGCGGGCGTTGACCAAAGCCGTTCCGTTCGGGTCGGAGATGTCGAAAACACGGATGTTTGACGAGGTAAAGCCCTGTATGCGCGTTGCCCGCCCGTATGTTGTTGTAAAGGTTAGACGATTAGAATCAGCCGTAAAATTGCGGTTATAAGAGACATTGAGCGTATCGAAAAGAACGGACGAACCCGCAGAAGTGGAAAACGTAAAAGTGTTGTTTCCTTCAACGAGCATCGAGGTTGGAACGGTAAATTGTTTTTCCAAAGGCACTCGCCCGGCGCCGGTAATCGTTCCGACAACTGCATTATTGAGCTTGATGGTAATCGTATGCGCCGTGGAGGATTGTCCATGCATTTTGAACGTCAGCGTGGTTTGCGGCGAGCTGGTATCAACGCCCTTAATGTTAGTGACAATATTAGTACCCGGTGACGGGTCGCCGAGGATTAATCTTGAGAAAAAGTTTTCCTCTTCACCATTTGAAAGATCGCCGACATATGGCGATGTAAAATCTCGTATTTTATATTTAAAGTTATTTAGAAAACTACGGGCGACTACTTGCGAATTGTTCAGGCGGCGAGAATTTAAGCCCATTCTGCGTCCCGGAGTAGTTCCGACGACCAGATAATAAAATTTCGTGTCGGTGTAGCGATTATCCACGCTCCTGCCGTAAAACTCGATATAATCGCCGTTCGGTCCAACAATAATCGCCTGTTCGACGCCATCAGCGTAGAGCTGCCAGTTGGCGACCGGAGCGTTAACGTTAAAATTCGTCGCCGCAAGCTGCGCGCGCGAGACGCGATACAAGCCTTCGGCTTTAACAGCGATTTTAGCTCCCGGCTGAGCGGCGACCCATTTTTGCGTGTCGTCGTTTTGGGCGAGGTCAGCGTTTAAACTCGCAAATAGTTTACCTTCCGGCGCAACCGGATACTCTTTGGCGAATTCCCCGTTTTCGGAATCTTTTGAAAGCTCATCGAAAGCGATTGTTTGATTTTCGATAAAAGGAAGAACGCTTTCGGCATATTCGGTCTGAATCGAAGTTTTTCGCGTGTTCCAGCTCAAATCGATCTCTTCAATTACATATCGGCTATTGAGGCTGCCTTGCGAATCATAAATCGAATACAAATTGTCGCGAAAATATTTTGCTTTTTCGGCGTTGACGAGCGATGTGCCGAAGAGGATTTGCGGATTAACCAAAACGGCTCGTCCTTTTTCGAGACGATAAACATTATAGCCGAGGCTGCTCGCCTGCGGCTGGATTTCCCACTGAATAACAACGCCGTTTTGTCCGTCGCTAATGGCTCTGGCGGCAATCGGGCTACTTTTTTGGGCAAAAACCGTTGAGGCTTGCGAAACGTTCAGCAAACAGATACAAAGACAGAAAAACAAACTGGCGACTATTTTTTTCATGATTCACTTTCGCTGGTAGAAGAAATAAAGTTCCAAAACCGATAGATTTTTTGTAAAGGTGCAAATTGCTATTTTAATCGTTTAAATGTTGGATGTCTATCAAAATCATCCAAATTAGACTCTATTTTCAGATATTGGATGCAAGCCGCGTTTCTTTTAATTCGCTTTTTTGCTTCCGGCGCTCTTTATCTTTAATAATCATCTTTTCACGGCGGTTTTCAAATCTCAATTTTATGGTTAAACTCGATTTTTACGGATTTATGTTTAATTTATTTTTTATTTCTGAGGTTTTTTGTTAAATGCGAGCATTAATTTTAGCAGGCGGCAAAGGCACCAGATTGCGCCCTTTGACCGTTTACACGCCGAAACCGATTGTTCCGCTCGGAAATCGCCCGTTTCTGTTGACTCAAATTGAAACGCTCAAACGCGCCGGAATTACGAATATCGTAATGTCTCTGAGTTATCAGCCCGACAAAATCGAGCAGGTTTTGGACGACGGTTTGGAATACGGCGTCAGACTTCAGTATTTAAACGAGCCGAATCCGATGGGAACTGCCGGCGCGTATCGTTTTGCCTCTGATTTCTTACGCGATGCGACCGTTGTTTTTAACGGCGATATTTTGACCGATATTGACCTGGCGGCGGTGATTGATTTTCACCGGCGAAAAAAATCTATGGCGACGATTGTTTTAACCCGCGTCGAAAATCCTGCGGCTTACGGTTTGGTCGAAACTGCTTCGGACGGCAAAGTCGTTCGTTTTCTTGAAAAGCCGACGCCGGAAGATTTAGCCGAATTGAATCTTAATACAATCAACGCCGGGATTTATATTCTTGAGCCTTCGGTCGTTGAAATGATTCCGGCGGGAGAAAATTACTCGTTTGAATACGGTTTATTTCCCGATTTGCTCCGGCAGGAAAAATCTTTCTACGCTTTCATCGCAGAGGATTCATATTGGCTCGACATCGGCACGCCCGGTCGTTATTTGCAGGCGCATAAAGATTTGCTTGAAGGAAAAATTCGCAATCTGCATTTCGACGCTCCGCGCGGCGATTTTGAAGCCGCGCATACCGCGGAAATTGACCGCGTTTCGTTTATCGCCGACGGCTGCGTTATCAAACCGTCCGCGCGCGTTATCAATTCTTTCCTCGGTGCCAATGTTTATGTCGAAGAAAAAGCCGTCATTGAAAACTCGGTCGTCTGGGCGCACACGCGAATCAATCACGGCGCCGTCGTCACAAATTCAATCGTCGGGCGCGGCTGCCACATCGGGCGTTTCGTCACCGTCGGAGACAATTCGATTCTCGGCGACAAAACAACGCTCACCGATTACACACAAGTTTAGAATAATTACGAATTTCAAATTACGAATTACGAATGTCGGAATTTGTTTTAAATATAAAATTCCACAATTCGTAATTTGAAATTCGTAATTCGCAATTGATTTAAGTGCCTGAATTACCGGAAGTCGAGCTTGTCGCGCAATCGCTCGACAGGCTCGTTTCAAAACGCAAAATCGTTAAAGCCGAGCTGTTGAGAGAAAAGCTGGCGGCTGCAAATTCGCCGACGGAATTTATCGCCGGAATTGCAAACTCGACGATTCAAACTGTCGGCAGACGCGGCAAACACGTTCTTTTTTATTTCGATTCCAATCGGGTTTTGCTGACGCATTTGCGGATGACCGGGCGTTTTATGCTGCTTTCCGAAGAACGCGATTTACCGAAACACGCTCACGTAGTTTTTTATTTCGCCGATAAAGACAAGCTCGTCTTTCAAGATCAGAGACATTTCGGGATGATGAAGCTAATTGAATCGGAGCATCTCGCCCAAACAAAGGAATTAAAATGTCTCGCTCCCGAACCGTTGTCCGATGATTTTTCATTTCGCTATTTTCGGTCGGCGCTTTCCAAATCCAAACGCAATTTGAAAGAATTTCTGCTCGATCAAACAAAAGTTTGCGGTTTGGGAAATATTTACGCCGCCGAAGCATTGTTTTTAGCCCGCGTTAATCCGCAAACTCCCGCCGATCAAGTTTCGGCAAGACGCGCCGAAAATTTGTATGAAGCGATTCGCTTTGTTCTCGCCGAATCAATCAAACACGGCTCGACAATGAACGTCAATCCCGAAAACATTGATGGAAGCTATTACGGCGGCGATTACGAAGGACATTGGCGAGTTTATGCGCAAGCGGGAAATTCCTGCTCGACTTGCCAAACCTCGATTGCCAGAATTGTGCAGGGCGCGCGCTCGACATTTTATTGTCCGAAATGTCAGCGGCGGTAGATTATCGAGCGGTGAGGCTTGACACTTCGTCAGCAAAATCGTAAAACTTTCATTTAATAAAACGTGGTGAGTTAAGGCGACTTGCGACCACTTTAAATAAAACGCTAAACAGCCGGACAACAAGTTTTAAGTAAATTGTCTCGCGCTGTTTATTCGGCGCGAGATTTTTTGTATATGAAGAACTTTAGAGATTTACTTCTGACGGACGATATTCACATTTTCGACGGAGCAGTCGGAACGAGACTTTACGACAAAGGCGTTTATATCAATCGGTCTTACGACGAGCTGAATCTGACTGCGCCCGATCTGGTGCGTGAAGTTCACGGCGAATACGTCCGGGCGGGCGCAGAAATCATTGAAACCAACACTTACGGCGCGACCGAACACAAGCTGCAATCTTACGGACTGGATAAATCTCTTCGCGAAATCAACATCGCCGCCGCGCGTCTGGCGCGAGACGCCGCCGGCGAGCGCGCTTTTGTGGCGGGCGCAATCGGTCCGCTCGGTCTGAGAATCGAGCCTTACGGTCCGACCTCGTTTGACGAAGCAAAAGAGATGTTCAAGGCTCAAGCCGAAGCTCTGCTCGAAGGCGGAGTTGATTTATTTGTTTTGGAAACTTTTTCCGATCTGTCAGAAATCCGGCAGGCGATTCGCGCGATTCAGGAAATTTGCGATTTGCCCTTTATCGCGCAGATGACGATTCAAATGGACGGCAATACTTCTTTCGGCACAACGCCCGAAGTTTTCACTTCGAGACTCGATGAATGGGGCGCGGATGTAATCGGATTGAATTGCGGCGTCGGACCCGCGCTCGTGCTTTCGGCGATTGAAACGATGCGCCCCGTGACCAAGAAAAAGCTTTCCGTTCAGCCGAACGCCGGGCTTCCGCGCGATGTTCAAGGTCGGCAGATGTATATGTGCTCGCCGGAATATATGGCGACTTACGCCCGTCGTTTTATTCAGGTCGGCGCTTCGTTTATCGGCGGCTGCTGCGGCACGACGCCCGCGCACATCAAACTTCTCGCCGACGCCATCCGCTCGGTTTCGCCGCGTCAAACTAAAGTTTTTGTCAAAGAGCAACCCGCACGAATCCAGGATTTAACACCTGCGGATGTTAAAGTCGTGCCGCTTGCAGAACGCTCAAATTGGGGACGAAAAATCGCCAACGGAGAATTTGCGACATCGGTTGAAGTTCTTCCGCCGAAAGGCTGTGATGCCGAAAAAACGTTGGAAACAATCCGTTTATTAAAAGAAGCCGGAGTTGACGCCGTTAACGTGCCGGACGGACCGCGCGCGCAAACCAGAATGAGCGCGCAAGCAACAAGCGTTTTAATCGAACAGCGAATCGGCATTGAGGCTGTTTTGCATTACTGCTGCCGCGACAGGAATCTTCTTGGGATGATGTCGGATTTGCTCGGCGCAGCCGCACTCGGTTTACACAATCTGCTGTTAATCACGGGCGATCCGCCGAAAATGGGACCTTACCCGGACGCAACGGCAGTTTTCGATATTGACGCCATAGGATTAACAAATATGGTCAACAAGCTCAACCACGGGCTTGATTTGGGAAACAATCCGATTGGCTGCCCGACTGCCTTTACAATCGGCGTCGGAGTTAATCCCGGCGCGGTCAATCTCGAAGAAGAAATCCGCCGCTTTGAATGGAAAGTCGAAGCCGGAGCCGAATACGCCATTACTCAGCCCGTTTTTGATACCGAACAGCTACGCGAATTTTTGAAAAAAATCGAGCATGTACGGATTCCGATTGTCGCCGGAATCTGGCCTCTTGTCAGTTTCAGAAATGCCGAATTTCTGCATAACGAAGTTCCGGGCGTGCGCGTTACGGCGGAAATTTTGGAGCGGATGCGGCTGGCTTCGGATAAATCGAAAGAAGCCGCGCGCGACGAAGGAATTGCGATTGCGCGCGAATCTTTGCTCGAAGTTCGGGATTTAATTCAAGGCGTGCAAGTCTCCGCGCCTTTCGGAAATGTTCGATACGCCTTGCAGGTTTTCGAGGCTTTGCCGGAATTTCAAAATAAAGATCAATTGCTTGCGGCTTGAACTGAAAAAGATCGGCGTTTGCGCTAAGATAAGTTTATGATTCGGCGTGTTTATCTTGACCACAGCGCGACGACGCCGGTTGACCGCCGCGTCGTCGAAGCGATGCTGCCGTTTTTGACCGAAAAATTCGGCAACGCTTCGAGCATTCATTTTTTCGGACAGGAAGCGCGCTCTGCGGTTGACAAAGCGCGGCACGAAATCGCGGCTTTAATTAAAGCGCGCCCCAAAGAAATCGTTTTCACATCGGGCGGAACCGAAGCCAATAATCTCGCCATTCAAGGTTTGTGCGAGATAAACGAGCAACACGGCAAACACATTATCACCACGCAAATCGAGCATTCCGCCGTCACGGAAGTTTGCGACGCGATGGAAATGCGCGGTTGGGAAGTCACCAGATTACCGGTTTATGAAGATGGAATCATCCGAATCGAAGATTTAAAAGCGGCGATTCGTCCCGACACGGTTTTAATCACGGTGATGGCGGCGAACAACGAAATCGGGACTTTGCAGCCCGTTGCGGAAATCGGAGAAATCGTCAAACGAGAACGCGAAAACGGCAATAAAATCTGGTTTCACACGGACGCGGTGCAAGCCGTCGGAAAAATCGAAATCAATGTCGAAGAGATCGGCTGCGATTTGCTTTCGATGTCGGCGCATAAATTACACGCTCCGAAAGGCGTCGGCGCGCTTTATGCGAGACGCGGCGTGCGCCTGCAAAAGCAAAACTTCGGCGGTCATCAGGAACGCGAACAGCGCGCCGGAACAGAATCGGTCGCGCACATCGTCGCTTTCGGCGAAGCGGCGCGTTTGGCGCGCGAGAATTTAAACGAAAATTACGAGCATCTGAAAAATCTGCGCGACAGTTTTGAGCGCGGAGTCGAAGCGAAAATTTCCGACATCGTTTTTAACGGCAATCGTGAACGGAGACTGCCCTATATCTCGAATATTTCGTTTCGCTTTATCGAAGGCGAAGGATTGCTGATAAATCTCGATTTACAGGGAGTCGCAGTTTCGACCGGCTCGGCTTGTTCGTCGGGTTCGCTCGAACCGTCGCCGGTCATTCGCGCTCTCGGCAGATCGGACGAGCTGGCGCGCGGCGCGATTCGTTTTAGTTTCGGCAAAGACAACTCTCAGGAAGACGTTGATTACGTTCTCGAAGTCTTGCCGAAAGCGGTAGAAAATTTGCGTAGACTTTCCCATCCCTATCAAAAATCCTTGAATCAATGTTTCTCAGAAACTGCTTCTTAGGCAGATAGATTGTGGATTTGTTTTTTTTGTTGAGCTTATTCATTTTCATCTGGTAACAAAATTTTCATTTTGTTGGAAATTATTGTTTTTTATTTGACACCCCCCAAATAATTGGTTATTAATTAAATCACCATTTTGGTTTATCCAATTTCCACTTAGTCAGAAATTCAGCTTGATCAAATAAATAAATTTTCGGGGTTACTCTTGCAGCAATTCTCTGTGTAAATTAAAAGTTGAACAAGACAATTTCATTTATTGGTTAAACATATAAAATCAAAGGTGATAAGTATTTAGGGCAAATAGGGATAATCTAATCAAGGTCATTCCACTTAAAAATGAATTGCTTTCTATTCATAATATTGATCTCAATATAGATTAATGCCCCGCTTTTTAGAGATATTTTGGCAAATCGCCCGCAGTATCATTTCAAATATAACTACGACTTCAAATTCCCGGTCACGACCATCTTTTGATTTGGGCATTTAAGTAAAACTTAATTTGGAATAGCTTTATCAAGCAAAATTAAAAATATAGTGTCCGGATTGCTTAAATGACTTTTTGGTGTTTAGATTTTCTGCCGACATTCTTTAAATGCTTTGAAAATAACTTTTATTCAATTCATTAATCGGATAAAGGCAGATTTACGTCAATTCGTCCAATTTCTACTGAAATAATATAAAAACCAGGATTTGCTGTTTTAGCCTTATAACTGGTTTCCCAATTTTTTAAACCATCCTGAGGAAGTTAGAATTTATGAGTCCCTTTAAGCGAACTACCGTATTGGTGCGGCAAATTGTTACTTCAGCCACACCGTATTTAAAACAAAATTTCAAACAAATCAGCGCGGCATTTATAGTTATTGCTTCGCTGATTGTGACATTAGCCGCATTGCAGCATTCTCTAAAGAACTCAGAATCTGCGGATCGGATAATTGAACCAAGTGCTGCGACCGTTAGCGTGAATCCGGCTGCAAGTCATCCCGGAGTGAATAATGAGCCGTTTGTTAACGCAAAAGCAGAGCAAAACTCTGAACAAGTTACAGTTCCCCAGCAGAATTCAAATCCGAGTCCGGCGACTGTGTTGACTGAAAACCAGATTGTCAGCCAGACGGGGGTCACTAATAAGAAGCAGATTAATCAGCCTGCAAAAGAAATCGGTCATCAAGCCGAAAACGATGAAAAGGCTGTACTGGGACTTGTCTCTCTCGAAGAGAACGACAGAGTGAAAACAACCTCTGATGAAATGCGCAAAGTTGGCAGCGCAGCGCAAGACGGTTCCCAAAAGCAAGAAGGAACGATTCTAACTCCAAATAAAAAACCTCTTAATATTCGACCTAAAGAATTGCGTTTGAACAAAGCCCGCAAATCCTTCGACGGTGACCTGCGCATTCTTCCGTCAGTTCCACCAGAAGAGAAACCGAGACCTCAACGCAAAGAGGAATTTAAGGTAAAACCGAATCCGACAACCATTCAGCCCCAAGGCGATAGCGCACCCAATTCCGACGAAGCCGAACAGCAATCGAGCATCGCGCCGGGTCCAAGCGCGCCTGCCCCTGCGCCGATTACAACCTTTGATGGGTTAGGTCGTACAGGTGGTTGGGGTAATGGTTATCCGCCAGACCCATCCGGCGATGTCGGTCCGAATCACTATATTCAAGCCATCAATACGGCACTTGCAATTTATGACAAGAATAACGGTAACTTGTTGGCTGGTCCGTTCAGTTTCGATACATTAATGAGTCAGGGTAACTTTGGCAATCTCTGCGATAACGGCAACTTTGGCGATCCCGTCGTGCTTTATGACACTTTTGAAGACCGCTGGATTGTTACAGATTTTGCGTTTGTACTAAGCGGGAATAATGCGATAGCCCCCGCTTTCCAGTGCTTTGCGGTTTCCAAAACAGGTGATCCCGTTTCAGGCGGCTGGAATTTCTATTCCATTATGCGTACCGACGGTTTGAACGACTATCCGAAATTTGGCGTCTGGACTGATGGTATCTATATGTCGGCTAATATGTTCGGCTTCGGCGCGAACGGTCCGTACCAAGGCTCCATTGCCTGGGCTTTCAACAAAGCGCAAATGTATGCCGGTGCCCCTAGTGTTCAAATTGTTTCTTTTAGCATCGGTGCCGGCGATTTCACAGTAATTCCCAGCAACGCACGACTTCAAACTGGCACGCCGCCGCCGGGAAGCCCCAATTACTTCCTTTCTACCTGGAGTTTTCTGAATGGCTTGAGCGTCTATAAATTCAGCGTCAACTGGAATAAGGTTGCGTTGTCCAGCTTTAGCGGTCCAAATGTTCCCCTTGCCGCCACGAGCTGGCCTAATGCAAGCGTAGCCAATGCGCCGCAATCAGGAACCGCCCAACTTCTGGATACGCTCAACATTCGAGCGATGATGCAGAACAGTTACAGCAACATCGGTGGTGCGGAATCGCTTTGGGTACCGCATACCGTACGCCGAGTGAATACAGCCGGCGCAGCGGCACCGCGCTGGTATCAGGTAAATGTTACAGGCGGAACTGTAGCGGCGAATCTGCCGCAGGCAACGACTTGGGATCCCGACGGCAATAATGATACTCACCGCACTTTGCCCAGCATGGCGGTTGATCGCGCGGGCAATATGGCAATAGGTTATACTGCAACAGGCAGCAATATCTTCCCCTCTATTCGATACGCAGGACGTCTGGCGACGGACCCTGTCAACACTTTCAGTCAGACCGAGCAGACATTGTTTGCAGGTTCGGGCAGCCAGACCAACACGACTCGATGGGGCGATTACTCGCATATGTCGCTCGATCCGGATGGCTGCACTTTTTGGTTTACCACGCAGTACTACGCCGCTTCCGGCTCGACTTATAATACCCGCATCGGATCATTTAAGTTCAACGAATGCACTACAATCGGAAACGGCGCTTTAGAAGGTACGGTTACATCCGGCGGTAATCCGCTGGGCGGTGTTACAGTTTCGTTGGGTAACCGGACGACGACAACCGATGCGAACGGTTTCTACTCATTCTCGAATCTTCCTGCCGGTACATATCCGAGTATTACAGCCAGCAAAGGCGGTTACACTTCAAGCACGGCTACAACTATTACCGTGAACGAAGGCGCAACAGCTACCCGAAACTTTACGCTAAACACTGCTGCGACAAATGACTGCCCTGTAGATACGTTACAGAATGATTTCTTTAACGATGTGGCTACCGATCTTGATCTTGCAACAAGTCCCGGCAACGTGATGCTGGCGAAACCAAACGTTATTGACCAGCAGAACACAACACTCGGTACGCAGGGCGCAAGCTTCAGTAGCACGACCTGGCTGGGGCAAACATTCACACCCGCAATTACCGGACAATTGACACGCGTTGACATCAACTTCTTTAGTCTCAATTGCGGGGCAGTTACAATGCCGAACGTCACAGTATCGATTCGTAACGCATCCGCAGACCTTCCTACTGGAACGGATTTGGCTACTGCAACGATTTCCGGGTTCTGTAACGGGGGCGGCGGCTATTTCACAGCTAACTTCGCAACCCCTGTGACGGTTAATGCCGGTACCCAGTACGCGATTGTATGGCGTGCCGCCGGAACGGTGCCAGCCGGAACACCCGCCCCCGGTTACTTTGGAACTGTTAGCACGGGAGCAACTGGTACTATCGCACAGCAGAATCCTTACGCTAACGGTCGCCGCGCGGGTTCGACTAATAGCGGTTCAACCTGGGGTGGCGCAACCGGCACTGCAAACAACGATCATGGTTTCAGGGTATATATCAATTCAGGTTATACACCGTCCGGCACACTGGTTTCCGGCTTGAAGGATGCTAATCCGGGTGTCCTTGCAACGCCTACTTGGGGCACAATTTCCTGGACAGCGACGACTCCCGCCGGCACAGATGTTAAATTTCAGGCTGCGTCCAGTAATAATGCCGCCGGCGTCTTTAACTTCGTCGGACCTGACGGCACGGCTAATTCCTACTTTACAAACGGCGGCTCACTCGCTCAGTTCAACGGTTCCCGCTATTTGAGATACAAGGCTGTTTTGACTGGAACGAGTACCGCCACGCCGACTTTGTCGGATGTATCAATCTGCTTCGCCAATAATCTCCCGCTATATGGGATTTCAGGGAAGATCACATATGGGAATTCAAATACCCCGCTGATAATCAAACCCGTTCCCGGCGTGCAGCTTTCATCCGGGGCTTCAAACCCGACTGCGGCAACTAATCTATCCGGCATTTATGCGCTGGAAAACTTCACGTCTGGTGGAACGTATGTTGTTACTCCTTCAAAGAGCGGAGACGTTAACGATATTTCACCGTTTGACGCGACTATGATTCTTCGTCACATCGCAGCAAACGGACAGGGACCGAATGCCTTAAACACAAATCAGAGAATTGCCGCCGACACAAGCGGCGATGGAAACATCACTCCGTTTGATGCAACGCTGATTTTGAGATATGTAGCTGCCGGCGCACCAAATGCCAATACCGGAAAAGTCAGTAATTGGAAGTTCGATCCGGTTTCAACTCAATACACGGCGCTGAACGGTAATGTTTCCAATGCAGATTATTCCGCAATACTGATTGGTGAAGTCAGTGGGGGCTGGGTTCCTCCGACCACTTTGCCTAATGCAGCCGAACTGGAACAGAATTTGGCAGAGACAGCGATTCCTCACACACAAGATTTGTCTGTGATTATTGCCACGCCTGAAGCTGCGACAGATCAGCAGCAATCGGAGTTTAACAGCGAAGTTGAGACAGTAGAAGTTCCTTCTATTGCCGTGCGACCAGCAGTAAAAACTGCCGAATTACAACTGCAATTGCCTGAGAACGCTCAGGCAGTTGCGGGCAGTATCATAACTGTTCCGCTTTATCTAACGAACGCTTCTAACAAGGAGATTTCCTCTTATAGCTTTGCCGTTCGTTTTGATCCGAAAATGTTGCAGCCGATAGCTTCAGGAGTGGAATCGGCAGAGAGTTTAAGCAGCCACGGCTTTACAATTGTTTCCAACACGAATACGCCGGGAAGAATTGGAATCGCCGCATCCAGTCTGAACGGCTCAGTCAAAGATTCGGGAACGCTGCTTTTCTTACGCTTTCAAGTTGCAGATACGCGAGATTTATTGATTCAAAATGCAATTTCCGCTTTAAGATTTGAAGCTACTAAAAAAACGAGCGGCAGCTTTTTTGAGAGCAATCTCGGAGAGAAAATCTCTTCGTTCGAAACAAACGGATCGTTCCGGATTACAGCCGCACATAAATAGGATTCGTTTCGTCTTTTTTTGTAATCAAAGAGTGACATCAAAAAGAAAGAGGTTTACAGCTTGTAAGCCTCTTTCTTTTTGATACACATTTGGCTGCATTTGTTAGAAATGAAACATTCCCTATATTATCAATATAAGATTTCAACTTTTCATTGAAAGGAATCTATCAAAAAAATGTCACGTTTAAAGAAAGTCTGTATAGGCGTTGCCGTATGCGCCGTTTTCTCGGTAAACGCTTTTGCTCAAGAGTCGAAGATGTTTAGTTACCCGAAACCAAAAAAAGTCGAGCAGGTTGACGAGTATCACGGAATGAAAATCGCTGATCCATATCGCTGGCTCGAAAACCCGGACTCGCCGGAATCGCGCGAATGGATTGAAGCTCAAAACAAAATCACATTTGATTATCTCGGCAAAATTCCCGCCCGCGAGAAAATTCGCCAGCGCTTGACGGAACTCTGGAATTATGAAAAATATTCCGCCCCGTTCAAACGCGGAAATTACTATTTTTATTCCAAAAACGACGGTTTGCAGAACCAAAGCGTTTTTTACGTCGCCAAATCAGTAAACGACCCGGGCAGAGTTCTGCTCGATCCGAACAAACTTTCCGCCGACGGCACGATTGCTTTAAACGGTTTGACTATCTCCGATGACGGCAAATTGATGGCTTACGGTTTGGCAACTGGCGGTTCGGACAGGACCGAGTGGAAAGTGATGAACGTCGAAACCGGCGAGCATCTTTCCGATACTCTGCGCCCGAATCGTCAAGGCGTATCGAGCTGGACGAAAAACAACAAAGGCTTTTTCTATTCGCGTTTTCCCGAAGCCGGAAAAGGCGTCGAGCTGCGCGATTTGAACTACAATCAAAAGTTCTTTTATCACCAGCTCGGAACTTCACAGGATAAAGACGTTTTGGTTTACGAAAGACCGGACGACAAGGAATTATTCGTTGGCGGCGGAGTTACCGACGACGGCAGATATTTGGTGATTTACGTCGGCAAAGGCACAAGCCCCAAAAATATGCTCTATTACAAAGATTTGAGCAAAGCCGATTCCAAAATCGAGCCTATTGTTGACAAAATCGAGGCTGATTACACAGTTGTCGGAAACGATGGCTCGACGTTTTTTATCAAAACCGACAAAAACGTTTCGCGCAGTAAATTAAACGCCTACAATCTCGAAACCAAAGAATGGCGCGAATTAATTCCCCAAGCTGCCGAAACAATGGGCGGCGTTAGTTTTATCAATAATCAATTCGTTGTCAATTATCTCAAAGACGCTTCGACCGTAGTTAGAATTTACGACATCAACGGGAAATTCGTGCGAAACGTTGATTTACCCGGCTTAGGAATTGCCGGAGGTTTTGGCGGCGAACGCGAAGACACCGAAACTTTCTACACATATTCTTCTTTCAACTCAGCCCCGACGATTTATCACTACGATATGAAAACGGGGAAAAGCACAATTTTCCGTCAGGCAAAAGTCAATTTCAACCCGGCTGATTACGAAGTCAAGCGAGTTTTCTACACGAGCAAAGACGGAACCACGAAAGTTCCGATGTTTATCACGCACAAAAAAGGCTTGAAATTGGACGGAAACAATCCGACTCTGCTTTATTCTTACGGCGGTTTCAACATTCCGATGACTCCGGGATTTTCCATTTCAAATCTCGTTTGGATGGAAATGGGCGGAATCTACGCTCAGCCTTCGATTCGCGGCGGTTCCGAATACGGCGAAGAATGGTGGAAAGCCGGGACAAAGCTGCAAAAACAAAATGTTTTTGACGATTTTATTGCCGCCGGAGAATATCTGATTAAAGAAAAATACACGCAGCCGTCGAAGCTTGCCATTTCCGGCGGCTCAAACGGCGGATTGCTCGTCGGCGCGGTGCTCAATCAAAGACCTGATTTATTCGGCGCGGCGCTTCCGGCAGTCGGCGTAATGGATATGCTGCGTTTTCACAAATTCACAATCGGCTGGGCTTGGACATCCGATTACGGCTCGCCCGACAACGCTGAAGAATTTGCGGCAATTTATAAATACTCGCCGCTTCATAACATCAAAGCTGGAACAAAATATCCGGCTGTGATGATCACAACCGCGGATCACGATGACCGCGTTGTTCCGGCTCACAGCTTCAAATACGCTGCAACTTTGCAGGAAGCAAATGCCAGCCATCGCCCGATTTTGATTCGCATCGAAACCAAAGCCGGACACGGCGCAGGCAAACCGACTGCGAAAATCATCGAAGAAGCAGCCGATAAATGGGCGTTTCTGATTAACGAATTGGGTGTAAAATAGTTTTGTTTAACTGTTTTATAAAAAAGGGCGGCTCATTTTACGAGCCGCCCTTTTTTATAAGTAAAATCTTGTCAGGTTAAGCTTATATGGATTGCCGCAATGATTGATAAAATCACGGCTGCATAAAGCCCCGCCAGAATGTCGTCGGCGCAAACGCCCAAACCGCCGGGCAGAATTTGCAGCCGGTCAATCGGATAGGGTTTGGCAATATCAAAAAAGCGGAACAGAAAAAAACCGGCGAGAATTATCCACCAAACGACATCAAACGGAATAAAAGCGAGCGTAATCAATTGCCCGACGATTTCATCAACAACGACCGTTTGCGGGTCTTTGTCGTTCATTAATTTCGCCGCCCGTCCGCCAGCCCAGATTCCGCCGATTGTAATCAACAAAACTATGAAAATATTTGCCGGCGCGTGCCAAGCCGACATTTGCTCGGCTCGCCAGCCGTTCGCCAAACCGATTTGCCAGACCGCCTGCCCGATTGATCGAATCAGCAAATAAATTCCGATTCCGACTACCGATCCCCAGGTTCCGGGAGCCAGACGAATATAACCGACCCCGAACGTGGCGAAAGACAACGCCAGATAATCGGTTCGGCTTTTTTTTACTTTTGAAAAAGCCCTATCAATCCGACGTTTGCTTTCTTCAAATTCGGCGTCAGTTTGATGTATCAGCGAGGGCGAATCTTCCATAAAAATAAAAATGGGTTAATATTTCAATGAAATATTAACCCATTTTTGATTCGGTTAGTTAACGGTCGAATTATGATTTGAATAAAATATCCGTTTCGCGCGCCGTTTTTAAAATTCAACTTTATTTTCCATCACCATTTTAGAAACGTTGAACTCGAAATTTCTCGGCACAAGGGGGCTGTATGGATTTCGACTGTCAAGAAATTCGTTTGCGAAAACGAACTTTAAGGTTTTGG
>DASVRD010000079.1:0-14431 GCA_036388775.1 Pyrinomonadaceae bacterium | reverse complement strand
AAAGCTGAACTCGCGCGTCAAAATCAAGAACAAAAGGCAAATGAAGAAGCGGTAAAAAGACAACAAGAAGATGCTGCGCAAAGTAGAGCTTTAGAATTGCAAGCACAAGCTGAACAAGCAAGCAAACAGAGAGAATATGAGTTGCAAATGCGAGCCGCCGAGGCTGAAAGGGAACGGAGACGTGAGGAGTCCAGACAAGCTGAGGCAGATCGAAGAGCGCGCGAGCAAGCACAACAAAGAGAAGCAGAAGCCGAAAAATTACGACAAGCAGAAGTCGCTAGAGAGAAATCAGAGAAAGAAAGAACAAAACAAGAAGCTATCAGGCGCGGCGTTGAATTTGGAAACAAAATAATTGATGGAATAAGAAGAGGACGAAAAAATTAGGTGTAATAGCTAAGACTTAATATGACATTGACCATTTAGCTGACAATTGCGGTCTCCTGATTTGTAAATGTCAGCTTTTTCGCATTATTTTCCCTAATCTAGACATTACTTTTGCATGATTAACCTCCAAAAGTTTGCTATACTCCGCTTTCCGCGCTTGGCGGAGCTGAAAATTAAAATTCGTGGAGGGCAAAACAATGAAACAGAAATTCAATCCAGAGGAAGAATATTCCTTTTGAGATTTCCAGCAAACGTCGCAAAGGTTATCCATCAGAAACATCTGTAAAACGCGGTCAAAGAATTGTTCACGGCGATAAAGAACTTTCTGAGAAACTCGGTCGCAACGATTTATGTCCCTGTGATTCCGGGCGGAGATTTCAAAAACTGCTGTCTGCGTAAAGGCAAATTCGACGGTTCGCTACGCAATCATTACTTTTAGGGAATGAGAATATAAAAAGGCGCAAATGATGCGCCTTTTTATATTCCTGCCTGAAAACATTTATTTATGAACTAAATTCGATAAATACCCTTTTCAAGTTTAGTGCGTCATTGGTGCGTCAAGCTAAAACGGGCGCCAAAAACGCCCTTTTTTGAGACAGAATCTAAAGAGTTTCCCGGTTTGGCTAAAATCCCGTTTTTGTCCGGTAAATTTACAAGAAATTGTTGAAAAGGAATCTTTTAGAAACTCCGTATGAATTTTTATACGGAGTTTAATTCCGTATAATACAAAGTTCGGTATCTCCTTGTTTGAAAAGGCGGATTTACGCACGCGGAGATTATGAACGGTGGGGAAATTACGTTTTTAATGAGCGACCAGCCGAAGGTTTGAGAAAAATTATGAAATTATCAACATTTAACGTTTCAATATCAATCTTTTTGGTTTTAGCAATCGTTTCAACTTCATTTGCTCAATCGCGGCAAAAAATTGATAAAGATCAGCTTGCCGGTCGAGTGAAAAGCGAATTTCTGCACGCCTGGAACGGTTACAAAAAATATGCTTGGGGACACGATGATTTGATGCCTTTGAGCAAGACTCATAAAGATTGGTACGGACAGACGCTTTTGATGACTCCGGTTGATTCGCTCGATACTTTGATTTTGCTGGGATTTAAGCAGGAAGCCGAAGCTGCGCGAAAACTTATCACCGAAAATCTTTCATTTGATAAAAACATTGACGTTCAGAATTTTGAGATCACGATTCGGCTTCTGGGCGGTCTTTTGTCGGCTTATCAAATGACCGGCGACAAAAAACTTTTGAGTTTAGCCGAAGACTTAGGAACACGACTTTTGCCGGTTTTTGATTCCCCGACCGGACTGCCGTATAAATATGTCAATCTAAAAACCGGCAAAACGCGCGGCGAGATTTCCAATCCGGCGGAAACGGGAACGCTTTTAATCGAATTTGGAACGCTCGCCAAATTAACGAATAAGCCCGTCTTTTATGAAAAAGCGAAACGCGCTTTGGTTGAAACTTACAATCATCGTTCCGAAATCGGGCTGGTCGGCACTCGCATCAATGTCGAAACCGGAAAATGGACGAATACCGCGAGCCACATCAGCGCGGAAATTGATTCTTATTATGAATATTTGCTGAAATGCGCGATTCTGTTTGATGATGCGGATTGCCGCAGAATGTGGCGAGAATCAATCGCGGCAGTCAATAAATATAACGCCGACGAGGCGCGCGGCGAACTCTGGTACGGTCACGCCGATATGACGACGGGAAAACGAACCGCAACTACTTACGGCGCGCTGGACGCTTTCTTTCCCGCAGTTCTGGCTTTATCAGGCGATTTGGAAAGAGCGCGAAAGTTGCAGGATTCGTCATACAAAATGTGGACGAAACACGGCATCGAACCGGAGGTTTTCGATTATCAAAAGATGGAAGTCGTTCACGGCGGTTACCCTCTCCGCCCCGAAATTATCGAATCAACTTATTATCTTTATCAATACACCGAAGACGAAAAATATTTGCAAATGGGCAAAACTTTCTTCGACGATTTTGTGAAGCATTGTAAAACGGATGTCGCTTACGCCGGTTTGAAAAGCGTGGTTACGAAAGAAAAGAGCGATTCAATGCAGAGTTTTCTTTTTGCCGAAACTTTCAAATATTATTATCTGCTTTTTGCGCCGAAGAAAGCGTTAGATTTTAAGAAAGTTGTGTTTAATACAGAAGCGCATCCGATTAGAAAAACCTGGTAGAGTGATTTTTAAAAGTATAGAGAGAGCTTATTGGAACCGTTATATGTAGACTCGTTCACCGGCGCGCCCCAGGCATTGAGAAATACTCTTCGTCGATCTCACCTGCTTTAATTTCAGCGGTAAAATAACTTTCCTCTCGAATTGGTTTTCCGGCAAGTCGGCGCAGCATCACAATTTGACCAACGTGAGTTAAAGCATCGGCAATCGGTCCTTGCATGATCTTCTCTATCGGTTGTGCGAGCGGCGCGTCAGAAGCTAAATACAAATCTAATTCTTTAACAGCATTGAAAAATCGCTTTACATCATCTTCCCAAATTTGAGGAGACGATTGTAAATAAACGAACTCGCCTTTAACCAGATAAAGCGAACCTTGAATTAAATCGCCTATATGCGCCAAAATCTCTCCGGCAGCGCGCGTCGTTTCTTGAACCCGAAATTCAGCGAAATTCATCGGCGCACCTGAAACTGCAATTCCGCCACGATACGCCAGTGTCGCAACAAGATGTCGCAAAAGATCACGTTTCAATTCTAAAGACAAATCCATGCCCGGTTATCTCCTCATTTTTAAGAAACACTTACAACCATTTATCTACCTCTTTAAAAGAACTTCAAATCACTAATGCTCGCTTCCTGCAAATGTTATTTCTTAACCAACGGACTGCTGTGAAAGGCTATCGGCTGCCAGCGTCCTTTGCGTTTGAGGAACGTTGTCGTCGAGCGAAATTCCAATTTTTGGCTGTCGACGGCGACTTCGTAGCGGGCGCGGGTGACGGCTACATCGTCGTCGAAAAAATCTACTTTTTGGTCGTAATATGTGACGGTGAAATCTGCCGGGTTGTTTTTCAGTGCGGCAATGTATTCGTCTTTGATTTGGACTTCGCCGTCCTGAAAGGTTATCACTAGGTCAGCGGGCAGCATTTTATCGAGCGCGGCTGTGTCGTGTTTGTTGGAGAGATTTGCCCAGTCGGTCATAAATTGAATTATTTTTTGCGCCTCAATATTTGTTTTTTCAAACGGCTCGTTCTTTTTCTGGCTAAATGCGGCGGTTGTTCCAAAGGTGATGGTTAAAAAGGCGATGATTAGTAGTTTTTTCATAGTTTTATTAATTTCATTAGATGCAGCCTCAAAAACCTTCCTTTTTGAGAAGTTTTAAGGCTTTAATCAGAGTCTCATAAATGGGCATTTTTGAGACATATTATTAAATTGCGTCCAATGACTTTTTCGGCGGCGCGCGTTGCACCTAGAGCGACAAAAATTCTCCCTGCTTAAATCGCCTGTCAATCTTTCGGACGTTGGCGAAGTCTTGAAGCGGATCATCATTCAGCGCTAAAAAACTCGCCTCATATCCTTCTTTCAGATGCCCGATTTTGCGCTTTGGAAATATCGCCGCAGCCGTGGTTTCGCACCACATTTTCAACAACGTGCGGTTATCAACCGCTTCGAGCTTCTGCAAATTTAGAGCTTCAGCCAGAGACGTTTGCCGATAGCTGTCGCTTCCAATCGCAATCGGAACGCCGTGTTTATTCAATAGTTGAAGGTTTTGAACAAGTAAGTCGCGCAATTCGTTGGACGGCTCGCCCTCTTTTTTCTGTAAAGCGATGTCTATGGCTGATATTAACGTGGTCACGACTACTACCCGGTTTCGAGCCGCAAGCCGCGCGTCCCGTTCTGAAATCTTAAAGCGGGCGGAGTCATATTTCGTCCAGTCGTTTTTCTCAGGTCTGAATCCGGGTGTGTGATTTATCTCATCAACACTGGCGATTAAAGCATTGTGAAAATCAGTTGCCGTCTCGACGTGAGCTGAGACGCGCAAGCCCGCCCTGTGCGCCCGCCGGACAATTTCGGGCAGCAAGGCGGGATTAAGCCCGCGCCAGTCAAGATATGTATTGTCATCTTTGCGTTTCTCATACTCCTCTGAATACTGAAGATATGTTTTGATGAAATCAGGTTTCCCCGCCAAAATCTTCTCCCACTTGCGGTCGAGGTCGGCTAAATTATCAATAATGTGATAAAACCCGCCTTCCGCCCAATCTTCGGGATTCGCACCGCGCTCCAGGTTGCGCTTCACAACGCCCAACGGATGCCCTCCCGAAGCAGTTAATCCGCCGTTGGCGAAAACCGCGTCAATGCTCGTCGGAATGTTTATCTTGCCGAGCAAAGACGTTCTAGCGTTGGGAAGGTTGTTAGGATTTTTGACGTAGAAGATGCCGTCCTGAAGATATTTGCGGGCGAGTTCATCAATGCGTTCCCGGTTTTCCACATTGTGGTTGTGCGCCTCGCCGAAAGGCGGAATCACATATTTGCCGGTCAGGTCAACGACGGAATCAACCCGGACGGACTTTTTAGAAGTCAAAACTCCGCCTGCTGAATAGAATCGCTTGTTTCTGAAATTCTGCCCGTCGAACCATTGTCCGTTTATAAATTCATAAGTCTTCGACGAAAGTTGCTGACCGACAGTTCTCGCCCCCAGCATAAGTCCGGCGAGCGTTACCGCCGAATTGGTAAGAAAAGACCTTCTGGTGAAGCCTCCAGCATTGCGGTTTTCAGTTTCAGACATATTATTGCCTCTTAGTTTTCGTGTCTCTGCTACATAAACACTGGGCAGTTTAATTTTATGACAGAAATTTTGTGCTTTTGCATTGAGTTGCATGATTGAGCGAAGACGCCTGGCTTTGAATTATTACGCTTTACTTTATTTCGGTTTGTTCAGCTACACTTTATTTGTCTCAAAAAATAGACAAAGTGTTCAAAGAATTGGCGCATCTTAAACAAAAAGGGAAGACAAATATATGCTGATTGATAATCTTATAAGCGGCGCGAACAGAGATAACTTTGTTGATAAAACTATTGAATATTTAAATCAAAAGTTTAGTCAGATGGGTTATGAACTTGTTAATGTGCAACTGACAACGGAAACCGAAGAATTAACCGAGAAACAGTTAAACCGATTTGAAGCAATAGATTTTGCCGGACGGGTTTATACGGAACAAAACGATGACGGCACATTTACTCATACATTTATGCCTGAAACGGAAGATTATGAGATTTTAAGCCTCAATGATTTTGATAATTAATGTCGTTTCAAGCTCAATAACCGTGCGTGTTGTCAAATGATTTCTGAGAATTTTTGACTTCGCTCATCAGGATAATTGTTTCGACACTCGTATAGTTGGAAACATCTCCTTTAAGGGAACTTACTTTAATCATATTTTGAATTATTTAACTGTTCTGTTTCTGGTAACTGCCTCAAACTCAGCACCAGAGCAATTATCGCCAAAGTCACTGCTAAGCCTTTAATTAATAACACCCATTCCGAAGCAATAGGAGCAGGATCAATCTCTCCCGAACGCAAACTGTTCAATTGTCCGAAAAAGCTGTAATAACCTAAACCACAGGCAAAAGCCCAAGCTGCTGAAAGATAACGCTGTCCCTTATGGACATCTTTGCCGGTACGCCAGGCGGCATAAAGCAAAAAAGCTCCCATAATGTAATCGTCAAATAGATTTGCAGGCGATTGCTGCCACGTACTCCAGCGGCGGATTGTTTCACCGAGCGGAGCAAGAATACCGGCTATGACGGCAAACCAACGACTAAAATTAATTGTCATTATTCATCCTATTGAAGCATTTTTAGCCGAATTGAAATTAAATAACATCATCACTAAGATAAAATAAAAGACTCCATAAAATTAGTGAAGGAGTAAAAGCAGATGTCAGCAGCTTCAAATGTTCATACAAGTAATCTACTACTTTCATTTACATTGAGCGATTAACTAGATGAACAAACCAGACCTAATTATTCGCAGTCGCCGGGTTGTTATGCCGGAAACCATAGGCTCAGCTTCGGTGCATATACGCAACGGTATTATTGTGGGTTTGGGAAAATGGGATGAAATTCCCACTCAAACAACGCTCGTAGATGCAGGCGAGGCGATGGTAATGCCGGGATTGGTTGACGCCCACGTTCACGTCAACGAACCGGGACGCACCGAATGGGAAGGATTTACGACGGCGACGCGCGCCGCTGCGGCGGGTGGTGTGACAACGCTGGTTGATATGCCGCTTAACAGCATTCCGCCGACAACGACGCTAAACGGATTTTCGGAAAAGCTCGCGGCTGCAAACGGTCAATGCTGGATAGACGTTGCTTTCTGGGGGGGCGTAATACCGGGCAACACTAAAGAATTAGAACCGCTTTTGAATGCCGGCGTTCGCGGCTTTAAATGCTTTTTGATACATTCAGGCGTGGATGAGTTTCCGCACGTTACAGAGTCGAATTTGCTTGAAGCGATGCCCGAATTGGCAAGATTAAGCTCAGTTCTGCTCGTTCACGCCGAAGTTCCAGAACCGATTGAAACGGCTGCCGGAGAATTAAAAGACAACAATCCGCAAGATTATCAAACCTTTCTAAAATCGCGTCCGAGAGCGTCGGAAAATGAAGCAGTCGCGCTGATGATTCGACTATGCCGCCGAACCGGAGCGCGGGTTCATATCGTGCATCACTCTTCCTCAGATGTTTTGCCCTTATTGAAAGCGGCGCGTGAAGACGGATTGTCATTGACAGTCGAAACCTGCCCGCATTATCTGACTTTTGCGGCGGAAGAAATTCCCAACGGCGCGACGCATTTCAAATGCTGCCCGCCTGTACGTGAGCGCGAGAATCGGGAAAAACTTTGGGCAGCCTTAGCTGATGGCGTGATTGATATGATTGTCTCCGATCATTCGCCCTGCACGCCGAATTTGAAATTAATGGAAACAGGCGATTTTCTTGAGGCTTGGGGCGGCATCTCGGCTTTGCAGTTTAGCTTGCCCGCGATCTGGACACAGTTGCAAAAGCGCGGATTCGGTTTGCAAGAGCTATCTCGCTGGATGTCGGCGGCACCGGCAAAACTAGCCGGTTTGGACAAGCGTAAAGGCAAGCTTGCAGTCGGTTACGATGCTGATATTGTAATTTTTCAACCGGAAAAAGAATTTAAAGTCGTGCCGGAAATTATCGAATTCAAAAACAAGCTCACGCCGTATTCGGGAATGAATTTGCGCGGCGTCGTTGAAGCGACTTATGTGCGGGGCAAAAAGGTGTACGAAAATGGACGGTTTGCCGCAAATCCTGAAGGCGAACTGATAACCAACTAGCGAAAGTTAAAATTTATTATGGATTTTACCGAATTGATTGATTTAGCTTCCGAAAAACTCGGCGGCGCGGTTTTATATGCCAATGACGATTTTTTCGCTCCGAAAGAAAATTTACTCAAACCTTCCGCGCCGATTTTTATCGAAGGCAAATACACGGATTTGGGAAAATGGATGGATGGGTGGGAAAGTCGGCGTCGCCGTTCACCTCGTTTAGACGAAAAATTTGATTGGTGCATTATTCGTTTGGGTTTGTCCGGCATTATTCATGGTGTTGTAGTGGATACGAGTTTTTTTCGCGGCAATTTTCCTTCGCATTGCTCTCTCGAAGCGTGTGCGATTGATGGACAGCCAAACGTCGAGCAATTGCTCGATGCAAAAACCGAATGGAGGGAAATTCTTTCCATATCGGAGTTGCAGGGCGATTCGCAAAATCCTTTTACAATCAATTTTCCTCAGCGCGTAACGCATCTGCGGTTTAAAATTTATCCTGACGGCGGCGTGGCGCGTCTGCGGGTTTTTGGTGAGGTTGTGCCTGATTGGAATGCTTTGCGCCGAAGGATGAGCGAAATTGATTTAGCGGCGGTCGAAAACGGCGGAACCGTGTTGGAAGCGAGCGATATGTTCTTCGGACACAAACACAATCTGATTATGCCCGGACGCGCTCAAGATATGAGCGACGGCTGGGAAACAAAACGGCGGCGCGGCGAAGGTTATGATTGGTGCGTTATCAAACTAGGCAATGAAGGAACTATCAAGCGCGTTGAAGTAGATACTTCACATTTTAAAGGCAATTACCCGGAAAGCTGTTCGATTGAAGTTTGCCGCGCAGGCGATGATGCGAATTTCGATGCGCTCGACTGGCAGGAGTTATTACCGAACTCCAAACTCCAGGCGCATACGCGGCACGCCTTTGTTGATGAAATAAAAGATTGCGGCGCGGTTACTCACGTCCGATTTAATATTTTCCCGGACGGCGGCGTCAGCCGTTTACGTCTTTACGGGAGAATTGCGGAAAAATGAGCGAAAAGTTAGATGAGATAAATCAAGCTGCAAAAGAAACAGCAAAGGCGCGATTTCTTGATTGTTGCGGCTCGCAAAATTGGGCGCAGAAAATGACCGAAGCGCGTCCGTTTGCCGATGTCGCAGCTTTGATAAAACAAGCCGAACAAATCTGGCTGAATCTCGAAGCTCAGGATTGGCTCGAAGCGTTTGCCGCTCATCCGAAAATCGGCGCACGTAAAGCCGCCCCGAAACAGCAAATCCAGTCTGCCGAATGGTCGCGCGCCGAGCAATCCGGCACTCACACCGCAGCCGATTCGGTGTTGGAGGCATTAGCCGAAGTTAACCGTTTGTATGAAGAGAAATTCGGGTTTATATTTATCGTCTGTGCGTCAGGAAAAAGCGCTGAAGAAATGCTCGACCTTTGCCGTCGGCGTGTTCACAATGATGCAGATTCAGAAATTCGCATCGCGGCTGATGAGCAGAGAAAAATAACGGAAATCAGATTAAAGAAATTGCTGGAAATCGAATGAGCGCAATCACCACCCATATTTTAGATGTTTCAAAGGGCTGTCCGGCGCGCGGCGTATCGGTAACGCTTGAGCGGCAATCGTCAACGGGTTGGGAGATCATCGGCAAGGGCGTGACGGATGAAGACGGTCGTCTACGCGATTTGCTCGATTCGGAAGCGATTTTGCAGATTGGAAATTACCGGCTTACTTTTGACACCGAAAATTATTTTGCGCAACAGCAAATCGAAGGATTTTATCCGCAGGTAACGGTGGCGTTTGCCGTGCGCGACGCGGCGCAGCATTATCACGTTCCGCTGTTGCTGAGTCCTTTCGGTTACTCGACTTATCGCGGAAGCTAAATTTATGTCAATCCAAATAGTTGATAACAATTACGGCAAGGCGCGTGTGCGCTTAATGAAAGTTGCGCGGCAGGGCGAGCGGCACGAATTGCAAAATCTGACCGTTAAAATTGCGTTCGAGGGAGATTTTACAGAAGTTCATACGACAGGCGATAACAGCCTTGTGCTGCCGACCGACACGATGAAGAACACGGTTTATACGCTGTCGCAGCAGACGCAGGAAATAGAAGAAATCGAGGTTTTTGCAATGCGTCTGGCTAATTATTTTCTGACAAGTAACCCGCAAGTAACGCGAACTATCATCGAGATTGAGGAACACAATTGGACGCGCATTGCTGTCGGTGGCGAGCCGCACGAACATTCTTTCATCAAAGGCGGTGATGAAAAACGCACGGCAATAATCAGCGCGGCACGCGACGGCGCGACGGTTGAATCGGGAATTGAAGATTTGATTGTTCTGAAAACAACCCGTTCGGGTTTTGTCGGTTATATCAAAGACCAATACACGACTTTGCCGGAAACGACGGACAGAATCTTTGCTACTTCCATCAAAGCAGTTTGGCGTTACGCGAACGCGAACGCGGCAACCGGCGACGCCTGGCGCAACGTGCGGCAAACAATTCTCGAAACTTTCGCCGAACACGACAGTCTTTCCGTTCAGCACACGCTTTACGCGATGGGCGAAGCGGTGTTGGAGAAATTTTCCGACATTGCGGAAATCGCTTTCTCGCTGCCTAATATTCATTGTCTGCCGGTAGATTTTACGCGCTTCGGTTTGGAAAACGACAACCGGATTTTTGTGCCGACAGACGAGCCGCACGGGTTGATAGAAGCCCGTTTGTCGCGTTAGGGAAAATGTCGAGACTCGAATTTTAAAAATCAAAAATTATCATTTGCAAATTTGCTATGACAACAATTTCTCAAGAATCAATACAGGAAATTACGCGAGGGCTGCGATCATCTCTCGCTGCTTTCGCTTCACGTTATCCGGGTGAGTCGGCTCGCCGCCAGCCGGTACATACCGTTTACGGCGGAGCGCATTTATTTAAATCAGACACTGCGCCGCGTCTCGGCACGCTTGCGATGCGCTCATTTGAAACGTATGCGCCGGACGCACGGACTTTCGCGCAGGCGCTCGAACTGCCCGGCAAATTAGCCGATACGATTTACGAGCGCGTGCGGGAAAAGCTTGCGCGCGAAGCGGTCGAAGATTTCCGCATTGATTTTGAAGACGGTTACGGCACGCGCCCCGATGCGGAAGAAGACGGACACGCCGTATCAGCCGCGCGGGAAGTTGCAAAAGGTCTCGACGCAGGAACATTGCCGCCTTTTATCGGCATTCGCATTAAAACATTCTCTGAAGAATTGCACGCTCGCAGCATTCGCACGCTCGATTTGTTTCTAACAACATTAGCCGAGCAAACTGGCGGACGCTTGCCTGAAAACTTTGTAGTTACATTGCCGAAAATCGTATCGCCTGTGCAGGTGGCGACTCTCGCCGACATCTTCGATTTGCTTGAGCCGAAACTCGGTCTGGCGACAGGCTCGCTCAAAATGGAGATGATGGTGGAAACGACGCAATCAATCATCGATGAACGCGGCGAATCGAATCTCCCGCAACTGCTCGACGCGGCGCGGGGACGCTGTGTGGCGGCGCATTTCGGAACCTACGATTACACAGCCAGTTGCAGCATCACCGCCGCCTATCAGGATATGCTGCATCCAGCCTGTGATTTCGCGCGTCACGTAATGCAAGTCTCCTTTGGAGGAACGGGAATCTGGTTGTCGGACGGCGCGACAAATATTATGCCCGTCGCGCCGCATCGCGGAGAGCTAACCGCGGAACAGGAAGCGGAAAACCGCAACGTGGTGCATCGCGCCTGGAAGCTGCATTACCAACACGTCCGGCATTCGCTCATCAACGCTTTTTATCAAGGCTGGGATTTGCATCCGGCTCAGTTTCCGACACGCTATGCGGCGGTTTATACATTCTTTCTCGAAGGCTTAGACCAGGCTTCCGAACGATTGAGCAATTTTGTCGCAAAGGCGGCGCAGGCGACACTAGTCGGTGATGTTTTTGACGACGCGGCGACCGGGCAGGGGCTTCTCAATTATTTTCTCCGCGCGATTAACTGCGGCGCTCTGACCGAACAGGAAGCGCTGGATTTAACCAGCCTTTCGCTGGATGAGCTTAGGTCAGGTTCGTTTGTAAAAATTTTGCATAATCGGCAAACGGGGTAGGGAAGTTTAGCGCGAATAACGGCTTGCAGCATTTTTCTTTGGTCATTCGGCGATTTTTAAGATATTTTCGCTTTTTCATTCATCCGCCGCTTGATTTCAGTTTTAGCTGCTCTATCGGACAATATAACGTGATTTAAGTCTCGTACTTCTATCGTAAAATCGTTCGACATTGAAGTGTATTGAGCATTACTTTTATCTACTTTCCATGCATTAAGAGGCAAATTTAACTTCATTGATAATTCCCTGACAAACTCGGTAATACTGCTCCATTTAATCGGAGGGTTGAAGAGAATATCAATTTCAACAAGTTTGTCATCAAGATAAGTATTCACTACACCGGCAGTTTCATCATTCGGTCTGGAGCTTAGAGAAAAGCTGACTCCGATTTCATTTCGCCTTTTCTTACTGCTTAATCCTAAATTCGGAGCCGCTTCTCTGGTTTCCTCAATTGACATTCCCAAACGCAAACCAAGCAATTCGGGGGAATCTTTCCGAGTTGAAATAGGTTCTGCTGATTTTAATTCTTTCAAATTTTGAGTTGTTTGCGCGCCAAAGTTTTGCGCGGCAAACGACAAGGGAAACAATAAAGCGACAAGCAATAAAAAAAGCGAAGTTTTCATTCAATTACACCAGCCTTTTCTTTTGTAATTGACGATTCGGTTCGTTTTCTTTTGCGCTAATATTCAGAAAAAAAGCCGGGAATCTGTTGCAGGAAAGATATTTATCATTTCATAGAAAATAATAGAGCCATTATTGTTTTGTCTCAGTCGCGTTATTTATGAGGTCGGTTACAGTTATTTGTTGATGCCCATTTCGTTAAGCGCGGTCGGGCGGTTACGCCAGTCTTCTTCGACTTTGACGAAAAGCTCCAGATAGATTTTTTTCCCCAAAAGTTTTTCGATGTCGCGGCGCGCTTCAGTGCCGATTTGCTTTAATTTCAAACCGCCTTTGCCGATAATGATTGCCTTTTGCGACGAGCGTTCGACGAAAATCGCGCAGAAAATTCTGGTTTTCTTCGGGTCTGATTCATCAAACATTTCCGTCACGACGGCGGTTTCGTAAGGAATTTCTTCGCCGGTTGATTCGAGAATCTTTTCCCTGACCATTTCGGCGACAATCTGGCGCACGGGCTGGTCGGTCATCTCATCTTCGCTGAAAATCTTCTCTCCAGCGGGCAAATGTTTGACGATTTCGCCCAAAAGCAAATCAATCGCTTCGCCTTTGAGAGCCGAAATCGGAATCACTTCGCGCCAATCGTATTCTTTCGCGTACCAGTCAATTAGAGGCAGCAACTTGCCTTTTTCCCGAATTTTGTCAATTTTATTCAAAACCAGAATCGCGGGTTTCTCGGATTGTTTGATTAAATCAAGCACGAAACGGTCGCCGTTGCCGGTCGGCGCGGCGGCGTCGCGCATCAGGCAAACAACGTTAACCGAAGCGAGCGCGTCGTGAACCATTGCCATCATTCGGCGATTTAAGAGATGTCCGGGCTTGTGAATTCCGGGCGTGTCAACGAAAACGATTTGCCCGTCGGGGCGTGTGACAACGCCTTGAATCCGGTGGCGCGTCGTCTGCGGTTTGTTGGAAACGGCGGCGATTTTTTCGCCGACCAGATGATTAAGCAGCGTTGATTTTCCCGCGTTCGGGCGTCCGATTAACGCGGCGTAACCGCTGCGATAATCTTCAGGCGAGCTTTCCGACTTCACCGGTCGGTTTTCCTGTGTCGTGCCTAAAAAGCCCGCCATTAACGATTCAAAATCGTCATTCGGCTGATTTTGGATTTCGGACTCTGAACTCTCGACTCTTTTAGTCATTAGCGCGCTCGAACTTTAACAGATTTTTTGCCGCAGCTTGATTGAAACACGATTGTAAAATCGCCTTTATTTTCACTGATTGAACGAATTTCATAAAGCGCGCGATTTCCCGAAATCTGCACGTCTTTATTGAGCTTTATTTCAATATCGTTCGGATTTTCAGACGTTGCAACGAGATTTTCGACCGACTCGCCGTCGCCTTCGATTCCGACTAGAAGCGACGCGACACCGCCGCCGCTCAAAACCGAAACTTCCGTTTGATTCAACCAAATCACGCAAGCGAGACGCGGGCGAGTCGCGGGCTTGCCCGGCATTTCGAGCGTCGAAGTAATCTTAACGTTCGGATTTGTTTCCGGCGGCGGTTCACTGCGTACCGGCTCGGTTTTGGCTGTTTCGGTTTTTTCGGTTTTTGCGACCGGAATTTCCGTAACGGTATTTTTCAAATTATCAATCAGCAAAACTCGCATCGGCGACGTAGCCTCCGGTTTCGGTTCGGGCAATTTGCCAACGTTTTCCAATTGATTTTTAGTTTCCTCTTTAACTTCTTTCGGTTTCGCAACCGAATCATCCGGCACCGCATTATTTTCCGCTTTTTCGGTTTTGGATTCAGGTTTTTCTTCCGTCGGCAACGGTTCTGCGGGCGTTCCCTTTTTCCCGGTTTTGAGCGCCGGTTCGTCAACTTTTGCGGTTTCCGGTTTTACTTCCGGTTTTACTTCGGATTTTTCCGGGGTTTTTTCTTCGACTTTTGCGGTTTCAGATTTTATCTCGGCTTTTGGCGCCTCGGGCTG
>DASVRD010000078.1:0-3218 GCA_036388775.1 Pyrinomonadaceae bacterium | reverse complement strand
CGCGGGATATTTTTTGTTTTATCGCTACAAGCCGTCATCGGCGCGTCGAGAAAGATTCGCTGATTGACACTTTTTGGGGCGAATCGGATTTTGAAGCGGTCGAGAAAAATTTCCACCCGACAATTTCACACATTCGCAAAGCCTTGAACAGCCGCCAGACCATCAAGCAAAACTTTCTGCTTTACCGCGACGGCGCTTATCAGCTCAACCCGGAGCTTTCTTATTCGATTGACACGGAAGATTTCGACCGCTTTTTCGCCGAAGCCGAAACCGCCAAACGCGACGGCGACGAACCGAAGTTTCGGGAAAATTTAACGGCGGCGCACAAATTGTATCGCGGCGAATTTATGGCGGGCATTTACGACGATTGGGCTGAAGAACAGCGCGCGTTTTACCGCGAGCAATACGGGCGAATTCTAAATGCGCTGGCGAAAATCGCTTTTAAAGAAAAAGACTGGTCGCAGACGATAAAATTAGCAAGCGAAATTCTGCGCGAAGATGCTTACCGTGAAGACGTTCACCGATTGCTGATGCGAGTTTACGCGGCGCAGGGAAAACGCGCGAAAGTCAAAGAACAATTTGAAACTTTGCGCGAAATGCTTAACAAAGAGCTTGGCGTAGAGCCTGCGCCGGAAACGCGCCGCGCTTTTCAGGAATTATTCAAATGAAATCAGAGCGTTTTGCGCTCAAAGTCAGAACCGCGATGGCGGAAGCGGGCAGTTTAAGTGGGCAAATTAAAATCTTCTTGTTAAGAAACTGTTTGAAAACTCGTAAACTCATTGTTTTTGTCATCGAAGATGACCAACAGTATAGCCTAGCGAGAATCGCTAGGTTCACGGCAAATAAACACGCCCGACGCTGAAAGCGTCTAACAATCTACCATTCATTTGTTGCTCGCTTACAGCGAGCGATTTATGGTTTGCTTAATTCCCAGCGTTTCACGCCAGGCGGCGAAGCGGTGATATTTGTCGCCGTTGGCGACTTTTTCGAGTTTTCAAACAAGCTTCTAAGGATTCAAGTTGGGACGTTAAACTGCCCGCTATTGCAGGCGGTACTGATTTGTGCTGCGTTTCTTACACACTGATTCAAGAACCCCTCCGATTAGTGTAAAATCTTTTGACTCAATTCATTTCACCGGCAGGAAAACTATGAGCAACTCTAACGAAGCCGAAAAAAAGTTCAAATATGATGTCTTTCTCAGCCACAGTTCAAAAGACAAACCCGTAGTGCGCGAATTGGCGGAAAGATTAAAAGCCTACGGCGTGCGCGTCTGGTTTGACGAATGGGAAATTCAACCTGGAGATTCGATTCCGTCGAAAATCGAACAAGGCTTGGAAGAATCAAGAATTTTGATTCTGGCAATGTCGGCAAATGCCTTCGGCTCCGATTGGGTTTCGCTCGAACGCCAGTGACAGTAAGTAAATAAATAAAAGGTAAAATTTAAATAGTGCTGTGTTTTGGAAAAACGGCAATTTCAAGAATTATTCAAGTGACTTCGGTAGGCTGGTTATGAGATAAAAAGTGAAACCGTTTTCAAAAGGCAGGTAGATCGGAATGAAAAGCGCGAAAAACGTTCTTAATATTGTTTTCTGTTTATGTGCATTTGCGGCAATGCTTCTCGCTGCAGCTCCGCTTGAAGCGCAAGCCGCTGTGAGCGTTGTCAACAGCAGCGTCACAGGTTCTTTCAGCAATGCAGGGACAATTGCGCCGCTGCAATTTTCCTACACTATCGGAAACGGAACGAATCGCGCAGTTTATGTCGGAGTTTCGACTTATTCAATCAACGGCTTTCCGGGAACTTCGCCGCGCGTGGCGGCGGTGACTTTCGATAACGGAAATATGATTCCCATCGTTTTGGACAGTGTCGGATTTCAAGTTTGCCCGCAGCCGCCCGTAACCGTTCCACCCGCGCTCGGACCGCGTTGTTCGAGCGAGCTGTTTCGTTTGACGGAAGCGCAAATCGGGGCGGCGACATCCGGCACGTTTACCGTTACTTTCGCTACCGGCGCGATCATCAATTACGCGGTTGCCGGTGCGATTACGTTCGCGGGCGTTGATCAAAACAATCCGAACGACGCTTACGTTTCCAATTCGGGACGCAGCTCGACAGCGACCGTCAGCGTTCCGAGCGTGGGAGCCGGGGATATGGTTTTGGATGTGCTCGGAGTTACTTTTGAAGCCGGAATCGCCTTTGTTAATCCTGACGGCGATCAGGTTGAGCGATGGAACGGCGTCACAATTTTCGGCAACAACAGCATCGGCGCGGGCGGCACAAAGACCGGAACGGGAACGGTTAATGTCGGTTGGCTATTTCAACCTGAAGATTGGGCGCTCGGCGCGATTGCCGTTAATGGGGCTAGCATACCGAGTGCCGCTTCGGTCACAATCAGCGGTCGAGTTATCACGCCTAATGGCAGAGGGCTTGGAAAAGCACAAGTGGTTTTGATTGAAGCTGACGGAACGGTTCGTTACGCGGTGACAAATTCTTTCGGTTATTACCGTTTCGCGGATGTTCCCGCCGGGCAAACCGCAATGCTCGAAGTGCGCTCCAAACGATATGGATTTGCGCCGCAAGTCATTAACGTTAATGAGGAAATGAGCAATCTGAATTTTATCGCTCAACCTTAAATTCATTCAAAATCGAATGCAAAAGCGGGCTTTTATGAAGCCCGCTTTTTTCGTCTCAAGTTTACCTCAAGTCTTTTTTCAACCAGCAAAAATCAAGCATCAAGTTTTTCTCAAACCAGACGCGGTAAATTTCTCGGTGTTAAGTCGGAATACATTTTTTGTTTATGGATCAGAGGAGAACACAGGTGAAATCGAGAGCAAATTTTTTGATTGAAAAATTCTACAAATTGTTTTTGGCGTTTGTTATTATCGGCGTCATTTGGGCGCAGGCGGCGTCCGCAGCCGCAACTTTAGCGCCGAAGCTGCAAAATCAAGTTTCAACGCTTGCCGACAATGCTTCGGTGGGCGTTGTGATTGTCAGTTTTAATACGTCAAGCGGTTTGAATGACAGCCATTTGAATTTGCTGCGCAGTCTGGGAATCAACAACGGCGTGACATATAAGAATCTTGGAATGGTCGGCGCTGTTTTAAACGTCGGACAAGTTCGCGCGCTGGCGGCAAATCCGTCGGTGAGTTCGATCTGGACGAACGATAAGCTGCAATATCATATGAATCACGCTCGGAAGGTAACGGGTGTTGATCGCATCCGC
>DASVRD010000077.1:0-38068 GCA_036388775.1 Pyrinomonadaceae bacterium | reverse complement strand
ACTGGGTTGCTTATTGACTGTCTCTGCTCAAGCTATCTCTACCGCACAAGAACAAGTTACTTACTTTCTCGGTGAAGTAAAAATGAGTTCTCCGACAGGGCAACCATACGGTTCTTCCATCTCTCTCGTTAAACGCACACTCATACCTGCTGAAAACAAAATCGTTGAATTAGTGGCGACCGTTGACGCAAAAGAACCGACCAAAGAATATACGACAATCTTTAATGTCAAAGGCTCAAAGTTTACGGTGAAGGACGAAGAAGGAACATTTGCCGGTGAAGGGGAAATGATTGGCAAAGCATGGGAATGGACGGGATGGAAATACAGCGTCAATCTGCTTGGTCAAAGGAAAGGTCTGCTAAAAGCTGAGGATACATTGACAAGCAACGGTTTGACGGTCAGGAAATCGTTCTCCAGTCCTGACGGGCAGGTGCGCGTTGTCTTTGCAGAAGATTTGAAGCCGATCAGCAGAGAAATGTACGAACTTCTGCGCACGAAGTTACTGCCGACACAAACTTCATAACAGCGGAGTCTTTTCACCTTCAAGCCGCACCGAACAATTCAATGGACGTGAGGGCGAAACGGCAACTTTCTTTTTACGTAAGTTCGTTTTCCAGACGTTGTGCCCGGCGGTTTCGCCCCGCGTCATCTCAGCCGTTATATTTCTTTGGCAAACATTGTGACGATGGCAAAAATTGGAGAAAGCAAATGTGGGATGAAAGATACAGTACCGAAGATTACGCATACGGAACAAAACCGAACAAATTTTTGAAAGAGAACTTTAACCATATTCCAAAAGGTAGAGTTCTTAGTATTGCCGAAGGAGAAGGGCGAAATGCCGTTTTCCTTGCCAAACAGGGTTACTCTGTAACTGCTGTAGATGCATCTCTGGTTGGTTTGAACAAAGCCCGGAAGTTAGCCGAAGAAAACGGAGTTGTCGTCGAGTTTATTCATGCTGATTTAGCAGAGTATGATTTAGGCGAGAATAAATGGGACGGAATTGTTTCTATATTTTGTCCCTTGCCGTCTTCTTTAAGAAAAGAGCTTTATAAGAAGGTGATAGCGGGGCTGAAACAGAACGGGGTTTTCCTGCTTGAGGCTTATACTCCCGATCAGTTAAAGCACGGTACCGGCGGCGGAAATTCAGCAGATGTGATGCAGACGAAAGAGTCTTTAAGACTTGAGTTGGCTAGCCTAAAGTTTGAGCACTTAATTGAGCTTGAGCGTGATGTAACAGAAGGCGTTTTTCATACTGGTATTGGCTCAGTGGTTCAGGCTATTGCGACGAAAGAAATATACGTAACAAGAAACCAGGTTGGTTCAATACAAACTTGAGCATTCGGAAACATGAACAGAAAACCAAAGTGCATCATCATTACAGGCAGGGCGGGAGCGGGAAAAACCACTCTTGCCGGGAAGCTTGGGGAACGTCTGTGGATGCCGGTGATAAGCCGCGATCAGATTAAAGAGGGCTACGTCAACACCTACGGCGTCAAACACGATGAGCTTCCGCCTGACACGGATGCTCTGGTCACCGACTTTTTCTTCTGTATAGTGAATCAATATCTGGCGGGTAATATCTCCGTTGTCATTGAGGCGGCATTTCAGCATAAGGTTTGGGAGTACAGAATGCCTAAGATTCTTGAATTAGCCTCGCCAATGATTGTTTTATGCTCCATTGATCAGATAGTTGCCGCGAGACGCCATCTCCAAAGAGGCTTGGAGAATCCGAATCGAGAGTTTTATCACAGCGATAACCGTGTTGTTCACTACAGGAAAACAGGCGAATTTTTATTTCCCGCTAGTTACGAAGCACCGAAATTCAATGTACCTACAATCCATGTCTCGACAGATGGAGAATACATCCCTTGTATTGATGAGATTGTGAAGCAGATTCAATCATCAGATGCCCAATAAGGCGGTGCTCCGGACGCCCTGGCGTGCGGCGCTGAGCTTAAACGTTAAAACAACACGTCTCAAAAGCCGCTTTCAAGACAAAGCATGCGTAATTCTGGAATTATGCATGTTTCAAGACGGAACGTTTTCAAGACGTTCCTTCTAGTTTTCGCCAATTTTGAGAAGTCTGTTTTCTCTCAAAAAACTTTACTGCTCAGCTAGAAAGTTTAGCTGTGTCACTTCCTCGTTGAGATTTAGAACCTTTGGAGCAAACTGAAAGCGTTTCGAGACAACTGTTAGTGTAATGGTTTGACCTGCCTGAACGTCTTCAAAACGATAATAGCCGAATGAGTTTGTTCTAGCTGCGCGAGTGTTTCCTTCCCGATCAGTCGAGTAAACCAAAGCATTGCTCAAGCCGCGTCTGCTGTTTGTTAAGACTCTGCCGGAAATGGAAACAGATGCGGCAGTCACCGCCGTAGCTATTCCATTCTCGCTGCATTGAACGCCATTACCCTCAGTGATGAAAGTAGGGTAACTGCCATTTGCAGGCGTAGGACCGGCGGCGCTGCTGGCGGTGATAACTGTGCCCGCATTGAGAACAATCGTACTACCGTTAGGCGCGCCCGTTTGAGCGCCAAATATGAAAATGTCATTCGGAGAAATATTATTGGCAGTAACGCCCGAAGCCGCTGAAGTAATGGGTTGCGCTGTTCCGCCATTGATGAAAAAGGTAATTGTTCCGGTAACAGGCAGAAAAAGACCCTGTAAGGGATCGCCCGCTCCATCAAAGATAAAAACAGGACCGCCGGCGGAGCAATTTGAATTGTTTATTGTGTAGGTGACGGTTTGTTGAAGCGTGATTGTGAGCGGAGCGCCGTTGCCGCCCTCAAATGTCAGATACGCTTGTGCCTGCGCGACCGGAATAAAAATCGCCAGCACAAAAACGGCTGCAATCAGAAATCGTAGTTTTAATTTCATTCTCATTTGTCCTTTGGCATCGGTTTTCTTCATTGCAAAAAAACATCGCTGCTTAATTTTGCTATTAGTTTGTCACAAATGTGAGCTAAAAAGCAGACAATCTAAGATAAAAACTTATCTTGTGTTAATGAATTGTTGAAACAGTCAGTTTCTTCGGAGAAATAAATTGTGGATAGCCAAAGAGAAGTGTCTCAAAAGGAGCGTTTTTGAGACTGATAATTTTTAAAGCCGATTTAAGAGTGACTTGTTAAAGAGAAAGCCGGTTTTCAAATGATACGCCTCAGAAACCACCCTTTTTGAGACAAATAAAAACACAGAAAAAGAGTCTCATAAATCATACGTTTTTGAGACTCTTTAATTATTGTAACATTTGATTTCGGATGTGGCTTTAAGAGCGTTAAAAGCTTTATTGAACAGTGAGGCTAGTTTGGGCTAACTATCCTCAAACTGCGTTTGTTTCAGCTTTGCAGATAAACGACGGCTTCGTTGCTGTACGGGCTGGTCAGGTCGTTGCGCGAAGCGTAAACGCGATAGATGCATTGTTCGCCCGCTTTTTCGATGCGGTGTTCAAACGACGTTTTCGACGTGGCTCCGACCTGCATCCATTCGCTCGTCATTCCGCCGTCCGACATCCCGGATTTACATTCGATGAAAAAGATCGTGTTCGGTTTATTTTCGTTGCGCTTCCATTTCAAAACGTTTAGATCGTTGGAAAAGCCTTGCGCAACGAGATCGAGCGGCGTGTTGGGCGGCGGCGAAGACGCGCCTTCGGAAACGGTCAAACCGAGCTGTTCGAGCAAATCATCGGTCATATTCGGTATCACGCGAAACGATTTGTTGTAAAACGCAATGTCTTCCTGCGAATCGTCGCGCGCCATTTGCTGCGCTACAACAGCCGCTCGCAGCGTTTCTTCGGCGGCGATGCGGGCATTGATTTTAGCTTGCAAAGCCGTCCGCTGATCGTTTAAATCGTCAATCTGCCCGACGGTTAAATTCAAAATCGTGTTATTGGCATTGACGACGTTAATAAAATTATTCAGCCAGACAAGATATTCCGAATCGGTTAGTTTGTAATATGGTTTCATTTGGGTGATTTCCTTTCACGAATTGATTGTTTGTAGCTGTAAAAGCTGGGGTTTTAGGCGAAGGCAAAGCCAATTTGCCTCGAAGAAAAATGATTTTTCTTCGAGATTCAGACCAAAAATCTCGAAATTCAGACCAAAAATCTCGAAATTCAGGTGATAAATCTCGAAATTTAGAACGTAAATCTCGAAATTCAGGTCGAAAATTTCGAGATTTAGAACAAAAATCTTGAAGAACGATCATTTTTCTTTGAGATTTTAAGCCGAAATCTCGAAGAAAAATCATTTTGCGTCGCAGATTTTACTTTCGATGTTCAACCGAAACTGCCGGTTTCGCACTTGTTTTAAATTAATTTGATTGGAAATGTCAAGAATTTTATTTTGCAGGAAAGAAAATCCTGAAATGTTAGAATATGTTTTTCTCAAAAATGACCCTTTTCGGGACAAATAAAAGAGCTTGGAATCTGTCTCATAAAGGAACGTTTTTGAGATATTCCCCCATATTAGTAATTTGTCAGGCTCGATAATAAATTAAACAATTCATCACCTTCTCCGAGATAAACGATGTATGCGTTTTCTCCGGCTTGATTGATTGTTCCTTCCAATTCTTCATCATACTTTGCCGCAACAACTACAAGCGGAATGTTTGTTTTTCCTTTTTCTCGCAGAAGATTTCCGAACTCCACCATTTCTGCTTCCGATTTACCGAGCAGATTAACCATCAGCAAATCAGATTTAACGAATCCATCATTAACTCTTTGAAGAGCATCTTCTTCATCTACGGCAACCAGCACATTGTAACCATAATCTTGCAGCACTTTTTTAAAAATAGGGCGTGTGTCATTGTCATTCTCTAGCAGAAATATTGTTCGCTCACTCATAATTTCTTAATCAAAGGTTCAAGCAAATTCAAAATAGACCTTATCAGCTTGGTAGATATTAAGTATGTCAATATTGCACAGTTCTTTGTAAATAATTGGAAATATTATTACTTATCTGTGTTATACTAACGCACTGTTACTTTTCCAAGTAATTTTTACATTTTCAACGGGTCTTGAATAACAAACCTTTCCTTTTGATTTTGTTCGGCTATTTACCATCAATAACGAAAGGTGTAGAACAAATGCTCAATACCGTGAAAACCGATGGTTTTCAGACAGTCACAACTCCGCAATTTAAGAACATAATTCTCTCCGGCTTGCCTGAAACGGAATACAGAGAAATTGCGCCTGACCTTCAGTTAGTTGAAATGAAGAGTCACGATGTTATCAATCGTCCATACGAGCACGTCCAATACGTTTATTTCCCAGAAACGAGTATGGTTTCTTCCGTTAAAATATTAGAAGACGGAGCAAGCGTTGAAACGGGTTCAATCGGCAGAGAAGGTGTCACGGGCATTTCCGTCGCTTTGTCCAAAAGACCTTCACCGAAACTATCAATTGTGCAAATACCAGGCGAAGGCTACAGAATGAAGTCCGATAAATTCCGTGCCGCTTTAAAGCGCAACGGTTTATTGTCTGATTTGGTATCGGAATTTATCTTTACAAATTTCACGGAAACGGCTCAATGTGTCGCTTGTAACTCTCATCATACAGTCACAGAGCGATTGGCAAAGTGGCTTCTCATCAGCCAGTGTAAAACAGGGCGTAAAGAACTTGAACTGACTCAAGATTTCATTGCGCAGATGCTTGGCATTCATCGCCCAGGAGTAACTCTGGCGGCTCTTCAACTCAAGAATGCTGGTCTGATTGATTATCGCAGAGGATTAGTCAGGATAACTGATAAAGAAGGCTTGGAAGAGTTTGCCTGCGAATGTTATGAAACACTGAAAAGTGGTTATCCTTGCAATTAATCAGTTTGATTTTGTTATTTTTCAAACTGATTTAATTCTAATATAAATCAACAAACGGCGAGTCGAAATTACAATCTCAAAAACGCCCGTTTATGAGACAGATAAAAACACAGAAGAAGTGTCTCATAAGTCATACGTTTTTGAGACAATTTAAATGTTGATTCCCTTCTATTTAGCTGCTTAAACAGCACTCACAGAAACCAACCGAAGGAGTTTGGTCGCGCGTCGGCGGCGACGCCGTTGATTTGGCATTTCTAGCCGCCGCCTTTGCAGGCGAAGAGAATAATAAAAACCGTTTGACGGGAGCGACGTTACTCGAATCTGTCGGAACTGGCTGTCAAAGTCACCGAAGCCAAAGAAGGACATCACTTCTATCCGGTGCTTTTTTATTTCCGCTTCAGCGAGCCGCACTACGCCGTGTCGCGGTTCACTCTTCTCGCGCTCGACTCGGTAACGCTTATTAAAAGCGCGCTTGATGACCAAAAATACGAGTGGCTCAAAGAATCCGCAGCGGTCGCCCAGCTTTGGCGGGCGTCTATGCTTTTGCTGACTAATCTGACGGAAAATTTTCTGCCCGGCGAAACGGGCAAAAAGCAGCCGGACGAGCAGACGCGCGAGCGCTGGCATCTTCGGTATCAAGCCGCTCTTGAAAGATTCAGGCAAGCGGGCATTGAAATTATCGCGGACGAAACAGCGGGCTTTGAAATTTACGTTTTGCGCGTCCGGTGGGACAACCTTATCGCTTCGCTCGCGCCCTTATTGGCTTACGAAATGGAGGAAATTGACCCTGCCGGAAGCCGTCCCGGATCCGCCGCCGAGCGGCAGGATTTCCGTGCTCGTTCGCATTCCGCCGGGTGATTTTGCATTTACGCGATTCGATTAAATATATTAGAGAAGTTTGTTCAATCGGCTCTTCTTTTGGTATTGAAACAAAAATAAGACGGCGGTGAGCGCAGGGAATAAACAATGATTGCCGGGAAAACAAAACGCGAAATTTCAAATCTCGCGGGAAACAATCGAATTTCGGAAAACGTGGTTCGTTGCCGGGAAAAATTTCTGCGATTTTTCCCGAACGGTTTTGAGGACGAAAAATACGTCGCTTGGGAGCGGGGCTACAAGTGGCAGGCGCACGAAAAATGGAACGCGCAGTTAAACCGCGCCGAATATCAATCGCTGCTCGAAAAAAGAGAATTCAGCGAGATTGCGAGCCGCGCCGTGAAAATCGAATCGCCGACGAATCTGATTTTTTCTTTTGAAAAATTGGCGTTACGCGATGCCGTTCGTTCGACGGAAGGCGCACGGATTTTCGCCGAAAGTCTTTATGATTTTTTGCACGGCGCGGGCAAACCGAAGCAGAAATTCGAGCGTTGGGTTGAAGCGGTCGGTCGGCTGCCGAAAAAGCAGTCGCGGGTTTTAACGCATCCAATTGTCACGGTTTTCGGCTTTATCGCCCAGCCGAAAAAGCATATTTTTCTCAAACCGAAAGTAACGCAAGCCGCCGCCCGCGCCTACGGCTTTGATTTTCAATATCGATCAAAACTTTCCTGGGAAACCTATGCGAGTTTGCTGGAATTTGCCGAAACAATCAAACGCGACCTCGCAGATTTGAAGCCGCGAGATATGATTGACGTTCAATCGTTTATTTGGGTGCTGGGGTCTGATGAGTATCGGTAAAGATTGCAAGTGAAAACGAGCATCGGCTACAAACGCGCGGTGGCGGAATTGAACAGAATCATACTAGGAAGAACTTTTAGCCGAAATGACGAAGATGTTGGGGGCGCCGATTAAGTAAGCGGCGGAAATAGCGCTACGCCCATTCCCGGGTTTTATGCTATCGCAAAACTAATATGAAGAGGTGTCCAAAAAGGGACACATTTAGTCTCTCTTTAATTCGCCAAAAACAATTATTTTTCACCGCCGCAATATTAGTCACTACCTTTTTTATGAGCGTTTGTGGCAAACTGAGTTTAGAAAATCCTTAAAATATTGATCGAAACTTATGAATTTTGAACTTACCGAAGATCAGCTTCAAATCAAATACAGCGTGCGCGAGTTTGCCGAAAGCGAGTTGAAGCCGAATGTGATGGAATGGGACGAAGCTCAGCATTTACCGCTCGAAATCTTTCCGCAGCTTGCCGAATTGGGGCTTTTGGGAATTATCTTTCCCGAAGAATACGGCGGTGCGGGGTTGGGTTATGTCGAATACGCGACGGTTATCGAGGAATTAGGGCGCGTTGACGGCTCAATCGGTTTGTCCGTAGCGGCGCATAATTCTCTGTGTACGAATCACATTTTTCAGTACGGCTCGGAAGAGCAAAAACGCAAATACGTCGAGCCGCTGGCGACCGGAAAACATCTCGGCGCGTGGGGCTTGACCGAAGCTGGCGCGGGGTCGGATGCATCGGGGACGCGCACGACGGCTGTTCGACAAAACGGCGGCTGGATTGTCAACGGCTCGAAGAATTTTATCACTCACGCCATCAGCGGCGACACCTGCGTCGCGGTTGCCGTGACCGACCGCGAAAAAGGAAACAAGGGAATTACGGCGTTTGTGTTTGAAAAGGGAATGAAAGGTTTTGCGCCTGCCAAAAAAGAAAATAAATTGGGAATGCGGGCTTCGGAAACCGCTTCGGTTGTGTTTGAAGATTGTTATATTGACGACGCGCAACGACTCGGCAACGAAGGCGAAGGCTTTCTGCAAGCAATGCAGATTCTCGATGGCGGGCGCATTTCAATTGCGGCGCTGTCGGTCGGAATCGCGCAGGGCGCTTACGAAGCCGCAGTGCGTTACGCCAAAGAGCGTCAGCAATTCGGCAAGCCGATTGCCGAGTTTCAGGCGATTCAATTTAAATTGGCGGATATGGCGACGCAAATCGAAGCCGCACGTTTATTGACTCAACAAGCGGCTGCTCTCAAAGACGCCGGAAAGAAAACGACAAAACAATCGGCAATGGCAAAACTTTATGCTTCGGAAGTTGCCGTTCGCGTTTCGGAAGAATCAGTTCAGATTCACGGCGGTTACGGTTACACGAAAGATTATCCGGCGGAAAAATACTGGCGCGATTCAAAGCTCTGCACCATCGGCGAAGGCACGAGCGAGATTCAACGAATTGTTATCGCCAAACAGCTTTTGAAGGCATAGAAAAAGAAAGGCGGCGAAATTAAGAATTTCGCCGCCTTTCTTTTTCTCTCAAACTCAACTTATTCCTGAATTTTATATTTAACCGTTCCGACGCCTTTTTTATTGAGCGAGGCGTCAAATTCGATTCTGCGCCACTCGAAATCGCCGATTCTGACTTCGCCGGTTCCTTTTAATTGATTTTCCAGCGTTTCTAAATTATCAATCGAAATTACGACGTTTGCCGTTTTATGTTGATTTTTGATTTGTTTTAATAATTTCTGAGTTATGTTTTCCTCAACCGGCGACCCGACTGCAACTGTGTCGTCGGCGTCTTCAAAATCATAATTGACGTTTACAACGCTAAAATCCGCCGTATTTACTTTGACATCAAACGTCAGAGGAGTAACAAACTCCGAGTTAATGAAATATTTGGCGCTGCCTTTAACGCCGATTGTTGATTTTGAAACGTTGTACTGATTCACTTTTTCAAATTTCACACTGACATCGCTGATGCCCGTATCCGTTTTTATTTTGTTCGATAACGCTTCGAGAGCGATTTTGCTTGACCGCGCAGAATTAGCTTTTGAAACTGTGTTTGCGGCTGCAAAACCGGAAAATGAAAGAACCGTTGCCATAATCGCCAACAAAAAATTAAATCCGTGAAGCTTGTTTGTTCGCATCTCTTCTCCTGTTTATTTAAATTCAATTTCTCTGTTCGTTATGGCAAGCGAAAATGCAATGCGTATGCCAGATTGCCGAAAGAGTTTGAAAAATAGTTTTAAGTCGTTTAAATATTGAGCTTACTTTCGCGCTCACTTTGCCTGACGAATTCTGCCGATGTTTTTGCTGTTTTATTTTTGGGGTTTGAAAAAGCATCTTTAGGACAATCGGGTTGAATGAAAATGATGCAATATTAAATATAGTTTCAATTTATATTCGGATTTGCCGCAGCAAAAAGCATCTTGTATATTAATTTTCCATTCTTTTATACAGGAGCAAAAATTATGAGTTTGAGCGAAGTTCTCGCGGCTGAGTTAAAACAGGAAGCTGCAACCACCCGTAAGATGTTGGAACGCTTGCCCGCAAGCGAATTTGATTGGAAACCGCACGAAAGATCAACGTCGTTCGGCAGGCTCGCCACGCACGTCGTCGAAATGACCGGCTGGCTCGCCACGATAATTCAAAAAGAGCAGATTGATTTCGCCGCCGGAGATTATGTTCCGAAAACGGCGAAAACGACCGAAGAACTGGTTGAAATGTTTGACAGCGCGCTATCAAACTGTTTCGACGCTTTACGAGATGTTCCTGACGAGCATTTTATGCAGCCTTGGACTTTGCGCAGCGGCGACCAGATTTTTTTTCAATTGCCGCGCATCGCCGCGATTCGCGGAATGTGTTTTAACCATTTGATTCACCATCGCGGTCAGCTTTCGGTTTATATGCGTTTAAAAAACATTCCCGTGCCTTCGATGTACGGACCTTCGGCTGACGAGCCGATGGTTTAAGAACTGAGAACTGAGAACTGAAAATTGAGAACTGAGAACCGGAGACGGAGAACGGATAGCTGAGAATAAAGCGGTTATCCGTTCTCCGTTTTTAGTTCTCAGTTCTTCAACGAGTTGCTTTTATGGCGAAAAATGAGAAAATCATATTTTGCGCTGCCGCTCAAAAAGACGACAAACGGAATGATTGACGAGAATAAGCTGGAAAAAATATTGGCAGGCGATTTGCGAGCCGTCGCGCGCGCGATTTCCAAAGTCGAAGACGGAGCCGAAGATGCCGCCGATTTGATGAAAGGCGTGTTTCCGAAAACCGGGCGTGCTTTGGTTATCGGAATTACAGGCTCGCCCGGCGCGGGGAAATCTTCGCTCGTTGATAAATTGGCGCTGTTTTACCGCGAAAAAGGCGAGCGCATCGGGATTGTCTGCGTTGATCCTTCGAGTCCTTTTTCGGGCGGCGCGATTCTCGGAGACCGCATTCGAATGCAGACGCTCGGACTCGATAAAAACGTTTTTATTCGTTCGATGGCGACGCGCGGAAATCTCGGCGGTTTGTCGCGGGCGACGGTTGACGCGGTAGCGATTCTCGATGCTGCGGGTTACGAAAAAGTTATTGTCGAAACCGTCGGCGTCGGGCAGGACGAAGTGGAAATCGTCAAAACCGCAGACGTTTCGGTCGTGGTTTTAGTGCCGGGAATGGGCGACGATATTCAGGCAATCAAAGCCGGAATTATGGAAATCGGCGATGTTTTCGTGATTAACAAAGCAGACCGCGAAGGCGTGATTCGCACCGAAAAAGAATTAAAAGCACTGCTTGATCTCGCGCACCGACCGGATATGTGGATGCCGCCGATTGTGCGGACAATCGCAACCGAAAACAAAGGCATCGAAGATTTGTCACAGGCAATCAAATCTTACGCGGATTATCAAAAACAAAACGAATCGAGCCTGGAGCGCCGCAAATCAATCGCGCACTGGCGGCTTTTGGAATTATTGCGGGAAAGTCTTTTGACGAAAGCCTTAAACAGAAATGGCGCGAAGGAAAAGCTGGAAAGTTTGGCTATATCCGTTGCTAATAAAGAACGCGATCCATATTCAGCAATTGAAGAAATTTTGAGTTCGATATGAAAATCAATCATCTTGGAATTGCGACTAAAGGAATTGACGAAGCGTTGAAATTTTGGCAAGACGCTCTCGGATTGGAACAGACGCACGCCGAAATTGTCGAAGAACAAAAGGTTCGCGTGGCGATGCTGCCGATTGGCGAAACCAGAATCGAATTGCTCGAACCGACGGCGGATGATTCGCCGATTGCCAAATTTTTGGAAAAACGCGGCGGCGGAATTCATCATATCGCCGTCGAAGTCGAAGACATCGAAGCCGCGTTAGCGCAGCTTAAAGAACAAGGCGCGAGATTAATTGACGAAAAACCGCGTGTCGGTGCAGACAATTGCCTGATTGCATTCGTGCATCCGGCGGCGTCGGGCGGCGTTTTGCTTGAATTAGTCCAGCCGATGGAAAAACACTAAATTTAATGAATAAAAAATCTGTCAAACTTAAAAACGTTTTTATAATTTCCGCTTTAGCAGTTAGTTTTACCGCCTCGTCGGCGTGCAACAAAAACGCTAAAACGCCGGGCGCGCAGCAACAAACCCAATCAGCCGCCGCTTTGACTAATCTCACTGCGGACGACGTATCGGCTGTCATCAAAACTTTGCCGCCGCAAAGCCAGCAAATGATTGCCGGAAGCCCCGAACAGATCAAAGAGTTTCTCGATGATTTGAAAAAACTGCTCGCCGTCGCCGCCGAAGCGCGCAAAAACGGTTTGGCTGACGATCCCGGAAACAAACAGCAGCTCGAATTTATTGCTTCGACCGTCATTGCGACCGCGTACGATACTCAGAACAGCAAAGGCGCGCCGCCTTTTGCAGACATTACGCCGGAACAGGTTACGGCTTACTACCAAAATCCCGAAAACGAAACGAAATTCAACACATTTTTGGATTTGATTAAACAGCGCGGCGCGGAAGAAGGCGGCACGGGCAAAACCGAATTCACCGAAGAAGAATTGAAAAGAGCGCGCGAAAGCTGGGCGAAAATCTCCATTAGAGCGGAAAAAGCACGTAGCGAAGGTTTTGACCAGAAACGCGAAACTCAATTGCAAATCGCTTTGCAGCAGGCGCAGTTTTTGGCGCAGCAATACGCACGAAAGTCCGACGCGAGTATGACGGCAAGCGAGACGGAGATTGCCGATTACGTCAAGCAACACCCGGAACTCGATTCGTCAAAAATCAAAGACAAAGCCCAACAGGTTTTGGCGCGCGCGAAATCGGGCGAAGATTTCGGCAAGCTCGCCAAAGAGTTTTCCGAAGACCCGGGCAGCAAAGACAAAGGCGGATTGTATGAAAACGTCAAAAAAGGTCAAATGGTGCCTGAATTTGAAGCCGCCGCGCTCGCGCTCGAAAACGGCAAAGTCGCCGAAAATCTGGTTGAATCGCAATACGGCTATCACATTATCAAGCTCGAAAATAAAGCGGGCGAAACTTATAATGTGCGGCATATTTTGCTGATGACTTCAGCGCCCGCAAGCGGCGCAAATCCCTACGCGCCGCCGATAGGAATGGCTGACAAAGCGCGCGAAGGCGTAAAAACGCAAAAACGCGACCAATGGATAGAAGAAGTCGTAGCGCGAAATCAAATCAGCTTGCCGCGACCGGAAGACATAAAAGTCGAATTACCGGCAGCGCCCGCGCCGATGCCGCCGCAGGCTGCCCCGCAAACGGAAGCTCCGGCGGGTGATAAAAAATCTAAAAAATAGGCAAAAAGACGTTTAGTTTTTGAGGAGAATTAATAACAAAATGGTCGGAAGAGCACTTACTTTATTAGTTATATTTTTAGCGGTGGCAGCCGGTTTGCTGCTATGGCATTCGCAGTACGGCGCGCACGCCATTGAAGAAAAACGAATTCATCGTCTGACCGAAGGAGCGATCACAAAATTGGCGCCCGAAGATGTCGAATTGCTCGTTCAAAGCCAATTTAAAGCGCAGCCGCAGGCAATTTCCGAATTAGCGGGCAGCCCGGAAGCGCTCAAAGAGTTTTTGGAAGAACAGCTTAAACCGCTTCTCGCCATCGCGCGTCAAGCCCGAATTGAAGGAATCGCCGACGAACCGGAGATGCGCGAACAGTTAAAACTTACCGAAATGGAAATTTTAGCGCTCGCCTATGACCAAAAACTCAAAACCGACGCGGGCAAACCCAACGATCCGGGACCGCCGCTCGGCTGGGCTTCGGAAAAAATCAGCAAGGAACAAGTCGAGGCTTATTATCAAAACCCGGAAAATGAGAAAAAGTTTGAAGAATTCCTCAAAAGTTTGACTAAACGCTCGCCGCAGGCTGCAAACATCGGCGCCGAGCAGCGAACTTACATCCACGAGCAATGGGCGAAAGCTCATATCGCCGCCGACCTCGCGCGAGAAAACGGACTCGACCGGGATCGCGCGGTTCAGCTTCAAATTCAGTTTCAGCAAGCCAGAACGCTCGCTTCGGAATACGGAAAGCGGCACGAAAAGGAATTAACGCCCACGAAAGAAGAAATCGAGGCTTATGTCGCCGCTCACCCGGAATTCGATCCGGCGAAAGTGCGCGAAAAAGCCGAGCAGGTTTTAGCGCGCGTCAAAGCGGGCGAAGATTTCGGCAAATTAGCCGCCGAATTTTCCGACGATCCGGGCAGCAAAGACAAAGGCGGTTTGTACGAGAACGTCACAAAAGGTCAGTTCGTCCCGCAGTTTGAATTGGCAGCGAACAATCTCGAACCGGGGCAAATCGCCGAGAAGTTGGTTGAATCGCAATACGGCTATCACATTATCAAGCTCGAAGGCAGAGGCAAAACCAAAGACAAAGACGGCAAAGAAGCGGACACTTTCAACGTCCGTCACATTTTGTTTATGACGCAGGCGCGCGACCCGCAAAACCCGTTTGCACAGCCGGCGTCAATGGAACAGCAAGTCCGGCAAAACGTCCAGCAGGACAAAGTTAAGAAATTTTTGGACAAAATTCTCGAAAAAAATCCGATTGAAGTTCCCGCGCCCGAACAAGTAAGCATTAAAGCGCCGGAAATTCCTGAAGGTGAAACCGAAGGAATGCCGGGTTTGCCGCCCGGAATGCAGCCTGCGCCGCAAAAAGGCGGAGATGCCGAAGTCGCCAAACCCGCGCCTGCGCAGCCTAAAACCCGAAAATAATGATTTTCGGTGATTTCAAGATAGAAATAATTCCCGACACCGAATTCAGATTGGACGGCGGGGCGATGTTCGGCATCGTCCCGCGCACTCTTTGGGAACGAGTTTGCCCGCCGGACGAATCGAATCGAATCCGAATGCAAACGAATTGTTTGTTTATCGAAACCAATGGCGAGCGCATTTTGATTGAAACCGGAATGGGCGAAAAATGGACGGACAAGCAAGCGAAGATCTACGGCATCAATCGTCAAAAAACGTTTGCCGATTCATTGTTGGAAAAAACCGGCTGCAAGTGCGAAGACATTACAATCGTCGTCAACACCCATCTGCATCTTGACCACGCAGGCGGCAATACAAAACCGGATGAAAACGAAAAAGCCGTTCCGACGTTTCCAAGCGCGCGTTATTTTGTTTCCAAAGCCGAATACGAACACGCCGAAAACCCGACTATGCGCGACCGGGGCAGCTACATCGCCGACGATTGGCGACCGCTTCTTGAAACCGGACAACTCGAATTAAAACCGGAAAATTACGAAGTTGTGCCGGGTTTAACAATGCAGCAAATGCGCGGACACAACGGCTCTATGCAAACCGTTAAATTAACGAGCGGCGGCAAGACATTTTACAGTTTCGCTGATTTAATCCCGATGGCGGCGCATCTTCCACTGCCGTGGATAATGGGCTACGATTTGTTTCCGCTGGAAACGCTTGAAAATAAAAAGAAATTATTGCCCCAAGCGGTGAAAGAAAATTGGCTTTGTTTTTTTTATCACGACCCGGAAACGCCGCTTTGTCGTTTGACGGAAGAAAGCGGCAAATTGAAAGCCGTTGGATATGAAACATAGAACAATCGAAAAAGTTGTGACAAAAGGAAATCTGGACGCTCAGAAATCTGATTTTTGGTATTGGCAAACCAAATCTTACGCAGAGCGTTTAGCGGCGCTGGAAGAAATTCGCAGCGAATTTAACAAATGGAAATACGGCGATGCTCAACCCAGACTTCAGAGAGTTTGTCGAATTACTAAACTCAAATAGCGTTAAATATTTAATTGTCGGCGGATATGCCGTCGCTTTTCACGGGCATCCGCGTTATACGAAAGATTTGGATGTCTGGCTTGAGTTGAGCGAGGAAAACGCCGAAAGAGTTGTACAAGCGTTGAGAGATTTCGGTTTTGGTTCGTTAAATTTTACGAAGGAAGATTTTTTATTAACAGGTCAAGTCGTACAACTTGGCTATCCACCGAGCCGAATTGATTTGATAAATTCGCCTGACGGAGTGGATTTTGCGGAATGTTTCGCTTCCAGAATCGAAATCGAAATTGAGGGATTAAAAATATCCATAATTGATTTGGAAAATTTAAAGAAGAATAAAAAAGCATCGGGGCGTTTGCAGGATTTGGCTGATTTAGAAAAATTGGGAGAATAGAATTTAATAAATGGAGCAAGTAAAAATCGGAATAATAGGCGGCAGCGGTTTGTACCAGATGCCGGAATTGAAGAATGTTAGAGAAGTTGAAGTTGATACGCCATTTGGCAAGCCTTCTGACGTTTTTATTATCGGCGAATTGGAAGGCGTCGAAGTCGCGTTTTTAGCCAGACACGGGCGCGGGCATCGGATTTTGCCGACCGAATTGCCGTTTCGCGCAAATATTTACGCAATGAAATTGCTCGGCATTGAGTATATTTTGTCGGTTTCGGCGGTCGGTTCTTTGCAGGAAAAATACAAGCCGACGGATATGGTAATTCCAGATCAGTTTTTTGACCGGACGCGCGCACGCGCGGAAGAATCAACGTTTTTCGGGCAGGGAATTGTCGGACACATTACATTCGCGCATCCGGTTTGCGATGAGCTTGGAGATATTTTAGAGGAAAGCTGTAAAACCGTCGGCGTGACGGTTCATCGCGGCGGGACTTATTTGTGTATGGAAGGTCCGGCGTTTTCGACCAAAGCCGAATCGAATGTTTACCGGCAATGGGGAATGGATATTATCGGGATGACGAATTTGCAGGAAGCAAAACTGGCGCGCGAAGCCGAAATCGCTTACGCGACGCTCGCGCTCGTCACCGATTACGATTGCTGGCACGAAGGACACGACGAAGTATCGGTGGAAATGGTCATCGAATATCTGCACAAAAACGTCCGCAACGCGCAATTGATTATGAAAGACGCCGTGCAACGTGTCGCGGCGAAAACAACACCAAATCAGTTTGCGGGCGCAACCAAAAACGCGATTTTCACAGCGCCCGAATTTTGGAACACGGAAACGGCGAAAAAGCTCGAAGCAATCATCGGGAAATATGCGCCGAAATAATTTATGAAAAAAGTAGTTTTGTTATTTGGTTTGATTATTTTATTTTCAGCGGCTTCCAGTGCGCAGATTAGCGTGCCTTTGCCCCAGAAAAAATCGGAGAAGCAAACGATTAATCCCATTGAGGCGGATGCGCTGCATAATCTCGATGTCGCGTATCAATATTTTATAAAAAAACGGCACATCGGCGCGCTTGAACGCAGCAGCGAAGCGATTGTCGCGGTCGAATCCGGCGGCATTCAGTTCGCAAAAATGGATGCATTGCTTTATTACGCCGGAATGAGCAGCTATTATCTGGCGACCGGACGAGGCAAGCAGAAAATTGATTTGTCCAAAATGTCTGAAGAAAATAAAAAGAAATACGCGCCGGAAACGCTGCGCGAGGAAGCAGTTGCTTATCTTTCAACGCTCGTCGAAAAATATCCGCAGAGCAAATATAAAGAAGAAGCCGCAAAGGCTTTGAAGGAACTTGAAAACAAGCAATAGTTCTTAAATTTTAATTTTATCAGCAGGAGAATTTATTAAATGTCACTGACGGTTGTCGGCTCGGTCGCGTTTGATGCGGTCGAAACGCCTTTTGGGAAACGCGAACGAATGCTTGGCGGCGCTGCCACGCATTTTTCTTTGTCTGCCAGCAATTTTACCGATGTCAGAATGGTCGGCGTGGTCGGTAATGATTTTACTGAAAACGAATTCGATTTGCTGCACTCAAAAAACATCAACACCGATGATGTTGAGCGAGTCGCGGACGGCAAAACGTTTTTCTGGCGCGGGCGTTACGATTTCGATTTGAACACGGCGCACACGCTCGCGACTGAGCTTAATGTTTTTGAGACTTTTCAGCCGAAGCTCTCCGATGAATCGAGAAACGCCGAATTTGTTTTTCTAGCCAATATTTTTCCGACAACGCAGAAACAAGTGCGCGAGCAATGTCCGAACGCCAAATTTGTAGCGATGGACACAATGAATTACTGGATTTCTTCCATGAAAGACAGCGTGATTGAAACTGTGAAAACGGTTGACTGCGTAATCATCAACGACGCTGAAGCGCGTCAGCTTGCGGACGAGCCGAACATTCACCGCGCGGCGAAAAAAATCATCGAAATCGGCAATTTAAAAGCGCTCGTTATCAAACGGGGCGAATACGGCGCTGCGCTTTTTACGGGAAATAATTATTTTGCGATTCCGGCTTATCCGCTCGAATCCGTTTTTGATCCGACCGGCGCAGGCGACACTTTTGCGGGCGGTTTTATGGGCTATCTGGCGAGCCACGATTCGTTTGACGAAGCAACGATGCGGCGCGCGATGATTTTCGGCTCGGTGATGGCTTCGTTTAATGTCGAAGAATTCGGCACTGAAAGAGTCGCGCGGTTGACGCAAGACGAAATCAACGGGCGTTTCCGCGAGTTTAAGCAAATAACGCATTTTGAGGAAGTTCTTTTTGAACGCGCGGCGAGAGCATAAAAAACAGCAATCTAAAAATAAAATCCCGACCAAACGTTTGGTCGGGATTTTATTTTTCAGCCGTTAACTTCAAAGAAGTTAAGCTGATTTTGAACTTGTGCGCCCGGTTGTCGAGGAAGTGTTTGTGTCGCCGATATTTCCGGCAGATTCGCCGCTTGTATTCGAAGTGCCGCCTGTCGCAGTGTCAGCGCCGGTCGAGGCTTCGAACGAAGTATCGGTTGACGAGCCGGTTGATGTTCCCGTTGGTGCGCCGGTTATTCCGGTTGTGCCGGCGGTCGTCAAATTTCCGCTTGCACTTGTATTTGCGCCGCTGGTGTCGCCTGACGAAAAATTGCCTGTTCCGGGCGAGCCGAAGTTCGATGCATTTTGTCTGACGCGCAAACGGTTTTCGACGTGTGTCACGCCCGAAACGTCTTCAGCGATGTCTTCAGCCATTCGTTTGGCGTAACGACTTTCGACCGTTCCGGTTAAAACGACTTCACCGTTGTTAATTTCGACATCAATGTCGGAAGCGTCCAAATACGGATAATCGGTTAAACGGTCGTTGATGTCATCGCGGATGCGATCGTCGGAACGGCGATAATTTTTCGGACCTTTTCCGCGATGGCTTGTTTGTTGACCGCCGCCCTGACGCATATCTCTTTCGCGTCGGCGCGCGGCTTCATCGTCGCCGAACCAGGATGAAATTTCATCTGTTGTTCTGTCCCACCAGCCGCGATCCTCCTGATTCGAGCCGCCGCGATTTTCGGTTTCCCAGCCGCGTTCGCTGTTCATATAATCGCCCTTGTAACCGCCGCTTTGCCCATAGCGGCTTTCATCGCGATTGAATTGATTTGATTGGTTTGAGCGTTCATTTCCGCTGCCGCGCCCGTAATCGCGCTGGCTGCGTCGCGTGTAATCGGACGGCGACATTCGGTCGAAGTTTGAGCCGCTCGAACCGAAATTGCTGCCGTAACCGTAATCGCCGCCGCGATTGTAATAGCCGCGCTCTTCGTCGCTGCCCGAACTGTACTCGTTGCCTCGGTCGTAACCGTAAAGCGTGTAATCGTCACGGTCGTTGCCCGTGTTGCGTCCGAAACCGCCTGTGTTAGACCTTGATTGGCGAGCGTTCGATTGAAAATCATCATTATCGCGGTCTTGCGAATTGTAGCCGCGCCCGAAATCGCTGCCGGAATGACCGCCCTGATAGCCGGAATTTTGTCCGCCGCCCAAATCGCGGCTGCGGCTCGTTCCGTAATAACCTTCGTCGCGTTCATTGCGTCCGCGTTCTCTATTGCCGAAGTTTCGATTGCGCTGCTGTTCCGAACCGCCGGATTCCGAGCGGCTGTCATAATCGTCGTCGCGTTCGTTGTAGCGCGGATAATCTTGATCATTGTAGCGATTTGCCATAAAACTGCTCCTTTCAAATCTTGGTTAATTTCGCTTTGCACGAAGCGAAAATTAGAGATAAAAATTCCAGAATTCTCACCGCTCAGGTTCGTTAATTTGGAATCCGTATAATCAAATTTGACAATTCCGGTGGAATATCTCTGTACGTTTGTGTACGAATTAAATTCGTTTTGAGCCGATAAACACGCGATTAAAAGACAAAACGGAAAGTTCGGATTTGTGGCGCGCATTTTGCAAATGCCAAAGGGCAAATGCTAAACGTACCGTCAGCGTACAAAGGCGATTGACGGTGAAAAACAAAAGAGATTAGAGAAAGGGAGAAAGAAAAATGCTTTCAATTATCGGATGGATACTTTTTGGTTTAATTGCGGGACTGATTGCTAAAGCCGTGATGCCGGGACGCGATCCGGGCGGCGCAATCGTAACAATTCTGCTTGGTATTGCCGGCGCTGTGGTCGGCGGATTTATCGGACGAGCCTTATTCGGCTACGGAAGCAGCGGTGACGGCGATTATTCGAGTCCGGGCTTTTTGATGAGTCTGGTTCTGTCGGTTGTCGGCGCAATTGCTTTGCTGGCAATTTATCGCCTTGCGACCGGACGCAGTATGAGAACCTAAGGTTTTCTGTTAAATAACTTGGTTATTTTCGGCGCAGGATTTCTTCTTTTGGAAGCCTGCGCCGAAAATATTTTCATTAACCTTCAATTTTCAAGGGGGCGAGGAAAATGGCGGCTGCAAGTTTGTGGAGTTTAAACGGACTCGGTTGGGCGGAGCTGGGAAAGCGTGTTTATAACGAAATCATCGAAGACGAAGTTTTGGACAGCGCGGCGCAGCTTGCTTACTACTTTTTGTTTGCACTGTTTCCACTGCTGATTTTTCTAACTTCGATTCTCGGGTTTATCGTCGGCGCAAACAACGAGCTGCGCAACGAATTGTTTTCGTATCTCGGCAATGTTTTGCCGGGTACGGCGCTCGATTTGGTGAAAGGCGTGATTGAAGAAGTCAGCCAAACTTCGAGCGGCGGTAAAATCTCTCTCGGTTTGCTGCTCGCGCTCTGGACTGCTTCCTCCGGTTTGCAATCAATAACGCAATCTTTGAATCGCGCCTACGACGTTAAAGAAACGCGCGCGTGGTGGAAATTAAAATTAACATCTATCGGTTTAACGGTTGCGTTGGCGCTGACCATCATTTCAGCTCTGATTATAATTTTATTCGGCGGTCACTTTGTTGATTACGCCGAACAGACGCTCGGTTTCGGCGCTTTCTTGACTACCATTTGGGCGGTTGTCCAATACGCTATAGCGCTTTGCTTTGTTTTGCTGGCTTTTGCTTTGATTTATTATTTTTCGCCGGATTTAAAAGATCAGCACTGGTTTTTTGTGACGCCCGGAGCGGTCGTCGGCGTTTTATTGTGGCTGCTGATTTCGTTCGGATTCCGCCTTTATCTGTCTTATTTTAATTCTTACAGCGCCACTTACGGCTCGCTCGGCGCGCTGATAATTTTGCTGCTCTGGCTTTATTTTACCGGGTTGGCGATTTTAATCGGCGGTGAAATCAATTCGGAAATCGAAAACGCAGCAGCCGAAGCGGGCGTTCCCGGAGCCAAAGAAGAAGGCGAAAAAGCGCCGGATGAAAACGAAACTCTCGGCGCGGCGGCGGCGAAAAACGACCAGAAACCGGAAGAAAACAAAAAAACGGAAGAAAACAAAAAAACGGAAGAAAACAAAAAGCCTGTCGAAGCCGAAATTATTCCGCCCGACAAAAAACAGATTCGCGCGCCGAAAATCTCGCCTCAAACTGCGGAAACAAAACACGAGCCTTTAAGTTTTCCGGCTAAACTGGCAGCAATCGGCTCGATGATTGCGGGAGTTTTTATGAGTTTCGGCGGCGGCAAAGATGATAAAAAACGATAACGGCGCATTAAATCTCGACGCAATAAATCGCGGGCGGCGCTGCAAATGGTGGCGTCGCCGCGGCGGGAAAAAAAGCGGTTTCAAATATTTCGATCATAACGGCGAAAAAATAACCGACCAAAAACAAATCGAACGAATCAGCAAGCTCGTCATTCCGCCCGCCTGGACGCACGTTCGGATTTGCCCGAACACGCGCGCCGGTTTGCAGGCAATCGGATTCGATACAGCCGGACGCATTCAGTACAAATACAGCCTGCAATTTTCCGCCAAACAGCAAGCCAAGAAATTCTCGAAAATCGAGCGTTTCGGCGAGTTTTTGCCGAAGCTGCGAAAACTGACGAACGAATATATCTCGCTCGAAGGTTATCCGAAGGAAAAAGTTTTGGCGGTCGTAATGCGGCTGATAAACGATTTGTATATTCGCGTCGGCTCGGAAAAAAGCGTCAAGGAATATAAAACCTACGGCGTCACGACGCTCAGAAATCGCCATTTGACAATCGAAAAAGGCGGCAAGCTGAATTTTAATTTCGTCGGCAAACACAGCATCCGACACCGGCGTTTAATCGTGGACGAAGAACTCGCCGCAATAATGACGGATTTAAAAGCGATGGGCGGGAGCAAATTATTCAACTATCAGGACGCGCAGGGAACTGTTCGCCCGGTAACGCCGCGCGATGTCAACGATTTTCTCAAAACCGCGACTTCGCCCGAATTCAGCGCCAAAGATTTCCGCACCTGGGGAGCGACCGTTCTGGCTGCAACCGAGCTGGCGCAAATCGGCGCATCGGAAACAAAAACGCAAACGAAAAAGAACATCGTCGAGGCAGTCAAAAAAGTCGCCGAACATCTCGGCAACACGCCCGCCGTTTGCCGCAGCAGCTACATTCACCCGGCAATTATCGAAGCCTACGAACAGGGAAGTACAATTGATGAATTTCGCCCGCGAAAAAAGCGAACTATCGAAAAACTTTCACCGGAGCTTTCAATCGAAGAAGTAGCCGTAATGCGTTTGCTCGAAAAAGCGAAAAACAATGGAAAAACGGAAAAATAGAACGAGTCTGAAAAGCTAACCGTTGATAGTGGCTTGAATGACATCGCTCCATTCTCCCACATCGCCGTTTTTCGATTTCCAGCGCAGCAGAAAATAAGCCGTTTTTCCCGCATCCGCCATCTGGTAAAACGTCGTGTAAGGCGAAGCCGTGTCCGTTGCGACATAAGCGAAATCGGCTTCCGAAGCGGGCGGCGAATTGCCGATTGAACGGAAAATCTCACAGCCGAGCGTTCCTTTCGGCTTGGCTTCCGAATCCGGCGTCATTGAATCGCGGAAGTAAATCGTGTGTTTTAGCTTCCCGTAATCAACCCACCCAATCGGCGCGCTCGTCGGCGAAGGCGAAGCGGTTTTGACGGTATCGGGCGCATCAATTCCGGCGGCTTCGAGCTGCGCCGCCGTCACATTGGGCTGTGCTTTGATGAGCTTGGTTTGAGCGCGCACCTTTGCGATCAACGCTTCGCGGGCGGCTTTTTTGGCTTGAAATTTCGAGTCGTATTCGTCCTGAATGATGTTCCATTCATTCAAAGCTAAAGTATAAATCTGCAATTCGTTTCCCAGTTCCCCCGCCTCCTCCACCGACAATCCGAAATCAACCGGAGACGAAGTTACCGTTCCGCTCATCAGTTGTACTCTGGCAAGCAGTTCACCGTCCGAAAGGTGACTTATATCTTTTGGCATAGTTTTGTTCTCCTTTTATTAAAAAACGCACCAAAAAGGAATGAAAACTATCATCAATCCGATTATTTTTTTTGTTTGTAGAAATTCGATTGAGTTAATTGGATTAAAAAGCGTGTTTAAAATGATGCTTGACTGTTCTCTAACGTCATTAGAGAGCAGTCAAACATCATTTGAGTGTTCTCTAACGTCGTTTGACTGTTCTCAAATGACGTTTGACTACTCTCTAACGTCATTAAATAGCAGTCGAATGATGTTTGACTGCTATTTAACGTCATTTGAGAGTAGTCAAACGTCATTTGAGAAGCTATGTCAGCCGCCCAAGTTCAAGAATCAAAAGCGTTTTGCTTCGCACATATGTCGGGTTTACGTGCTTTTTGCCAACTTCGGCGACTGGCGGCAACCGCATTCGAGCGCCGTAAAAAAAACTCTGAACTGTAACAATTTGCAGGCGGTCAACGGTTGAGATGACGCGGGGCGAAACCGCCGTCAAGCCTGCTAAGGTTTAACGGGCAACTTCGATAACAAAGTAGCTGTTTCGCCCTCTCGTCCATTGAATTGTTAGATGGCGTTGCAAAGTAAATTTCATTTCGGTAATTCTTGTCGTTTTGGCGGACTTTCACTCAACTTTATACTCAGACCCAATTCTGCGGCTATTTTAGTCATAAGTTCCTTGTATGAAGCATCCACTTCGAGGAATTTGTCCTCTCCTGTAAATCTATTATTCCACTCAGCCTTCCAGGCATATCCCACTCTTTTAGCAGCTAGTTTTCGCTCCTCAACAGTTGTCCTAAGTTGAGCATCATTACCCATACCTGTGTATGGCTTAAATGTAGCGTCTATAAATTTGTTGTATGAAGAAAATAGTTCATCAGAGAACAAAGGACGATAGGTGTACATAATTTTATCCAAAGTTCTCTTATTCGCAACTATTTCCGGCGGCTTAATTTCTTTCCAATTTCCTACAAACATAAAATAACAATAAATGTCGTTGAGTTTAGTACCAATCTGGTCGTAAATCGCAATGCGCTTTTCAATAACACGCTGGCTTGTGCGTTGCGTCTCTTGAAAGTTGCGCTCAGCGATGCGTTGACTTTCTTCAAAGTTACGCTGATTTGTACGTTGAGTTTCATCATAGTTCTGTTGATTAATACGTTGAGCATCACTAGCCATAAATCCAAACCACAAAATTACAATCGGCGTTAAGGTAGACACAAGTAATTTCACAATTTCGAGGCTATTCCACAAAGATTTTTCAGATTGAGAATTTTCAGCTTCAATTTCAGAACGAACTTTCTGTCTGAATTGTTCTTCCTGAGTGATTCTTTCTTGGATTTCATCCGACAACATATTTTCCTCCAGTGCGTTACGAGTTTAGAAGAAGCCATCTAGCTACTGATTGAGCGGAATCATTCCGCCCAATCGTCAAATTTTGAGTGTTATGCGGAAGCTGTTGCCCATAACACACTCATTTTGAGTGTGTTATGAAGAACAATTCTTCATAATAACCTTATAGACGGAATGAAAATAAAGTATTTCTTTCGTTTCTGCAATAAAATTTATGAAGCAAACGCCTTTACTTTGTGCGGGCTACCGATTGAGACAACTTGGGGCAAAAACGACTAAGCGCCTGTGAAATTAACCACTCAAGATTTTAAAGAGTGGCTGTTTTGCCCTTACGTTCATTGAATTGTTCGGCGGCGCGTAACGAAACGAGCCGCCTTTATTTTTTACAAAACTTCGCGCATCACCGAGTGCATATCGCGCAAAGCCTGTACGCCACCGCCCGTAAAAGTCGAGCCGTGCATAGCTGCGATTGTAGTCGGTTCGAGAGCGATTAGCTTTTGAAAATTGCGCTCGGTTTGCCGCGAATACGGCATATAATCGGCAAGCGGGCTGGCTTGATAGGAAACTAAAGTATCTCGCACCCGTCCGATGATGTCGTTTTCCGTGCTGGCTTCGACATCGCCGTTTTGATGAAACAAATCCGAGCTGAATAATACTCGATTGGTTTCTTCAAAAAGCACGCCCGCTTCCCAACCGTGCGGCAGATGCGGCGTCTTCACAAACCGGAACTTGTATTTCCCGGTCGAAAAAGTTTCGCCGTCCTCCATACCTCTTGCCGGACGCGCGGCAAAATCGTTGACGCTGACCACTGCGCCGACGAAACTGCAAACCGGCTCGGCGTTCGGTGCAATCGCCAGCCATTCATTCAGCGAGCCGCATTCGTCCGCCTCGAAATGACTGAATCCGATATGCCTTAAGTGAGCCGGATTGATAATTTTTTCAACCGCTTCACGCACTTGCGGAAAAATCCCGCGCATTCCGGTATGAAATAGTAACGGTTCGTCGTCTCTAACTAAAAACTGATTGAACTGCAAATCCGCTTCCGGCACGAACAGTGAAAGCCTGTAAACGTCCGGCGCTATTTCTGTGATTTTCATAGTTTCCTCCTTGCGACGCTCAATATCCGCCGCAATAAATGGCAAAAAGCCTTCTCACTTTATAACGCGCAAAATGCGTCAAAAAAGTATTAAATTCATCTCTACTATATTGCTCAACGAGATAACATGGGCTGAAACGGCGACCACGCAAGCAGAAGTAAATAAAAAAACGGGCGGCGGCAAGCCGTCACCCGTTTTTCTGTAAGGAGTTGATGAGGTTAAAAATTAGCGCAAATTTGCGACGCCGCGCGGCGATGAAGCCGTGACGTTGACTTGCGTTCCCTGTCTCAGGGAAAGGTCGTCGCGTCCCTGCAAAATAACCGAGCCTGCGCCCGCGCCTGCTCCGACGCCCGCGCCGATAGCAGCGCCTTGACCGCCTCCGGCAATTGCGCCGATCAGTGCGCCGAGCGCCGCTCCGATAGCGGTGCGCGTGACGGTTTTATTTGTTTGACTGCCGCCCTCGCGGACTTGACCTTCGTTGGAAATGCTGACGTTGCCGTTTTCGTTTGAGGAAACGGAATCAAGCAAACCGGCAAAACGATGCGAGCCGCCGTTGCGCATCCGAATCGTTTCAAAGTCCAAGCCGAGACTGGCTCTGCCCGAGACTCTGCCCGAACGCTCGACGCTCGCTACGCGACCTTCGATAATCGCGCCTCTGTATTCGGCGGGCGAAGTTACTTCCATCGTAAAGCGGTCGCCGACGGACGCGGTTTTAGTGTCTATATCCGTATTCAAAACCGCCGTCAGGCGCGTTCCGTTCGGAACCATAAAATCGCCGGTCGTCGTGTTGCCGCCGTAATTGCCGCCTGTTGTATTGCCGTTATAAATAGTGTCGAACTGAGCGACATTTGACGTGCGCGTGTAAAAGCTTTCAACCGTAATTTGGCGGTTCGCGCCTTCGAGATAAATCCGGCGCGTAACTCGCAGCTCATCGCCGTTGCGAAGCGGGTTGAAAGCGACGTAGAAATCATTTGCACGGTCACCCGTGTAATTAATCACAACCTGATTGTTAACGACATTGGCGTTGACGCTCATCGAACGACCGTTCGGCATCGTTTCGGTGATTGTCTGACCATTGGCTTGGAAAGTCACTAGCGCCGCTTTCGACGAAGCCAATCTAATCTCGTTGCCGACGCGCTCGATGGCGATATATTCCGGCGCTTCTAGACGGCGCAGAGAAACGCGGCGAACGCGCTCGCGCTGATTAGCCGCCAGATCGCCGATGGCGCGGTCAATTTCGGCTTCGACGTTGGCGCTGCGCGCGGTGTCGAGCCTGTAAGTTCCGGTCAGGCGATTCGAGCCGTAAGTCGTGCCGCCGGACGGATAATTGTTGGTCGGGTAATTGTTGCCCCGTGTCGGAGCATTGTTTCTGTTCCAATCCCATGCGACGTTGTATAAACCGGCGAGCCGCGTTAAATCGTCGCGGACGCGGCTCCAATCAGTGCTGGTGCGTCCGAGGCGATTTTGACGCAAAAAGCTGTCAATATTCGCACCGCGATTTAAAACTTCTTCGACATCTGCGGCAGTTGCGTTGCGGGCGTCAACATTCTGTTTCAAACGGTCGGTCGCGTTTTCAAAATCGCGGACGTATTCGGTAATTTCGTTTTGGGCTTGCGTGCCGCTTGAAGCGTTGCGCGAGAGCGCGGCTGTCAGACTGCGATTAAAATAATCCGTATCGCGTTCGAGCGTCTGAAGCAAGGTAGAAACTGCCGCTTCATTAGCGCGATTGTTGCGCGGGCGCTGCGCGTAAGCGTTAAAATCCGCTCCCGCGAGCAGCAGCGTCATTGTTAAAATAACAACGTAAACGTATGTTTTTTTCACTAGTGTTCTCATTTTTTCCCCCATAATATTTGTTCGAGTAAATAAAGCATCAAGTTGTGTTTTACGCAGAGTGAAACGAGAACTCCGCGTGCGTTACGGGGAGAACCACAACTTCAAAAAATCTCATTATAAGCTACCTTGCAAATACAGTGCCACGTGATGAAAGAAATGAAAGAAACTGAAAATCCAAGCAAATAAAAAGGAAAGCGTAAGCGGTTGAAACCGCAAACGTTTTCCTTTTTATTTGGCTGTTGATTAAAAGAGTCTGCGTTTCGATAGCAAACAAAACGTGAACGAATCTATTACGCTATCGGAAAATCATCGTGTTCGTCGCGGTTGCTTGCCGCGCTTCCGATTGCGTCGTGCGGTCCACCGGTTAACTCACCCAGAGCGCCCTCGTTTTCCGCGCCGGATTTTTTACCGAACTCGCTCTTCGCCGCATTCAAAGCACCGCCGGTGCGACTGTAAATGTCACCGGCTTTTTGTTTGGCGGTGTTCAGATACTCGCCCGATCTCTGTCCGAGCTGCGTTGCGGTGTCGCGCCCTTTGTCAACGCCTTTGCGCGCGGCGTCTGCGATGTCCGTTCTCAATTCGTTACCGGATTTCGGCGCAAAAAGCAGCGCGAGCAGAGCACCGATTCCGCCGCCGACCATCAAATAAGTTAGTTTGTCGCTCGTGCCGCGACCGCCGCCGGCGCTGACAGGAGCATTAGAATTTTGAGTATCATCATTTTGACGCTCTTCGTTGTGCCGTTTTCTCATATAAAACCTCCAGGATTATTGCAAAAATAAATTTTCCGCCCCGACTCGCTCTTTTTGAAAATGCTAAGAACACGCTGTATGCGGCGTGTTCTTAGCGGTTAAAAGTTAATAGTTGAATTAAACGACTCTGCGTCCCTGAATCACCCGGAGCAAAACAACGACGATTGCTAGAATTAATAAAATGTGGATCAGATTACCCAATGCCGCACCGGCAAATCCATATCCGAGTAACCACAAAATCAACAAAATTACAGCGATTGTCCAAAGCATTTTCTCTTTCTCCTTTCTCGTCTTACCGTCTAATCAAATTTCCGTCTTTCGATGCGCGATCAAACGCAGCAAACCGATAATTCCGAGATGCAGCACAATGTAAATTACCAGAGCCAAAATGACCGGAAGCGCAAGCGTAAAACCTTCTTCCGTCTTCGGTTCAGCCACAATGCCTCGGAACGGCGCGAGAAACGGATCGGTAATGGTGTGGATAAATTGAACAAAACCCGCCGATTTTCGCGCAGCCATTAAAGCCAGCACCAATCGAATTGCAAAGAGCGCGTAAATCACGTAAAAGACGTAATCCACAATTTGCGAAATCCGTGCCAAAAAACGCGCTCGCTCGGTTTCGCGCTCGGTATCAACCACTTCGTCAACGGCTTTGGCGCGGAAATCTTTCGCCAGATTTCCCAAGCGCGCCGATTCGCCGGGCATCGGGCGTTCGGCTTTCGCCGCAAGCTCTGCGTTTACGTCCGCTTCGATCTCAGCTTTTACGTCTTCGTGTTGTGCGGCGCGGCGGGCTTCTTCTATCGCCAGTTTGTTATCCATTTAATTTTCTCCAAAATAATTTTAAAACTCTGTATTTTCCTGGATTGTACGCTTCTCTTTAGTAGCGGATTTGTACGTTCTCGTACTGAAACGGTACAATCTTGAATTACAATTAACACACTCCAAGCGAGTGTTTTAATTAATTCCTGAACATAGCAATTTGCGTACAATCGAAAGGTAACTAACTTGGCAAAAGCAAAGATTCTGGTCGTTGACGACGATCCTTATACTCTTGAATTCCTCCAATTCGCGCTCGAAGGCGAAGGTTATGACATCGCCACCGCGACGCTCGGCGGCGAAGCAATTCAAATGGCGGAACGCGAGCGTTACGATTTAATGCTCGTTGATTTGCGCCTGCCCGATATTGACGGGCTGGAAGTTTTGCGGCGTTTTAAGGAAATCACGCAGGATGCGGAAGTAATCGTTATTTCCGGTCAATCCTCAATGGACGTAGCGATTGAAGCGACAAAGCTCGGCGCGTTTTATTTTATTAACAAACCCGTGGCGCTCGACACTCTCTCGCCGCTCATCGCTCGCGCTTTGCAGCTTTCCGGCAGCACGAAAGAAGTTCAGCAGCTTCGCAAAAAACTGACCGCGCGCTCGACTTATGAAGAAATCGTCGGCAGCAGCCGCGCAATGCAGGATTTGTATGAAATTATTGATTCGGTCGCGCCTTCGGACGCTTCGATTTTAATTATCGGCGAAAGCGGAACGGGCAAAGAATTAATCGCCAACGCGATTCATTACAATTCTCAGCGGGCGAAAAAGCCTTTTATTAAAGTCAATTGCGCTGCGCTGCCGAAAGAACTGATCGAATCCGAGCTTTTCGGACACACGAAAGGCGCTTTTACGGGCGCGACAAGTGAAAAGGCTGGATTGATCGCGCAAGCCGACGGCGGAAGTCTGCTGCTAGACGAAATCGCCGAAATGCCGCTTGAATTACAGCCGAAGCTGCTCCGCGTTTTGCAGGAAAAGGTTTATACGAAGGTCGGCAGCGAAAAGCCGCAGAAAGTTGATTTCCGTCTTATCGCCGCCACGAACCGCGATCCGGCGGAAGCAATCGAAAAAGGAATGCTGCGCGAAGATTTATATTATCGAATCAATACAATCACGATTCGCGTCCCGCCGCTCAGAGAACGCGCCGATGACATCATTCATCTGGCTGAACATTTCCTCAAAGTGTTTGCCGAAAAATATCAGCGCCCGGTGAAAAAACTTTCGCAGGAGGCTTACGCCCGGTTGTTCGCGCATCCGTGGCGCGGAAACGTGCGCGAGCTGCAAAATGCTCTTGAACGCGCCGTGCTGCTGTGCAAAGGCGATACGATTCAGGCTTTGGATTTACCGTTTGAACATCAATTTATCAACGCCAGCCAAAACGCCGCATCCGCCGCTGCCGGCGCTGAAATTTCAACGGCTGCGATACCGACCAATCTACCGAACATTGATTTGAGCGAAGCAATCGCCAACAATCATTTTGCCGGGGATTTTTCGTGGGAAAGAATCGGCGAGCTGGTCATCAAGAAAGTGCCGGATACGACAAGCGAAATGGCTGAAACCGATATTTTCGAGCAATTGGAAGATGCAGTCGTTCGCGCCGCGCTCACCAAAACAAACGGCAACAAACAAGCCGCCGCCAATATTCTCGGCATTTATCGCCCGCGACTTTACCATATGATGAAGAAGCACGGTTTATAATCGAAAAAAGGACGGAATCAAATCCGTCCTTTTTTATTTTGCTTGTCGAAATTACCGGATAAATTAACCGCATTCGGGATGGTGACAGGTACAGCTAATTTCCATTACCTGAAGCTTTGTGATGCGTTCGCACTCATCGCTGCAAAAATTACTGTTTTGTGCCGGAGCGCAATCGCAGGTTTCACGAGCGCATTTGGGTTTATCTTTTTCGTCTGCCATTTCTGCCAATCTCCTTTCAACTTTCATCAAGTGAAACGAATTTCAAAGAATTGAAGACCGGGCGGAGCGAAAATTGTCAGCTATCAATTGTCAGTTTTAGATTGTCGGACAATTTACAATTGACAGTGAATAACTGACAATTTTGTTCCACGCCAAATGGTTTTCATTTTTATGTAAACCACTCTGATTTTTAAAAACAATTATACACCGGTGAATCAAATAAGCGGTTGATTTCCGAAATTGTTAAAGACAAAAAGCCGTTGATTATCTTGAAAATTTTCAAGATAATCAACGGCTTTTACTTTGCGCTTTAAATCGCCTGGATTTGTTTAAACTTCGCCGAGCAGCGGTTCGTTACCAAAAATCTTGCGAATAGCGGCAATTTCCTCGTGGCGATTGTTTTCTCTGCGTTCGGAAATCCAGCTCGAAACCGTGTTAACAATTTCACGACGCGAATGGCGTTCGATTTTTTCTTCGCTGACGGGAGCGGTTTGTTTCGGTTCGCACGCGCTTTGCGGTTCCACGTTTGCCATTGCTTGGGCGTCTTTTCGCTTGATAACTTTAATTGAGGTTTTATTCACGTCTTTTCCGTCCTCCTTGTATCTAACTTTCACAAATATTTATAAAAACAGTGTTTGGGTTTTGCCGAAAAATACAGTTTCGGCTCGCAGAAAGGCTGATTTAATTTTCAGCCTTCCCGATTCATTTATAAATTTTCAATCTTTGTCGCCGATTTTATCCGGCGGTTTTGGGAGATGAATTTTCGGTCGGCGGCTTTTTAGCTTGCAGCCGCGTTTGAAACGTTTCTTAAACTTTTAATACGGTCGTGAGCTTCGCGAATCTGCATATATTGGCGTTCGACGATTGACATAATGTCGGACGGCAGCGCTTGTTTGAGCGCGTCTTGATATGAATCAACCGCCGAGTCTTCGCCGCGCTCGCATTCGTTTAAAACCGCGCTTTCATCGTTTCCCTGAAGCGCTTCGCGGATGTTAATCCAACTGCGATGAAGGCTTGCCGCAATCGAACCAGACGTTTCCGGCTCGCTGCCCAATTTGCGAACCTCGTCCTGCAATTCAGTGGTAAACTGCGCTCGCTGCTGTGAATAGCGCGTAAATAAATCGCGCAAATCGCTGCTGTTGACTCCCTCCGCCGCTTCGCGGAAACCTTCCGCGCCATCTTTACAGGTTTGAATTAAAGTATTCAAAGTCGAAATAAGGTTGTCGTTGTCAGTTGTCGCCATTGAAATTGCCCCTTGATATTAGTAATTGATTCGCACAGCAAAGTACGCGAAGCCTAATGAGCAAAAGTCGTGCCTAAAATTAATATGACGGAAAACACTTGAGAAATACTTGATTTCCGATTCAAAAGGATTTTATTTGTCGGCAAATCGAACGCGGCGTTCTGCAAGTCTCGCACGAAAGACATACTTTCCAGATTCCATTTGTATTTTTCTAATGCAAGGCTTAAATCAATTACGAATTTCAAATTACCAATTACGAATTATTAATCCGAAATGTATATTTTCATACAAAAACATCGAATAATGAGATATTTTTATTTTTAGCCGAAAGAAAATGAAAAAATCGTAATTCGTAATTTGAAATTCGTAATTGATTATGTTGATGCTGTCGGAATTGAAAAAATTTAGAATCGTTGATTTGAACGGCAATAGCGTAAAGCTGGTTGATTTGGCGATTAAAGATTCGGCAAAAGTTGATTATCCGCCCGTTTATCGTTTGTATTTTTTTAATGAGAACGGGGAATTAGCTTCATTGCGCTGGGAGACTGTGCGCGAAATCAATTTGAAAAAGCGCGAAATCTCGGTTGAAAGTTTTTCCGGCGGAGAAGTTTTTTCGCCCGATGTTCTCGCCAAAGAAATTTTCCTATTACGAGACGTTCTGGACGCCATCATTATAGATTTGCAAAATCGGCGCGCCACGCGCGCCAATGATGTGTGGCTTGAGGAAAAGGCGGGGGAAATCATTATTCGCGGCGCGGACGCCAGTCTCAAAGCGATTTTTCGGCGTTTGAGCGGCGGAAGATTGGGCAAGCCGGACGAAAACGAAATTTATGATTGGCGCTATGTCGAATTCTTACGCGGAAATCCTGAAGCCGTCAAAAACGGCGCCGGATACAATTTGAGAATTACCCGGCTCGCTCCAGGCGAGATTGCCGGTTTGATTGATTCGATTCCATATTTGCACGCCGCCGAATTAATCGTTTTGCTCCCAGACGATTTGGCGGCGAGCGTTTTGGAAGTGACGGTTTTGGAGAGACAGCTTCAGATTTTTGAAGAGCTGGAAAAACAAAACGCGGTCAAAATGCTCGGAATGATTTCGCCCGAATCAGCCGCTAGAATTCTGAAACAGTTAGATACAAAGCTCGTCAAAACTTATCTTGAAAAAGTGCCGCCTGAAAGAAGCAAAAAAATCCTCGGAATTCTACAGTTTGAGGAAGGAACAGTGGGCAGCATAATGACCACCGACGTGGTTTTCATCCCCGAAAATCTAACGATCAAAGAAGCGCGGGAAAAACTGACCGAACGGTTGCGCGTGCCGGATTTTGTTTATTTTATCTATGCGGTTGACGCGGACGAAACGCGGCGTTTAAGCGGAGTCGTTTCTTTAAGACAATTTGTCATCGGCGCGGATGAAGACAAAATTTCGGACATTATGGACAAATACGTTTCGTATTTAAATCCGCTCGATGATGCTCATCTGGCTTCGTTTCGGATTATTGACAGCCATTTAGCGGCGATGCCTGTAATTCATACGGACGGGAAACTGCTAGGCGCCGTGACAATTGACGCTGCCGTTTCAATGGTCGCCCCACGCGGCTGGCAAAACCAGGCTCCCAGAGTTTTTTCCTGATTGATTTATGACGATAAAGCAGCCAAACCAGATTCCAGTCGGTCTTGAAACTATTTCAAAACTCGAAGAAATCGCTTTTGAAAACGGCGCTAAGAAAAAACGTCGGCGCGGAATGCGGCTCTCGATTCGCGGTCGCAGTGTAATGTTGCGAGGCTTACCCCAACAGCCGACAGGTTTATTCCGTTGGCTTTTCCTGCTCGGTCCCGGTTTGGTCGCAGCGAGCGCCGGAAACGACGCTGGCGGAATCGCCACTTACAGCTCGACTGGCGCAAAATTCGGCTATGAATTGCTGTGGGTGATGCTGATAATCACCGTTTCGCTGGCGATTGTGCAGGAAATGTGCGCGCGTCTGGGCGCGGCAACTGGGCGCGGGCTGCTCGATTTAATCCGTGAGCGTTTTGGTTTGGGTTGGGCTGTAGTGGCGATTTCGGCGATTATGATTGCCAACACCGGACTTGTCATCAGCGAATTTGTCGGAATCGCCGCGGCGGGCGAGCTGTTCGGCATTTCGCGCTACATTACGGTTCCGCTTGCCGCCTTAGTGATTTGGTATTTGATTGTTTTCGGCAGCTACGCGCAGGTTGAAAGAATTTTTCTTCTTTTAACGCTCGTCTTTTTCGCTTATCCCGTTGCGGCTTATCTCGCAAATCCAGATTGGGGCGCGGTTGCCAAAGGCTTGTTTGTGCCGAAAATTCACGCTAACCCGGAATATCTAACGGTGCTGGTCGGTTTAATCGGGACAACGATTACGCCGTATATGCAGATTTTCCAGCAAAGCTCGACCGTCGAGCGCGGCGTCGGCAGAACGACTTACGGCGACGAGCGAATTGACGCTTACGCGGGTTCGATTTTTTCAAATTTTATGTCCATCACGATGATAATCGCCACCGCCGCCACGCTTCATCAAGCCGGGCAAACTGAAATTGAATCAGCCGCAGACGCCGCCAAAGCCCTCGCGCCGGTCGCGGGTGAAATGGCGCAGGCGATTTTCGGGTTCGGGCTGTTCGGCGCTTCGATGCTCGCCGCCGCCGTTCTCCCGCTCGCGACCGCTTATGCCGTCAGCGAAACTTTCGGCTTTTCAAAAGGCGTCAATCTGGATTTTCGCCGCGCGCCGATTTTCTTTCGTTTATTTTCCGCGTTAATCGTTCTTGGGGCGGCGGTCGCCCTTGTTCCGAATATTCCGGTGATTGATTTGTTGTTCGGCGTTCAGGTTTTAAACGGCGCGATTTTGCCCATTATTTTGTTGTTCGTTTTGCTTCTCGTCAACGACCATCTGTTGATGCGCGAGCTAAAAAATTCAAAAGTTTATAATTTTTTAGGCTGGACGACGCTCGTTGTCATTACAATCGCGGTTCTGGCGATGTTCGGCTTTCAAATTTGGGATTTAATCAAAGGCTGAGGATAAAAAAGAAAAAAGCCGTTTCCGGCTTTCTCTTTAAGTTTAATTTGCGGTTTCCTGCGATTTTCGCTCGCGGCGGCGATGATGAAATAAAATTGCGATTCCGACGAGACTGTTGACGACCATCAAAGCGTTGGTGACTATGAAAACCATATCGTTTTTCATAATGCTGTAAATCAAAAAACCGACGGACGCGGTAATTTGTCCGAGAAAAAGAAATTTTGAGACGCCTTCGCTCGTTCCCTCGCTCCATTGTTTATAAACCTGTTTGCCGATTGTCAGCAATAAAATAAACGAACTGGCAAAACCGATAATCTGCTCCATTTGATAAATTAAAAAATCCTCCGTTGCGAAGCCGTAAAGTAGCTCATAATTCGTTGAGGTTCACGCGGATTTTCATTAATCGGCGTTTCCGCATTCGGTTCTTCGACCGGAGCGGAAGGAATTTTATCAGTCGGCAGAGGATAATCGCTGCGCGGGCTGCGTTTTTCTTCGCTTGGGGTGCGGTCATCCCGCAATGGATTGTCAACGTCGGTGTCGCCGGGAATATTTTGTAAGTTTTGCATCAAAGCGTCCGCCTTTCGTTCAATTTTTCACAAGATAAATATCTATAGCAACGATTGTTCCAATTTAAAAACAAAATGATCTTCGATTTTGCGGCAAAGCAGCCGCGAAAACGTCCGATTAATTTGGAAACTGATACGTCTTTATACAACATTTGCGTATTGATTCAAAGCAAAATGTGAATTTATTCCAATAAAAGCTCAAAGGCACGATGATTGCGGAAAAGAAAATAAAAATTCAGCCTCCGGGCGGAAAATTAAGAGGTTACTTGTTATGAATGCAATGGATATGAGAACGAGCGAATTGGGAATGACTGACAACGCGATTGAGATTTTGACGCAAGACCATCGAAAAGTTGATGAGCTGATTGCAAACCTTGAAAATCTGAGCGGGGCGGATACGAGCGCAAATTCCCCGAATATGACGTTTATTGAATTCCGCGACAATTTTATGCTTCACGGTCAGGTGGAAGAACAAATTTTTTATCCGGCTTTAAAAGAAAATTCGGAAACCGCAAGCCTGGTCGAACACGCCGTTGACGAGCATCAGGAAGTTAAGGAAATGCTCGCTCAAATGGAAGGACTCGCGCCGAACAGCGATGAATTTCAGCGCCTTTTGAAAAAAGCCAAAGAAAACATTCAACATCACGTCGAAGAAGAAGAAAACGAAATGTTTGTCAAAGCCCGTCAGGTTTTGGGCGAACCAAAAATGGAAGAACTCGGTCGGCAGATTAAACAAATGAAAGACCGTGAAAAATCAAACACCGCGTCGGCGTCCGCCGCGATATAAAACAAGTTGAGATTTTAAATTTTTTGCTCCTGAGAGAAAACTTACGCGCCCTTCAGAACGGGCGCGTTTTTTTGTTGCTTGAGGGCACTTGCACCTTCAAACACCATTTGTGTAAAATCCAAATTTCGCGCTCATTCAAATAGCGCACGCGCCGATGTAGCTCAGTTGGTAGAGCAGTTGATTTGTAATCATCAGGTCGCAGGTTCGACTCCTGTCATCGGCTTCAATATTTATAAAGCTTACAATAGCCAAATAGTTAAAAGCAAAAAGTGCAGTTTAGCGAAAAATGTAGCAACGACCCTCATTTTTGCTGTTTTTGTAGATTCTTCAAGTTTCTTTATTGTCTAAATTCCGCGATGCGGATAAATAATTTTTATCCTCTTATAATTATAATCATAGTTGACTGTTAAGCTGTTTTTGACAACCTTACAGCTTCCGTTCTTTGACCCGGAACTTGATGCCATTTTCTTTGACACAAAGCGCCTGCCTCAGAGAAAACGCGAGGCTTTAAAACGAATTATTAAACCCATTATCGAAGAAATTGAAAATTATGAAGGCGATGATTAATCGCTTATGTTCATTCCGCCAATCCTCAAAAAATATGGGTTTAACGAACGACAAATTCCATTTGAAGAAATTGAAGAAATTGTCGTTATCTTAACGTCTGGCTGCGATATACCGACGATGACGAATTTGAAGGTATTTTTTACCCGCACCCAAAGAGAAACATAATTGTTCTCAATCAAAAGTTATGCGGACTATGGCTTTTATACGTAGCTTATCACGAACTGGCGCATTACCTACTCGGACATAAAGGCGTGAAATATTTTTTGAAAGGTTCTGAAGACAGAGCGGAGAGAATTGCCGATAGGCTCGCTGGCATTTGCGTCTTACCTCGACCTCTTTTTGAACAAATCAAAAAAGATGAAACTGAGATTCATTATGTTCCGCGCCGTTTATTAAAGCTGCGTGAAGAAGTTTCAATTAAATTTGATTGGTAAATGGAGAATAAAGAGAAAAACCTGTCTTTTTCAGACAGGTTTTTCTCTTTATTCAACGAGAGTTGAGAGGCGAAGCTGCAATGCCAATCGGATCAACCTGAGTGAATCTTCCTTGTTTTGAATCATATGTGCGATTCACCGCATAATCCAATCCTGTTCTCTCGCTTCTATCATAAGAAGTAAAACGATTGCGGTTGTTTGAAATTGACGATTCGGCATTT
>DASVRD010000076.1:0-3004 GCA_036388775.1 Pyrinomonadaceae bacterium | reverse complement strand
GGTCGTGGTCAGATTGGTTGAATCGGTGGCGGTCAAACGAATCTCCAAAAAACTGGCAGTCGCAGCCGCCAAATCTTCGGGTGCGGGCGCTGTAAAAGTGATATTGTTGCCTGTAGTCAACGGCAAAAACGGGTGCGTGTGGTCGTTGTTGTGGTGGAGCAGGACTTCCCACGTCAACGCGCTTGAAGGCAGATTGCCGTCCTGCGGATCGGTTGCGCTGCCCTGCAGAGTTATTGTTTCGCCGACGCGGAATAGCTGGTTTGCGGTCGGAGAAGTAATCGTCGGCGTTGGCGCGGCGTTGCCGACATCAATTCTGACGGTCGCTGTATCGCTGCCGCCTCGTCCGTCGGTGACAGTGACTATGGCATTGTAAGTTCCGTTAGTTTGATAACGATGCGTGGGAGCCGCGCCGGTTCCGTTCGTTCCGTCACCAAAATTCCACGCGAACGAAAGTGGGTCGCCATCTGCATCACTGCTCGCAGAAGCATTAAAGGTGACATCGAGCGGCGCGCTACCGGATGTCGGATTGGCGGTGGCGGAAGCGACCGGACTGCGGTTTGCCGTGCCGGTGTAACGAATTCGGCGCACTTGTCCGCCGTTGGTGTAATTCGTGTAATAAAGCGCTTGCGTTGATTGATACGGTCCGAAAATCAGCGATGTCACGCTGCCTGTGCTTGAAGCGTTGAACTCACTCGCCGTGTAGCCGCCAGTACCGTTTGGTTTGATTCGGAAAATCTTGCCGCAAACGTATTCGCCGAAAAGATAAGAATCGTCATATTCGCTCGACCAGACGCCGTTTGGGACAAACGCGCCGCCCGTAATCGAGTTTCCGCTGACCGTATTGGCGACACAGCCGCGCGGGTAATCGAAAATCGGATTGGTCATTCCGGCGGGCGGCGCGCCGCAGTCGGTCGTCGAACCGTTGGCGCAGTGACCTTCGCGGACGTTCCAGCCGTAATCGGCGCCCGCAACGCCTTCGTCAATTTCTTCCCAAGCGCCTTGTCCGACATCATTGATGAAAAATCTGGTAACGGAAGCGTTCGAGTCGAAAGAAATGCGAAAAGGATTTCGCAGCCCGCTCGCAAAAGTTTCCTGACACCAATTGCCCGCTGTCGTAATGCCCGTCGCGTTGCAGCGTCCGCTGTTTGCGCCTTGAAATGGGTTTCCCGAAGGAATCGCGCCGTCGCGCGTGACGCGCAATATTTTGCCCAAAAGAACGTGCTTATCGCGCGCCGCGTCGTTCGCTCCAGCGCCGCCGGAATTGCCCGCGTAATCCGCGCCGCCGTCGCCGACCGAGATGTAAAGCAAGCCGTCTTTGCCGAAATGCAAATCGCCGCCGTTATGGTTGCCGTTCGGGGAGTGAATATTGTCTATCAAAATCGTTTCGCTCGCCGTGTTAATAATATTGTTATCGCCGAGCACAAAACGCGAAACGCGATTGACCGGATTGCTGGCGTTCGTCGGCTGTCCGGTCGGGCAGACGTTGTTTTTGTTAAAGGTGTAGAAAAAATAAACGTAACGATTCGTCGTAAATTGCGGGTCAACCGCGACGCCGAGCAAACCGCGCTCGCTGTTGGCGCAAAGCCCCGAACTAAGATCAACGGCGGGTGTTGCGAGCAGCGAGCCGTTTTGATAAACCCGCACTTGTCCGCCCTGCGTTGTAATTAACAGGCGACCGTCCGGCGTAAAAGCAAGCGCGGTCGGAGCGCCGACGCTCGTGACCAGCTCGTCCGTAAAACCGCTCGGCAAAGCCGACACATCGGCGACTGAAAATTTAAACGATAAAAGTAAAGCGGCGAGAAAACAAAAAGCGAAGGTTGCGACGGCGATTCGTGAAAGCATAATGAAAACCTCGATCTTCGGTGGAACGGTTATGTTTTATTAAATCAAACATAACAAAAATCTTTGATTGCAGGCAAAGTTTTTGGCTTGAGCCTGAATAGTAGCTAAAGCCAAAAGGAACGATCTAATAAAAGAGCTTGTCTCAATACGGCAAGCCTCCTAGAGCATTTTCATAAAAGTGAAAGACAAAGAATTAACAGGGATGAAAGAGATAAAGGGGATATTTCTTGTTTTTATCAATCCCTTTCATCCTTTTTATCCCTGTTAATTTTCTGTTTTTTGTCTTTCGACTAATTGAAATTAGCTCCAATTCTTTCAATGTATATAGAAAAGCCCGCCACTCTATCGGCGGGCTTTTTCATTTGACCTTTACCCAAACATCAGCTAAAAACATTCGCACATAGTTTTCTTATTAAGACGGGAAAACGGCAAAGCGGGGCGCTCCTGGTATATAGCTGCTGCCCGGCTTTTCTTTTTGTTCATTATTACATACAAAAAAAACCGCTATTTCAACGCGGCTTTGGATTTAGGATGAATATGAACTACTAGCCGAAGATAAGACGATGCATTTTCGGTTTATTTGCGAAAAAATGCCGCGGCTCTCATTGATGGTTTGAAGTTAAATCAAGCCTTTAGTTATCAGCGACAAAGTTTATATCATCATTTCGCCTGCCGGTTAAAGCATCTTTGTATTTTACGGCGTCCAATTTCCATTTACTTCTCCAACTAGAATTGCCGTGTAATTTTCATTAGACATAGAACTGTCTAAAGGCTGATAAGGACGAGAAACCGAATCAAACTTCCAATTACCGACTTGTCCGGTATTAGCATTTGGTGCGCCGGCAGCTACATATCTCAAAATCAGCGTTGCATCAAACGGAGTGATGTTTCCATCACCGCTTGTGTCGGCGGCAATTTGTTGATTTGCATTTAAAGCATTTGGTCCCTGTCCGTTTGCTGCGATGTGACGAAGAATCATCGTCGCGTCGAACGGAGAGATACCGTTTACATTTCCTGTCTTTGAAGGCGTAACAGTGTAGTTGCCGCCTGCCGTCAAACCGGAGATTTGATAAAAACCCGAATTGTTGCTCGTTGCCGAAAGCTGCGGCACTCCGACTGCATTTAAATTTACGCCCGGAACAAGCGTTTGCGGTGTAATCGC
>DASVRD010000075.1:0-17423 GCA_036388775.1 Pyrinomonadaceae bacterium | reverse complement strand
GGGACGCTCGCCGTGCGCGCGACGAATGGTTTGTTCGACATCGAAACTGCGCGTTTTAATACACAAAACACCGAATTAACGGCTTCCGGGCGCTTCGATTTGGAAGGCGCGAACTCTAATCTGCATGTTGCGCTCAATTCGACCGACGCCAAAGAATTGCAGCGGCTGGTTGCGGCTCTCGACGTTGCGCCCGCCGTTGACCGACAGCTTGCCGAAAACCGAATAGAGCTTGCCGGAAACGTCAGCTTTAACGGGACTTTGACCGGAAATCTGACTGATCCGACAATTAACGGTCGCGCCAGTCTCGAAACTCTAATTGCCAACAATCGCACACTCGGCTCGCTTTCGACCGATATTTTCGTTTCCCCCGCCGCGACCGAACTTAGAAACGGATTGTTGGCGCAGGCGGATGGCGGACGAGTTAATTTTGACATTACCGCGCCGCGCGTCGGACAAAACAATATTTCTGTAAACGCCAATCTCCAGCGCGTTAATCTGGGAAACATTATCGCCGCGATTCCGGCTGAGAGCTTGCCCGGCTTTTTGCAGCGGGTTGACGCAGAGACGACCGGAAGAGTTGAACTAACCGGCTTGCCCGGCGCGATTCAGGGAACTGCCGAAATCTCTGCGGCAAACGGCACGATTGCCGGAGAATCGTTTCAAAATCTCGATACGCGAGTTGTGTTTGACGGCACAGTCGCGCGAATTGAACGCTTGAATGCGAGCTTTGACCAGGGAACTTTGACCGCCGCCGGAACTTACAATCAGAAAACAGAGCTTTTCGATTTAACCGCGACGGCGCAAAATATCCCGATTTCCAAAGTGCGCGCATTCTTGGGCGAATCAGCGGCGAATGCTCCGAATATAACCGGAATCATTAATTTGACGGCAAGCGGAACCGGCAGGCTGACTGACTTTTCGACATTTAACATCAATTTTGAAGGCGCGGGGCGCGACATCACCGTCGCCGACCGCGCTCTCGGAAATGTCAGCTTTGTCGGGCGCACGCAAAATCAACAGTTGACTGCGAATTTAACCGCAGACATCGCCGGGCAGCAGCAAGTTGCGACTGCTACGCTTAATTTCGGCGATCCGACTCTGCCTTTCCGTGCCGAAACCGCTTTTAATAATACCGATCTCGCTCCGCTCGCAGCCTTGGTTCAACCGCAAGGCACTATGACGCTTGGTGGGCGCGCGACCGGGACAGCTACGTTTGGCGGAAATCTGCGAGAACGCGATGCAAACGGAAATCTGATTTTCTCGACCGACAATTTGCGCGGAACAGCGCGTTTTTCGCAACTGACTTTGCAAGTCGAAAACGTAGTTCTATCGGCGACCGATCCGCTTCTTGTGAGCTTTACGACATCGCAGATAACTTTCGACAGCACGCGCTTTACAGGTTCCGGCTCGGATTTGGCTATTAGCGGAACGGCGTTTTTCGGCGGTGAGGGAACGAATAATCTCGCCGTTGAAGGGCGAATCAATCTCGGTATTTTAAATTCGATTTCGCCGAATCAGTTCTTTGCCGGTTTCGCCAATATTTCGGCGCGGGTCAGCGGAACGACCGCCGATCCGCGTTTTGTCGGCACGGCAAATCTGGAAAACGCCGCGTTTGCGACGCTCGTCGGCGATTCGCGTCTTAGTTTATCGAATTTAACCGGACAGATTTTGTTCAACTCGAAGCAGGTGCAAATTCCTTCGATTGAAGGCAGACTCGGCGGCGGGCGTGTCGTCGCATCGGGCGGCGCGGTTCTCGAAGGCTTCGCAGTGCAAAGTTTTAGATTGGGCGTGCGCGGCGATGACGTAAGCGTTCCGCTGCCGCCTGATTTCCGCACGAGCGGAGACATTGATTTACAAATCGGCGGCAAAACCGAAAATGGAGTTTTAGATACACGAATTACCGGCGATATTTTTGCCGACCGCATCGAATACACCAGAGACATCAATCTGGCGGATTTCCTGAGCCGCCGGCAAGCCGGTTCGATTACTGAAGGCGGCGGCGCGACGACAACCGGCGGCGGAACAACTCGCATAGATATTCGAGTTGAAGGACGCGATGCGCTCGTAGTCCGCAACAACATCGCGGATATTGTCGGCTCGGTCAGTTTGCGCGTAACGGGTGACGCGAGTGAGCCGATTATTGCAGGGAGAGTTTCGGTCACGTCCGGTACAGTCGTTTTGCTCAACGACCAGCGTTACGACATTCAGCGCGCGATGATTGATTTTCCGGGCGAACCCGGTGCCTCGCCGATTATCAACGCTCAGGCGGAATCGGACATCGGCGGTTATCAGGTTTTCCTGAGCGCCAGCGGACCGATTGCCGAACCGGAATCGCTCAACGTGACTTTGCGCTCGAATCCCGGTTTGCCGCAGGCGGATGTCGTCTCGCTCGTCACGACCGGAAATTTGACCAACACCGAAGGCGGCATTCCGTCTCTGGCGCAAACCGGAATCAACACGGCGGCGGGCGTTTTGACCGAAAATATTATTAACGCTCCGATTCGCCGCGCGACCGACAAGCTTTTCGGTTTGAACCGTTTTGAAATTGACCCGGTTCTCGCCGGGCAGCGCGGAATCAATCCGGGCGCGCGATTAACGGTCGGCAGGCAGATTAACAGAAATCTGCTGATAACTTATTCGACGAATTTTTCAGCCGACCAAAATCAGGTTTTGGCTCTCGAATATCGTCTTTCAAACAAAATGTCGTTTGTCGCGCAATATGAACAAGCGCCGCTGACGAACGTCACGGGGCGACGAGACAACTTTAGTTTTGAAGTTAGATTCAGAAGAAGATTTTAGCCAGTTTTGCGATTGTATCTGCCGTTTTTAATGAATTTTATTAAGCCGACAAAAACGCGGCGCGCCTTTCTGTATTTTGCCGTTCCGTTTTTGCGTTCGGCGTTTCTATTCTTGGCGTTGTGTTTTTCGCCGTTGGCAGCTTTCGGGCAAAACGGCTTTGAAGATGTGCCGATTTCGGCGGTTGAAGTGATTTTTGAAAATTCCGGGCAGGACGCCGTAATGCAGGAACGGCTCGAAAACATTGCCCGTCAAAATCTCGACAATAATTATTCAGCGGTTAAAACGCGCGAGGCTTTGCAGGCGCTTTACGAATCGAAGCAGGTTGCGGCGGCGCGCGTCGAGGTTCTTGAGGCAGGAAATCAATCGCAGCGCAGCCTGCGTGTTCGATTTGTCGTTCGTCGCACGCTCAGCATCGAGCGCGTCGTCCTCAATCTCGGAGCGCAGGAAGGCGAAAAGGACATTACCGAACAGGAATTGCTTCTCCGTTTGAATTTATTAACGCCTGGAACAACAGTCAGTCAGAGAGCTTTGGAGCAGAGCGCAGACCAGATTCAAAGCTATTTGCGGCTGCGCGGGTACTACAACGCTCAAGTCAGCTTCGCGCAGCAGCCTTCCGAACGCGAAACGCGAGTTAATACTGTTTTTAACGTCGTGCCAAATACGCAAGCCCGCGTCGGAACATTCAATCTCAATATCGTGGGATTTGATAAAAACAAACTTCTCGACGAGCTGCAATTGAAACCGGGCAAATATTTTACGCGCGAAAGATTAAATGAAGACATTGATAAAATCCGGCGTGAATTGGTTGAAGCCGATTTTCTCGGCGCTAATATCCAGGACCCGAAGATCACGCTTGATTCGGAAAACAACCGGGTGGACATCGAAATTACCGGAAACGTCAATGCCAAAGTCGAAGTCAAAATCGAAAATGAAGCGGGCAAAGAAATTGATCTAAGCGAAGCCACCCAGCGCAATTTGCTGCCTATCAAGCGCGAAGGCACGCTCGATTTTTCGGCAATTGTCGAAGGCGAACGACGGTTGGAAAATCATTTTCAGGAACAAGGCTACTTTTTCGCCGAAGTGACGCCGGTTTGCGGCATCGAGCAAATCACGCCGGACGAAGCCGCAACCTTTCTGAACAATTCTCAAGCGGCTTGCAATTTGCTCAGCGGCACAAATTTTCAGGGCAGAGAAGCGCACGTGACATATCGCGCAGACTTGAACCGGCGTTTGCGTTTGACCGAAATTCGCATCACCGGCACGGACAAATTGCCGATTGAAGAAGTCCGCCCCGCTTTGAGGTCGCAGGTAGCCAATGCTCTCGGAATCATTCCAGTTCTCGGTTACGGGCGAGGCTACACGAGCGAAGAAATTCTGGCGGATGACCGCGGGACAATCGAAACTTTGATGCGTGAACAAGGTTATCGCCAAGCCAAAGCAAGCGTGCGGCAGGGCGTTTCGCCCGATGGCGAAAATCTGATTATCACATTCGCCGTCATCGAAGGACCTTTAACTCGCGTCTTAGATGTTGATATTGTTGGCAACACAGCGTTTTCCGACGACCGTTTAAAAGCCGAATTGCCGCCGCTCATTGACCGAGAATGGTCTCGCGCGCGGATGCGGACGGGAAACACCAGAATTCTCGATTTGTATGCGCGCGAAGGCTATATCGAAGCCCGCAGCGAGTTTTCAACTGAAGACGTGCCGAGCAAGAATCCGAACGAGAAAGCCGTTAAAGTCATTTATACGATCAAACAGGAAGGCGCGAAAACTTTTATCAATCGCATCCTGCCCGTCGGCAACGAAAACGTCAAAAACGAATCTATTCTCGAATCAATTCCGATTAAACCCGGACAACTTTTGCAGGCTGACCAACTGACCGAAAGCGAGCGCAATTTGTATGCGACCGACGCTTTTCGTCAGGCAAATATCACGACCGAACCAGCCGGAACAAAAGACGATGGAAGCGGCGAGCTGCGCGACGTTTTTATCAACATCGAAGAATCTCCGCCGCGCATTTTAAGCTATGGCGGCGGTTATTCGACCGACGAAGGCGCGCGCGGTTTTGTTGATATTCGCCACGTTAATCTGCTCGGTCGTCTGTATCAGGGCGGCGCGCGAATTCAGATGAGCCAACGGCAGCAGCTCGTCCAGCTTAATTTCACCAATCCGCGTTTTATGCGCGAAGCGAGCGGTCGTTTTGCGCCTTTGACGTTTACCGCGCAATATCTGCGGGATACGGGCGTGACCAGATTTTTCCGCACGACGCTCGACAAGGGAGCGATGGGAATCGTTCAAAGACTCGACGAAGAAGGCAATCCGATTGACGAGTTCGGCGCAAAAACCGGCGAGCCTTCAATCAATCGTTTGTCCTTTAATCTCGAAACAAGCCGGACGCTTAGCCGCCGCACGCGCAGTTTGTTGTTCGTTCGCTACCGCTACGAAGACGTGCGGATTTTTAAGACCGCCAGCCTGCTCGTCGCGCCGCTTTTGCAGCCCGACAGAATCGTCAGAATCTCCGGCGTCGGCGCGACTTTTGCGCGCGACACCCGCCAAAACTGCAATAATCGCCGCTCGCTGCTCGAAAGAATCCGTACGGGCGAAGAAGGCGATCCTTGTCGCTACAATGCGACAGACGCGACGACGGGCGATTTTTTATCAGTTGATTATCAGCTTTCGGCGCAGTTTTTGGGCGGAAACGTTTCGTTTAACCGCATCAACGCGACTTATCAGAGATATTTTCAATTCAAGCGTTTGAACAACACTGTCATCGCCGGACGCGCGACGCTCGGCGCAGCTTCGCTTTTCTCTGTGCGCGACCGCGACGGCAACGGGACGATTGATGAGACCGACCGTTCGCTGCCGATCAGCGAACGGTTTTTTGGCGGCGGTTCGACGACTTTGCGCGGTTTCGCATTTGAAGAAGCCGGACCGCGCCGCGTCATCGTTCCGCAAGGGCAATTCCGAGACAGAGAAGGCAATCAAATTTTTATTCCGCCATTCACCGTTCCGGTCGGCGGAAACGCGCTGGCAATCCTAAATCTCGAAGCGCGCGTGCCGCTGACAAGCTTTTTTCAAGCAGTTCCGTTTTACGATGGCGGCAACGTTTTCCGCCGCGTCGGTGAGATTTTCAAGCCCCGCGCATCAACTCCAGCCGATGTTGACAATTATAATTTGCGGGCGTTATGGACGAACACAGTCGGTTTGGGAGTTCGCTTAAGGCTGCCGATTGGCGGTTCGTTTGCGGTTGATTACGGCTATTTGCTCAACCCGCCGGAATTTCTCGTTCCGCAAACCGCGCCCGCGCCTCCGGCAGTTTACCGTCTGCGACAGGGACAACTGCATTTCCGCTTCACGCAAGCGTTTTAAAAAAGTGACGGTTGGTTTTCGAGTTCTGAAAAATCAGTCGTTTCCTGACGAAACATTCGTTTTAATTTGTTCACGCTGGTCGGGGCGAAGCCTTCGTAAAAGTTTGAGAAATAAACGAACATCTGAGCTTTTATTTCCGACAAAACTTCAAACCAGAGCCACAAATTTTCATCCTGTTTTCGCTGAATGCAATCAAACCGGGTCAAATCGCGCTCGCCCATAAACCGGACGTAAACGAAATCGGCGGTTAATTTCCCGGCGGCTTCAAACATAAATGAGCGCGGAATAAAGCTGCTTTCAGTTAAAGACAGCGAGACGTTATGTTTTCGCAAAACATCGAGCGTTTCGCCTTTAAACCACGAACGGCTGCGGAATTCGACCGCAAACCGAATGTCTTTCGGAAGGCGCGGAAGAAATTCCAACAATGCGCGCACTCGCTCTTCGTCGGCTTCAAACTGCGGCGGCAGTTGAATCAAAACGGCGGCGAGCTTTTCTTTTAGAGTTAATGCGCGCTCGCAAAATTCATCAAGCGCCGGAAACGACGATTTTTGCAAACCCGCGTCGTGCGTTATCGCGCGCGGCATTTTGAGAGAAAATGTGAAATCATCGGGCGTTTTCTTCGCCCAATTTTCGAAGGTTTGCTGCTGCGGAATCGCATAAAAAGTGGAATCAACCTCGACCGTCTCAAAAGCGCGGGCGTAAACGGCGAGCATCTCGCTCGATTTTGTTCCGTGCGGATAAAATACCGTTTCATCGGTTCTGGAAACCCAGTCGCCGTAGTTCCAGCCTTGAGTGCCAATTTTAATATTCATCATAAAAACAATATCCGAAAAATTGGAAGATAATCCAAAAGATCGAATGTTTTTTAATATTGACATTTATTTTTTTGGAAAAAATCCGCATTTTACTTCGCAAACTGATTTCCGCTTTAAGTGGAACAGAACTTGTTTATAAGTAGAAATTACGAGCTAGTTTATAGCAATTTCTGTTTCACGATTAATTTAATAGTAATGGAGTTGAAGCAAGCCTTGAAAGCTTATTCAGCTTACTTAAAACCGATTCTGGAGTATAAAAATGGAAAAAACTTTGCTGATGTTGGAAAGAAATTCATTTAGTTCTAACCTTTCAACCTCTAAAAATAAAACAAACAAAAGAGTAGTAAAACTAAGTTCATTGCTGATAATGTCCTTACTTTTGCTTTTATCTCCCATCTTGGTGGCTGCACAAGCCGTTTCAGGCGTCACTGGAATTATTACTGATCCCAGCGGTGCCGTTGTTCCGGGAGTACAAGTTGTACTTCTGGATACTAAAACCTCAAGAGAATTAACGACGACCACAAATGAAGACGGAGTCTACACTTTCAATAACGTGCCGCCCGGAGGTGGATTTCGACTTACCTTTACCGGAGCGGGTTTCCAAACTACGGTTCTTAATGATGTTCAGCTCAGTATCGGGAGAACGGAAACTCATAATGCACAATTAAGCCCCGGACAAGTCAGTGGTGTTGTAGAAATAACGTCTTCCTCTGAGGCAACTCTAAATACGACTGACGCCAGCATCGGGAATGTAATTGGCGAGCGTCAAATACGAGAACTGCCGATTCAATTTCGCGATAATCCGGCAGCACTCTTAGGCTTACAGCCCGGTGTGATCGGTAATAACGTCGGTACGGGCGCCACAAATAGAGTAGGCTCGGTGACCGGCTCGCGCGCAGATCAGGGAAATATTACCGTTGACGGAATAGATTCCAACGACGTTACGACCGGACAGGCATTTGTTACTATCGGCAATCTTCCGATTGATTCCGTTCAGGAATTTCGAGCCGTTTCAACAAACCCCAATGCTTCGGAAGGACGCAGCAGCGGCGGTCAGATTCAATTGGCAACCAGAACCGGCACGAATGATTTTCACGGTTCGTTGCGCGAATATTACCGCGGAGAAAAATTTGCAGCGAACACTTTCTTTAATAATAGAAACGGAGTCGCGAGACCGGCGCTACAGCGCCACCAATTTGGCGGCAACTTGAGCGGACCGCTTCCGTTCTTCAATTTTGGCGAAGGCGGACCGTTATTTAAGAGCGGAAAAGACCGCCTGTTCTTCTTCTTCGATTATGACGGACGACGCGATGATTCAGAATCTGCCCAATCAAGAACAGTGCCGCTACAACATTTCCGCGAGGGCAGAATAGGATATTTATTAGCCACCTCGACTTCAACCGGTGCGGCTTGCCCGACAACTGCTCGGCTTGATACCAGACCGGATTGTATTGGTTTTCTTACAGAAGCACAGGCAAGGGCGCTCGATCCTCAAGGTGTAGGAGTTAATCAAGCACTTTTGTCTTTCATCAACAGCCGTTATCCGAAGGCAAATGATTTAACCGGCGGCAACGGCATCAACACCGGTCTTTTTAGATTTAATGCGCCGGTAGTTGTCGGCAACAATACCTATACATCGCGCATTGACGGCAATATAAACGAAAATCAAAGAGCGTTTGGTCGGCTTAGTCTAACGCGAAATTCCCAAACCAACGGATTAGAGCTTTTCCCAGGTGACGGAGATTCGCAAGTATTAAACGATAAGAGCTATCAGTTTGTTGTCGGTCATAGTTGGGTAATTAATCCGTCACTAACTAATCAAGCGACTGTAGGGGTTTCAAGACAGTTATGGGATTTCCCGGTTGCGCCGTCGGCTGCTTATCCGAACAGCTTTACTTTTGCGGTTATCCAGTCGCCCTTTGCTAGCATCAGCTACCAAGATCGCGATGTTATCGTACCGACATTTCGTGATGACGTAACCTGGATTAAAGGATCACATACTTTTCAATTCGGCGCTTCATACAAGCCGATTCAACAAAACACGACGCTTATAAATGACTTTAATTTTCCGAGCGTTGGATTGGGCGGTGGTTTAACTACTCTCAATGTACCGGCTGGAACGGCTTCATTGCGTCCCGGCAATTTAGGTACCAGCTCAACAGCAACAACTAACTTTGATGCTGCCTTTACCTTTGCTCTAGGACGGTTAGCGTCGCTTCAAACCAGATACGTTTATGATACTTCGGGGAAACCCCAGCCGCTTGGCACGGGAAGAAAACGTAATTGGAGTTACAACGAATACGAGCTTTATGCTCAAGATAATTGGAAAATTCGCAATGATTTGACTTTGAACTTAGGTCTGCGCTGGCAATTCTATCCTGCCCCATTTGATAAAAATGGCTTCCAGGCAGCAAATGACGTTGATTTCGATCAGTTGGTTAGTGCAAGAATTGCGAATAATGCTGCCGGGATAAGCGGCAATACAGCAGAACCTCTTCTCAGATATACTTTAATCGGGAAGGAAAATAACGGAAGAGATTTATACGAGGCGGATAAGAATAACTTTTCTCCCAGAATCGGTTTTGCATACAATCCGTCTTTCAAAGGTGGTTTATTAGGAGCAATTTTCGGTGACCGGGATACTTCACTACGGGGCGGATATTCTCTGGTTTATGACCGCGTCGGCGGTGCCCTTACTTTTATCCAGGATCAAAACACTTACATTTTTGATCAGGTTTCGACGATTAATTTGGCTTCCGGTACCAACGCGGCAACTAATCTGTTAAACAATCCGAGATTTACGGGGCTTAACAGTTTACCCATTCAGCCTCCGCCGGTAACTATTACTAATCCTTTTACTCCTAATGTTAGCGCAACAGGAGTGCCTGTCGGACTTGCTAATAACAGGTCTAATTACACGGTAGCTCAAAACTTTGAAATACCTTATTCACATCAATGGAGTTTAGGTGTACAACGTGAACTACCGGGTAATATGCTTCTTGATGTCTCTTATGTAGGACGCAGATCACGTAAGCAATTCGCGTTGGCTGATGCTTCACAGGTAATGAATTTCAAAGATCCGGCATCCGGGCAGTTTTTGTTCGATGCATTAAATGCTCTTCAAGCTCAGCGTGAAGCAGGAGTAGCCGTCGGATCGCTGACACCGCAACCATGGATTGAAAATCAACTAAATGCTGCGGTTCGCGCTAATTTCGGAACGCAGTTTACTTGCGCGAATTTTAATCAGGGTACTAATTGTACCCAGCTTATCACTAATCTTCAACCAAATTATGTGGTACGCGGGGATACGACTGATCTTCTTCAATATTTAGCACTACAAAATTTACTACTTCCGAACGTCGGAATGAGTTCACAGTTTTCAGTCAATGCCTATGTTACCAATCTCGGTGAAGGGCAATATGACGGTATGCTTGTTAGTTTGCGGAAACGCTTCTCGCAAGGATTCCAGTTTGACGTTAACTATACTTGGTCACACTCGATTGATAACAACTCCAGCGTTGCTAACGTAACAAGCGGGACAACTTCGGCATACGTTTGCAATATACTGGATCTCAAATCTTGCCGCGGAGATTCGGATTTTGATATTCGTCATATCGCCAACGTAAACGGTATTTGGGATATTCCTTTCGGTCGCGGAAGAGCCTTGGCTGGAAACATGCCTAAATGGTTGGATGCGGCTATCGGTGGCTGGACGTTAGCGGGTATTTTCAGCGCTCGCTCCGGTTTGCCTACTACTTCGACAACCGGTGCATTCACGCTCGGATTTTTCCAGGATAATCCGGCTGTGTTAATCGGAGACAGATCTGCTTTTAAAGCAGAAATTCACGAAGAAGGCGGAGGTATCCAGTATTTTGCCGACCCTGCCGCCGCGCTGGCAGCCTTACGCTATCCGAGACACGGAGAAGGTGGAAGCAGAAATATTTTCCGCAGTGAAGGCTTCTGGACGCTGGATGCGGTTCTCTCGAAGAAATTCAAGATGCCGTGGGCGGAAAGCCACGTTGTTAGCTTCCGGGCTGAGGCTTATAATCTGACTAACAGTACCTTTTTTGCTGCACCGGCTACTTCTTTTAGTTCTCCCGCAACCTTTGGACGGATAACTGCTGTTCAGAGCACTCCGCGTGTTGTGCAATTTGCACTTCGTTACGACTTCTAGTTGAAACGACCAGCATTTTTATTAGCCTTAATATAACGGCTTCGGGTCTCTCAAAATTTGAGAGACCTTTTTTATTGCTTACGATTTGTTACACAATTAGTTAAATGTCGTGTGTAAGTAATGAAGTTGCTGAAAAACATGAAAAATAAATTTCACGAGTTTTTGCAACCCTAAACAATTAAAGACGTAAACTCATTCAGGTGGATCTAAATTATTCTTTGCATTTGCAGCAAGTATGAGGTTAAGAGCTTGACCTTTTGTTATTGAGATAACAATATTGTGCAAATTCTCGAAATCTAAAGCCACTTAATGTTTTTGAGAAACCTCTTCTTAAAGATCGGATAAAAAATGAAAATTAAAAATCTTTTTGTCGTATTTTCGGTAATTTTGTGTTTCGCTTTTTCAGTACGCGCGCAAGATCCGCAACCCTCTCCAACCGAAACCCCGAGAGTCGTCGGCGAAGTTACCATTAAAGCCACAAAAGCTAATATTGATCCGGTTTATACCGAGCTTCGTAAATTATCCGAAGCGCCCAATGCCTTCAGCGGTGAATACGCGAGTGTGAATAACCTGGTCTTAAAGCGCGACGCCGCAACATTCACTCTTCGCAGCGGAGAAATGTATTTCCTTGCTCCGGCGCAAGGCAAGACGACCGGCGCGGTCTTTATCGGCGACGGCGAAATATCGTTAACTCCTCCGGTAAATTCGGAAAAGAAAATGTTGAATTTTTTTATCGAATCGCCGGAGCTTAAAGATCAGTTTTCGCAATTGGTAATTTTCTTTACCGACGAAACTTTCGATGAGATTAAAAAATCAGCGGCTGCGAAAATGTCAACGGCGGGCGCGCAGGCGACAAAAGCACGCGATGCTTTTCGCGAAAAAGAAACAATGCTTCGCAACCGTTTTCGTTACAATATGACCGCGCGGATTTTGATGGATGCGTATGCGCCGCCCAGACCCGGTTTTTTCACATCTTTTATCGAAGGTAAAAAATACAGCAAATTGGTATATCAGCTCGATCCTCTGGGAATCGCCGAAGTTTCGCCCGAACAGGTAATGCTTCTCGATTACAGCGAATCCGGCGGCGGAATCTGGACGGCATTTCATTTGGCGGACGAGTATAAAAAAGGGACGGCGAACAGCTCGCAGGATCGCCGTGTTTTTGACCTTGCCAAGCACGAGATTGATGTAACTTTGCGCGGAACTAAATTATTAGCTTCGGATAAAGTAACAATGACAATGCGGGTTCCCGGACAGCGCGTTTTACCTTTTGATTTATATCCGACGCTTAAAGTAAAGCGAGTTTTCGGCGAAAACGGCGAGGAAATAAATATTATTCAGGAAAACAGCGAAAAAGACGGAAGTCTGGCTGTTATTCTCCCCGCCGCGCAGGAAATAGGCAAACCCTTTGTCTTAAATTTCGAGTATGAAGGCGACCGGGTTTTAATAAGCAGAGGTTCAGGCAACTATATTTTAAACCCGGCTGCCCGGGCGAGCTGGTATCCGAACAACGGCGGGACGCAATTCGGAGACCGGGCGAGCTTTGATATTACTTTTCGTTATCCGAAACAGATGGTCATGGTGGGCGTCGGAGAACTGGCTAAACCGGAAGAAACCGAAGGAGATTTAAAAGTATCCGCATGGTCAACCAAAGGCGTCGAAATGGCGGTTGCAGGTTTTAATTACGGTGATTTTACCAAAAAGGAATTTAAAGACGACGTAACCGGATATACTTTAGAAGTTTTTGTCAATAAAGATGTCCCGGATGAAATCAAAACAGCTCAGCGCCAGATTGAGCAGGCGGAAGCTGCGGGCATCAAAACGGAAACTACTTTAGGATCATTCTCGACTTCAAGTATGGCGGAGTATGTCTTAGGCGAAACCCAGAACTCGACGAGAATCTATCATGCTTATTTCGGGAAACTCCCGTTTAACCGAATAGCAATGACGCAGCAGCCGGCGGTAAATTTCGGACAGGCTTGGGCGACGCTGATTTATATGCCATATATGGCTTTTATTGATTCTACTCAGAGAACTCAGCTTTTCGGAATCAAGGGGGGAACCGACAGTTTTTGGCGCGAAGTCGCTCCGCACGAAGTTGCGCACCAATGGTGGGGACATTCTTCCGGTTGGACCAGCTATCACGACCAGTGGATGAGCGAAGGGTTTGCGCAGTTATCAACGTCTCTGTATATCCAATTCGTCAAGAAAGACATCAAAAAATTTAATGAATTCTGGGAAGAGCAGCGAAAGCAAATTGTCGAAGCCTCTCCGCGAACAAAAGGTTTAAAGCCATATACGGTCGGACCCGTCACACAAGGGTATCGCTTAAATACAGCCAAAACGGGCGGCATTGCGCAAAGTCTGATTTATCCGAAAGGCGCTTATATCCTGCATATGATTCGGATGATGATGAATGACAGGAAAGAAGGCGATGCGAAATTTCAAGCGATGATGAGAGACTTTATTAAAATTCATTATAACAAGGACGTTTCGACCGAAGATTTCAAAGCAATTGTCGAAAAACATATAACTCCGAAAATGGATATTGACAAAAACGGCAAGATGGATTGGTTTTTCGACCAGTGGGTTTACGGAACGGAAGTCCCGGCTTATAAGCTGGAATACAATATTAACAAGGCGGACGGAAAAGTTGTCTTGAGCGGCAAGATTACGCAGTCGGGAGTTTCGGATAATTTCGTCATGCCGGTTCCGCTATACATTGATTTTGGAAACGGATGGGTATCTGCCGGAGATGTCACGATAGTCGGAAATAAATCATTTGATTTGGGAAACATAGCATTACCGCGAGAGCCAAAGAAGGTTGCAATTTGCGCATTAAGCGACGTTTTGGCGACAAGTATTGACAATGTAAAAAAATGATCGCTAACAAGGTAGATTCTTATTCTCATTCGGGGTTAATATCCCGCATTTGAGATTTTCTAAAAAGGTCATTTTCGATTTAACCGGCGAACCGTCAATCCCGTCATTATCGCTTAAATAATGGCTCCGCTCGTTTTGTTTAATCGCTCGTAATCTTTACCCATCTGACGGATTTGCCCAGGCAGCAGGATTTTCTTCCCAATGATGGCATCTTGTATTGAGGATTTCATGAAGGTGTGCTTGCGCCGAAGACCGCCATCTTCCGTCAAAGGGACATGCTCTTTAAAGACTTCTCGTTGAGCATTGCTTAAATCTGTCAAATAAACCTTTTCCCGCCCGCTTTTTAGATGGCGAAATCATACTTTTAGACCTTTTCAGACAGTTTCTAAAAAGTCGAATAACCTTAACCCTCTCAAAAGCGCGTGCATAAACGGCGAGCATTTGAGTAGCTGCGCGCGGCATGCGGATAAAAAACAATTTCGCCCGACCTCTTTGTCATCCAGTCGACATAATTCCAGCCCTCACAAGCGATTATCGAATCCATTTATTTGGATAACCTTTAAGATTCTGGATTTTAATCTCCATGAAATAGCTTTACCTTTTTCTTGAAATTCATTTTAATAAGTTTCATCCGCAACCGTAACAAACTGCCGGGAGTTTTAATAATCAGGTACAAATCTTGCCTTGAGCGAAATTGTTAGCCTTTTGCATAACTAAGATCGGCATTCCTCTGAAAATTCTAAGGGGCAGTTTTTATAAATTTTCAGATTTAACTTAAGGCTGTTTTCCGGCTTCGTCTCAAAAATATATTTGTACCTTCTCAAGAATTATTTTTACTTATTTGTTGTTTCGTCCAATTGTAATCGGTTTTTTTCTTAACTTCGGAGGGAGATCAAATGAAAGTACACTTTAGCTTTTTAGCGGCAGTTTTGGCGGTTGTTTTCTTCTGCCAATTGCCGCTCGAAGCCCAAACAACGACCGGCGCAATCGGCGGAACGGTCATAGACGCGAACGGGGCGGCAGTTCCGAACGCGGCGGTAACAATTCGCGGCGAAGGCGGACAGGAGTTTACCGCTACGACCGCCGAAAACGGAGCGTTTCGCGTTCCAGCGGTCGCCAGCGGCATTTATACCGTCTCGGTTACTGCCACGAATTTCAAAACAGCAATAGTTGAAAACGTCAAAGTTGACGTTGGACTACCGACGACCGTTGACGCGACGCTCGAACCGGGCAACGTCACCGAGACTGTCACAATTCAAAGCGGCGGTGAGGTTTTGCAAACTCAAACGGCGACAATTGGCACGACAATCACCGGCAGACAGATTACGGAAACGCCGATTACGTCGCGCGACGCGCTCGATCTCGTGACGCTGCTGCCCGGCACGGCAACCGTCGGCGCTCCGCGCCGCTCTTCGGTTAACGGATTGCCGAAAGGCTCTTTGAGCATCACGATTGACGGCGTTGATGTGCAGGACAATCTGCTGCGTTCGAGCGACGGTTTCTTTACGTATGTTCGCCCGCGCGTGGACGCAATTGATGAAGTCACGGTTTCGACCGCTTCGCCCGGCGCGGAAAGCTCCGGCGACGGCGCCGTGCAAATCAAATTCGTGACCAAACGAGGAACTAACAATTATCGCGGCGGTCTTTTTTGGCAGCATCGCAATTCAGCCTTAAACGCCGCTTATTGGTATAACAACCGCGATTTAGCACCGCTTCCGGGCGACGACAAAGCGCCGCGCAACAAGATTATCTTGAATCAATACGGCGGTCGGCTCGGCGGTCCGATTCCGTTTCTCAACTTTTGCGAAGGCTGCCCGATTTTTAATTCCGGTAAAGACAAAGCTTTCTTCTTTTTTAATTATGAAGAATTTCGTCTTCCCGAATCTCAAACCCGAACGCGAACCATTCTGACCCCCGCAGCGCAAGCGGGAAATTACTCGTACGTTACCGCGAGCGGAGTGCAAACGAGAAATTTATTTGACATTGCCAGTGCGAACAACCAGTTATCAACGCCCGATCCGACAATCAGCTCGCTTTTGGGGCAAATTCGTTCAGCGACAACGGGTGCGGGAACCATTACTCCAATTACAAACTCGCCGAATCTGCTGAACTTCAACTTTACTCCGGCGGGTATGCAAGTCCGCAAGTTTCTGGCTTTGCGTTTCGATTTTAATTTGAATAAAAGCAACAGCTTGGAATTTATTACGAACCGACAAAAATTCGTTCCGTCCAAAGACTTTCTCAACAGTCAGGACGAAAGATTTCCGGGCTTTCCTTCCTACACGCAAGGCTCGAATCGCAATTCGTATTCGACGGCGCTTCGTTCAACCTTCGGAAGCAATATCGTTAACGAAGCGCGTTACGCCGTTTCTACCGGTTTTTCAGAATTTAGTGCGGGGATATCGCCCGCAGATTATGCGTTTCAGGGCGGATATGATTTATCAATCGGCGGCTCGACCGATTTTCCCGCCGCCGGTGTCACGAGCGCCACGGCGAGAAACTCGTACAGCGGTCGCAACACGCCGACTTACGACTTTAGCGATGCGGTGACGTGGATTGCCGGTTCGCATAACATCAGCTTCGGCGGACAATACAAGCTCATCAGAGCCGAAAGCACGGCAATCGGTCGAATTGTCCCGACAATCAATTTCGGACTTCTCGCATCAGACACAGCCGCTTTCAATATGTTCAGCACCACGACTCTTCCGGGAGCAACGGCGGCGCAATTAACCGCAGCGCGCAATCTTTACGCCACTTTGGTCGGACGAGTCGCCCAATACTCTTCGACCGCTTATCTAACGTCTGAGGGAACATATCAGCTCAATGCCGAACAAGCCCGTCTTTCCAAACAAAACACCTACGGTTTGTTCGCGCAGGATAGCTGGCGCGTGCGCTCGGATTTGACGCTTAATTACGGTTTGCGCTGGCAGCCGCAAACTGCGTTTAAGGTTCTGAGCGGTAATTACTCCAGGCTCGAAAATTTCGATCAGGTTTACGGTCTTTCCGGCGCTGGTAACATTTTCAAGCCCGGAACTTTAACCGGAACAGTTCCGCGAGTTGTGCCGCTGGAGATTGGCGAAAAAGCTTACCCGGACGATTATAACAACTTTGCGCCTTCCGCCGGTGTAGTGTGGAGTCCCAACTTCGGCGAAAAAGGTTTATTGCGCGGCATCTTCGGCGAGAGCGGGCGCAGCGTTTTTCGCGGCGGCTATTCGGTTTCGTTTGTCCGTGAAGGATTTGATTTGTTAGGCAGCATTTTGGGAGCAAATCCGGGAGGCACTTTGTCGGCTTCGCGCAGCTCTACGATTGCTAATTCATTCACGGTCGGAACGAATTTAAGAGACCCGAACAATCCGAATCTGACCCCGAACACATTTCCGGCT
>DASVRD010000074.1:0-2293 GCA_036388775.1 Pyrinomonadaceae bacterium | reverse complement strand
CCGATTCGCGCCGCGCTCAAACGTGGCTCACCGAAATAGAAACTCTGCGCGAGCAATTTGCCGTCAACATCAACCGCAAGATCGCTACCGATGCGCTTTTTCTAAAAATGGCAAACGCTTAAATTTTTGGGAACAAAAACTTTGCTCCGGTGTCAAAGATAGTGTAAATTTTGTCAACTCGGAGGAGAATTTTATGAACAAACAATTGCAGCGTCTTTTCAGTCTTTTTCTCGCAGTCCTGTTTTCGGTCGTTTTAGTCTCGGCTCAGGAAAACCGCGCTCTGCCGAAAACCATTAGCGGCGGCGTTTTAAACGGTAAAGCGACAAATCTTGTGAAACCCGTGTATCCGGCGGCGGCAAAAGCCGTCAACGCCGAAGGCGCGGTCAACGTTCAGGTTACGATTGGAGAAAACGGAGATGTTATCTCGGCTGTGGCGGTAAGCGGACACCCGTTACTGCGCGATGCATCGGTGCAGGCGGCGCGAGAGTCGAAATTTTCGCCGACGCTGCTTTCCGGCACGCCGGTAAAAGTTACGGGCGTGGTTGTTTATAATTTTGTCGCGGGCGATTCCAAATATAAGGCTCAGATTTATATGCTGCTCGGAACAATGCTGCGTACGCTGCAAACCGAAAATTCGGATGCGGAATCCGACAGTGTGCTGAGCAATTTGAGCAAGGAAATGGCTGCCGAGCTTACCGACGAACGCGCCAGGCTTTCGGCTCTGCCAAAAGACGAAAGTGAAAAACGCCGCGTGATGAGCATTTTAACGGGTTCGCTGAAAACCAAATTGTCCGGCACCGAAGCCTGGCACTTTGAATTGGGCGAAAATCTCGCCGCCGCCATGCTGCAAATACGCGAACCGAGAACGAAGCGTGAACGAACGCCGGATGAAACCGTTTTGAGAACTCATTTGCTAAAAATCCGCGATTTGGCGACCGCCCCGCCGCCGGATTCTTCGCCCGCCGTTCTGGACGCAATCAAACCGTTCGCCGCGCTTGCCGATAAATCAGACATTACCGGCAACGATTCGATCAAATTGATGGTCGAGGCGTTTGGTAAAATTTTTGGTACGCTTGGAAAGTAAACAAAATAAATTTAAGGCTCTTCAGCCGACACGCTCGATTATCGAGCGCGGTCTGGCAGTTGCCGGTTTAGCGGCGGCAGGCGGAATTTTATTTTTAGTTAAAACAATCAATCCGACTTCGTCCGGCTGGTTTCCGCAATGTCCTTTTTATGCGCTGACAGGTTTAAGCTGTCCGGGCTGCGGCGCTACACGCGGAATGCACCAGCTTTTAAACGGCGACTGGCTGGCGGCGCTCGATTACAACGTTTTGCTCGTTCTGTTCGTGCCGATGATAATTTATTTCGTGCTGAATCTTGTTTCGGTTGCCGCGCGCGGGCGGACTCTCGGAATCGGGAAACTGCCGCCCGCTGGCATTTGGGCTTTTGCCGTCGTTTTGTTCGTTTTCGGCGTACTGCGAAATTTGCCGTTTTATCCGTTTACGATACTCGCGCCGTGAAAATGAAAAGCAAAAAGATTGTCGCAATTCTGTTTTTGTTCCTCCATCTTTCCTGCTCTCAAGTCGGCAAAGAACAACGCATTGCCGAGCTAAACAATTCGGTTTTTGCCATTTCCGTAGTTTATAAATATGAAGGCGCGGAAAAGCGCGTGACTTCCGGGACGGGTTTTCTAGTCGGCGAAAACCTGATAGCTTCCGCCGCTCACGTTCAATCGGAAGTCGAAAAAATGATAAATTTTTCGCCGAAAAGCAGGCGCGAGCTGATTGCGTGGAAGAAGCTGCCAAACGGCGAAACAATCAATTTGCCGCTTGAATTTGTCGGGAAAGACGACGATTCGGATTTGGCGATTTTTCGCTTCGACCCGGCAAAATTGAAAGGACGCAAAACGACTGCTTTAAAACTCGCTGACCGTTTGCCCGCAATCAGCGAAGAAGTCGTTTCAATCGGTTATTACGGTGATTATGAAATGCCGTTTAGCTCGCTCGGCGCGGTTTCGATGATTGATAAAAGCGAAGACATTTACGCCGATTTAACGCTGATGCCCGGAAACAGCGGAAGCCCCGTTTGCTCGATCCAGACCGGGGAAGTTTTCGGCGTCAATATCAAAGTTATGACAATCGGCGACGGCACAATCCGGCTCGGCATTGCTAAAAAATCCGAAAAGCTGAAAACGCTTTTGGACAAGTATCGTTAAACTAAATCAGATTTCATAAAAGTGAAAGACAAAGAATTAACAGGGATGAAAGAGATAAAGGGGATATTTCTTGTTTTT